>NZ_JACVOP010000008.1 GCF_018882365.1 Polynucleobacter sp. 71A-WALBACH | reverse complement strand
CCGAGGCTGTGTAAAAACCCAAAATACTTCCATTGATTTAGATTTAAAGCGTGTACACGGGTTTTGGCCTTCAATCAAACGCTTCTGGCTGAGTCAACAATTCTGTTTTGGTAATTTGTGATTTTTTAGTAACGCCTCGTAGAGGCGTTAATGAGGTCTATTTATTACTTCTTAAGTAAGGCTTTCGCCTTATGTCGCCATCGCCTTCATCAGATTGCTACCGCCCATGATCTTCATGACCCGTTTGAGGTTGTAAGCCAGGATATGCAGACTCATTTCTGTACTCACATGCTCTTTGGTTTTGGTGAGGAAGTGCGTAGCCCCCATCCAACTCTTTAAGGTTCCAAAGGTATGCTCAATGGTGCATCTTCGGATCTTCATGGCATCGGGCATGGCCTCTAGGTTGCCCTGCATTTGATCGAGCACGGCTTCATGTTCCCAGCGCTTGACCCTTCTGTTTGTTCCGGTAGTGCACTGGGGCTTTAGGGTGCAGGTTTTGCAGCTCGAGCTCCAGTAAGCAATCAAATTCTTGCCATGTTCTACCGTTTTAAAGCGCTCTATTAATGCCTCTCCTGCAGGGCACTCGTATTCATTTTTATCGGGATGGTAGATAAAGGCATTCTTATTAAATAGGCCATTAGCCCGATTATTTGAAGTGTTGCATTTAGGCATGATGGGAGTAACGCCTGATTCCATGCAATCTTTAATCTCTTGCCCGCTGTAATAACCCTTGTCCGCTACTACCGTCAGCTCGGTTGCTTGTAATGCCGCTTTAGCTTGACCAGCGATCTTGGCTAAGGCGCTTCGATCATGCCCGACATTAGTTAACTCATGGGCAACGATTAGATGATTCTTCGTATCCACAGCGGCTTGCACGTTGTAACCCACGATACCGCCGCCACGGTGTTGCATTGAGCGCGCATCGGGATCACTCATGGAGATCTGTTTATCTGGAGCCGCTTGCACTTTTTCTTCTATGGCTTGTAGCTGTGCCATCTGCTCTGTAAAGAGCGCGATGCGCTCTTTAAGTCTGGCTTGGTGTGCGGTTGATTGGGCTGGAGAGCGCAGATCAGCCGCCTCTAAATCTTTTAAGTACTGCGCAATACTCGCTTCGGCCTCTTGGATACGACGTTTGATCTTGGCCTGGGTGAAGTTTTGATCGGAACTGTTCACTGCTTTAAACTTACTGCCATCGACTGCCACCATCGAGTCGGCAAACAAATTCATCTGACGGCACAGTTCAATAAACTGGGCGCAGACTTTGCGGATGGCTTTGCCATTCTCCCTGCGGAAGTTCGCAATGGTTTTAAAGTCAGGAGCTAAGCGGGTAATGAGCCACATGAGTTCAACATTACGTAGCGCTTCAGTTTCAAGGCGACGAGTCGATGCAATACGGTTAAGGTAGCCATAGACATACAGCTTCAAAAGTACTGCAGGATGATAAGAAGGTCTGCCAGTATCAGCAGGAACCACTCCTTCAAAACCTAAGCTGGCTAAATCAAGCTGGTCGACAAACAAGTCAATGACGCGTACGGGGTTTTCTTCGGTGATGTACTCATCAAGCAGCTCAGGTAATAAAGTACTTTGGCTTCGATCTTGGCCAGTAATGAATCGTTTCATCTTCATAAACATCCGTTAATTAGTGATACTTAATTAACGTTTGAGGCCCATGTAGTGTTTACAAAAAGAGGGAGATTATTGGGTGTTTTTACACAGCCTCG
>NZ_JACVOP010000007.1 GCF_018882365.1 Polynucleobacter sp. 71A-WALBACH | reverse complement strand
AGCGCTCCCACATTAAATCCTTCTGGGTGGCTGTGTAATAGATTCGAGGTCGTTGTTTCATGAGCAACACTCCTTGCGCTTACGCAGTTTGTAGTGTGTTGCATCGACGGGTTGAAATCAAGACCCAAAGCAGCCGCAGATTAAATGCAACAAACCCCAATTTCTTAAGTGCCAGGCTAAATAATCAGGGAGCTGATCTTCTCTAGATTCTTATGATTATTTCTGCAAAGATTCATAGTGAAATCGTAGACTTTTTGGGTATCGCAATCCGCTTGCTCTGTTAACTCAATTAATTCAATATTGTTTTGAGTTCGCGCATGAAGATGACAGGCCTTTACTGCCACCGATGCCACTAATGCCATCGATTCAGCTGTTTTTGCATCATTAATGGCACTCTGCGCAACCTCCTCTGCCAGCACCGTTGCCAAGGCAGCCTTTTTAGACTCGACTAACTTTTCTTCACTTAACACCCTGACCTGATCAGTTAGCTCAACAACATGGGCAAGCAAGAATTGAATTTTTGCCTCAAGATCTTCTTTAGTCATAATAAGTCCAAGGTTTAAAGTTAAGGCATTAAAAGCGCAATGAGGTAGTCAGATCCACTGATTACAGGTAACATTATTTATTGCTTGAATTAATGCTTATTAGAATTATCATAATATATAACAGTCGAGCCTGAAATAAATTTATTGGATCAAGATGGTCATTAATAACGAAGAAATCTACAAAAAACTAGTCTCCCTTGAAACAGAGGTCAGCAATTTGCGAGAGGGTTACATCATTGTTAATAAGCGCTATACGGAAGCGCTGCACTCCCTTGGCTATCTCACAATCCAATCATCAGAAGCTGCAAAGCGGGCATCCTTGGCTGCCCAACATGCTGCAGATGCAGCAAAAAGCTCAGCTGCCGTTGCAAAAGCAGCCGCCCTTGAGGATATTATTCCCATAGCTGAATCTGCTGCAGAGTCAGCAGCTTTCGCAGCAGAAGCAGCCATTGAGGCTGCAGCCTCCGCATCAGCGGCAGCCTCCGCGGCTGCTGAAGCCGTTGCCCATCAAGCAGAAGAAGCCTCGCTTCAAGCCTCTTCCAGAGCTGCTGAGGCAACCCGAATTGCCACTCAAGCAGCTGCCGAAGCAGTCAAAATGTCCAACTTGGCAGCCGCCTCAGCAAAATCTGCAAGAAGTATGTCAAAAAAAATAGTGGATTAACAATTGAACGATTTGGGCGGCTACCAACAGCTGATTTAAGACTTTGAAATCAACTCCTGTTATCGGTCGCTTCTTAACCTAATGCGATCCGTCAAGTTAACTAATTAAACCTCCAAACTTTGGAGCGCTTCCTCTAAATCTGCTTTACCCTCAAAGAGCTTTACGGCAACAGCAACCATTTGGCCGTCAAACTGTTTATCCGCTTCAGACTTTATTTGCTCTATCGCAAAAGATAAACCACGGGCGGCCCTGTAAGGGCGATGACTTGCCATAGCCTCAATTGAATCGGCAATTCCCAGTAGTTTTGCCTCAGGCAAGATTTGATCACCCCGTAATCCAAAAGGGTAACCTGAACCATCTAAACGCTCGTGATGTTGACGAACGATCCTGGCTACAGGATGAGGAAATTCAATGTCTTTAAGAAGTTCATACCCATGCTCAGAATGTTCCCTCACAATTTTTTCTTCGAACTCAGATAAAGCAGAGGGCTTGGTGAGGATTTCTGCAGGTACTGCAATCTTACCAATATCATGAACTAATCCCGCCATCCTAAGGCCATCAATCTGATGCTCATCCCACCCCAATTCTTTTGCAATCGAACAAGCAATACGAGCAACCCGCTCTTGATGTCCAGCAGTGTAAGGATCACGCAGTTCCATCGACTTGATCAATGCTTGAATGGTGTCAGTAAAAGCCTTTTGCAGTTTCTCAGACTCTTGCGCTAACTTTCTTTCAGCCTCTTTTCGATTGGCAATATCTCGTACTGTTGCTTGTAGGATCCGTTTACCATCTCGAGTAAATGAAACTAACAAAACTTCCGCAGGAAATTCAGTACCATCAAGTTTGCAATGCGTCCACTCAAATAAACAACTTCCATTGCTCAAGGCCTCATTAATTCGCTGATTTGCCAAGATTGCAGAGCTAATCCCATTAGGCTGCACATCTGGAGAAAATTGTGATGGATGCTTACCTAAAAAATCGCTACTCAATGGACAACCAAACATTGCTAGGGTCGCAGGATTGCAGTCAAGAAAGGATTTTTCATCAAGCAGCATGATGGCATCAGGAGACAACTGAAAAAGTACCTTGAATTGATTTTCAATTGCCCCCAAAGCTCTCACTGCATTTATAGATTTAGTTATATCGGTGAACACATGAAAAAAGATGGGGGTATTACTATCTGGATCGATTGCGCTAAAGCCATTAGATAAAAATTCTTTATCTCCAATGCTAAATTGATCCAAGCTATTTTTACCGTCATGGAGGTGTGTTGTCAGATTGCAGTTTGGAAGTGGCCCACTCCCTTTAGGGAATACTTCCCAATAATGCTTGCCCAAGGCTTCACCTTCTTCAACCCCCGCATGTTGACAATAAGCAGAATTAACAAAAATTATTCTAAATTGGGAGTCATGAAAAAAAGCGGGATTGTCCATTCCCTCAACTATCTGCGAAAGAACATCTAGCTTAGCGAGCATTGTGTACCTACCTAGACTGGTATTAGATTTTCTTAAATTCTAGAATATAGAACCATTATTTACAATCGTTTCGGAGCATTATTGGTTCTCAAGGATTTGAGACACCAAAAAACAAAAAATATATTTACCTGAGCGTCTCTTATTGGCCGAGGCTGTGTAAAAACCCAAAATACTTCCATTGATTTAGATTTAAAGCGTGTACACGGGTTTTGGCCTTCAATCAAACGCTTCTGGCTGAGTCAACAATTCTGTTTTGGTAATTTGTGATTTTTT
>NZ_JACVOP010000006.1 GCF_018882365.1 Polynucleobacter sp. 71A-WALBACH | reverse complement strand
ACTCTCAAGCCAAGCTCAATGCAGTGGCAAGACAACTCAATGAACGACCTAGAAAAACACTAAACTATCAAACACCGGCAGAACGTTTTGCCCAATCTGTTGCATCGACGGGTTGAAATCAAGGTCGATAGGTGCCCGCTTGGTGAAATTGACTCAGGTGTCTCAAGTCGGACAGCAAGAGTCGTTGAATAATGTATAGGTGTGCCTAGGTGGGACGAATTCTCTAAAGCTATGGGGCACTGAGAATGTCATTATCTTGATCGCTATTATTTCTTTGCTGGGAAAATGTAAATTATTTCCCTGTAATTAAAGTCTCAGCTTTTACTTAGCTCCCTGACCTATCAGAACACCATCAATAGTACTTCCATAAAGATTCACACCATCGTCTTGATGGAAACGTTTGCGAGTTTTTTCTATATCCCCATCAATTAATCTAGGATCTTGTGGTCGTTCGTGCATATTCACAAATGCGGCAACATCCCAGGACTCGAGATCGCTTAAGGTCTCACCGCGTCCCAGGGGCATGTTGTGTTGAATAAAGCCTGCTGCGGTATTGATGCGGTGCATACCAGCACCCCAGTTATAGGAATCTTTTCCCCATAGCGGTGGAAATACATAATTTGAGCCAACTTTTTGACCCTCTCCATTCGAGCCATGGCAAATCTGACACTGCTTTTCGTAAACGACTTTACCGCGATTAATATCAAAGCCCCCTTTAGGCGGTGATGGTTCATCAAACCCACGTCCTGGAAGGGCTTTGCCTATTGGCGCACCAGTGGAAAGCCAGTAAGAATAAGCAGTCAAGGCAAGAATCACTTCACCGTCTGCGGGTGGCGGTGTGCCATTCATGCTGAAGCTGAAGCAGCCTTGAAGGCGTTCAGCGTAGGTGTTCACCTTATTATTTTTTTTGCGATAGGCTGGATACATTGGATAGGCCGCCCACATGGGTGAAGAATTCGCAAGCCTGCCTCTATCTAAGTGACAGTTAACGCAATTCATTTGATTCCCAACATACTGAGGGGCTAAGGCTTTTGTATTTACAAAGATTGCTTCCCCGCGCCGCACTAACTCTCCAAAAGCATTATTTTGTAAGTCAGCATCTGCTGGAGGGATGAAATAGACAACTTTATTTGTTTTGCTATGGGTAGAGGGAATTTGCGATTGATCCTCTAGCTTAGATTTGTCTAGGGCAAAAATGCTGCTAGATCCTAACAGGACGCTAACGATCAAAAAATTTCTAAAGAGTGTTTTCATAAGCCTATTTCTTGAGTATCTGAGGGCGGCGCTTTAGCGCAAACGATGCTGGGACTCATCAAAAGCTTCAGTCGAGTCACCCAGGGTTCCAAAGTATTCGGAAACAGCTTTTATTTGAGTGTCGCTAAGGCTGGCAGCAATATGCTGCATTAACCCATTGGGATCATTATGGCGCGTAGGTGGAGAGGCCTTTTTATTTTTAGCAGAAGCAACTTCACCTTTCCAGGCTAGCAGTTGAGACTCAAGATATAAAGGGGATTGTCCTGCAAGGGGAGGAAATGCATTTCCAACGCCAACACCATCTGGGCCGTGACAGAGCGTGCATTCTGGAATATTTTTACTCCACTCTCCGCGTTGGGCTATCCAGCCTCCACTACCTGGAATGGGGGGTGTAGTTGGCGCCTTGAGAACATTGATCTTGGGGCGCTTAGCGTAAGCGTTTGCAACTGCAATAATTTCTGAATCAGTCAGTGCTTTTGCAATGGGCTGCATGACAGGATTTTGACGACTACCTAATCTAAAGTCATGAAGCTGTTTTTCAATGTATGCCGCAGGTAAGCCTGATAGCCTAGGAAATCCAGCGGAGGGCATTCCTTTGCCATCGGGGGCATGACAGCTAATACAGGGCATTGCTGCAGGATTTTCGCCTCCATGAAGCATGATGGACTCACCATCTGCAGCGAAAGCACCAATTGAGCAAATCATGCACATGCACAATATGAGTTTGCTTAATCTATCAAAAAGGTTAACTTGCATGTCGACTGTGCCTGCCTACTCTATATTGATTTTGGGGTTTGCTTAAAGAAAAAGTCACCCAGAAGTGACTTTTTACAGTTTTGCTAAATCAGCATTAAGCCTTCTTAGCGTAGGCAGAGCACCAGCCCTTACCAGCAACTTGTTTGCCTGCAAACAAAGAGCAACCACCAGCAGCTGCACCAGCAGCACCTTGATACAAGGCGCAGTTACTACAAGCTTGTGGAGGGGCGTACTTGGCAAACTTTGCTTTATCTACTTTAGAAGCATCTGCTTTGTAACCTAAAGCAGCAGCTTGTGGATCAGTTTCAGCAACCATCGCTTGAGCTTGAACTTTACCGTTCAAAGCTAAAGTGCAAGCACCAGCAGCGGACAAAATCATAAATTGGCGACGACTATTTTTCATATGGACTCTATTGATAAAGGGGTATTGATTGAGATAGTGGAATTGTGCATCAGTTTCCCCGCCCTAAATTGCCAATTTTGTGGTGAAGCCCCTGGATTGCAATACATTTTTGATCTATGTCATGGTGCTTATTCGGGTTTCTACCATACTAGACAGTTGAGGCTTTGGTTATTGCGCCTATTTTCTACATCTCAGCTTCCCAATTGGATCTATATGAATCAGCTATTTAAAGTAATCACATTTACTGTCGCTATTGTTTGTGGTTATAGCGCTATAGCTGCAGAAAGCCCAAATAACTTCAGTGACTCGGTTAAGCGTGGTCAGTACCTCGCACACTTGGGTGACTGCGTAGCCTGTCATACCGACAAAGGTGGAAAGCCGATGGCTGGTGGGCTGGAGCTAAAAACACCTTTTGGGGCACTGTATTCAACCAATATCACGCCAGATCAAAAGACAGGAATTGGCGAATATAGTTTTGAACAGTTCGACAGGGTAATGCGCAAGGGAGTTGCGGCAGATGGCCACAACCTTTACCCGGCCATGCCTTACCCTTCGTATTCAAAAATGTCACCTGATGATATGAGGGCGCTCTACCAATATTTAATGCTGGGCGTTGCACCAGTGAACAAAGCCAATATAGAAAGTCAGATGAAATGGCCTTACAACATGCGTTGGGGCTTGAGTTTCTGGAATATCTTGTTTGGCGGTAGTAAGCCATTTAGCGCAGATGCCTCTCAGACTTCGCAGTGGAATCGAGGTGCGTACATAGTGCAAGGCATGGGGCATTGCGGTTCTTGCCATACCCCGCGAGGCATCTTATTTCAAGAGAAGGCAATGAGCCAAGAGGGATCGAGTGGAAAATATTTTCTCTCTGGATCAACGGTGGATAGTTGGCACGCAGTCAATCTCCGCAATCTATGGACTGTCCCAGAAATTGCCAGCTTCCTAAAAACCGGAAGAAATCAACATGCCACTGCCTATGGAACGATGACGGAAGTGATCGGTCTAAGCACACAGAATTTTACAGATGATGATTTAACGGCGATCGCGGTATACCTCAAGTCTCTTAGCGGTGAAGGTGAAAAACAAAGTCAACCGGTAGTGGCTGTTGAAAAGACTCAGCTGTACAAGACTGCCAGCGGCCTTTCTTATGTACAGTTTTGCTCTACTTGCCATATGAGCGATGGCAAGGGTGTACCTAAAGTCTTTCCACCTTTGGCTGGTAATAAATCAATCCTCTCTGAGGATCCAACCTCTGTGATTCATGTAGTGTTGAGTGGCTGGAAATCTGCTGAGACTAAAACGAATCATCGCGTTGTAGGGATGCCTGAGTATGGATCGCTAGCAGATGCAGAATTAGCCGGAATCATTACGTTCATTCGCTCTTCATGGGGTAATGCAGCCCCCGCTGTCACTGTTGATCAAGTGAAGACGGTTCGTGGACAACTTCATCTTGCTGCGCAAGCGGAGACCAAGTTTGTTACTCCTCGTTTTTCAAGGATGCTGGATAAATCCAATGCTAGTCAATTGGTTTATGGCATGCGTTTGATGTCGGAAACAGGGGTATTGCTACCTGAGAATGTGGGCAACAGCTTAAATTGCAGTAGTTGCCATACCAATGCAGGCACTGTAGCTAATGCTTCCCCATTTGTTGGTGTGGCAGCACAATTTCCCGCATATGCCCCGCGTGCAGGCAAGATCATTGACTTAGAAGATCGTATTAATGGGTGCTTCAAGCGCTCCATGAATGGAAAGGCGCTGGCAAAAGATTCAATTGAAATGAAGGCAATGATTTCCTATATGAAGTGGGTTAATGGCCCATACAAGAAGGATGAGCAAATTCCCGGAAGAGGTGTGGGCAAGATTGATAAAACCTTGATCCCCAATCTTGATAATGGAAAGGTCGTATATCAAGCTCAATGCGCGGTTTGCCATGGCGTTAATGGTGAGGGGGTAAAGCGGGCTGATGGTCGATATGCATTCCCGATGGTTTGGGGTGAGGAATCATTTAATCTGGGTGCGGGCATGGCTCGAACATATACTGCTGCTGCATTTATCAAGCAAAACATGCCGATGGGACATAACACCCAATTTCCTTTGGGTCAGGGCGGAGTATTAACTGATCAAGAGGCGGTTGATGTGGCGGATTATTTTTCACACATGGGTCGACCAGACTTTACCGACAAGACCAAAGATTGGCCTAATGGTGGCAAGCCTAAAGATGCCAGGTACTAGGGGGTATATTGAACCTTTAGCAGGAAGTGACGCCTCGATATGAGGCGTTTTTCTTATGTGTGCGCTAATACGAATATCTGCATAGTATCTTGCTTGTGGTGTTAACTTGAGAATACGGTAATGATGAAGCCAGTTGAAATAAAGATTGCTTGGCAGGGTCAAAGTGACTGTGAAACATGCACGATTCGTAGCTCCGCTTTATTCGCGGAACTAAATGAGGAGGACTTCTCTAAGATTCACTCCCCAATTGATGATTTGGGTTATGAGGCTAATTCTCCGATTTATTCTCAAGGTGAGTCTGCTCAACATGTTTATACCTTGCGCCAGGGTTATGTAAAGTTACTGCATCTCAACCCAGACGGTACTAGCAGAATTGTTAGGCTTGTAAGGCCGGGTGATTTATTTGGCATGGAATCTCTTTTGGGGGACCATTACAAGCATGCCGCTACTGCGTTAACTAATGCTCATGTGTGCAAAATTCCTAAAAATGTTATTTCAATTCTGGGGGAGGAATCTCCACGACTTCATCGTCAAATAGTGAAGAAGTGGGGTGAGGCGCTCTCTCAATCTGAGGGATGGTTCTCTGAGATAAATACTGGAAGAATTGAAGTGCGTCTTGCACGGTTCCTTTTGAAGTTGGCTAAAGAGTCAGGCTCCTTTGCTGTTGCCCCACTTTTCAAGCGAGAAGATATGGGTTTGATGATGGATGTCAAATTTGAGACGATTAGTCGTGCCTTGGCTTCTATGGCTGAGCAGGGCTTAATTAGCAATATCACCCGTCTTTCCGTACAAATTCCTAATATAGATACATTACGTAATTTCTCTGAAAAGGGAATTTAGTCTTTCTATCGCATTTCATTTCATGATCTAGATCAAAAGCCTCTCCCCAGATAGGCATAGACTTAATCAGTATTAATAAATCTTATCTATGTGGGGGTTATATGAAATGTAATGTTGGCCGTATCGATCGCGTACTACGCATCTCTGTTGGACTGGTCCTAGTTGGTTTAGCCGCAAGCAATGTGGTTGGCGTATGGGGCTGGATTGGCATTGTTCCTCTAGCCACTGGTTTATTCAAGTTCTGTCCACTCTATCCAATCTTGGGAATCAATTCTTGTGGCGCTGGCTGTGGCAATGGCAGTTGTTCTAAGTAATTTTTGCCAATAGCTAACAAGCAAATTACAGATGAGGATTCAAGATGATCAATCCAGAAAAAAATAGAGGATCTAGCTCTAAAGGCTGGAGTCCCTATTTGGCAGGAGCTTTAGTTGGAGTGCTGGCTATTATTTCTGTATATCTGACTAGCGTTTATATGGGCAAGTCAACCTATTTGGGGGCATCGACTACTTTTGTTCGCATGGCAGGTCTAGCAGTTCAAGTGGTAGATCCTAGCTATGTTGCACAAAATGTTTATTACGCAAAAGAAAAGGTTGTCATTGATTGGCAATTTCTAATGGTGATTGGCATCTTCTTTGGCGCATTGCTCTCCTCAAAAATGGATGGCAGTTTTAAGCTGGAGAGCTTGCCGCCTTTATGGGAAAAACGTTTTGGCTCTTCAGTTCCAAAGCGTGCTGTATTTGCTTTTATTGGTGGCATCGTGGCAATGATTGGCGCTCGCTTAGCCGACGGCTGTCCTAGTGGACATGGGTTAAGCGGCATGATGCAGTTATCAGTAAGTTCTTTTGTCGCATTAGCCATGTTCTTTGGTTTTGGCGTCATCGTCGCAAACTTTATGTACAGAAAGGTAAGCCAATCATGTCTATAGATCAACTATTAGGATTAGCAACTGGCGTTATCTTTGGTTTCTTATTGCAAAAAGGGCGTGTCTTGCGCTATGACAAGCAAGTTGCCGCATTGCTATTAAAAGACATGACGATTTTTAAGTTCATGCTCTCAGCCATTGTTGTGGGCATGTTTGGCATTTTGGCTTTGCATGAGATGGGGCTTATTACACTGAGCCTTAAGGCAATGAATGTCGGCGGCATTTTAGTGGGCGGCGCATTGTTTGGAGTAGGTTGGGCAGTCTTGGGCTATTGTCCTGGCACCTCAGTGGGCGCAGTTGGTGAAGGTCGCTGGACTGCAATCTTTGGTGTTATCGGCATGGTAGTTGGAGCTGGAATCTATGCCCAAATGTATCCGTTTTTTAAATCAACAGTTCTTGCGTGGGCTGACCTAGGTAAGATTGGCTTGCCAGAAACTATTGGTGTTAATCAATGGGTTATTGCAGTGGTATTTGCGCTAATTACTCTTGGCATGTTTCGTTGGTTTGAGAAAAAAGGACTTTGAAGATATGCGAGAGCTTTATGGTTGGCTCTCTCCATCCCTTAACCTAGCGTCGATCAAATAGACGCTTACTGAAGCGTCCTTTAAAAGGACATCATCCTTGTGTCAGTCAAATCTCCATCACACCACCGAACCGTCTTGTAATCCTTGCGTAGGTCAAAATAACTCAACCAAATCAATCTCATACAAACACCTATGAAAGTTTTGGGCACAAAGTTTACCTATGGTGGGGTTAACCTTGCAGGGCAGAAAGCGAAAGTTGGCTTAGGCGAATAATTGATAATCCTTGTGTCGGTGGTTCAATTCAACCCCGGGCCACCATGAAATATCAAAACCATCTTCGGGTGGTTTTTTCTTTGGGCGTCTGCTCTGGGTCTTGATTTCAACCCGTCGATGCAACACACTACAAACTGCGTAAGCGCAAGGAGTGTTGCTCATGAAACAACGACCTCGAATCTATTACACAGCCACCCAGAAGGATTTAATGTGGGAGCGCT
>NZ_JACVOP010000005.1 GCF_018882365.1 Polynucleobacter sp. 71A-WALBACH | reverse complement strand
AAAAAATCACAAATTACCAAAACAGAATTGTTGACTCAGCCAGAAGCGTTTGATTGAAGGCCAAAACCCGTGTACACGCTTTAAATCTAAATCAATGGAAGTATTTTGGGTTTTTACACAGCCTCGGTCGATAGGAGTCATTCAGGCGTCAAAGGATCTTTGGTTAGTCTAAGGGGGATGTTCTTGGGGTGATAGTTTGCCCTTCGATACCACCCAGCAGCGCCAAAAATAACTTCAGGTAGATTCCTCGATCAAGTCTAGAATGGCAGATGTTGTATTTCATATTGAGACTCTTTAGCTCTCTTCCCTTAGCGGCCCTTCAGGTTATTGGTGCTGGAGTTGGTCTAGTGGTTTATTTAAGCTCCTCACGCTACCGAGCACGCTTAAATGGCAATCACTTGAGTGCAGCCATCTTTTCTGGTTTTAAATCTACCCCATGGAGAGTGGCTGCCGAGTCTGGCATGATTTTTGCTGATACCTTGTGGATCTGGAGACATCCTCAATCTGCCGTAAATAAGTCAAGAATTGATAACGTAGATCAAATTGTTGAGCTATCAAAAAATGGCAAGGGCTTAATTGTCTTGGCATCTCATTTGGGCGGCTTTGAAATTGTCCCTCGCATTTTTGCCGAACATATGAAAGCTACCGTTATGTATCGGCCAGCCAGAAAGGTTTGGGTCAATAAGTTGATGCTCAAATCTCGCCGGCACTCTCAGATGGAGTTTGTGGAGGCCAATTTAGGTGGCGTCAGAAAAATTAAGCATGCCTTGATCAAAGGTGAGGTTATCGGCATATTGGCTGACCAGGTTCCTAGTGTCGGCGATGGTATTTGGGCTAAATTTTTTAATCAATATGCTTACACCACATCATTTCCAATAAAACTAGCGCGGCAAGCTAATGTAGCTACACTCTTTGTTAGTGCTGAGAGGTTGGGCTTAGGTAAGGGGTGGGTAATTAAGACACGACTTATGAATAGTGAGTATCCGGTCGGTATGGTTGAAGCATGCACCTTAATGAATCATTATTTTGAGGAAATGATTGTCTCTAAGCCCCGTCAATATATGTGGTCCTACAACCGCTACAAAAGACCTCACGGAGCTGAAGTTAGCCCCATTGGTTAGATCCTCGTCAGTTTCTTGAAGTAGCTAAGGGGATACAAAAGTACCGATGTAATTCTTGGTGGTTTGTGAGCGCTCAAGAATGGCTGCTGAGGGTTGAGAAGCGGCTGATTGACGAAATTGACTTAGATTTCATAAGCCGGCTATTGAAGTCATGCCTGTGGAAGCTCTTGGGTCGTAGAATAGGCCTTCGATGCCAATTAAATTTATTCAGCTTTTAACGAGCAATCAAAGGTCCCATAAGACCAATATTCAGCTGGGTGCTTACATGGCATTTGTAGCTGGCGCAGTTAATGCTGGTGGTTTTTTGGCCATTGCTCGCTATACCTCTCATATGAGTGGCATCATTTCGGCGATTGGCGATGATCTAGCTCTTAATAATTTTATTTCTGTTTTAGGCGGTATTTCTCTTCTGCTATCTTTTCTATTGGGCGCTGCTACAACAGCCATCATTGTTAACTGGGGGCACAGGAAAAAGATTCGTAGTGAGTTCGCCTTGCCTTTATTGGTTGAGGCCATACTTTTATTGGTATTTGGCTTAGTAGGTGCCAACTTAAACGTCTATTTACCCCTGACTGTTCCCGCGATTGCATTACTTTTATGTTTTGTAATGGGCTTGCAAAATGCCATTGTTACTAAGGCCTCTAAAGCTGAAATTAGAACTACCCATATGACCGGCGTCATTACCGATATCGGTATAGAGTTGGGAAAAATGATTTATTGGAATAGGTCTACAGATGCAAATAAGCAGGGTCTTGTAAAGGCCAACATAGAAAAACTAAAGACACACGCATTCATTTTTGGAATGTTTTTGGTTGGCGGAATTATTGGGGCTGTTAGCTTTAAAAAGGTTGGCTATATTGCAGTGCTACCGCTATCCCTGTCCTTGATTCTGATTGCTGGATTTCAGGTGTATAGAGATATCAAACAAATTTTTTATCCCAAGTAACTGCTTTGGGTCGCTCGGTAATTTTTTCTTATAGAATCTTTAAAAGACCAACAGCCGTCTTTTAATTGCTGTGACTTTTTTGTTTTAGTATCAGAATAAACTATGAATAAATTTGACCAATCTGAGAGCTCTCTACTGAATCGAGCATCCAGTATTGAAATTGGGAAGAATTTGCGTAAAACTCATCCTCTAGAAGCGCATGAGTTTGTGAAGCGCCGACCTAAAGACTTCAGTTCCAATGCGATTTTAGAGAAATCCAATAAAGATCGGCTTCCTGAACTTATTCCGATTCGTTATGGACGTATGTTAGCTAGCCCCTTTACATTTCTTAGGGGTTCTGCCGCTCTAATGGCCGATGATCTTTCTCGAACGCCCAATAGCGGAATATATGTTCAAGCTTGCGGCGATTGCCATTTGTTAAATTTTGGCGCCTTTGCAACGCCAGAGCGTAAATTGGTCTTTGACATCAATGATTTTGATGAGACCTTACCCGCTCCGTGGGAGTGGGATGTTAAACGTTTGGCAATAAGCTTTCTAGTGTCTTCACAAGACAATGGGATCGATGATGAGACTGCGCGACTGATTGCCAAAACTTGCGTAAGGTCCTATCGGGAGAATCTTCGAAAGTATTCGAAGTTGAGCCCGCTGGAGCTTTCATATAAGCAACTAGACTTGGCTAAATATGCCCAGAATGCCCCTACCAAGAAAACGAAGCTATATCGCGAAGAGTTGATTAAGCGAGCTGAGACTCGGGTAGCAGAGTATCTATTTCCTAAAATTACCACGGAAATTGATGGAAAGAAGAGATTACTTGATCAGCCACCCCTCATGTTTCATCCTCATAAGGCGAACTTCGATGCTCTAGCAAAGATGGCGATCAAAGATTATCGAGAGTCTTTGCCACATGATCGCAGAGTCTTAATTGATCGCTACCAATTACAGGACGTTGTTCTCAAGGTAGTAGGCATCGGAAGCGTAGGTACGCGTTGCTTTGTTGCTTTATTTATGACTCCCGATGATGAGCCACTTTTATTACAGGTGAAAGAAGCTCGCACATCAGTACTCGAGCCCTATGCGGGTAAGAGTAAATATGAGAAGCATGGCGAACGCGTAGTAGTTGGTCAGCGTCTAACCCAATCCTCAGCTGATATTTTTTTAGGCTGGACGAGGGGGGCCGAAGGCAGAGATTTTTATGTTCGTCAATTAAGGGATATGAAGGTTTCGTTTTCATTTGATGAGGTAACTCCTGCGCGACTAGAGAACTATGCTGAGTATTGTGGAAAAGCATTAGCTCGATCGCATGCAAAGTCGGGTAATGCTGCGATGATTTCCGGCTACCTTGGCAAATCGGATGTCTTTGATGAGGCTGTTAGTCGATTTTCTATGGAGTATGCAAAGCAAAATCAAAAAGATTATGACACTTTGCTTCATGCTGTCAGAAAAGGGGCGATCAAAGCCAGCACCGAAACAGATTCATAAAATGATCTCTGGCAAAGTGGGTGACTATCAATTTCTAGAAATTATCTAAATCCTTTTTAGAAAAATAGTCCACGAGAAAATCAATTAACACTCTCACTTTGGGCGCAATATGTTGGCGGGTAGGGAAGAGGGCGTAGATGCCCAATTCGATAGACTTATATTGAGGCATGATTTCTACTAAGTCGCCTGTTCGTATGGCATCACCTACGATAAAGCTTGGCTGGAGCACAACTCCCTGATGGGCTAGGGCGGCAACAAGGCAGGTATCACCATTATTGGTTTGCATAAAGGGTTTAATGTTTACACTCTCTTTGCCGTTGGGCCCATCAAAACTCCATTCCTCTTTGCCTGCCCAGTAGCTATAGTTGATTACTTGATGGTTAATTAAATCAGCGGGCTTTTTTGGGGCGCCATGTTCTTTGAGATATTGTGGCGATGCACATAGAATAATGCGTGTGTCCGTAAGTTTTTTACTCACCATGGTTGAGTTTGATAGGGCAGCTATTCGAATGGCGATGTCATAGCCTTCATCCACTACATCAACCAATCGATCTGACAGTACAACATCTAACGTTACTTTGGGATACTTTTGATGAAAGATTCCCCACAGCGGCGCCAACTTCCGAATGCCAAAACTAAAGGGAGCGTTAATGCGGATATGGCCACTCACATCATCTGTTTGAGAGGTAATTTCATTCTCGGCACTCTCGATGGTCTCCAGGATTTCTTTGCATCGTCCATAAAAGAGTTCACCTTCTTCCGTTAATGACAGCTTGCGTGTGGTGCGATGAAGTAGGCGAACGCCTAGCCTAGTCTCCAAATCCACCAAATGTCTTGAGACTGCGGCCTTAGACATGTTGAGCCGGTCTGCCGCTTTGACAAAGCTACCCGCATCAACAACGGCGGTAAAGGTGGTGATTTCTTGAAATTTATCCATTGTTCCGTTAAATGTAACAGTTAATCTTATAAATGAGAGTTTATCTATTAATAACGGAACAGTAAAGTTCTACTCAAGGAAAGAAAGCTTTCCGCTGAATTCACTAATCAAGGAGCATTAAATGAAAAACACTTATCAAAACACATTAAATCTATTGGGTCGATTTTTGATCGCTGCATTGTTCTTGCCTGCTGGCATTGCAAAGCTTACTGGCTTTGCTGGGACTGTTGGCTACATCCAGTCCGTCGGCTTACCAGCTCCACTAGTTGCAGCTGTATTGGCACTCGTGATTGAAATTGTTGGTGGAGTTGCTTTGCTAGTGGGCTATCAAACTCGCATTGCTGCTGTCGTGTTAGCAGTATTTACATTCTTTGCTAGTGTATTTTTCCATGCTTACTGGGCGGCACCTGCAGACCAAGCTTTTGTAGCCCAATTACTGTTCTTTAAGAACATTGCTGTTATTGGTGGTTTGTTGGTTTTGGCTTCATCAGGCGCTGGTAAGTTCAGCATTGATGGCTTAAAAGCGAAACAAGATTAAGTCTTGAGTCGGAGCGCCTCTACTTTCGTTGATGGGGTAGGGGCGCATTCGCTCTTCATATAAAGATAAAGAGTATTTAAAAATGACAAGCTCAGTGATCGCCCCCTTAATGTTTATCTCTCATGGTGCGCCAACCTTTGCTATCGAGCCTGGAGTTTTGGGTGAGCAGCTAAATAATATTGGGCAAGGTCTTGGTGGCGTGAAGGCAATCTTGGTGGTTTCCCCACACTGGCAAACGGCCGATATTGAGGTAATGACGAATCCTCTGCCAGAGACTGTTCATGACTTTTATGGCTTTCCAAAGTCTCTGTATGAGCTGTCATACCCAGTCAATGGAGCAACTGCTGTCGCAGAAAAAACCATTGAGGCACTAAAGAAAGCAGGCTTTAGCGTTAAAGAAAATCCTACCCGGGGCTTGGATCATGGGACTTGGGTTCCTCTGATGCACCTATTGCCCAATGGGGATATTCCAGTATTTCAAGTGTCGATGCCAAGAAGCCTTGATCCGCAAAGCGCCTATGCGCTTGGTCAATCGTTGGGCTCATTGAGGAAAGAGGGTGTGATGATCATCGCCTCAGGCAGCATGACGCATAACTTACATGATTTTCGTCAAGGCGTTGGCGGAGATCTCCCTTACGTAAGCTCTTTTGCTGATTGGGTCAAGCAAGCGGTTCAGCATGAACAGTTAGATCAGCTATTTGCTTATCGAGAATTTGCGCCTGGTGCAGTGCGCGCACATCCAACTGATGAACATTTTTTACCCCTGTTTATAGCTTTGGGTGCTCGCCTAAGCGATGTAGACCTAAGGACGATTGAAGGTGGTATTGAATACGGCATTTTGTCGATGGATTCGTTTGTTTGGGGATTGAATAGTGCATTTACTAATCGATTGCATGAAGCTGATGTACATGAAGGAAGTGAGATCTAAAAATGGTGAGTCAACTTTTACCAGGCGCTCAGTTCGCCTATCGCGTGAGACCAGCAGCGCTTAGTTCGCCAAAGGGTTGCTTGATTCTGCTCCATGGAGTTGGTGGAAATGAGCTTAACTTTGCTTAGATTAGTAAATGGGTTGACCCCAATATTTTGGTGGTCATGCCCCAAGGCCCTATTGCATTTACCGATGGCGGTGATCAGTTTGCTTGGTTCCATGTGACGTTTACCAAGGATGGTCCACAAATTCATGAGCAAGAGGCTGACGAGAATCGACTGCGATTATTGATTTTTATCAAAGAAATACAGGCCTTGTATCAGGTAAGCAGCGAGAATACGATTGTCGCTGGATTTAGCCAGGGCGGCATTATGAGTGCCGGCGTGGCATTAACTTGCCCTAATGCTGTATTGGGTTTTGCAAATCTCTCTGGAAGAATTCTGCCTGAAATTAAACCCCATATTAATAACTTAGAGGGGCTGAAAAAGCTGCAGGGCTATCTTGCACATGGTCAGTTTGATAGCAAGTTACCTATTAGCCATTTCTTTCAGTCTGATGAATTATTAAATGATTTAAATGTGCCTCATGTGAGCAAAATTTATCCAATGGATCATGAGATTTCAGAAAACGAATTAAAGGATTTTTTGCAGTGGGTCAGTGAGCAGTTGGAGTCAACTGCAACTGCCGTTTAACTAATTATTACAAAGGAATTAAATATGAAAACAGTACTGAGTATTAATAGCAGTATTTTGGGTGACAACAGTCAATCAAGACAGCTATCCAATCGATTGCTTGAGCGTATTCAGAAGTTGCATCCCAATACGAAAGTTGTGGAGCGTGATTTGGTAAAGAATGCCTTGCCTCACTTAACTGGTGAGCAATTTAGTGCCTTTATCACGCCGCCCGAGCAGCGTACTGATGCGCAAAAAGTTCTTGCTAGCCAGTCCGATGATTTGGTTAAAGAGATCAGTGAGGCCGATACTGTGGTGCTTGCTTTGCCAATGTATAACTTTGGAATTCCATCGCAACTCAAATCCTATTTTGATAATTTGGCTAGAGCAGGTATGACTTTTAAATATACAGCTACTGGCCCTGTAGGCTTGCTAATTGGGAAAAAGGCCATCGTTTTAGCTACTCGCGGTGGCTTTTATTTCGGAACGGATAAAGATACCCAAACAAAATATGTGAAGGACTTCCTAGGCTTTATCGGTATTACCGATGTGGAGTTCATTTACGCAGAAGGTTTGGCTGTTTCACCAGAGCAAAAAGCCAAGAGCTTAGAGCTGGCTAGTGAAATTATCCAGGCGATGAGTCTCTAGGAGGTATCAATGATTCAGATTAGAAAATCCGATGAACGTGGTTATGCCGACCATGGTTGGTTAAAGAGTTTTCACTCGTTTTCATTTGCCAATTACTACGACCCAAAGTTTATGGGTTGGGGAAATTTACGAGTGATTAACGAAGATCGTATAGAGCCAGAAAAAGGTTTTGGTGATCACGGTCACCGTGATATGGAAATCATTAGCTATGTTCTGTCGGGTGAGTTGGCGCATCAAGATAGCATGGGGAATATCAAAGGCATTCCACCTGGTGATGTGCAGCGCATGAGTGCCGGTACTGGTGTAGTTCATAGTGAGTTCAATCACGCTACAGGTCAGCAAACTCATTTCCTGCAAATCTGGATTGAGCCAAAGTTCACTGGTGTGAAGCCGGGGTATGAGCAAAAGACAATTCCCTTGCAAGAGAAGCAGGGGAAATTAAGATTGGTAGCCTCACTGAATGGTGAGGCAGAGTCAGTCAAAATAAATGCGGATGCGAAGCTCTATGCAGGTCTATTTGATGGCGATCAAAAAGCAACGCTCTATATTAATCCTCAGCGTAAGGCCTATGTTCATCTGATCAAAGGCTCGCTTGAAGTCAATGGGCAAAATCTTCATGCAGGCGATGCCTTAATGCTGGCTGAAGAGGAGTGCATAAACGTATCCCATGGTAAAGATGCTGAGGTCTTGGTATTTGATTTAGCCCCTTAAGAGTTGGTATCGATGGGGATTCGGGGGTTTCTGCGTAAAGAGTTAACCCATCTTCTCAAGGTGAATACCAGTGATCGACCTTGGGAAATGCCTCTTGCTGCCAGTCTGGCAATAGGGCTACCTTTATTGCTCACTTTATATTGGGGTCATTTAGAGTATGGTTTAACAGCTTCCTTAGGAGGCTTGGTATTTCTATATATGCCTAATACCAAGATAGAACATCGCATGGTGTTTACGATGGCTTGCGCGTTTGGCATGATCGCTTCCTACGCATTGGGGTTGCTAGGCCACTTCATGCCTGAACTGATGGCAGTGGCTATCATCATTATTGCTACCTTAGTAACGATGACTTGTCGGTATTACGCATTGGGGCCACCTGGAAGTTTATTTTTTGTGATGGTATCTGCGATCGGCATCTTTTCGCCGATCACATTTAGTGAAGTTCCAGCGCAGGTGGGATTAGTTTCGCTAGGTTGCCTCTGGGCTTGCGCTATCGGCTTTCTCTATAGTCTTTATATCTTGCGCAAAAGACCATCTCAGCCTATTCAGGCTTTGCCCAAGCCTACATTTGATTTTGTTGTTTTTGATTCAGTAGTCATTGGTATTTTTGTCGGTATCTCTCTAGTTTTAGCCCAGTTATTTCAATTGGACAGACCCTATTGGGTTCCAGTGTCCTGTCTTGCCGTGATTCAAGGTGTGACATTTCGTGCGGCATGGACTAGGCAAATACACCGGGTCATTGGTACTATTTTTGGCTTGTCGGTAACTTGGCTTTTGCTATCTCTGCACTTCAGCCTACTTAATCTCTGTCTTGTGATGATGGGGCTCATCTTCATCATTGAGAGTCTTGTGGTCAGGCACTATGGCTTGGCCGCAATTTTCATCACTCCATTAACTATTTTTTTAGCAGAAATGACTTCTTTTGGGATGAGTGAGCCCAGCCAAATAATTCAGTCACGCTTGATTGATACCTTCCTTGGCTGCCTAGTAGGGATTGTTGGCGCAGCTTTTTTACACAATGAGTCTTTTCGAGCTCGATCTCATAAGCTGCTTAAAAGTGGGCGACATTTGAGATTCTAGATTTAGGTGGCCAACGCCTTTTATGGGTCTTGATTTCAACCCGTCGATGCAACACACTACAAACTGCGTAAGCGCAAGGAGTGTTGCTCATGAAACAACGACCTCGAATCTATTACACAGCCACCCAGAAGGATTTAATGTGGGAGC
>NZ_JACVOP010000004.1 GCF_018882365.1 Polynucleobacter sp. 71A-WALBACH | reverse complement strand
TCTTGGCCAGTAATGAATCGTTTCATCTTCATAAACATCCGTTAATTAGTGATACTTAATTAACGTTTGAGGCCCATGTAGTGTTTACAAAAAGAGGGAGATTATTGGGTGTTTTTACACAGCCTCGACCCAAAGCAGACGCCCATGGGAATACCGAGACTATCTTTGGCTCTTTGCTGGGAAATACCACTTCCCATTTCTGATAGGCAAGAAACTGCCATCATCGACACCCACTTCTTGTGCAATACGTTCATTCATGACCTGATTCATTGCCATAATGAGCGGAGCATTCTTTTTGGGATCCATCGCCAAGTTATTCATCTCCTCAGGATCATTTTGCAAATCAAAAAGTTCCAGATCATTCTTGGAAATCAGCTCCTCAAAAGAAGTTGGGGTATTGAAATACAATGGTGAGAAGTATCGAGAAAAGCGATACCGCCCATCAAATACACTACGAATACCAACTCTATTATTGAAGTTAGGTTCATGGGCTCTTAAAATCTGTTCAGCCCCTGGATCGCTTACCTTGCCCGCCATCAGCCAGGTGTAAGTTCTTTCGGCCCACTCCCAACTAGTAAACATTAGCATGTTGAAATTAAATAAAGAGGCAGGTCTAGCGGAGTCTACTTTGGCTTTTTCTGGCGCTTTGAAGAGCGGGGTTAAGTCTTGACCTTTTAATCCCTCGGCCGCCTTTTGAATGCTTTCTCGATCTTTACCCGTCATTGCCAAAATGGTAGTAGCTAGATCAATCTGCGAAGTGATTGCTTGACACTCTTTACCGCCGGGATAGGCCGGATGAATAATCATCAAAGGGACATGGTTCTGCTCTTTGTAGGTGGTAGTGCCCTTGCCACGCATTTGATGTGATCCACCTAGCTCACCATGGTCAGCAGTAAAGATAACGATGGTATTTTCTTCCATGCCACTATCTTTTAAACCTTGCATTACTGCAGCGACGTTCTCATCACTATCGCGCATGCAATTAAAGTAATAATCTAGCAATAATCTCCAGCGACGATCTTCATTGGGCCACTCCCCCATTAATAGATCCCAGATCTCTTGATAGAGCTTATGGGCTTTTGGTCTGCCGGGAGCATCAAGCGCTTGCTTTCGACTTTCTGGCAGCGGATAGTTATCCCAGGTAGCCTTATATAAGTCAGCGGTTGGCACTGGCAGAATTGTCATTGCATGCTTAGCGCCTTGCACAGGCTTACCTGGTAAATCCGAGTTCACGTAAGTTACATCATGAGGATTCACTATATTGACCGCCAAGTACCAGGGTTGCTTCTTAGCCCTAAGCTCCTGCCCTTCATTTCTGAGCCAACCAATAGCAGATGAAACTGTTAGTTTGTCAAAGGTGTAACCACCTTGCTGCTCATCAACAATATCGCCAACCCCCAAGAAATCATTAAAGCCATATGACTTAATGATCTTGCGATACGTTGCCATTGGGGCGTCATAGGCTTTTTTAACAATATCCATGTTGGCAGAAAGGTGCCACTTACCTTGATAAGCCGCGTGATAACCGAGTTCAGATAGACGATGCCCAATTGTCTTTACCTTAAGAGATAAATCAGGCTGCCAAAGAAAATTAAGGTTATCAAAAATACCAGAATGCTGAATATGCAAACCCGTGTAAATGACTGATCTAGCAGATGAGCATTGCATGGATGCCGCTTGATGATTAGTAAATGTAATTGCTTTTTTCTTGATTGCCTCACGGGCTGGCACGGGCATCGGCCACTTTGGAAAGAAATGCTCTTGATCTACTAAAACAAACAAAATGTTGTAACCAGCCGGTGGTAAGTTAGGTGCAATTGGCTGAGGTCTTTCTGGGGTTGATTGTGCTTGTGCATTCTGCATTCCGGCAGGTAATAATGCCGCGCCTAATGCGGCAGCACCGGTGGAAAGTAAATCACGACGTGATGGGTTTGATGGGGCATTACTAGAATTAGATGTCATGGCACATTGCGGTAGATTGGTCGGAATACTCCCGATCCAAACCACATCACCTTAAGGGGATTTGGCATGTAAGCCAGACAAGTTATCAAGACTATACCCGACTAATATGTGCCTACCTATATCCATTCGCACCAAATTTATGCCTATTGAAAGTCTCATATTGGCCGATATCAGCCATTAGGACTTGGAATCAACAGATTACAACCAGTCGTTTGTCTATGCGGGCAAACCCATTCATAAATAAGCGCTCCTACCGTTCCAATGGAGGCGCCCAAAGAAAAACCACCCGAAGGTGGTTTTATTGAATGCCTATTTAAAACTTACTTAATCAAATCCAAAAACTGTACGTTGTTATTGATATTTACAAACGAGGATGAGTCATAAGCGTAATTGCCATTCGTTGTGAATAAGAACATGTAGGCTTTTAATGGGCCAAAGCCACCAGACTTCTCTTTAGCATTGACATCACAAACTACCATCCAGCCAAATTTTGCAGGCTCATGGCTAAATTCTCTGGCCCAAGCTTTGCGTGGAGGCGCGCATTCTTTCTTAGCCGCTTCTGGCTCGTTAATGTTTGCCTTGAGATAAGAGTTAACTTCCTTATCAATCTCAGCTTGCTTTGGCTGAGGAGTAAATTTTGCTTGCTGGATTTCTGATTGAGTCACAGGCGTAGCGCAAGCAACTAATGCAAGTGCTGCGAAAAGGCTTAATAGTTTAGTTTTCATATTCTCTCTTTTTAATATGTCTATGGTGCATTATTTTTATATCAGCCCTCGCTGATATGGGATCACTCCCTCATTATCCCAAAGGTTGAAGGGTGTTTATGATAATCAGGTCGAAAGATCTACAGGCCATTGGTGGATATCAGAAATTAAAGGATATTTTGGCGTAAGTGGACCAATCGTACTGCTGATAACTTTGCACCACTTGTTTGCTGGCACCAACTGCAACTACCCAATTTTTATCCAAACGGCGCAAAACCATGGCATCGATTGGAATAAACCATCCATTCCCCGCGGTATTGAAAACAGCACCATTTTCATCCCAGAATCTCAAGGTAGTGTTCGGAGCTAGCTGAAAGCCAATGGTGGGGAAAATATGTAGATTTCTCGCTAATACAGGTTGAGTGGGGTTTGCCGCAAAGCTATTGTTTTTGGCATCCCAGCCATAGATATATCGAAGCAATGGAGAAAAGTCAGTCACCTTTAGGGTGGTATCTACCTCTGGGGCAAAACGCCATCCTATTTGAGGGCCGGCAGCCCATTGCCCATTATTACCAAATGGAAAAAATACTCTTGCACCAACCAATGCTCCAAGTGGCTTCAAGAACTCTGGAGCTTGACCCCACAAAGTCAAAAACATATTGCCTGCGCTATAGGCTCCCGAGTTGTTTGGTGTCGAAATAGAGTTGTAGTTAGAGGCGACGTTGGCATCTAGACGAATTCGCCCTTTCCAATCCCCTACTTCCAAGGGGTTGTAATAACGAAGCCTCAGGTCATTTTGGTAATTATCACCACCTTGATAATCATGTGAGGCCCAAAACTCCAGAACTTTACTATCGCCTAGCTGCTGCGAGTCGTTATAAAAGTTGGAAATCGGCACAAAAAAATCTTCGGCATGAGCTTGTGCAATACAAAGTGCAAGTAATGGAATTGCTAGAAACTTCATACGTCAAGAATTCTTAAGTAAATTAAAGGAGTAGTCGAAAATGCCAAGGCCGCCCCAGCTTATCTAGGCGAATTAATTACTTTTATCCAGTGGTGTGCCCATAGCAGCCTGGGATTCTGCAGCCTTAGCTGGGCCTCTTAAGAATCGCGCTACAAAGACAGCCAAAGTAGCGCCAATGATTGATCCCACTGGATAAATCCAGTAGCTCGTAAGATTGCCAAGGGCAAAGCCAGGGCCAAATGCTCTGGCAGGATTAAAAGCAGCCCCATCAAATGGGCCACCCATGGTTCCTGCGGCAATAATGTACCCGCCAACAGCAATCGGAATAAAAGGCCCGTTGAGTTTTGGGCCATTGGCCATACTGAGAACAAGAAGAACCATTGCAAATGTGAGTACAGCTTCAAAGATCAGGGATTTAAAAACCAAGCCCTCTTTAGGTATTGTTGCCGCCAAGTTACCGGCATCACCAAATAGATAGAGGGCGAGACTAGAGCCTGCCACCGCCGCAATGTACTGCACCACAATATAAGCAAGCGCCATTCCCTTACCCATATCTCCACGCATAGCAAAAGCGAGCGTCATTGCAGGATTAAAGTGCGATGAAATATCACCTAAAACATACACAGCCACCATAATCCACAAACCAGCAATGGTAGATAAGATGAATGCATATTGATAAGCCGCTAAGTCTGCCCCACCATATTGCGCGAGTATGGATGCACCACCTGAGAGCAAAAAAGTCATACCCGAAAGACCAATAAACTCTGATAGGAGTCTGCGCTCTCGGTGCTGATTACTTTTCCAGTCTGCCGAGAAACGCGACCCTACTTGATTTTGTAGGGCCTGCTCTCCAGCAAGTTTGGATGACTGATTCTGATTCTCTGCTGTTGCCATGCTGCTCTCGCTCAAGGATTTGCTTTAACGTCGGCAGAGCCGGGTTTTGTCATATTGATGGGCACTACAACGCGATCAAATAGCTCTTCTGATACACCCTTGGCTAAAGCAGCTTGCTTAAGCGAAAGATTGTTATCAATTGCGTAGTGAGCAATCACGGAAGCATTGTCATACCCAATGACTGGTGATAGAGCTGTAACCATCATGACTGAGCGCTCAATATTAGATTTAAGTTGCGCCTCATTCAGAACGGCACCTTCAATCATGAACTCTCTAAAGTGGTCACACATATCGGCCATGATGAGTGCGGAGTGTAGGTAGTTGCTAATAATTACGGGACGGAATGCATTCAACTCGAAGTTACCCTCAGCACCACCCATTTGCACGGCCACATCTGACCCCATGATTTGAATACAAACCATCAGCATTGCTTCTGCCTGCGTAGGATTAACTTTGCCCGGCATGATTGAAGAGCCTGGCTCATTTGACGGGAATGTGATTTCCATCAAACCTGTTCTTGGGCCAGAACCCAACCAACGCATATCGTTTGCAATCTTAAAGAGCGTAACAGCGGTCGTTTTAATGCTCGCATGAGCACGAACCATACGATCCAATGTTCCTTGAGCGGTAAATTTGTTATCTGCAGTTTTAATGTTGTAGCCAGTTAATTCCGAGAGAACGGCCGCGACATCATCACCAAATCCAACTGGAGAATTTAGACCTGTACCTACTGCAGTTCCACCCATCGCAACCTGTAAGAGTCCTTGAGTGGCATACGTTAGGTCAGCAATAGCATCACTTACAGCGCTTGCATAGCCAGACCACTCTTGACCCACTGTTAGTGGGGTCGCATCCTCTAAATGGGTTCTACCAATCTTAACGATATCCGCCCATAGTTTTGACTTGGCATCCAACGCATCATGAAGTCGTGTCAAGGCAGGAAGCGTTTTTTCAGTAACCATCTTATATGCCGCAATATGCATTGCAGTTGGAAAAGTATCGTTACTAGACTGACCCATGTTGACATGATCATTTGGGTGAATAGGCTCCTGAGAACCTAAAGTGCCTCCAATGAGTTGGATACATCTATTGGAGATAACTTCATTCAGATTCATATTAGACTGAGTACCTGACCCAGTCTGCCAAACATATAAGGGAAACTCAGCATCTAGCGCGCCACTAATTGCTTCATCAGCAACCTGCTGAATTAATTTACCCTTCCACTCCGGTAAACGACCAGCTTTTGTATTGACAATTGCCGCAGCCTTTTTTACGTAACCATACGCGTGATAGACCTCTTTAGGCATCTTGTCATGACCAATATTGAAGTGCAAAAGGCTCCGTTGAGTTTGCGCTCCCCAATAATGATTTGCTGGAACATCCACGTTGCCAAGACTATCAAACTCTTTACGTACACCAGTAGCATTTATTCCAATAGGTAAATCAAGAATCTTGGGCACAACTTCAGCATTAGTAGCTGGTGTATTTGGGGTATTTGTAGCCATAAATTTTCCTAAAAGATTGGGGTTAAATCGAAGCAGAAATGATTTGCTTTTTAAGCGCAATTAACGGGCTCAATCATAAACCAAGCCAAATTAATGGGTTTAAGCAAAATTGCAGGGCTTCAATGCGATTCCCAGGCGGGAAGTGGCAGACAATTACTAGCCCCAAAAAGGAACCAAGAAAAGCCACCCCTCAGGATGGCTAATGTATTGCTACAAACCCCTATAAATGCCTTTAACTTGGCGATAGAGGTTTTTGATCATCCCGCTTATTTCGTGTACAGCGGCACTCCTGCCTTAATAGTTTGCACAACACCAATGTCTTTAATGTTCATGGGGTCTACCTTTAGTGGGTTTTGATCAATCTCCACTAAATCGGCGACTTTACCGGCAGTGATGGTACCCTTTTTACCCTCTTCCTTATATTGATAGGCCGCATTGCTCGTAAAGCCTTTCATCGCCAAATACGGATCAATTCTTTGTTCTGGCCCTAAAGTATTTCCAGAAGCGGTTTGGCGGTTAACAGCACTCCAAATTGAAAAGAGCACATTGGGGCCTGAAGATGGGGTGTCATTGTGAAGCGCGGTTACCACTCCTTTAGTTTGAGCACTCTTTAGTGGGCTTAAATTATTTGCTCGCTCTACCCCAAGCGCCTTGGGATAAATATCACCATACAACCAAGTACCGTTTGGCATCATGACTGCCATGATGTTGTTCTTTTTATAACTCTCCAGTTGATCATCGCGTGCAAAAAATGAATGGGCGATCACAGTACGGCGGTCATCACTAATACCCGTCTCTTTGACAACCTTGTCGATAGCCGCGAGAGTCATATCAATGCCAGCATCGCCATTGCTATAGCCGAAGTACTGAATATTCTTCTCATAAGCCAGTTTGACGTATTTATTAATCAAGCTTTGCGGGTAATACGCAAAGCCACGCCAATCTTTTGCAAAGCCCGTGGTATCTAAATAGGGTTTGGTGAAGTAAGCCAAGCGCAGCTGTGGCGCACCATCAGTAGGCACTTGAATACCCGCAACCTTGAAACCTCGATCACCTTTGCTGTAGACGCCAAACTGGTAATTCGGATTAGTCTTGAGTAATTCATCAACAATATCGAATGTTGGCAAAGCAATTAAATCAACTGACACAATGCCACGATCTATAGCCAATCGCATATTGCGTATATCACCTAGAGTGGCCTCATAGCTTTGCGCAGTGGTGAAGCCATTGGATACATACAGCTTCTCAGCCTTACGATAAGACTCGAATGTCAGATCTTGTGAATACTTGCCCACAGCTTTTGCTACAGCATTGAGATAAGGCATACCAATCAGGTCGCCAGTCAGCTTTCCAGTACTTAGATCAACCGGAATAAATCCATTCACTGCTTTAGTCTTAGTCGTAATCCCCAATTTTTTTAAGCCTGCGCTATTGACCATACCCGTTAAGGTGGAAATGTTTTCAATTAAGACTGGTGTCTTAGGAAAAGCATTATCAAGCTCCGCCAAGGTAATTGCGCCATCACTCAATTGGGCATCAGAGTATCCGGTGCCTACGATCCAGCCATTAAAGACAATGCTTTCCTTGCGAAGCTTATCAATCAATTGCTGCTTAGTCTTCGGTGAATTTTTAGAAAAGTACGCCACATTGACACCAAACGTATCTTGCGCAATTAAAGCAAAGTGACCCCAAGTATCAATAAAGCCTGGTAACAAAGTATGTCCTTTTAAGTCATACATAGTGGCGTTAGTGCCGGCCTCAACTAGAGCTCCTTTCATATCCCCGACAAAGGCGATCTTGTCATCCTTCACGAGCACTGCCTCAACATACTTAGGGCTATCACCCTCCATCGTCAAAATATCCCCGTTGTAATACAGGGTGGCTGGAGCAGCTAAAGCTGTTGCCGCCACAGAAATCAATAAGCAGCTCAGGAGTTTATGGATCATTTTCATAACTAGTTTTTACAGGAATTACCCTAAAAAGAAAACCACCCGAGGGTGGTTTATTTGCTTGAGCTTGCTAACCCATCGTCAGCAGAATGCGAATGCCAAGATAGCTGGGTCGTCTAAGAATGCATTTGAGGCGTAGATGCTCGCTCGATAAAACCAAGCATGCCCCACTTCGACGATTTCTATCAAACGATCCATTAGCCGAGATAATCCGCTTTGCCCAACTCAACACCGTTATGGCGCAAGATGTTGTAAGTGGTCGTGATATGGAAATAAAAGTTCGGGATGATCCAAGTCAGTACATATTGCTCACCCACAAACTCAAAGCTCCACTCTTTAATGGAGAACTTAATCTCTTTTGCTTCTGTACCATCGATCTGCTCTGGCTTGATGCTGTCCATAAACGCAATCGTTTTAGCGATGCGCTCTTTTAATTGAGCCAGCGTGCTTTCGCTATCGTCAAATTTAGGCGCTTCAACACTTGCTAAGCGAGCCAAACCAAACTTCACTTGATCACAAGCAATCTGCACTTGCTTGGCTAGAGGGAGCATATCGGGAAATAAGCGTGCCTCTACCAAGACCTTGCCATCGATTCCTTTTGCGGCGACATGCTCTTCAGCCTTAGTGAGAATGGTGGTTAGGTTAAGCAGCATCTTCTTTAACTGAGGAACTGATGCTTGGTACATGGAAATTGCCATAAATACTTTCTTATATCAATTGCTGCATTAAGAGTGAATTACACATCACTCATGAAATCGCCACCGCCACTGTTGTCATCCCAAGATGATCCAGAGCTAGCATCATCCCAAGAGCTGGCATCACGCACACCAAAATTGGGACCCAAAGATGCTGGGCCACCAACTTGATTGAGGCTAGGGTTAGAACCCGCATTGGAATGGCCGTTATCGTGGCCACCCATGAGGCTACCTGCCAATGCTTGGCCAGCATACATACCAGCACCTAATGCAGCGCCAGTCGCAAGACTGCCCATCAAGCCACTACCCATACCGCCTGCAGCTGGGGCTCCAGGAGCTCCAGGATAGCCAGCAGGACCGCCTGGAGTACCAGGATAACCAGCGCTTGGTGCGTTATAGACTTGAATTGCTTCTGCCTTACGACGCTTCATCACAATCATGACTCCAACTACCAGGATGGCAATCAAACCCCAGAAGAGTGGATTGCTAAAAATAGAGTTTTGACTTGCAGCAGGATTAGCGCCAGGAGCTACGGCACCACTAGTTAATTGCATCTGGAGTTTTTGCACAGACTCAGGTTGGGCAAAAGGTAATCCAGGGGCAAGATTTTCTGCTTTAAGGAAATGATTGCGTGCCAGCTCTACCTTACCTTCTTTGAGATAAAGCTCAGCAGCCACGAAGTGCGCCTTGGCACTATTGGGATGATTTTGGAGAACCTCTTTCATCATCGTATCGGCTTTGGCCATCTGCCCTGCTTGCACAGCTTGATAAACCTCAGGCAGCGTTGCCTCGGCAAATGCGATATTGCTTGTCAGCAGCAATGCAGATGCAAATACACCAACGAATAAATTAATTACTTTACGAATCGTCATCATGACTCCTTGTAGGATGTTTCGTGTGAATTCCATTATCCCGAGTTTGGGGATTTTTGCTATTCCCTAGCTATATGGGGGTTTTAGGGGGAATTTCAAGGGGGTCAATCTTGCTATTGGCTATCCTAAGCGCATGAAGAGAATAATTAGACATAGCGCCGCAGAAGACGTGGCCATCACTAAAGCCGCTATGGATGACCCAGACTCCATTCCATTTACCGATGAGGAGTGGGAGAAAGCCAAACCTTCACTAGTTCGTGGTCGGGAAAGCTCCCCAAATCGTAAAGCCAACGGTTCAGCTACCCTAAAGAAAGCAGCTTCAAAGCTTAAGTAATTTCCTTAAGCTCACCCTTGGCGGAGATTAAATACGCCTTAGCCGGCTTATCCGGACGAATTCTGCCCAGCTCTTGTTTGTAGTTATTGAGTTGCGCGCGGTATTTGTTATGGGCTTCACTGCCTAGTTCCGGAAGCGTGAGCTTGTAATCTAGGATGGCTAAGTGATCATCAAACTCTACTAGACGATCTAAGCGAAAGCTCTTGCCATCCAGGCTGACAACATCAATCTCATTCCAAGCCTGTACCCAATGATTGGCAGTGAGGTACTGCTGAAGCTCTGGAGTATTAAGTACGGTGGTCGCCTGGTCTAGCGCTTTGCTTGCTAACTCACCACTAATTCCCAGCCAGCGAGCTATTTGATCCACGCTCATGGGCTCTGGGCTTGTAGCACCTGTTTGCTGAGTGAGGTGCTCTAACAGGCGATGGAAATGCACGCCCTCTTCCAAGATTTTGGAATTATCTTGTGCAGTCTCTTCGTCTTGGAAGGCATCCAGGGTCATACCACTTTCGATATCTTTGAGTTGTTGCTCGTGACTCTCTTTGCCTGCATCCCAAGAAACCTCAAAATCATCCATCATGAACTGCCTTGGATTATTTTCTTTCTGGTTGCTTGATTTTTGAGTCTTAGCCTCCACCCCTACCGGCTGATCTTCCAGTGCTGCTAACTGCCCTAATACTGCTTTGCCATACCAAGACTTCTCATCTAGGCCTGTAGGGTTTTTTGTGGTGGGTGCCTTTGCGACACCACTAATCCAGAGGCCCTGCTTTGCTCTGGTCATTGCAACGTAGAGCAGATTCCAGTTTTCATTCTTACCGATGAGTAATTCGCGCTCGCGCACTTCGCTGCGGGGATTGGTTAAGGTAGCCAAGGTATACATCGATAAATGACTGGGACTCTCACTCTCGGGAGGCCAGTCCAATAGAACCCCACGATGATCCGCCTTACCTTCAGTGTGATTGGCGTCGAGCATGATTACAAACGGAGATTCCAAGCCTTTCGCTCCATGAATGGTCATCATGCGAACACGCTTATGCTTTTCTTCTTCGGATAGCTCGCTCTCTTCATCAATCTCCACAAGATCAGCCTCCGCCTCGACATCACCCTCATCAGGGGTTTCATCATCATCGCCACGACGAATGGTATTGATCTCCTCAATAAAGCGACCCAAGCTGGGGTAACGACCGCCATCCTGATTCAGTGCAAGCTCCAGGAAAGCGTCGAGGTTCGCCAAGACCTGGGCACGGGCAATCTCTTGAGAGGCGCTCGCGTATTTAATGCGTAGATCACTCTCTTGGTAAATACGATCAAGCAAATCATGCACTGGCAAACGCTCGCCTAGCATGCGCCAATGCTCTAAATAACGCGCTGCCTGTATCAGGCTAGCCTCAGGACTATCTTGCAAGGCATCCCACCAAGAGCGATATTGATTTGTTCCCATCGCCTTAGCAAGGACTTGCATTTGCTTTTCAGTAAAAGCAAAGATGGGACTTCTGAGCACTTGGGCTAAAGGCAAATCATGGCGTGGCGTTACCAAAACGGTTAACAGCGCAATGAGGTCATCGATCTCCAGGGTGTTGAGCAAACCGCCTAGTCGTGAACTCTCAAACGCTAAACCCGCCTCACGAAGAGCGCGCTCAAATTGTGGGAGATATTTACGGCGCTTCACCAGCAATAAGAAATCACTCTCTCGCGCTTTGCGCCAAACTTCTTTACCATTCTCACGATCGACTACAGGACGCGTCTGAATAATGTGTTGGATTAATGCGCTGATCCGCTGCCCTTCGACATAGCGTTGCGTCACATCAGCCGTTTGCCTTGCATCGACTATCGCTTGTTCAAAAGCATTGCCAGCTCTTTGTCCTAACTCTTCCGCCTCGTATTTTACTAACGGTAGTAGGTAGGCTTCGCCCTCTTTAGAGTATGGCGTTTCGGTATCGGCGCCTACTGGCGCCTTCCATAAGGTGTGTTGAGCAGTAAATGGATAGGACTCTGGCAATTGCTCGGCACTAAAGAGCTGGTTAACGGCAGCATTAATTTGGGGCGCATTGCGACGGGTCGTATTTTGATTTAAGGGGGCCGCCTGCATCTCTTTTACTAAGAAAGCTTCAGCATCATTAAATAATCTAGGATCAGCGCGGCGGAAGCGGTAAATCGATTGCTTTGGATCCCCCACGATAAAGACAGTAGGCTTAGATTCATCTTGTCCATAGCCTTCTAACCAAGCGCGCAAAATCTGCCACTGCAAGGGATTGGTATCCTGAAACTCATCGACCAGGATATGTTTGTACTTCGCATCTAATCGAGATTGCAAATAGGCTGCGTTAGCAGAATCGGCCATCAACTGGCTAACGCCGATTTCTAAATCATCAAAGTCACGCACACGCATAGACTCTTTGGTGGCATTGACGTGATCCATCATCGCCGCGCTCATTGCAAACCAGGCTTCATTGAGGGCATAAGCCTCCTGCTCTTTTTTCCAGGCCACGAATTCTAAGAAAGCACTTGCCCAAGCTTGCTTATAAGTTACATGCTCTTGCTCGCGATCTAGCTCACCCTCTTTTTTGAGATATTTTTTAAGATCGCCTGCAGCTTTGTCATTCGCAGTGCGATTGCTATCGTCTTGCGTCAAAAATACGGACTGCAATAAGGGTGCGATAGCTATGACATCGCCACCATTCGCCTTGAGATCTATAGCCGCTTGAATAATGGGTACATAGGCTATTTCTGTCGCACTACTATTACTAAAGCAGCGCTGTAAAAATTCCAAGTCCGCCTTGGCATTCATAGCATCCCAAACCAAGTTAAGCGGATTGGCTATATTGAGTCTCGGTAAATCCGTTTTGAGTTTCTCGATGGGTGTAATGCCGCGAGCTCTGCATCCTTGAGAGAAAAATGTCCAAGCGCCTCTTTGCTTAAAGAGACTGTAATGACTCATCAGGAACTTCTGAGTTTCACTTGCACCCAGCGTCTTCAGCAAGGTGTCGTAATGCGACTGAATGCCTTCGGGTAAATTACCCCACCAATCATCTAGACACTCTTCCTGCAAACGCTTTGCATCCTCTCGCAAACTAAAGCCAGGCTGTATGCCGGTAGAGATCGGTGCCGCCCCTAAGAGCCTGCCAAACCAGCCATGGAAGGTGTCGATCACAATGCCTTGTGGGCTTGCCAAGATTTTTGCATATAGAGACTTCGCGGTTGGCAATAGCAGCTTGGCCTCATTGGCATTAAGTCCGCGCTCAGTTAAATGATGCATCAGCTGCTTATCACTCGATTGCGAAAACTCTTCTAATAAACGATAGAGACGATCACGCATCTCTTGCGCCGCTTTTCTGGTGAATGTCAGCGCTAGGATTTCTTGTGGCTTAGCTCCCGCTAAAAGCAGGCGCGCCATTCTGGTTACTAATAGCCAAGTTTTACCGCTACCCGCGCAAGCGGAGACGATCACAGAGCGATTGGGATCGCAGGCAATATCAACCCGGAAAGTGGAATCGCTCACCACATCCCCTTTCTGCAAATGCCTCTGGCTTCACAATATTGGCAAACACTGTCAGGCGCAAATGCTGTGAGGGGCTTGCCAGACCAGAGCGATTGCACATCCTCAGTGAGTTGCTCAGAAAATTCCTGCATCAGCCCTGGCATTTCAGTAATCACTACTGAACGCTCAGCTTCATCACCATCCTTCTTTACATCGGCTTTTAAAGCAACCCATTCTGCCGCATTGACTACGCGCCCTGGAATCTTTTGACTCTCATTAGAAGCTCTGGCATAGATTAATAACTGCGGGTCATCCAATACAGCCTCAGAACGCAACTTGACCTTGGTGAGACCTTGGTTTTTATAGTCAATCACGGATGCAGATTTAGGATCATGAATACTGACATCAAATCGGTCCGCATAGCCCTCAATACGAATATGGCGCTCGTTGCCATCCACATCAGTAAATGGCAGATCAAATCCAACCTTCACCTCTGCATCATAGAATTGCCAGCCTTGAGCTTCACGATCTAGCTGCCATTGAATAAAGCTCGGAATTTGTTTTTGCCAATCCCTTAAGACACCCAAGACCCTGGCATCGCCTTCAATTAAACGTTTAAAGACTTGCTCAGAGGTTTGCATCAATTGCTGTTGCATCCAAGCACGTCGTAACTCGATATTGCTCACGACGGTGGAATCTGATTTCTGCGCCTCGCTCTTCATGGCGTGATAGAAGTTACGCAAAATCTTATGCAAAGTCTGGCCAGCTAGAGAAGCATCAAAACCCTCTTCAAAGCCTTTCAGCTTACGTAAGCCTAGAAGACTGCGAACATAGTAGCGATAAGGACAATCACGTAAGGCTTTATAAGCACTCGGACTCATTGAGACTGGCATTGGTAAATCCGCACCCAATGTTGCTACCGCCATTGGAGATGGCAATGCGGTGCCACTGCGAGGTGCAAATAAAGCACCTGCGTTGCGTGCTTGCCAATTGGGTAAGTCAATTTGGAGTCGTTGAATCCAGGCGGATGGTCTTAGGGGTTCGCCACTTTTGCTCTTGCTTTGCCAAAGAAGATCCACACTCGGGAACGAGATAAGCAATTGAGATAAATCTCTCGCCTGCTGAATAAACTGTGCCTCAATATTGGATCCACCTAAGAGCCGATTTAAGGTGTCCGAGAAAAACAATGGTGGCTCGGAAAATGCAGGCAGTTGCTGCTCGTCGCACCCCACCATAACTACAGACTCAAATTCCCTAAAGCGAGTTGAGCTCAATGGCAAGATACTAAGAGTAGCAGCGGCACTGGCACCCTTCTCTTCATAAGAAGACTCTTCAATCACGGTCTTTAGTAAGCTGAGCCATTCATTAAGACGCATTGCAATTTGCTGATGCTCAGTATCAAATTCAAATGTCTCCAAAAGCTCAAGTAACTGCTTACCGGCGGAATCTTTTTCTAAGCCCTGCGTCATCCCCATTAAAACGAGATCATCCATCAGATATTGATGCGCAATGGCGCAGTTGATCTTGATTCCACGCCAGCGATTCAGTCTTCCACGAATCGATTGGAGTAATTCCAGTAGCAATGGATTGGGCGCTGCAGAGCCATGCGTAACCGACCCTTCAATGGCCATATGAAAGGTTTCCCAGCCAGTTTTAGCTTGGCTGGCAATCAAAATATCTTCAAGCTGCGCCACCAATCCATTTAAGGACTCTTTGTCACGCGCACTATTGGGATTGAGACACTGCGATAGATCTAAGAATGGGTTTTGTAAAAACTCTAAAAGATCTGATGCGCTGGGGCCCTCGGACGGCGCACGTAATAACTCGAGCCAACTATTAAGCGCTGCCGCCGCTCTGGTAGTCGATAACTTCCAGCCGGTTTCATCTTGGATCTTGAGTGATGGACCTAAGCGTGCCAGTAAGGCGCGTGCCCTTCTGGCGACGAGACGATCTTGAGCCACCAACGCGATATTGGTTTTTCCATCAATTAGCTGTTGCTCAATTGTTTTAGCCGTTGCCCATGCTAATTCTTCAAATCGCTTCGCGGCGATCAGATGCCAACGTTCTGGGTCGGCAGTATGGATATTGGCTTTAACAACTTGGAGCTTTTGATCTTCTGGAAGATTAGGATTTAAGGCCTCAACCCAAAGCCCAACAGACTCCCAGTTCATCGTCACTTCAACTGCTGGGGCGTACTGCGCGTAGTCAGCCAGGTAAGCTTGGATCAGCTGCTTATCAATCGGTGTTGGATCCGCAGTCTCTACCCAAATTAAGGGCCTTGCACTTCCTTGGACAATTTGTTTAGCGGCCTCGAGATGAGCCGCCATAGCAAATTGTTTTCTAAAGGCAGGATCACTTGGGCTGGTGATGTATCTCCAGAATGTCAGCAATACTTGCGCTTCTTGATCTACTACTTTTCTGGCTAGGGCTGGGTATGCCTGCCCAATAGTACGATCCAATAATGGCTCAAGGGTCTCGATCCAAGATTGAGTATGTTGTGTGTGTTCAGTAGAGAGCTCCACTTGAGCAGCGATCAGTTTGTGTAGCTCCTGCTGAAGACTTGGCGCAATGGAGTTGGATAAGGTATCGCACGCTGTAATGATGGCTTGTGCCAACCCCCATGACCCCGCTTCCGTTTCTGCTTTAAACCAAGATTGCAATTGCTTGTGTTTGCGCAGAGTCGCGTAAACCGATAACCAACGCTCTAAATCAGTTTGTTTCTTGGGAAACTTCCAGGCGCCAGGCGCCGCTTCTAGCCAGTCGTTAAAACTCATCACTTGAGGCAAGAAGGCAATATGACTACGGAGGTCTTTGGGTCGATGCTTTTCTAAGGCCGCCCTAACACCCATTAAAGGACCAGCGGTACTCAACACCACTAAGGGGCGCTGGTTTGTTTGCACTGCACAATTCCAAATACCCTCGGCGAGCGACTTTAGAGCGTCCGCATTGGGTGCAATAGCCCATGCATGTGGCTGCTTTTGCTGGGATAGGGTCGGAAATGGGTGATGCATTAAGGATGAATTTTTGGGCTTATTTTGATTTTCAGGCAGAAAGTGTGGCTTATTGCTAATATAAGCGTTGTAGTGCAATCACTATATAAAACTAAATAAGACTAATTAAGGAATTTTCATGAGTGCCGGCATCAAATATGTAACTGACGCTTCTTTCGAGCAAGACGTTCTCAAGTCCGATAAACCTGTTCTCCTGGACTTCTGGGCTGAGTGGTGCGGTCCTTGCAAGATGATTGGTCCTATTTTGGAAGAGCTTTCTGGCGAGTACGGCGACAAGATCCAAATCGCCAAGATGAACGTGGATGAGAACCAAGGCGTTCCAGCCCAGTTCAACATTCGTGGCATCCCTACATTGATCCTCTTTAAGAACGGCACTGTTGCTGCTCAAAAAGTAGGCGCTTTGGCCAAATCCCAGTTGACTGCATTTATTGATAGTCATCTGTAAATAGCCCTTGATCACAGGTTCACTGGGTGAGCCTGTGGTTTTCAGCTGTTTTTAGTGTAGTATCTATTTCATCTGCATTTCAACGCACTTCAAGTGCGCCCCTCTTTTTTAGCAAACTCCCCAAAATTCTGTTTTCCCAATCTGTCGGATGACCATCTAGACAGCGATACCCCAAAACACATTCATATCCTTATTTACACCCGAGAACCACATGCAATTATCTGAACTCAAAGTACTCCACGTATCCGCTCTGCTTGAAATGGCAGCTAGCCTGGAGATTGAAAACACCCAACGGATGCGCAAACAAGAATTGATGTTTGCCATTCTGAAGAAACGCGCTAAAGAAGGTGAATCTGTTTTCGGAGATGGCACTTTGGAAGTATTGCCAGATGGCTTTGGTTTCTTGCGCTCCCCGGATGCTTCTTATATGGCATCTCCGGACGATATCTATATCTCCCCTGCGCAGATCCGTCGCTTTAACCTGCATACAGGTGATAGCGTTGAAGGCGAGGTTCGTACACCTAAAGATGGTGAGCGTTACTTTGCTTTGGTCAAAGTAGACAAGATCAACGGTTTGCCTCCAGAGGCACTAAAGAACCGCATCATGTTCGAGAACTTAACGCCTTTGCATCCGAATCGCGTGGTTCAGTTAGAGCGTGACATCAAAGCGGAAGAGAATTTAACAGGCCGCATCATCGATATGATCTCCCCGATTGGCTATGGCCAGCGTGGCTTGATCGTGTCCTCACCAAAGTCCGGTAAGACCGTGATGATGCAACACATCGCCCATGCGATTGCCGCAAATAATCCAGATGCGATCTTGATCGTATTGCTGGTGGATGAGCGCCCAGAAGAAGTTACTGAAATGCAGCGCTCGGTTCGTGGCGAAGTCGTTGCCTCGACCTTTGATGAGCCAGCTGTGCGTCACGTACAAGTTGCCGAGATGGTAATTGAAAAGGCCAAGCGTTTAGTGGAGATGAAAAAAGACGTCATCATCTTGCTTGATTCGATTACCCGCCTTGCTCGTGCTTACAACACGGTGATTCCTTCATCTGGAAAAGTACTTTCTGGTGGTGTGGATGCGAATGCTCTGCAACGTCCAAAGCGTTTCTTCGGTGCAGCGCGTAATGTGGAAGAAGGTGGTTCACTCACCATCATCGCAACTGCCTTGATTGAAACTGGTAGCCGTATGGATGACCTCATCTACGAAGAGTTCAAAGGTACCGGCAATATGGAAGTACACCTTGAGCGTCGTTTGGCTGAGCGTCGCGTTTACCCATCTATTAACCTCAATAAGTCCGGTACCCGCCGTGAAGAGTTGCTGGTTAAAGCTGAAAACCTCCAGAAAATCTGGGTTTTACGTAAGTTATTGGCTGATATGGACGATATTGAGGCAATGAACTTCATCGTTGATAAGCTCAAATCCACCAAAAATAACGGTGAATTCTTCGATTTAATGCGTAAGGGTGGCTAATTTAGTCTCTTGGAGTCGGTAAAAGTGCGCTTTGTTGTTGATTTCATGGCATAATTTCGCCTTTACCGCTTTAATAATTTGCATTTAACTTGGGTAAGTATTTAGGTCTTAGGACCCGAACGGCTGCCTGCTAATAGGACTTAATAATGAAACCTGGCATTCACCCCGAATATCGTGAAATCGTCTTTGTAGACGTTTCTAACAACTTCAGCTTCAAGACTCGCTCCACAATGTCTACAAGAGAGACAATTAAGTGGGAAGACGGCAATGAATATCCATTGGCCAAGATCGAGACTTCATCTGAGTCACACCCTTTCTACACCGGTACCCAGAAGATTATGGATACTGCTGGTCGTGTTGAGAAATTCCGTCAGAAATTCGGTACTAAAGCTGTTGCTAAAGCTACCGGTGATGGCGCTGCAAAAACAGCTGAGAAAAAAGCTGCTGCTGCAGAAGCTAAAGCTGCTGAAAAGCCAGCTAAGAAGAAGTAATAGACTTACTCGACAAAGGGGTTGGGCATTCACCCTCCCCTGCGAGATAATCAAGGCAGCGTTTGCTGCCTTTTTTATTGCTAGTTTTTTATGGTCAAACTCACCGCCGCCGCCACCACCTCCATTCCACGCATCATTATTTTTGCGTTAACTTTGATCTATGGATTTGCAGGTCTTTTCGCACGTGATCCTTGGAAGAACGAGGATGCCGTTGGATTTGGTGGCATGTGGACTTTGCAACATGGCAAAGCGCTTGACTGGATTGTTCCTCATTTAGCTGGGCGCGATATCTCGCTTGGCTCACCTTTCCCCTACTGGCTAGGCGCCACACTGATGGATCTGTTTGGTCCATGGATTGGCATGGCCAACGCCGCCCGACTCTATGCGGCAGTTTGCTTTTTCGCATCGGCTTTAGCGATTTGGTATGCAACTTATCTATTAGGTCGTCGCCAAGAAGTGCAGCCAATGGTATTGGCTGTTGGCGGACAGCCTGGACGTAAAAACTATGGCATGACCCTAGCTGATGGCGCGCTACTGATTTTCTTAGCCTGCGTCGGTCTTGCGCAGCGTGCGCATGAGACCACGCCAATGATGGCGCAACTGATGGGTATCAGCATCGTGCTATATGGCACAGTGCGCGGCTTAGATAAGCCATGGCAAGGCGGCTTATGGACTGGTCTCGGTATTGCGATCGTCGCCCTCTCGAGCAATCTCACCCTAAGCTTAATTATTGTCAGTTCCACCATCATTGCAGTGATTGCCAGCAATGCGAAGTTACGCTTTCGCTGGACCTTAACCAGCACGGTTTTAGGCCTCATTGGTTTTGCGATTTGGCCTGCGCTTTGGTATTTTGGCAACCTCACGCCTGAGTGGCGTCATATTGCTGAAGAAGGCTGGCGCAATATGCCAGAAATGCGTGCTACGCCATCAATAGAGTCGCTTGGATTTTTGAGTATCAACTTCTGGGCCTATGCCTGGCCAGTTTGGCCATTAGCCATCATCTCGCTTGCCCACTGGGGTCGAGTTAAAGAAGCGGGTCAATGGCGCGCACCTCATCTATGTATTCCGCTCAGTTTATTTATCGGTTGCTTGATTTATGTTCTGTTCAGATTGGAAGCAAATGAGCATGACCTCATTATTTTGATTCCCAGTCTTTCAATCATCGCTGCATTTAGCTTACCAATTCTCAAGCGTAGCTTGATTAGCTTTATTGACTGGTTTGCGATGTTTAGTTTCACGATGATTGCTTTGGCTATTTGGATTATTTGGCTAGCTAAAGTGACTGGCTTTCCAGAATCCACTGCTGCAAACCTAGCAAGACTATTGCCAGGATTTCAGGCGCAGTTTGATTACTTCGGCTTTATTGTTGCGCTATTGATTACAGGTGTTTGGTTGGCGATTGTGCGTTGGAGAACTTCTCGCGCCCCTAAAGAAATCTGGCGTTGCCTCATCATCTCCGCATCTGGCACCACATTGATGTGGGTCTTATTAATGACCTTATGGTTACCGACAATTAATTACGCTAAAACCTATCGCTATGTATCCGATCGCCTAGAAAGCATTATTGCGAATACACCAGGCTGTATTGATACTAGTAATTTAGGTTCAGCTCAATTAGCTTCCTTTAGCTATTTCACCAAACTTCCTCTGCGCGATGACTCCAGCTGCAATCTCATGCTGACCCATAGCTCTTTAGAGGCCAAGGCATACGCCAGCCTGAATAAAAAGAAAATTGAATTACTTTGGGAAGATCGCCGCGCATCTGACCGTGATGAGCGTCTACGTCTTTATCAAATTACCCTTGCAGGTAAAGAATAAATCGTGTTGCACTTTAAGTTATCGCGCTTGCGCGAGGATATCCCCTCTCTACTAAAACTCGCTGGCCCGATTCTGATTGGTCAGCTAGCAGTAATTACTTTTGGCGTTTTAGATACGGCCATGACAGCGCGCTACTCCGCTGATGACTTAGCTGCGCTAGCGATGGCTTCAGCCATCTTTATTAGTGTCTATGTTGGTCTGACTGGCGTGATCTCCGCCCTCGCCCCAATTGCTGGACAGCTCTTTGGCGCTAAGCGGTTGGGTGAGATTGGTGAAGAAGTACGTCAAGCCACCTGGCTAGCCGTGGGACTTACTCTATTGGGTGGCGCAATTCTCCTGAATGCCGATCATCTCCTGCAAATCTCACAAGTGACTCCAGATATTGAAGGCAAGGCTAGGTTGTATCTCAATATTCTTGCCATTGGTTTACCAGCGAGCATGGCGATGCGCGTACTGATGGCGCTACATAACGCCGTATCTAGGCCCGCAGTGATTACCGTGGTGCAGCTAATAGGCTTAGGTTTAAAGCTGCCCCTCAATCTTTTGTTTATTTATGGTGGCCTAGGCATTGAAGGGATGGGTGGCCCAGGATGTGCGGTAGCCACGGTCATCATCAACTGGTTCTGGCTCATCATTACCCTGGGATTTGTAGTCTTTGATAGCTTCTATCGGCCATTCAAAATCTTTGCGCGCTTTAGTTGGCCTGACTGGCATCGCATCTGGACCTTGCTGAAGTTAGGCGCACCAATTGGCTTTAGCTATTTAATTGAAGTGACCTCCTTCACTTTTATGTCGCTCTTCATTGCCCGCCTGGGTACTACCGCTTTAGCAGGCCATCAAATCGTGGCCAATATGGGTACCGTCATTTACATGGTGCCTTTATCACTCTCGATTGCGACGATGACATTGGTATCGCAATCGATTGGCGCAAACAAACAAGAGCGCGCAGAAGAGATTGGTTGGTCGTCGGTATTTTTCACCACTACGCTCTGCATTTCAATTGGTATTGCGGTGTGGATATTGAGAGTTCAACTTTTAGATCTGTATGACCCGCCACCAGAGGTCAAAGTATTTTCCATTCCACTCTTTTTGTTTATTGCCTTTTACCAAGTCTTCGATGCTCTGCAGATTACTGCGGCATTTATTTTGCGTGCCTATCGCATCGCCTTCTGGCCTATGCTGATTTATGCAGGCTCACTTTGGGGTGTTGGTTTAGGTGGCGGCTATTTGATGGGATTCAATATCTTTGGCAATACCCCTGAGTTCTTACAAGGTGCCAATGGCTTTTGGGCTGGTAATAGCATGAGCTTGGGATTAGCCGCACTCCTATTGCTCTACCTCTTTAGAAGAACGGCGGCGCGCTTTGAGAAAACGCATCCGCCGGTCGAGGTTTAATTACAGTACATCGTTTACTGAATAGGCTTGAAACCGCTTGGTGGCATTGATGGCTTGCCTTGTGGAATGTTGTAGCTATTGCTACCACCACCACTTTGGGTTGGGTAACTAGGCACTTGATTGCCTTTGGAATACATACATTGTTGATAGGCGATGTTGTATTGAGCTTGAGATTGATTTTGTTTACCAGCAGAATTCATAGCCCCCATTGCGGCACCGCCAAGTAAACCAATACCAGCCCCCGTACCAACGCCCTGACTGCTACCCCCCTGAATCACCGCACCTGCAGCCGCACCTAAAGCCGCGCCTATCGCCGCACTAGTAGCGCCTTCTTTTAAAGCTGCGTTGCTAGTATCTTTGACTGCATTTGCAGCAAACTCACGACACTGCTGGTCTTCCTGCTGAAATACTTCAAAAGGCTTTCCCTCGCGCGGCATGATGGCGACTGTTGGACCGGTTGGCGCAGAGACGCAGGCAGCTAAAGAGCTGATGATCGCCAATGCCAAGATGGTACGTTTCATATTCATTCCTTAAATCGTATTAGTTACTTCAATAACTGACTTAGTTGTGAAAGCGCTGTCTTGTGGAGGCATTGCCAGAAGGTGGCATTGCTGGCTGAGTCTGCCATCCAGAGGCGCAACTTTGCACGTACGGAAAATACTGTCCACTCGCTTCACAGTAATACCAAACTGGAGGTTGAGGCTGCGAAGCCAAAACCATGGGTTGTGGAGGAGCTGCATAGGTAACTACTGGCGGAGCGGCATAGACTACTGGTGGCGCATAGTAGCCAGCGGCATAGGGGTAGCCATAGCCAGCACCATAGTATCCGCCACGCCAACCTGGCCCCCAACCACCACCCCATCCTGGGCCGTATGCTGCTGGACGCCAACCACCGCCGTAGCCACCACCATAACCACCGCCTCCAACAGAGACCGCCCAGCCGACATTGCCCGCTTGAGCCGCCACTGGGGCAAGCGCGAATAAACCCGCAGCCGCTAGGAGCGTCAGAACTGATTTAGCTATTGCTGATTGGTACTGCTTTTGGCTTGTTTTCATAGTGGACCCCATTAATTGGTCGCCTCCTAGCATCTTTAACGCTTCACCCAAATCCAGGCTGACAGGAATTCGGGTTTTAGTGGAATATTTTTTACTTCGCTTTAGAGGCTAGCTATTCCAATTTTGCGCCTGATTTGTAAACAACTCTACCCCATTTATTGGTCTCGGATTGGATCAATCTAAAAAGCTCTTGTGGACTTCCAGGCGCAGGGTCTAGGCCGCTAGCTAGGAGCTTTTGCTTTACCTTAGCCTGGTTGAGGGTTTGGCGAGTCAGGGTATTTAAGCGCTTTTGCAGGGCTGGAGGCAAATTAGCCGGCGCCATGAGCGAGAACCACGATGTTGCCTCAAATCCTGGCAAGCCTTGCTCTGCCATGGTCGGAATCTCTGGAGCTGCTGGAGAGCGTTTTAAGGTGGTTACCGCCAAAGCCTGCACCTCTCCCGCCTTAATCAGAGGCAGCGATGAAGACAGATTATCAAAGAGCATTGAAATTCGGCCACTAATCAGATCGGGCAAAGATTGCGCTCTCCCTTTATATGGAATATGCCGAATCTGTACCCCAGTCATTTCTTTAAAGAGTTCGCCAGACATATGTAAGGAGGTACCGACACCAGAGGAGCCAAAAGTGAGCTCGTTAGGTTTGGCTTTAGCCAGCTCAATGAGTTCATGCAGATTATGCACACCCAACTTCTTGTTCACTACCAACACATTTGGAGTACTCGCTAAAAAACTAATGGGCGTGAAATCATTGACCGGATGAAAAGACATCTTGTCATAGAGCGCCCCATTAATCGCATGAATACCTACCGTGCCGATCAGGAGCGTATAACCATCAGGCTCACTCTTCGCCACTAGGTCAGCGCCGATATTGCCGCCATAGCCAGGACGGTTTTCCACAAGAACTGGCACGCCTAAACTTTGTTGCCAACTCTCGGCAAGTACGCGCGCCAAAATATCAGGGGCACCTCCCGGTGTAAAAGTGACCACAATCCGAATAGGCTGCTTTGGCCAAGCAGCATTAGCTTGAGATGTTTGAGATTGGGCGGTACCAGTAAAGCTTAGGCAAGCAAGAAGCACTGCCAAGCCCTTCACCACATCAGAGGCGCCCTTCATCCAATCACCCACGCTACTTAAAAACCGAAACGCGTGCGTAACCAGATCCATCCCTCGTATTTAACGGGATCATCGGCGCAGGGGCCAATGCCGCATTCTAAAAGCGTAGAAGCGAGGTTAGCAAAGACTAGAACGATAAATAGAATCACTAATGTATTTGCAAACAGTGAGCGTGAGCGTACGTCACGGTTAGGCAACATCAATAAAATAGCAAGGCCAGCCAGTAGTCCAACGTAGCCTACGTAAGCCCAAGTGTAAAAATGAAGCTCTAGAAAAGTTTTTCCGAACCCTTGATCACCTGGCAAGATATGCAGAAATACTTGGCGCAAGGAAACCATCATCCCTACTAAGCCGCCAATAATGCCCCAACCATAATGAGCTGAATGCGCACCACAACGAATATTAAGAACCAGCGCAAAACCAATGATCACAAAACCCATGCGTTGCATTAAGCAAAGTGGGCATGGTAATTCACCAAAATAGAGTTGATCCACGAAGGCATAGGACAGCATGCCAATGATTGCGGCTAAAGCCAGCTGATTACCTAGACTTGCTAGGGAGGGAAAGGAATGCTTGCTCACAGGCTGATATTCAAATGACTAGTGGCGTGAATTCGGAACCAGAACATCAGGATACCGACGGTAATGGCAAGCACCACTAAACCTGCCAGACGCTTCTCAAACCAAACAAGGACAAGGCCGATAAAGGCTGTCAGGAAAGGTAGAAACATGTACATGTAAGAATTCTATCTCAGGTCGATCGGAACTCTAAAAACAAGTGCTTCAAAGGGTCTTTTGTATAGAATGAAGTCATGAACCCCACCCCACCCTGCATCGACTTCCAGCTTGATGGATCCATTGCCAGCATTACCTTTAATAATCCCACAGCACGCAATGCCTTAACTTGGCCGATGTATGAAGAACTCAAGCGAATTTGCGATGAAATTGCAAATAGACCAGAGATTAGGGTGGCTATTTTTAGAGGAGCTGGAGACAAAGCCTTTGTATCCGGTAGCGACATCCAGCAATTTGTAGATCTCCAAGAAAACGAGGCTTATGAAGTTGCAGTCGATGCGATTTTTCATTCCTTGCAACACTTACCTATTCCGACAATTGCACTAATTGAAGGCTTGGCTGTTGGCAGCGGTCTACTCATTGCCACCGCCTGTGATTTCAGAATATCGACTGTTGATGCACGCTTTGGTATTCCAGTAGCCAAGACTTTAGGTAATTGCTTATCGCCCAGCAATCTCTCCTGGATAGCAAATCATTTGGGTGTGCCCATGGTCAAACGCATGCTGTTGACCGCAGAGCTCATTAAAGCGCCAGAGTTGCTCAACTCAGGCTACCTATATCAAACTACTGCCCCCGATCACATTACAGAGGCAACTCAAGCCTTAGCTATCAAGTTAGCTACGCTCGCTCCGATTACGCAAAAAGCGAGCAAAGTGACTTTGGCGCGCTTGATAGAAAGCAATTTACCCGATTGCACCGAACTCATGAGAGAGACTTACAACAGCATTGACTTCAAAGAAGGAGTTAATGCCTTCCTTGAAGGACGCTCGCCAAAGTGGCTTGGTAAGTAATTCTTAAAAGAGACGGCCCCTTATTAAACGATCTTGATTTTCAGTGGAGTAAGGCCTTCAACACTACCCTCAAGCACATCACCCTTTTTTACGGGACCAACGCCTGCAGGTGTGCCAGACATAATCAAATCGCCTGGCTCGAGCGTAAATAAAGTGGAGAGATAAGCAATAGTATCTGGAACGTTCCAAATTAATTGGTTTAAATCACCCTCTTGACGCACTTCACCATTCACCAATAACTTGACTGCACCTTTATTAGGATGTCCGCACTGCGCAGCAGGCGTAATCGCAGCACAAGGAGCGGATTGATCAAAGGCTTTGCCGGTATCCCAAGGGCGCCCCATTTTTTTGGCCTCACCTTGCAGGTCGCGACGAGTCATATCGAGACCGACGCCATAACCATACACATGCTCTAAGGCTTTATCCGCAGGAATATTAGCGCCACCTTTGCCGATAGCAACAACCATCTCAATTTCATGGTGAACATCATTTGATAAGTTTGGATATTGCATATCTTTACCATCGGCCACGATAGAGTTAGCTGGCTTCATAAAAAAGAATGGTGGCTCGCGATCTGGATCATGGCCCATCTCACGTGCGTGATCAGCATAGTTACGGCCCACGCAATAAATACGGTTTACAGCAAACCGGCGGGTATCACCCACTACAGGAAGTGATGGGATGATCGGTGGATCGATAACGTACGCTGTGCTCATGAATGGCCTTTCTGATGGGTGTCTAGTTTTTAATAATTATTGTGTGAATTAATTATGACATTACTTCGATAGATGTCGTATTTGGCCGTGGGTGCAGAGTTTAAGTAGCAAAATGCTCAGCGCCAGGACAAAGGTCAAGGCATTGGCCAAGATTAAAGGCCATTTCTCGATGATGAGCCCGTAAATCAGCCATAAACCAACGCCCGTAGTAAACAAGCTATACATCCCCAAGGAGATTCCAGAAAGATCTCGAGTGCGCCAGGATTGAATAGCCTGAGGTAGAAAAGCAATCGTGGTCAGGAATGCGGCGCAGTAGCCAATCGTTTCTGGGGAGACTATATCCATGGTGCGATCTAAAAAGGTTTATGGGAGCGGAAAGGAAAAGATGGCTTTGAGCGTAAGAGGGTCAGTGCTGTTGGAAAAGCCCTTACCTACCCCCGCCTGAAAAGAAATTGGCTTTCCATCGTAGTACATCATCAAAAATCCCAATTGCTGGGTATTTTGATAGTTAATAGGTTGGTTGATCTGATTCAGGCTTGAGTAGTACTCGACCCCAAGGGCAAGATCTCCATAGATTTCTCGCGAGACTCGTGTTGCCGTAGAAAAATAAGGGGCCTGGTGAATATAGGACTGAGAAAGGGCGACATCAAAAATGGGGTTGAATGAAATCAACCATTCATCAAAATGCTTACCAATAATGAAACGCAGCTCTCCGTTATAGCGAGATTCATCAAACTGGGGCTGGATATTGGCAAGCTCAAGATTTACACCCGCAAAGAAAAGATCACCATGCTCCTCTTGGTAGGGCAACCATTTCATTCGAAGCTTCGTAGCGGCATACTGAAACTTACTATCATTGCTGGCATAGGATATGTACAAGCCAGCCTCTAAGTTGTTACCTAGGCCATAAGCAAATTCTGGCGTTACCCGAATGCCATTGTTACTCATCACCTCTCCTGGATAGGATGGCGTCTGAATACCTCGTGGGGTGCTATTCATATGCACTTCTAGACTAGTCTCACCCTTTGCATTGATCGCATCGTCATAAACCTGAATCTCATCTTGCAAGACCGCATGCCCTAGAACTGGAAAGAGTGCCAAAGAAATTGAAACCCAAATTACCCTCAGGCGCAGTCCAGCCTTAAACATAAGCTAGAAATACGGTATAGCAGTCAATGCTCTCAATTTGATGGGACTGCAAACTCATTGGGTACTTTATCGTCAGATTGATACGACTTTTTTTGATGAAGCTATTGTTTTTGATTGAGACCTGATTTACGCGATTCAATTTCTTTATTAATTGCAGCAAGAGTTTTTGCGTCAGGAGTTTTCCAGTTGCCACCCGCCTTATTAGCCATATAAGCCACTGCGTCTGAGAAGCTCTCGATCGTGAGGTTCGGGTTACCACCTTTAGGAGGCATGCTCCTTACGCCAACATAAGCATGCGCCGTAAGAATAACTTGACCCTCAGCAATCAATGGGGCCCACTTAGCCTTATCACCAAACTTGGGGGCATTCAAAACGCCAGCGCCATGACAGGCTGCACAAACTTGTTTATAGGTGCTCTCACCGGGTTCAGCGAATGTTGCAAAGCTAGCGCCTGCAGAGGCAACAAGAATCATGGAGCGGAGGGATAAATTCATAAGGACGCCGATAGGGAGTTAATTTATATTCATGACAATTTATCTCAATTTTGCAATAAACGTCTAAAGGCAAGCTAAGCCAAGCCAAAATAGCTCGCAACCCTATAAGTAATGAAGGCTGCCAGGTAAGCCAAGCCAAAAAGGTAGCTCAACATAATGACCGGAATCTTCCAGCCGCCCGTCTCTCTTTTAACGGCTGCAATCGTCGAAAGACACTGAGGGGCAAATACAAACCAAGCTAGCAGAGATAAACCTGTAGCTAAACTCCAGCCTTTAGAAATGAGTGGTACCAAAGCATCCGCGGCATCAACTCCAGAGCTCGATAGTGCATACACTGTTGCCAAAGAGCTCACCACCACTTCACGCGCTGCCATACCAGGTACCAAAGCAATACTGATTTGCCAATTGAAACCGATGGGCTCAAAGACGACTGCCAAGGCTTGACCCATCATTCCGGCAATACTGTATTGAATGGGGGAGCCAGTCGCATTTTCTGGAGGAAGCGGAAAACTAGAGAGCGCCCAGAGACACACCGTCATGATGAGAATAATTCCACCAGCGCGACGTAAGAAAATTTCAGCACGCTGCCACAAACCAATTGCTAAATTTCCCAAACGCGGCAAGTGATAACTCGGCAACTCCATCATCAAAGCATTGAGCTGAAACTTTTCACTAGTAAAGCGCTTCAGTACCCAAGCTACAGCCATTGCACCAACAATGCCAGCTACATAGAGTGAGAATAAAACCAGACCTTGTAAATCTAATCCAGCCCACAATTTACGCTCAGGAATAAAAGCCGATATTAATAAGGCATACACGGGTAGACGTGCTGAGCAAGTCATCATTGGGGCAATCAGAATCGTCACCAAACGATCACGCGCATTGGAGATACTGCGTGTCGCCATAATTCCAGGGATAGCGCAGGCAAAGCTAGATAGCAGAGGAATAAACGATCTGCCCGATAAACCAACTCGCCCCATCAAGCGATCCAATAAGTACGCAGCCCGGGGAAGGTAGCCAGACTCCTCCAAAATGAGGATGAAAAAGTACAGAATCAAAATCTGCGGCAAGAAAATCAGTACGCCACCCGCACCAGCCAGAATGCCATCTACCAATAAGCTACGTAACCAATTATTTGGAAGTGCTTGCGTGAATACGGCACCGAGCCAATCTACTCCGGACTCGATTACCTGCATGGGTAAGGTTGCCCAACTAAATACAGCCTGAAAAATAAAGAATAGGACTGTGGCCAAGATGATTGGACCAAAAACGGGATGAAGTAATACAGCATCGAGACGATCGCTCATGCGATCTGGAATGATCTGATCTAAGCCAAGATTTTGCAATATGCGTTGAACCTGTTCATTGTCTAGCTCAGTGTGCTTGGTGTGATCCTGAGGAGTTTCAACGCCCTCGTCAACATCGCTGGCACGCAATGCTGATAAGTTTTTCCAATCCAGCTCACCTAAATACTGCTTAAGCTCATCGGCACCATCCGACTGAACTCCCACCGTGGCAATGACTGGAAGGCCGAGCTCTTGGGACAAGGCTTTTACGTCTACATTGACACCTTGACGCTTAGCGACATCCACCATATTAAGCACTACAACACAGGGCAATCCGAGGCGTTTTGCAGATAACACCAGGCGTAAATTGCGCCTGAGATTCATGGCATTGAGTACGCACAGCACGAGGTCGGGACGCTTTTCGCCCTGAGCATTGCCATGCAGCACATTACAAGTCACCCGCTCATCTAAAGAACGTGGATACAAACTATAGGCGCCAGGAAGATCAAGAATGCGGATGACCTTTTCAGATTCGAGAATTAAGCGCCCTTCTTTTCTCTCTACAGTAACGCCAGAATAATTAGCCACCTTTTGGCGGCTTCCTGTAAGTAGATTAAATAGCGCGGTTTTTCCACAATTGGGATTACCAAGCAGCGCGACTAAGGGCTCACGTGGGAAGAAATGAATCTGCGCTTCAGACATGCTTAAAGGGTTTCCACCTCAACCATTCGAGCTTCAGATTCTCGCAAGGCAAATGTTGATGAACCAACTCTGATTAATATCGGGCCTTGACCCAGCAATCCTTTGCGCAGGACTTCCACCTGTTCGCCAGGCAGAAATCCAATGTCTTCTAGTTGGCCACGCATATCTTCACGCTGATCACCTGTAATGGTGATTCTGCTGACACGAGCTCTTACGCCCGGGAGGATTTCTTCAAGATTCATGGCTGGATCGGTAATGGACTAAATTAATTATATCCCCACATGAGAATGAATATCATTCTCTAAAAATGCGATTTGAGCCTAATAATCACCCATTTAGCCAGTCAGCGTCTTGATTTAAAACAAAAATAGAGCAGCTAAGCACTCAACCAGTCTTAGCGCAGAATGAGCCTTAGCTTATAGCCAGCCAGCAATTTGCCTCTTCAGACTGATTGATTTATAGCCAGGACTAACACCCGAGAGGGTGCGGATTTTACGAATCAGTTTTGCAAAATCGCGATTGGTGCTCAAGTCTTCATTCGTGGCTAGAAAAAATATTTCATCTTTTAGCTGTATGAAATCCAAGCCATTTTCTAGCGCAATACTTTTCACACCCATGCCTACGTCTGCCTTTTTTGCCAATATTGCCGTGGCAATCGCAGAGTGGGTAAATTCTTCATTCTCGTAACCCTTGATGCCATGGGCATCAATACCTTCTTTAGCCAAAATGGTATCCAACAGCAAACGTGTTCCCGACCCCTTCTGGCGGTTGATAAAGCGAACTTTAGGTCTGAGCAAGTCTTTGGGTGAAATGATGTTCAGTGGATTGCCTTTGGCTACCAAGAGGCCTTGCACTCGCTTCATGACAGGGAATATTTGCATCCCCTCTTTTTGAAGTCGCTTGGCAATAATCTGAGAGCTTTGCGGATCTGAAATATGGAATCCAGCAATGTCCACCTCATAATTGAGAAGACGCTCTAAAGCTTCACCTGATCCAGCTGTAATTAACTCAAAGCCTTCAATGTCGAATACTGCTTTTTGAATTATGGGGTCGCTACTACTAGCAAAGCGCCATTGTTTTTTTGCTTTGACTCTAAATTGAGCAAACCCCTCTTCAAGGTGAGATAGGCTGGTCTGGCCCAATCGCATTGTCTTTTGATCAAAGTCTTCGGTAAATTGAATCAAGTATCTGGCGTATTCCGATAATTGGGAGCCATGCCCCCTCACCCGATCGATTAGCTTAAATCCTAAGGCCAGTTCAACTTCGTTTAATTTTTGCCAGACATTCCTATAAGACAAACCCATTTTTTTGCAGGCAGACATCAGTGTTTTGCCGTGATCAATATCTTTTAGCAAAGCTGTTAACCATACCAAATCGACTACGGCTGGATCTTTTGCATTCTTACTACCAAAAACAAGGGTTGGCCGAATCTGTATTCTCATATGTAATTTTTTGCATATTGATGTTTTGTAATATGACAAATCTTAACCGAACCTCAACAAGGGAAGTGAACTCAGATGAAATTCTCATTTAACCGCTTACTAATAGCTGCCTTAACTGCCCTGACACTTTTAAGTAACTCAGCTACCGCACAAGAGAAAAGCATTGTTGTGTCATCCACAACCTCAACAGAACAGTCTGGACTCTTTGGCTTCATCTTGCCAATCTTCAAAATGAAGACAGGTATCGACGTCAAGGTGGTTGCAGTTGGGACTGGCCAGGCTTTAGATATCGGACGTCGTGGAGATGCTGATGTGGTGTTTGTGCATGACAAACCCGCTGAAGAGAAATTTGTCAGCGAAGGTTATGCTACAAAGCGTGTTGAAGTTATGTACAACGACTTCGTATTGATTGGCCCTAAATCTGATCCAGCAAAAATTGGCGGCGGCAAAGATATCAAAGTTGCGTTTCAGAAAATTGCAACAGCTCAAGCGCCCTTTGTATCGCGTGGCGATAAGAGTGGCACGCATGCAGCAGAGTTACGCTACTGGAAAGATTCTGGCGTAGCAGTTGCTCCAACCCCTAGTTGGTATAAAGAAACTGGGTCAGGCATGGGGCCCGCACTCAATACAGCGTCAGCCATGAATGGCTATATCTTGGCTGATCGCGCCACTTGGCTTTCCTTTAAGAACCGCGGTGATTTAACTATCCTGGTTCAAGGTGATCCAAAACTATTTAACCAGTACGGTGTGATGTTGGTAAATCCAGCTAAATTCCCTCATGTCAAAAAAGCCGAAGGTCAAGCTTTCATCGATTGGATTACCTCCAAGAATGGACAGGATGTCATCGCCAGCTATCAAATTGGTGGCGAGCAACTCTTCTTCCCAAACGCTAAGAAATAATTCAGATGAGAAATCCACAGCTACGCATCTGCGCACTACTCACCACTTTGCTAATGGGAATTGGAATGCAAGTATCGATAGCTCAAGCTCAATCCAGCCCGCCCAAAGTGGAAGCCACCTATGGTCAAGGGAACAAGAGCTTTAAATTAGCGACTGGTAGCCCCGGAGAATTAGGTCTACTACAACAACTTGGTGAAGCCTTTGATAAAAAGGAAGGTGCTCGCCTGGTGTGGATTAAGGCTGGAAGTGGTGCTTCCCTCAACCTGCTGAAAACACAACAGGTCGATATGATCATGGTGCACGCACCTGAGGGTGTCAATAAAGCCATTGCCGAGGGCTGGGCAACTGGCAGAACACTGATTGGCTCAAATGAGTTTTATATTGTTGGGCCCAAAGCCGATGCGGCCAAAATCAAAACGGCTAGCAGTGGCGCAGATGCTTACATAAAAATTGCTAAGGCACAGGCAAACTTTATTTCTCGAGGTGATAAATCAGGAACTCACCAAAAAGAAATGGATATTTGGAAAAAGGCGGGGATTTCACCTGAGGGAAATTGGTATATCGTGACCAACGACTTTATGACCGCGTCCCTCAAGAAAGCGAATACGGATAAAGCCTACTTCATGACAGATAGCAGTACCTGGGTGGCAGAAAAAAATGTCGCTCCTGATCTGCAAATTCTGTATCGCGGAGACCCCTACTTAGTTAATACCTATGATGCTTTGGTGGCTCCCGTGAGCGCAACCGAGAATCGCGATATCGCCGCAAATTTCATTCAATTTGTCGCGTCCGATGAAGGCCAGGCCATTATCAGAAACTACGGCAAGGCGCAGTACAAGGAAGCCCTCTACAATGACGCTGTCTACGCTAAACAATACGTCCAATAGGAAAAATCATGGAACTTAAAGTCAAACTCAGTGCACGCAATACGCTCAGCGGTAAAGTGGTTGAGCTCAAAATGGGTCAAACTACTTCTCACGTGAAGTTGGATATTGGCGCCGGTCATATTGTTACTGCCTCTATCACTAATGAGGCTGTGGACGAGCTGAATCTGAAGGTTGGCGATCAGGCTTGGGCAGTCATTAAAGCTTCTGATGTCATGATTGCTAAAGACGCTTAATCTTTAGTCTGCATGCAAAAGGCCCGCATTGCGGGCCTTTTTCTTTACTACTTCAGCACTGGGTAATGCTGAATTGAGTATTAAACGCTTACTTCTTTGCTGCTACGAAACCAATGGCTGTGTCGTCAACGAATTCAACCATGACGTCATCACCAGCCTTGAATTTCTCAAGACCTAAAACACTTTGATCCACTTTGACTTTTTGCTTCTCGCCTGATGGCATTGTGAAAGTCACAATACGAGTTTTTGCATCGATTGTGCCGATCTTCACTGTTGCATAAACAGTGTCAGTAGTTTCTTCAAATGGCTTGGCAGATCCTTTGCCAGCGATCACAACTGAACGAACACCTGAAACACCTGGTTTTGCATCTTTAGGAGCAGCGATCAATCCAACTGCAATCGCTTGAGCGTGCTCAACAACAAACACATCACCCTTTTTTACTTTATCCAAATCATTTACCTGCTTGGATACATTCATTTGAACCAAGTTACCATTCATGTCTTTCAAAACTACGATGCGCTTCTTAACATCCACTGAATCAACGGTGGCAGTCAATACAGCAGCTTCAGCTGCCAATGGCAACATTTTTGCTGGAACTTGAGCAAATACTGAGCTTGCAACAACTAAACCGAGTGAGGCAACTAACGCAGCTAATAAAGATTTCTTCAAGATAACTCCTAGATAAAGGTTTATAAGGGGCGCCGGTCCTTTGACGCCACCAATTCATTTTAACCATGAAGCAAGGTACTTATAAGCCTTAGAGCTAATATTTAAACCCTAAATAGGTGCAATTTGCTACATTGGAGGCTTAATAGCTGATTCACCTCAATAGATCGATAGCAAAGAGACAATGTGATTTTGATTAAATCCTGGCGGGATGCCGAGCAAGAGGCCTACTCAATCCGAAAAAATGTCTTTATCCAGGAGCAAGGCGTTCCAGAGGAAATGGAGATAGATGAACATGATCTAACTGCTCAGCATGCCCTAGCTTATATGGGGTCACAGTGCATCGGCACCGCTCGTCTAGTTACCTTACCTGGAAATATTGGAAGAATTGGGCGCATGGCAGTATTACCAGACTATCGAAGACAAGGCATTGGGATGCAATTACTCAGCACCCTACTAGAGCTGAGCAAATCCCTAGGCATCACTCAACTTGAATTACATGCCCAGCTATCAGCCATTGCGTTTTATGAGCAATTCGGATTTATTGTGCAAGGCGAGATCTATCAAGAAGCAGGTATCGAACATCGCGATATGATTCTATCTATCTAAAAGCACCTTACTCATATGACCCAATTGACCGATCCACCCTTCCTCTTTCGTGTTTGCTACTCAGATACTGATGCTGCAGGTTTCGTCTACCATGCTCGGTATTTAGAAATCTTTGAACGCAGTCGCTCAGAGTGGCTTCAGCAAAGAGGCTTAAGTCCAACTAAATTAGTTAATGAATTTGGAATCTTGCTTCCCGTACGCGAAATCACGATGAACTTTCATAGGCCGGGGCGCTTAGATGATCTGTTGAGCATTGATCAAGTCATCGAGCATCGCGGGCGAACCCAGATTGCGGTGAAGCAAACGGCGAAACGTATTGTTGAGGGAGTTGAGCCTGAACTCATTGCAACTGCCTTACTTCACATTGTTTGCGTTGACACCACCAGCCTAAAACCCAAAGGCCTACCTGACTGGCTTTTTGCGGCCGGTCAATAACATCACCAATAAAGAGACTTCAATGCAAGAAGGCAAGTTACTCACTTTTGTAAAGGAGCTCGCAACTCTCCTCGAGAGCAAACCGAGTGAAGAGATTATCTTCACCAAAGGAAAGAAGCTCCTGGAGAATCTCATTCGTGTTGACGACTGGCTAGCGGAAGACTTTTCCAAACCGCATCCACAGTACTACCAGCAATACTTGTTATACGCAGATCCACTCGATCGCTTTTCTGTGGTGAGCTTTGTTTGGGGTCCTGGTCAAAAAACACCACTTCATAACCATACCGTTTGGGGCATGGTGGGTCAGCTACGCGGTCAAGAACGCAGCGCTAACTACTACCAACAGCCTGATGGAAGCTACAAGGCCGATGAATTCTTCCTTTGTGAACCAGGCCAAGTAGCCACCGTATCCCCCAATACCCATGACATCCATATAGTGGAGAATGCTTTGAGTGACCAAACCTCTATCAGCATCCATGTTTATGGCGGAAACATTGGCCGCATTGAGCGTGCTGTGTTTGACCCCCTTACAGGCTCAGAAAAATTATTTATTTCAGGTTATGCAAACTCTGTAACGCCAAATCTTTGGAATCCAGCCGGCACAGCGGCCTGATAGCTTAAAATAACGACTCTTTCTGCAAACACTTGAAGTGTGGCAGCTCACCCCATTGGCCGGGATAGTCGTTTAATTGAATACGGGCCAATATTTATTTGGCCCCTATGTTATTTACAGATCTTGGTTTATCAGAATCCATTCTTCGCGCTATTAGCGAGGAAGGCTACACCAGCCCTACCCCTATTCAAGAAAAATCTATCCCTGCCGTATTGAAGGGTGGAGACTTACTTGCCGCAGCCCAAACTGGCACCGGTAAAACTGCCGGCTTTACTCTGCCGATTCTGCAAAGATTAAGTACTACAGCCAAAGCCGGTGGCAAACGTCAGTTACGCGTGCTGATTTTGACTCCTACCCGTGAGCTAGCCGCGCAAGTTCAAGAATCTGTTGTGACTTACGGTAAATACACCGGCCTTAAATCCACTGTGATCTTTGGCGGCGTCGGCGCTAACCCACAAATTAAAGCTATTGCTGCAGGTCTAGATATCTTGGTAGCAACACCGGGTCGCCTCCTCGATTTAATGTCACAAAACTGTGTCTCACTCGCCAATATTGAAATCCTCGTCCTTGATGAAGCGGATCGCATGTTGGACATGGGCTTCTTACGCGATATCAAAAAGATTTTGGCCGCATTACCAAAGCAACGTCAGAACTTATTATTTTCCGCGACTTTCTCTACCGAGATCAAAGCTTTGGCCGATGGTTTACTTAATTCGCCTGCATTAATCGAGGTGGCGCGAAGCAATAGCGCTAATGAAGCCATTGCTCAACTTATTCACCCAGTAGATAGAACTCAAAAGCATCCTTTATTGGCGCATTTGATTAAAACAAATCAGTGGCAGCAAGTTCTCGTATTTACCCGCACTAAACATGGTGCCAATAAATTAGTGACCCAGCTCGAGAAAGATGGGATTACCGCCATGGCTATTCATGGCAATAAGAGTCAAAGTGCTCGCACCAAAGCATTAGCAGACTTTAAGGATGGAAAAATCACCGTCTTAGTTGCGACTGATATTGCGGCGCGTGGCATCGATATCGATCAACTCCCCCACGTCGTGAACTACGACTTACCCAATGTGTCTGAAGATTATGTGCACCGCATTGGTAGAACTGGTAGAGCCGGATCAAATGGGGTTGCAGTGTCCTTGGTATGCGTCGACGAACATCAGATGCTCCGAGATATTGAGAAGCTTATCAAGCAAAAACTACCGCAAGAAGTGATTGCTGGATTTGAGCCAGATCCAAATGCGGTAGCACAACCGATCCAATTAAGAAGCCAACAACACCAACAATCCAGAAAACCCCGCCCAGGCAATGCTGGTGGTGGTGCCGGTGGTGGCAAGCCTGCGGCTAAGCGTGGCAGCCCACCTAAACGTAGTTTCAACCGCTAACTGATAAAACAATACCGGTGTTGCATTGGCATAACCGGTATTTAATCTGCGGCTAGATTAAATACACTCGAAAAATCGAGTTGTCCATTACCCGCTTTGCTATGCGCTTCATAAAGCTTACGCGATAACTCTCCTAGCGGAACGCTCGCTTCTAGATCGCTTGCGTTCTCAGTCGCCAAACCCAAATCTTTCAACATGAGATCGACGCCAAAGCCCCCTACATATCCTTTTGAGGATGGCACGTTTTCCATTACGCCGGGACAAGGGTTATACAGTTCCAGGACCCAATTTCGACCCGAGCTCTTGGTCATGATGTCAGAGAGCACCTTAGGGTCCATGCCATTAGCTATACCTAAGCGCAATGCCTCACTGGTACCCAGCATTTGTATACCCAGCAACATGTTATTACAGACCTTGACGGTTTGACCACTACCGCTTGCGCCCGCATGAAAAATATTTTTACCCATCTTCTCTAGCAATGGTCGAGCACGCTCTACATCATGCGCTTCACCGCCGACCATAAAGGTCAAGGTTCCCGCCTGAGCGCCTGCAGTACCACCGGAGACTGGAGCATCAATCATGGCAAAGCCTTTAGCTTTTGCAGCGGCGGCTACCGCCTGAGATACCTTAGGAGAAATCGTGGAGCAGTCGATAAGCAAAGCTCTTGGGTTGGCTGTAGCAAGCAAGCCAGAATCACCTAAATACAAAGCCTCGACATGGCGTGAGGCTGGCAGCATGCTGATGATGACCTCTGCATCTATAGCAGCTTCTGATGCGCTCTGCGCAGGAATACCACAAGCAGCCTTGAAAGCATCAAGCTGAGTCTGCGCTAAATCAAACCCTTGAACCTGGTGACCTGCTTTAATTAAATTGAGAGCCATCGGCAGGCCCATATTACCCAAACCTAAAAATGCGACTTTCATATTTGCCTCTGATGAGATAGTGAAGTTCTAATATCTCACTATAGCTTGCTTATAAACTAGCCTCATAAATTACCAGGAGATGGCATGACTATTAAAGTGATTGGGCTTATTCAGTTAAATGATCTGGAGGCATTTGAGGAGTACCGAGCTCAAGTGGGGGATACGGTTGCTCTATATCAGGGAAAAATCACCTCTCGGGGATCATTCAACACATTCCTCTGGAACGAATTGAAGTGTGATTCCTTTAGCGCATTTGTAGAACTGGAGTTTCCTGATCTGGAATGCTCCCAGTCATGGGCTCATAGTCCGGAGTATCAAAGCCTACTAGCCATTCGGAGTAAAGCCATGAAGCTCACTTTGTTTGCTGTCAGCCAATAAAAAATAAAGCCTGGCTCCTTGTGGGAACCAGGCTGAATTTAATTCGGAGTAAGACGAATTACTTCTTAGCTTCCATTGCTTCTTTAGCGGCTGTAATTTCTTTACGACGCTCTTTACATGCGCCAGCAATTTCTTGCAAAGCCTTACGAGCACGTGCAGCAGATGCCTTAATGCCTTTTTCAATGAACTTTTCGTTTTCTGCTTTGTAAGTTTCAAAAGCAGCCAACAATGTATCGTGTTGTGACATCTTGTCTCCTATATTTCTGATCAAAGTGTGAGTACTGAGCTCGGATTTAGTATATCCCCATAAAAACCAGAGGAATTCAGGGGCTCTATCAGGGATAACTCTTATATCCTCTAAATCCTCCAAAATAGGGAAAACTACTAGAAAATTACGGAGACACAAGTGAAAATCAGAAATACCCTTGTTTTATTAGCTAGCGCACTGATTAGCTTACAAGCATTTGCCCAAGCTACTAACTGGCCAATTCCCAATAAGCCTATTACCTTTATCAACCCATTCCCACCTGGTGGTGCCGTGGATGCTTTTGGGCGACCTTTAGCCCGGCAGCTATCCACGCAAATGGGCACCTCGATCATCGTTGACAATAAAGGTGGAGCTGGCGGCACTGTTGGCGCAGCAGTTGCCGCAAAAATGGCTCCTGATGGCTATACCTGGCTTCTTGGCGCAGTGCATCACTCCATTGCTCCCAGCATGTATACCAATCTGTCTTATGACATCACCAAAGACTTTGAGCCTGTCGCCATCATTGGCAGTGTGCCGCATGTCATCGTAGTCAACCCAACTAAATTTCCGAAGAATGATCTGAAATCCATTATTGAAGAAATTCGCAAGCATCCAGGAAAGTACAACTACGCCTCCACCGGCAACGGCACATCCCAGCATTTAACTGGTGAATTATTTAAGATGCAAAACAAGTTATTCATCACCCATATCCCCTATCGCGGTACTGGCCCCGCCCTGCAGGACTTAGTAGCTGGCCAAGTGGATATGATGTTTGACACTCTAGCTGGCGCAGCACCCTTCATCAAGAATGGTCAGTTAATTGCAGTCGCCGTCACGACGCAAAAGCGTGTAGACGCTTTTCCTAATGTGCCAACCGCGCAAGAGCTGGGTATCAAAGACTTTGTGGTTTATAGCTGGTATGCCATGTGGGCAATCAAAGGAACACCAAAAGAGATCGTTGATAAGATGAGTGCAGAAGTGCAAACTGCTCTCGCCTCACCTGAAATCAAAGAACGTTGGGCAGCTATGGGCGCCACCGCACCGAAGATGAGTCGCCCTGAATTAGTAAACTACATCAATCAAGAGATTACTCGCTGGGGTGAAGTGGTAAAAAAATCGAATGCTAAATTAGATTAATGCTTCAGTTAATCCACAGAAACAACAAGAAAATAAAGAAGAAGATTTATGCTGATTAAAAAACAAGATTACGCTTTTGTTAGAAACAAGCTTCTCAAAAAAGAGGAGATTGCACTACTGGATGTGCGCGAAGAAGATCCGCATGCGCAAGAACACCCTTTGTTTGCTGCTAATTTTCCACTGTCACGTATTGAGGTAGATGCATTTAGTAAGCTCCCGAGAAAAGATGTGCCGATTGTCACGCTTGACGATGGCGAAGGCTATGCTCAGCTAGCTGCAGAGAGACTTTCTGAACTAGGCTATTTAGATGTCTCTGTATTTGAAGGCGGTGTTAAAGCCTGGAAAGCGGCTGGTGGCGAAGTCTTTAAAGATGTGAACGTTCCCAGCAAATCTTTTGGTGAGTTTGTGGAATCCAAAAGACATACCCCCTCCCTATCTGCACAAGAAGTAAAAAAATTAATTGATGCCAAGGAAGATGTTGTCGTAGTGGATGTGCGTCGCTTTGATGAATATCAAACTATGAGCATCCCTACTGGTATCAGTGTCCCTGGCGCTGAACTAGTCTTACGGGTTCCAGAGCTCGCACCAAACCCAAAGACCAAAATCATTGTGAACTGCGCAGGCAGAACCCGTAGCATCATCGGCACTCAATCTCTGATTAATGCAGGCATCCCAAACGAAGTAAATGCATTGCGTAATGGCACGATTGGCTGGACCTTAGCTGGGCAAGAATTGGACAAAGGTCAAAGTCGTCGATTCAAAGAGGTAAGCGAGAGCACGGCTTTGGAGGCAGCCGAACGTGCGCGTAGCGTTGCTGATCGAGCTGGTGTTAAACGCATTAAGCTTACCGATATTGAGCAGTGGAAATCTCAAGCTGAGCGAACCACTTATTTTTTTGACACGAGAACGCCTGAAGAATATGAAGCTGGTCACCTTCCCGGATTTCGCTCAACACCGGGCGGTCAATTAGTGCAAGAGACGGAAATGGTTGCTCCAGTTCGTGGCGCACGTATTGTCCTAGCAGACCCTAGTGGGGTTAGAGCCAACATGCCGGCTTCATGGCTTGCGCAGATGGCTTGGGATGTCTATGTCATTGATGACCTCAAAACTTCAGACCTTACTGAAAAAGGCGCGTGGGTTGCCCCTCTTCCAGCAACCCCTGACATTCAAACTGTTGATGTGAAGACCGCTGCAACATGGCTACAGAATGACAGCACCACCATCTTTGTCGATTTAAGTACGCATGCAAATTATGTGAAGGGTCATATTCCCGGAAGTTGGTTTGCCCTTCGCTCGCAATTCTCCAAGGCTTTAGAGAAGCTACCAAAAGCAAATCGCTATGTACTTACCAGCACCACTGGTGAACTTGCACTATTTGCTGCACAAGAGATACAGGGACTGACAACAGCCGAGGTGCTTGTTTTATCCGGCGGTAATAAAGCCTGGATAGATGCAGGCCTAGAGATTGAAAAAGGTCCTATCCATCTGGCATCGCCACCACTGGATCGTTACAAGCGGCCATACGAAGGAACCAGCGTAGATCCAGCAGCGATGCAAGCCTATCTTGACTGGGAATTTGGTTTAGTTGAGCAACTGGGTAAAGATGGCACCCATCACTTCTGGGTGCTTTAGAGCTTAATAGTGGTGGCGCCAAAAGGGATGCCACCACTACTTTCTAGGCTATTTTGTTGCGAATAATTCCGACACCGGTAATTTCAGTTTCCATCATGTCACCCGGCTTAAGAAATTCTGGTGGCTTTCTGCTGTAACCCACACCCGACGGCGTACCAGTAGCAATAATGTCACCAGGTAGCAAAGTCAAACTTCGTGACAACTCGGAAATAATCACTGGGATTTTGAAAAACATCTGCTTATAACTCGCATTTTGTTTTTCTATGCCGTTCACTCGACAGATAATTCGAGTGTCATCCAAGTTCACACCACCAGCTGTGACAACCCAAGGACCCATCGGACCATGGCCATCTAGACTTTTACCTTTAAACCATTGACCTGAATGTCGCTTTTGCTGAACATCACGCGCAGTTGTATCGTTATAGGCAGAATACCCAAATACATACTCCATTGCATTTTCTTCGGAGATGTTCTTCCCCTTTTTACCAATGACAACGGCTAGTTCAGCCTCCCAATCAATCGTAGTCGAATAGCTAGCATCGTACGGAATGGAATCAAAAGGGCCATTCATAGTTTGAGTGCCCTTGGTAAACAGCACTGGAACCTTGGGGTACTCTTTGACTGTCTTATCAGCACGGCTCTGCATACCTTCGTCAAAGTGATCCAGGTAGTTCCAGCCGACACAATAAATATTACTTTGGGGCTTAGGAATAGGCGATAGTAAAACCACTTGATTTACATTAAATGAGCTCTTGCTGCGATTCTTAAAGAGGGTTGCCAAATCTAGCAAACCGCGATTACCTGAAGCAGCTAAGGAGATCATTGAAGTTGGATCAAATGAAAGCTCTAGTTTTTGCCGAGCCGCTTCAGCAGGAATGTCCACCACCAAACCATCATTAGTCACCAAACCTAAACGCGAGCTAGCACCCATTTTCGGTAAATAATTAGCCACTCTAAATCCTGCCTTACCCGTGAGCGGCTCTACAACAATAGGCGTACGATCTGAGGCGCTAGCCATACCGGGCATGAGCATGCCACCGATAGCGGTAGTAGCGCCAATTTTCAATGCATCGCGACGATTGATATCCATACATCTCCTAGTCTATTTTTTCTTATGGGCGATATTCCTAGCTCAGGAACTCGTTGAGATAAATACTAATACAAAATGGTTTACCAGCAAAAAGAAATGAATCAGGCTATTCTCACTGCTATGAATAAAATACTGCCCATATTGTTATTGTCCCTAGGGCTGATAGCTTGTGGACGAGAAACCTACACTACTTGGACGTGCATAGATAACGCTAGATCTAAATCCACCATGATTCTCAAAAAGGCGCAAATGCAGTTTCAGGATCGCCAATACGACTACTGTGGAAGTCTGGGACCACAGAGTTATTTTGATTTGAAGTGCCCCGCCCAGATCCAGGACTCAAGCAATAACTTTACTCCTAGCTCAGGAAAACTGATCAGCGATACAAATGAATTTCAGTGCAATGCCCTCTAAAGAACAAAACCCACTCAACCCCAAGAAGCTGCTTCTGAGCAAATGGACCGCAGTAAAACCCAGTCATAAGCGCAAGCACTTTCTGGTGAGCAAGGTCATTCTTCCAGAGTTGTCAGATAGTGCAATTGAATTCGTTGAGATTGAAGCTGTTTTTGATAAACAAATTGAACTCATTCCTTGGCGCCAGCTGAAGGATACCGAGATCTGGATTCAGGGTTGGGTGTAAAAAAGCCGTCTATTGTTTAGACGGCTTTTTACTACTCAGTGCATCAGAAAATCTTACTTCTATTTCTTCTTTGTATCCGATGGCTTTCTAATGTGCTCCTCAATGTTTTTTTCAGCCGCATCGGCCACTTGATTCACAATTTTTCGACCTTCCTTAAACATCTTTTGGCCGGCAGTCGACATGTCATGAACTACCTTAGATAATTTATCGGCATGGCCTGGAATTTTGTCTTCAACATCTTCAAGCCAGCTCACTAAGGAGCTGCGTACTTTCTCTAAATGCTTTTCAGTGCCATCAGCCGCGTCATCGCCAATATCCCTCAGAACAGACTTCACTTTCCTTTGATACACCGTCGCCCGCTTCGCGGCTTCTTTCGCGGCAGATTCTTGTAGCTCTTTAAGTCTTGCAAGATCATTTTTGGCTGCGGATTTGGCACTCTCCAGGGCATTTTTCATGCCCCACTGAATTTCTGCCAGATGGTGCTCACTGAGATCTTTAGCGGCATCTAGTAATTTGTGGGAATAAGCAAACAACTCTTTCGCCTTTTCTTGCTGCCATGCCTGAATATCTTTTTTATCCATTACTACTCTCCTTCATGTTTATTAGGGGTTTAAGTAACTAGTGAGGCCACAATCCAACTCTATACCGAAATTGCAGCCTTGCCAATTCCCCCGCCCACTAGCATTAAAATCATGACATGAGCGAACTCAAAAATCCCTACGAAATGATTGGTGGCGCGGCAAAGGTTGAAGAATTAGTCGACCGCTTCTATGATTTGATGGCGCTAGAAGAGCCCTTTGCAGATTTACGGGCCATGCATGCCCAAGATCTATCGAGCTCTAGAGATAAACTCAAACTCTTTTTATCGGGCTGGCTAGGCGGTCCAGACGTCTATTCTCCAAAGTATGGTCACCCAATGCTACGCGCTAGGCATTTACCATTCAAAATTGGTCTTAAAGAACGCAACCAATGGCTAGCCTGCATGTACCGCGCCATGGAAGACTGCGGCATTGATGGTCAGATTGGCGCTCAGCTGGAAGAGTCTCTTTTTAAGACTGCCGACTGGATGAGAAACCAGCCTAACTAATCTAGCTTAGCTCCAGCTTGTTTGACAGCCTTAGCCCAACGAGGCATTTCGCCTGCTAGAAACTTAGTAAATTGATCTGCATTGAGATAGGCTGGATCCGCCCCCTGCTCTAACATTCTTTTCTGTACGTCTGGGGAGTCTAAGGTTTCCTTGAAAGCCTGGCTAAGCTTGCTCACTACTTCAGGTGGGGTGCCTTTAGGTGCCAAGATTCCATAAAAGCCAACTACCTCTAAATTAGCTACACCTGTCTCGATCACAGTAGGCGTATTCGGTAGCGCTGGGTTGCGCTTTGCGCTGGTTACTGCCAAGGCTCTCACTTTACCCATCTTGGCATAGTTAGCGGCTTGAGGAACCGACTCAGCCATAAATTGGACATGCCCTGCGATCAGATCCGTAAATGCTGGTGCGCTTCCCTTGAAGGGAATGTGAACCATAAAAATACCAGTCTCATTTTTGAGCATCTCTGGCACAAGATGAGAAATCCCACCGTTACCGGCCGAACCGTAATTCAATTTACCGGGATTAGCCTTGGCGTATGCCACAAATTCCTTTAGCGTTTGCGCTGGAACATCCTTATTCACTATCAAAGCTAGGGGTTGCTGTGCGGTTCTAGCAATCGGCTGAAATTCTTTAAGAGTTTCATATGAGGTTTTGGTATAGACGGCAGGGTTAATTACCATCGTGCCGGTATTGGCCAAGAGCAAGGTATATCCATCGGCGGGTGATTGCGCTACAAATTGCGCTCCTACAGTGCCGCCTGCCCCCGCTTTGTAATCCACAATGACTGTTTGACCTAAGGTGGATTGAAGTTTTTCAACTAACAATCTCATGTGAGCATCAAGCGGACCACCCGCTGGAAAACCAATAATGACCTTGATTGGCTTATCAGGGAAAGCAGCCCAGCTCATAGCAGGAATTAGGGACACTAAAGCGCCTACTAATAACAACCTGATAAATTGCATGGACTTAGGCATGGGCATTTAATTTGATTAACTCAGATACACTTTAACCCAACACCAAATTAGAGGCATTAAATATGTTTGAAAGTTGTCTGCAGTTACTAAGCGATCCCAACATCTGGATAGCATTTCTGACGCTATCCGCTTTAGAAATTGTTCTTGGCATTGATAATATTATTTTTATTAGCGTCATCGCAAATAGACTGCCTATACAAATTCGAGAAAAAGTACGTCGCTTTGGCCTCATTTTTGCCCTACTTACTCGGATCCTATTGTTACTCAGCCTTTCCTGGGTAATGGGCCTTACTAACCCACTCTTTACAGTCCTAGAGCATGCACTCACAGGCAGGGACTTGATTTTATTGCTGGGTGGATTCTTCTTAATTTGGAAAGCATCAAAAGAAATCTATATAGAGGTTGAGGCTGTCGATCAGAATGTTCCGGAAGAAAAATTGGATGCGGTTCGACTCACTAAATCACACGCAACCCTTTTCATGACATCCATATTGCAAATTGGCTTGCTCGACATTATCTTTTCCCTCGATAGCGTCATTACTGCCGTTGGGATGGTAGATGAAATTGGAGTCATGATCGCAGCAGTGCTCACCTCCGTTCTCATCATGCTAGTTGCCGCTAAGTCCATTGGAGAGTTTGTATACAATCATCCTTCAATTAAGGTGCTGGCCCTGACTTTCTTAACTGTTGTGGGCGTAGTTCTGATTGCCGAAGGTATGGGGGTGCATATTCCCAAGGGATATATTTACGTGGCAATGGCTTTTTCTCTATTCGTTGAGCTCCTCAATATTCGCTCACGTAAGAAAAAGAAAGGTAATGGCTAATAAAGCATTAGAGTGCTTGGGCGCAGGCAAAGCCACTAGCCCAAGCCCACTGGAAATTGTGACCCCCAAGATGTCCGGTGACATCAACACACTCACCAATGAAATAGAGCCCCGGTTGCTTACGAGCCATCATGGTTTGTCCATCAAGCTCTTTGGTATCGACTCCGCCCAACATCACTTCAGCCTTTTTCCAGCCTAGTGTTCCCGCTGGCTTTACCGACCAATTAGTAATGAGCTCTTTAAGAGCTTGACGATCTTTTTTAGAAACCTCGGCCCACTTTTTACCTAAGAGATTTTTCTGCTCAGCAAATACTTTTGCTAAACGTAGTGGCATTACTGAAGCTAGGATATTTTCAGTCAGCTTGAGGCGGTTATCTTCGTTATTAAATAGGTCATCACAACTGAAATTTCCGTTAGCTTCCACTGCGCCAAGCCAGTCGACATGAATGGCCTCACCTTCAGCCCAATAACTACTGGCCTGCAAGACGGCAGGCCCTGATAGGCCCTTATGCGTCAAGAGTAAATCCTCATTAAATCGGCAGGCGCCATAGCGGCTCCCTTTCGCTCCGGCGGCGATGCGAACCGGCAAACTTAAACCCGATAACTCAATTAAGTTATCAAACTCTCCAGAGGTAAATGAGAGCGGTACCAGCGCAGGACGAGGATCAATTACTTTCAAGCCAAATTGCTTGGCGATATCCAAGGAGAATGCCGTTGCTCCAATTGCAGGAACCGGCAGACCCCCTGTAGCCATAACCAAGGATTTGGATCGCTCAATACCAAAATTGGTTTTGACGCTCCATACCCCCGCCTCATTGGAGATTGACTCCACAGTGACTGGATGACGGATATCGACACGTCCCTTAGCGCACTCCGCCAGCAACATCTCAATAATCTGTTTAGCGGAGTCATCACAAAATAACTGACCCTGGTGTTTCTCGTGATAAGCAATGCGATAAGACTGTACCAGCCGAATAAATTCTTTTGCGGGGTAACGAGCCAAGGCACTTTTTACAAAGTTTGGATTTAAAGAGAGGAAATTTGCCGGGCTACTATGCAGATTCGTAAAATTGCATCTACCTCCGCCGCTGATACGAATTTTTTCACATAAGGTATCGGCGTGATCTAGAACTAAGACTTTTTTACCCAACTGGCCAGCAATACCAGCACAGAATAGTCCAGCTGCGCCACCACCAATCACGATGGCATCCCAAGATTTCGTCATAGCTTACTTAAAGCGCTCAATGACTTCTGTCGGTAGCTTTAGTTTTTGCATGTGCAAACGGGTATAAGCCTGACGGAAATTCTTTGTCATCGAGATCATGACTGATGCGGTCCAGGCAAAAGCAAACATTCCTGAGAACGCAATGATGATCGCTAGCATCTTCCAGCCCCCTGGCAAGAGGTCATCCATAAAACCCATCGCGGTATAGGTACTACCGCTAAATAAAATACTCTGACTTAAACTTGGCAAGAGATTAAATGCTCTTAGTGAAATTCCCCAGAGGATGATTTCAAAGATATGCGTGAGAAATAAACAGAGCACGCTGACATAGAACACGAGAGCCACTGAAGAGTACTTGTGTTCTGAAAGATAGAGGAATGACTTTACCTCGTAGCGCTTCGCAATTTGGAGCAAAGCCATGCCATGTACCAGCATCACAATCAGCAGCATGGCAATACCGAACAAATAAGCTGGTAAATCGAGTTCGGTGCTGAGTGTTACGGTATTTAGAATAGTCATGGTGTCTGTGCGTCTATTTTACAGTCCTCACGGGCAACTTACGCCAACTGATACCAGTCGCGAATCACCGCCCAAGCTTCTTCAGCAGTTTCTACAAAGTGGATCAAATCAATATCAGGCTGCTCAATCACCCCATGTTCAAGCATCTGCTTGAAGTTGATCACCTCATGCCAAAAAGCCTTCCCAACCAAAATGATTGGAAAGCGTTCCACCTTTTTGGTTTGCATTAAGGTTAAAACCTCAAAGAGCTCGTCAAACGAGCCGAAGCCTCCTGGGTAGGCCACAATCGCCCTAGCCCGCAGCATAAAATGCATTTTACGAATGGCGAAATAGTGAAAACGAAAACTTAAGCCAGGAGTGAGGTAAGGGTTAGGATGCTGCTCCCTTGGCAGGCTGATATTAAAACCGATAGTTTGGTCGCCTGCTTCAAAAGCGCCACGATTGACGGCCTCCATAATTCCAGGACCTCCACCAGTAGCGATATGTAACTTATTTTGATCTTCAGATTGAGTAGCGTTATATTTGGCTACGATTTCTCCGAACTTTCTTGCGGAGTCGTAGTACTTGCAATGCAGCAATGCGCGCTGAGCTTCTGCAATCTCTTCTGGTGTTTTAGCGCTCTTCTCAAGCTCTCGAGCTTTTTCGCTGCTAACGAAACGAGTAGAACCAAATACAGTAATCGTGTGCTCAATACCACGCTCATGTAATAGAATTTCTGGCTTTAACAATTCCAACTGAAAGCGCAAGCCTAATGTTTCACGACGAGCTAAAAAGGCTTGATCATCAAATGCGAATTGATAGGAGTCCTCGGAATTTTCTTCCGCCAACTGGCTTTTCTGAAGATTCAAAAAATCAGTGATCGTTTGGGAGTTATTTACAGGAAGCCTTGGACTCATATTGAAACCTTTATTTCAACCTTTAAAAAATGGCTATCTCGAATCCTGAACGTGATCAGCGAGCTGATGAGGCCCGGAGATGGAGCATCAGAATTAGTATTACTACCTAGAATATTGCATTAATTTGCCATCTAGGGCTTATTCGGATGTACCGCCAGCACTTCAAGCGTTAATATTGCTTCATATTAACCAAACCGAAGGAAAAGCAATGAGCAATCGTTCAATCATCATCATGGTACTAGTTTTAGTTGGTGCCACAGCCTATTTACTCCTCAAAGGCGATGGCGACATTGATATGGGTGGCGAGAAACATGGTGCTGAAGCAGCTCACATGGAAGAAGCTAAGAAAGATGCTCCTGCAGCTCCAGTTGCACCAGCAGCAGCTCCAGCAGCTGACGCTAAGAAATAATCTCTTCTCGAGAAAAATCAGCCGCGGTTCGCCGCGGTTTTTTTATCCCCTTTTTACCCCATCCCTTCTAGATGAATGCCCTTGACCCTTCATTGCTCAGCTCTTTTACGCCAACTGGTACTTTGCGAGTTGGCATTAATTTTGGCAATCCCCTCTTGGCTAGCTTAGATAGCAATACTAAGGAGCCCAAAGGGATTACCGTCGACATAGCAAATCACATTGCCAACAAGCTGAAACTAGCTATTGTTTTTATCTGCTATCAAACGGCGGGGGCTACTGTTGAAGCCGTCAAATCAGGGGATGTGGATTTAGTGTTTGTTGCAATCGATCCTGTCCGCGGAGCGGATATTAGCTACACCCCTGCTTACATTCAGATTGAGGGCGCTTACCTGGTGAAGGGCTCATCACCACTCACTAAGAATGAAGATGTAGATATGCCGGATAATGAGATTGTCGTAGGCAAAGGTAGCGCTTATGACCTTTACCTGACTCGTGAAATCAAACAAGCTAAGTTGCTCCGCTCTGCAAACTCACAAGCAGTAGTAGATGACTTTATGTCTGGAACTGGTAATGTTGCTGCCGGCGTTAAGCAACAACTCGAAAGTGACGCAAAGCGCTATGATGGCTTACGTATGCTTCCTGGTAGGTTCATGGTAATCAATCAGGCTATTGGCATACCTAAGACGCGGGTCGGTGTTGAAAAAATCAACGCTTATCTTAGTGGCGAGATTCAAGAATTAAAAGCTTCTGGATTTATTGCCGAGGCGATGCTTCGTCATCATGTTCAGGGTGCCAAGGTAGCTGAGTAAAACTCAACAGGTGTAGGTGTGTAAACGCTCTGGAATAATGACACTCTGCCACTCAAGCTCTTCCCGTATGGACTGGGCTAAGACAGCGGATGCCTCAGGCTCACCGTGAACCACGAATACGGTTTTAGGTGCGGATGTAAAGCCTCGTAGCCAATCCAATAAACCCGCTTGATCCGCATGGGCTGAGAGCCCGCCAATGGTGTGTACCGATGCGCGAACAGGGACTTCTTCACCGAAAAGGCGCACCTTAGTCGCTTTATCGACCAAGCGACGACCTAAGCTGCCATAAGCCTGAAATCCAGTAATCACAATGGCGTTTTGAGCGCGCGGCAAATTATTCTGCAGATGATGGAGGATTCGGCCCGCATCGCACATACCACTCGCTGAAATAATAATCGCCCCACCCTTGATCTTATTGAGCGCTTTAGATTCTTCTACATCCGCAATGAATCTGAGATCTACTGCGCTGGGGTTTTTCTTAAACCACTCGAAGGTAGACTGCGATTCTTTGTCTAATTGCGCAAAAAAATGTTGAGTCAGATGGGTGGCTGCGGTTGCCATTGGAGAGTCTACCCAAATACTCAGATGGGGCAATAAATTACGCTTTACTAAATTAATTAATAAAAAAAGTATCTCTTGTGTACGACCCACAGCAAAGGCTGGAATGACAATATTTCCATGTGCACTCAAGGTGCTGTTTACCACCTCAATTAACTCAGACTCTGTATCAGCTAAAGTTTTATGCAATCGGTCACCATAGGTTGACTCAACCACTACTACATCTGCTTGAGCAATCTTGGTGGGATCTGGCATTAACAACTTGCCCTTCATGCCAATATCTCCAGAGAAAACGCAGCGCTTATTCTTGGAATGATCTTCGGTGATATCGATCACGGCAATGGCAGACCCCAGAATATGTCCTGCATTTTGAAACTCCAGATCTATTCCTTTACAGAGTTCTAGTGATTTTCCATAGGGAACTACCTGGCATTGCCCAAGAGCTAGCTCAGCCTCCTCCATGGAGTACAAGGCAACGGGTAAGTCACCACGCCACTTACCTGCCTTTTGTCTACGCTCCGCACGCTCGACATCTGAGCGCTGCAAATGCGCGCTATCGGGTAACAAAATCTTCAGGAACTCGAGTGTGGCATCCGTGCAATAGATGGGGCCAGAAAATCCTTGTGCGCAGAGCCTTGGCAATAGACCGCTATGGTCGATATGCGCATGTGTCAGCACAATAAAATCGACTTCCTTGGGAGGAAAAGGTAAGGGCTCTAGATTCTTGGCGGTGGCCTCGCGCCCACCCTGAAACATACCAAAGTCGACTATGAATCGAAGCTCACGCCCACCAACTGTAGCCTCTACAGAATGCCTTGAGCCAGTAACCTCACCTGCCGCACCCAGAAATTGTATTTTCATCACTCAAGGATACTCCCGATAAAATCCATTGTTAAGTCACTTATTAGAGCGATACTATTCAGATGAATGCACCTACCGAGCTGAGATCACTAGAGCTTATTGCTCGCCTCAAGCGAGCATCCTCAGAACATAAAGGGGATGCAGGCAAAGTACTGCTGATTGGGGGTGCTCCGGGTATGGCTGGAGCTCTCATGTTATCGGGTAGCGCAGCACTCCACTTGGGAGCGGGCTGGACTATTTTAGAGATGCTGGATCCAATGGCCGCGCATGCAATGCCAGAACAAGCCGAGCTGATGGTCCGCTTAGCCAGCTTTAACGCCCAAGAGCAATTAGAAGATACAACACCGGATGTGATTGCGATTGGCCCAGGAATTGGTTTTTCTGAACTTGCTAGGGATTGGCTGATAGCCGCACTACGCTTTCCAAAAGTACCGCTAGTCATTGATGCGGATGCACTCAATTTAATTGCCGATACCCCAGAATATCTCGACCTTTTGCGGGAACGTAATCAAGCATTCCCGGAGATGACTGTTCTCACTCCGCACCCTGGTGAGGCTGCGCACCTTCTCAATACAACGGCCTCAGCCATACAAGCAAACCGCCTTACAGCCCTATCTGACTTAGTGAAACTCACTAGCTCAATTGTTGTCCTCAAAGGTCAACATACGTTAATTGCCTCACCTCTTAATTTGGCAGTGCAATGCGCGCAAGGTAATCCTGGCATGGCTATCGGCGGAATGGGTGATGTTTTAACTGGTTGTATTGCAGCGATTGCCGCCCAGGGCGTTCGCCATAAGCTAAATCTGTGGGAGGCAAGCTGTATTGGAGTGCAACTCCATGCTTCGGCCGCAGATAGTTTGGTAGCTCAACAAATTGGCCCTATTGGACTTACTCCATCAGAGGTGATTTTGGAGATGCGGAGTCTCTTAAATAAGCTGTTATAAAACAGCATGCAATCAACTAGCGCAATTCTTCATCATCGCCGTTACGTATACGGCCTCTTTATGGCCGGTCTAGGCTCCGTCCTCTTTTCTGGCAAAGCCATTCTGGTCAAGCTCGCTTTTGGCTATGGCGCCAATGCGGAGACTTTAATTGCCTTGAGAATGTTGATGGCCCTCCCCCTCTTTTGGGGAATTTATTGGTGGCAAGCACGTAGACAGGTGATGAGCCCACTCACCTGGCGAGATCAAGCGAAGATATTTGCCTTAGGCTTTATGGGCTACTTTTTTTCCAGCTACCTGGACTTTTTGGGACTGCAATATATTTCTGTTGGCCTGGAGCGAATTGTTCTTTATCTCACTCCAACCATCGTGCTATTGATTTCTTATTTTGTATTAAATAAATCCATCAGTCGCCTGCAATGGTATGCGCTGGCTGTGGGATACCTAGGGGTGATTGTGGTATTCATCCAAGATGCCAGCTCAACTGGCTCCATGGCTGTTCTCGGCATGCTGCTAGTCTTTGCCAGCGCATGTTCATATGCGATCTACATGATTGGCTCGGGAGAGATGGTTAGGCGTGTCGGTAGCGTGCGCTTGGTCGTTTATGCCAGCTCCGCATCTGCGCTGCTGAGTGTCATTCAAATTCTGATTTACGATCCTGCGGCTGTGTTTGTCCAAGTCCAGCAGATCTATTGGCTCAGCCTTCTCAATGCGAGCCTATGTACCGTCATTCCGATGTTATTAATCATGATTGCGATCAATCGGATTGGCTCGCCTCTGGTTGCCCAAGCTGGCATATTGGGACCCGTCTCAACCCTGTTTATGGGTTGGATCGTGCTATCTGAACCTATTACCTGGATTCAGCTTGGTGGAATGAGTTTGGTGATGGGTGCGATGTGGCTGCTCGTGCGCAACGATGCATCTAGCAAACAACAGGGGCAGAACGCCACAAAGCCTATAGACCTTGAGGGATCTGACCCCTTAAATTGATCGCTTGATCACTTGATCGCTGAATAGCTTACTGAGGTGCTACTGGCTCTTGAGCTGCCTTTGCTTTTTTCTTTGATTTTTTCTTAGCCTTCTTCTCTGCTTTTTTATCTTTCTTAGCCTGCTTCTTAGCCTTCTTAGTTGCCTTATCTTGCTGAGCAGCAGGCGCTGGAGTTGCAGGCACCGCTGCTGGAGCAGCCGCCGGAGCGCTAGCTGGAGCTGGATCTGCCGCCATCACGGTCAGCGGGGATAAACCAATTGAAGCTGAAATGAGTGTGGCTAAAGTAAGTTTTGCAAAGCGAGTATTCATTTAAAGCTCCATAAGGTTTGTGGATAATTTAATAATACCCAATTATTTGTCATAAATGCTTCATTTAACCAAGGCATCCAAATGAACTCTTTCCCAGCCGATATTTATACAGAGCCTCAGGGATACTCTATCCATACCCTAGACAATCTGGGGCCCCTCACTCGCCTTGCCGGAATCTGGGAAGGTCAACGGGGTTTAGACATTAAGCCAAAAGCTGAGGGGCCAAAGAAGCAGGTGTATACCGAGCGTATTGAGATGCAACCGATTGACCCCCAAACCAATGGGCCTCAGTTGTTTTATGGCTTGCGCTATCACCTTCACATTACCAAACCAGATCAAGTAAAAACTTATCATGATCAAGTTGGCTATTGGCTTTGGGAACCTGCTACTGGATCGATTGTTCATACTCTCACCATTCCCCGTGGCATGGTGACCATGGCCATAGGAAAAGCCTCTGCAAATGCTACCCAGTTTGAGTGCATTGCCAAGATTGAAGATCCGACTGCTGGGATCTCTTCGAACCCTTTTCTAGACTATGCATTTAAAACGATTGAGTACCGCATCATGGTGACAATCTTGGAAGATGGCTCGTGGTCTTACGAGCAAGACACGGTCATGATGATCAAAGGCCAGGATCAACCCTTTCATCATCTAGATACGAATGTATTAACGAGGGTAGGCGAAGCAACTCCCAATCCTCTAGCGCTAGAGGCAATAAAAAAGCCGTCCTAAGACGGCCTTTATACTTAAATGATTACCTACTTAAGCAGGCAGCGCTTCCGTCTCGGTAATCTTTTCTAAAGCTGCCTCAAGGTGACCAACTGTACGGTCAACATTTGCCAGCTTTTCTAGACCAAATAAACCAATTCGGAAAGTGCGGAAATCTGGGCGCTCATCACACTGCAATGGCACGCCAGCAGCAGTTTGTAAACCCAGAGCAATAAACTTTTTGCCTGACTGAATATCCGGATCTTTGGTGTAGCTCACTACTACGCCAGGAGCCTGAAAGCCTTTTGCTGACACTGAGTGGTAGCCCTTCGATACCAATAAGGCGCGAACCTTATCACCCAACTCTTGTTGCTTTGCCTTGAGTGCAGCAAAACCTAAAGCCTGAGTTTCTTTCATCACATTGCGCAAGATTTTGAGCGCGTCTGTTGGCATCGTGGTGTGATACACATGACCACCCTTTTCATAGGCTTCCATAATTTGGAGCCACTTTTTGAGGTCCATCGAGAAGCTGCTGCTTTGAGTAGATTCAATGCGCTCACGAGCCCTATCACTCATAGCCACCATCGCGCAACAAGGTGAGCTACTCCAACCTTTTTGAGGCGCGGTAATTAATAGGTCAACATTGCAAGCCTTCATATCCACCCACATTGCTCCCGATGCGATGCAATCGAGCACAAACAAACCATTAACTGAGCGCACTGCCTCACCAACAGCCTTCAGATAGTCGTCTGGCAAAATAATGCCGGCAGAAGTTTCTACATGAGGAGCGAAAACAACCGCTGGCTTTTCTTTCTTAATGAAAGCCACCACTTCTTCAATCGGAGCTGGAGCAAACACACCTTGCGTAGCATCTTCCAACTGCTTACCTTTGATAACGGTAATGTCCTTGGTGATATTGGCTAAATCAAAAATCTGAGTCCAGCGATAGCTAAACCAACCATTGCGCAACACAAGACACTTTTCATTGTTCGCAAATTGACGAGCAACCGCTTCCATACCAAAAGTGCCGCTACCCGGAACGATGACAGCTGAGCTGGCGTTGTAAGCATCCTTAAGGACACTAGAGATATCCACCATGACTTTTTTGAATTCTTCAGACATGTGGTTCAGCGAACGATCGGTGTAAACAACCGAGAACTCTAAAAGACCGTCTGGATCAACATTCGGGAGTAAGCCTGGCATAGTAATTTCCTAGTAAATCGTGTGGTTAGCACTAAATGATACTGATTTAGCACTGTTTGGGTACTCACCCACTGAAAAACGGGCTTTTTGAGCAAATGAGATGGGTTAACTGCTTCTTTTCGCCGTTGAAGAGACCAATATCCCGACAACAATGAGGGCAAAGGCGAGGCCATGAAAAAGCTGGGGCGGATCCCCCAAAATAGCAGCTGAGAGCAGTGCTGTAAACAAGGGAATCAAATTGGCAAAAAATGCCGCCACGGTTGGTCCCGCGCCATTCACCCCTAAACCCCAGCAGCGATAAGCAATTAAGGATGGGCCAATGGCTACGAAGATGATCAATGCTCCAGTCCAATAATTAAGCTGAATAAAAGCATGTCCAGTGGCAATCTCAGCACCCTCAAACAACATCGTCCACATGAAACCAATTAAAACTTGAGCCATTAAAAACTCTGCCCATGGCCACTGCCGCTCAGTGCTCTTCCCTGGACGACTAATCATCCAGCTATAAAAGGCCCAGAGAATCGTGGCCAACATAATGAGTAAATCCCCCTTCACTACCTGCATGCTCAACAGGCTAGTGGGCTCGCCACGCGTTAACACCACGGTGACACCGATCAAGGAAACAACCGCTCCCACAAGCTGCAACAGCGTTGGCTTTACCTTGTAAAAGACAGCGCCAATGAAGAGCATCCAAATGGGCATGCTGGCGCCGATCAGAGTGACATTGATGGCTGTTGAGGTTTGCAAGGCAAGGTATAGCAGAACGTTATAACTACCCACTCCCAAAAGCCCCAAGACTAAGAAACGACCCTTGTTTTGCCACAGAGCGCTACTCGGCTTCAAAACCCTCCATCCAAGAGGAAGCAACATCAAGGCTGCTAAGCCCCAACGAACAGCACTTAAGGTAATCGGGGAAATGCTTCCCACCAGTACACGCCCAGCTATCGCATTACCTGCCCAAAGAACGGTGGCTAACGATAAATAGAAGACGGTTGATAGGGGTAATTGAGGCATTCAGGAATCTTTGAATAGATAAGTGGGTCTTTTAAGCCCCTAAGAAGGGTCTTGCCTACGCATTGTAGAAACAAATGCTCGGTATTGCTAAGATAGAGCTTAAATTAGCGTCAGATTTCTGGCATTGGCAATATACAAAGGGGTTTTAGTGGCAATCATCACCAATATCGAAGATTTACGGGTTTTGCATCAAAAACGCACTCCGAAGATGTTCTACGACTATGCAGACTCTGGGTCATGGACTGAATCTACCTACCGAGCCAATGAATCGGATTTTCAGAAGATCAAACTGCGTCAGCGTGTTGCCGTAGACATGACTAACCGCACCACCAAAACGACGATGGTGGGTCAAGAGGTCGCAATGCCAGTAGCACTTGCACCGACCGGACTCACTGGCATGCAACATGCCGATGGTGAAATTCTGGCTGCTCGTGCCGCGGAAAAATTTGGCGTTCCCTTCTGCTTATCAACCATGAGCATTTGCTCTATTGAAGATGTAGCGGAACGCACCACTAAACCTTTTTGGTTTCAGCTCTATGTCATGAAAGACCGCGGTTTTATTGAGCGTTTGATTGAGCGCGCCAAAGCTGCCAAGTGTTCCGCCCTAGTTCTGACTTTGGATTTACAAATTTTGGGTCAACGTCATAAAGATTTAAAAAATGGTTTGTCGGCACCTCCAAAGCTAACGATTGCCAATGTGATCAACATGATGACCAAGCCTCGTTGGTGCATGGGCATGGCAATGACCCCTCGCAGAACCTTTCGAAATATTGTTGGTCACGCTACTGGTGTTGGCAATATGTCTTCCCTCTCCTCCTGGACTGCTGAGCAATTTGATCCAGGCCTGAGCTGGGATGATGTGGAGTGGATTAAAAAACTCTGGGGTGGCAAGTTAATCATTAAAGGTATCTTGGATGAAGAGGATGCTCGCTTTGCCGCCAACTCCGGCGCAGATGCTTTGATTGTTTCCAATCATGGCGGACGTCAATTGGATGGCGCCATCTCTAGCATCAAGGCATTGCCAGGCATTGTGAATGCGGTTGGCAAAGATATTGAGGTTTGGATGGATGGTGGCATTCGATCTGGGCAGGATGTATTGAAGGCTTGGGCATTAGGTGCACGCGGCACCATGATTGGCCGCCCTTTCCTCTATGGCTTGGGTGCGATGGGTGAAGCTGGTGTTACCAAATGCCTGGATATTATTCATAATGAATTGGATATCACTATGGCATTTACAGGGCACCGTGATATTCAAAATGTGACTAAAGATATTTTGTATCCAGGAACTTTTTAATATTCCACACATCATTAATTCCCCCGAGCTGGTATTTGCCATTGCCACTGTAGCCCTTGCAGGCTCAGTGTGGTTTGGTAATGCAGTTCTTAGTAAATACCGCACGAAGGACACTGAGACCTCGACGGATTTGGGGATTATTCAGACCGCAACGCTCACGCTACTTGGCCTAATTATTGGCTTTACTTTCTCAATGGCCATTGCACGATATGACTTGAGGCAGACTTACGAGGAAGCTGAGGCAAATGCGATTGGTACTGAATTCCTCAGGGCCGATCTCTTGCCTAGCAAGACTGCGGAGACTATCAAGGGTCTCTTGGGTGAATATGTGGATCAACGCATCTTGTTCTACTCTAAGCAAGATCGAGAGACTGCTCAGCAAATTACAAAGCGCACTATTGATCTAGAAAATGCCATGTGGAATGAGTTACTCCCTGTTGCGCGTAGCCAACCGTCACCCACTATTGCACTAGTCATCTCTGGCATGAATGATGTCATTAATTCCCAAGGTTATACCCAGGCTGCATGGTGGAATCGCATCCCAACCGCCGCTTGGTTTCTGATGACTGCCATTGCGATTGGCGCTAACATGTTGGTCGGCTTTGGCGCCAGAAACTTTAAGCGCAATATCGGTCTCTTTATGATCTTCCCAACCATGATTGCGATCTCCTTCTTTTTGATTGCCGATATTGATAGTCCTCGCGGTGGTGTTATTCGCATCGAACCACGAAATTTGATTGATTTAAAACACAATATGAGCTCCTTACATAGCTCTGCATCCACCATGGGCGATAAAAAATGAAGCGTGTTGTAGATGTATACAAAGACAGAGGTCGCGAACTCGTGTGGACTTATGTCATCCACCTCGGCAATATTGAATTTCATCCTGCTCAAGTTGATTTTGAACAAGAAGCTCTCAGGCTTTCTCTGCTCGATAAGCGCGGAGCTCTGAATGAGCTAAGCGCAAAAGCTAGACTTTCCGTTAAATAATTTTTTACCTCAATTCCGATATATGAAACCCTTTAGCAAAAAAGCCAAGATGGCGATTGGTTGGACCATCCTGATGACAGTCATCGGCACAGCTGTGCTGCATCAATGGCAATTCTTTGCTATGGGTTGCGCTTCAATTGCACTGCTACTCGTTGCGAACCACTACGATCTCTTAAAAGATCCTGAAGACAAAAAATAAGGGCCCCATCTTTCGATAGAGGCCCCGCTTAACTTGTTTTTACTAAATACCGCTTCTACAAGACTCTTTTAGAGTGTTGGGTAGTCGGTATATCCCACTTCCGCACCACCATAAAAACTTGCGCGATCATAAGCGTTGAGTGCTGCGCCCTGCTTAAAACGCTCAGCCAAATCTGGATTAGAAATATACAAACGACCGTAGGCTACCGCATCCGCCAGGCCAGCTTCTAAAACAGCCTCGCCCATAGCTTGATCATATCCACCGGCACTAATAAATTTACCTTTGTATGCTGCGCGGAAAATCTCTGAAGTGATTGGCGCCTCCGAGTTCACTTGGTCATTACCACCAGCGCTAGTTGAGCGGGGCTCGATCATATGAACATAAGACAACTGATAGCCATTCAGTTTTTGAATGACTGCATTGAATAAGGCGATTGGATCGCTATCACCCATGTCGTTAAAGTTGCCGTATGGCGACAAGCGCACGCCGATTCGGTCACTTGGGAACACCTTGGTAATAGACTCAATTACCTCACCCAACAAGCGCATACGATTTTCGATTGAGCCACCATACTCATCGCTACGTTGATTGGTTTTATCTTGCAAAAATTGGTCGAGCAAGTAGCCATTCGCGGAATGAATTTCTACACCATCAAAACCTGCTGCCTTTGCATTAGCTGCAGCCAATTCAAAATCCTTCAGCAGGTGGGCAATATCTTCAGCCGTCATCGCCTTTGGAGTTTCATAGTCATGCAACTTCCAATCAGCGCCATAGGTTTGACCAGCAGGTGCAATCGCAGAAGGCGCTTCGGGAGCACCCTGCTCAGGGTGTAAGGAAGAATGAGAAATGCGGCCAACATGCCATAACTGGGCAACCATCTTGCCGCCCTTAGCATGAACTGCATTGACGATTTCTTTCCATGCTGCGGTTTGCTCTGCAGAATAAATTCCAGGGGTTGCTGGGTAGCCTTTTCCGATAGGAGAAATTTGCGTTGCTTCGCTAATGATGAGGCCAGCGCCTGCCCTTTGCTCATAATATGTTTTTGCCAAAGGATTTGGCACATCTCCATCGATAGCACGCATTCTTGTTAGAGGCGCCATCACAAGACGGTTCTTTAATTCAATAGAGCCAAGCTTGATGGGGGTAAACATGATTTCTTTTCCGGACATGAGACTCTTTCTTTTTTTACTGATAAATTATTCAACCATGGACTGTAGCAAGAATGATGCGTTTTTGCTGAGCCCCACTTAATCTTTGCGCAACCCCTTCACTGCACCACGACTACTCTTCGCACCCCTCTTAAAGCGCTCTTGAATGCAATCAGAAAATGCCTGAAACTCCTCCAAGTGAGCGGTAGATGCCCGCGCTACCAAGGCAATTACCCTCTTAGGAGCGGGCGGTGCGAGTGGGCGAGCCTCCAGGCTAGTGCCATTTAATAAGCCACCGCTAACCGCCATCTCTGGGAGCAATGCAATTCCCATTCCCGAATCCACCATCTGCAGAAGCGTTAGCAAACTAGTGGCTTCCATGCCATCTGCATTACGAATATCCGAGCGCTTACAGGCTTGCAGCGTGTGCTCACGCAAGCAATGCCCTTCTTCTAAAAGCAATAATCTCTCAGCCATTTTTGCAGGTAGATGAATCTCCTTCCCCTTGAGGGCTGGATCATCTTCCCTGGCAACCAACCAGAACTCATCATCGAATAACTCTTTAACCAATAATCCTGACGTCTCATATGGCAATGCAATCAGTATGAAATCCAATTGATGCTCAGCCAACCTAGTTAAGAGATTGGCCGTCAGATCCTCGCGTAGAGCAATTTTCAAGCTAGGAAAACGGGTCCGAATGTCCGGCATCACATTTGGCAATAAGAATGGCGCAATCGTTGGAATCACACCAAGTCGAATAGTTCCTGCCATTGGCTTGCCAGCCGCATCCGCATATTCAACCAAATCCTGAGACGAGGCCAGGATCGTCTTAGCCCGCTCAAGAATCTCTAGTCCAATCGGGGTAATGGCCACATTTTGGCGGTCACGCTCTACCAAGCGGACACCCAGGCCATCCTCAAGCTCCTTCAAACCTGCGCTCAAGGTGGATTGACCAACAAAACAAACTTCTGCAGCCCGGGTGAAATTCAGCTCTTGGGCAATTGCTACAAAATAGCGAAGCTGACGTAGTGAAGGTAGAGCAGCCATGGTTTGCAAAAGTCCCTATAATCAATTTATTAGATAAATAATATCATTATTATTTATTGGACTGATCAACTTTTGAGGTTCAGAATTCATTCCATGGTGTTCAAACATCACTGACCAATACATATAAAGGAATGAAAATGGCCCGCCCAGAAATTAAAACCATCCAAAACTTGGAGTCCGCATTTGCAGGTGAATCCATGGCGCATATTAAATATCGCTATTTTGCGAAATTAGCTCGTGCTGCCGGCGATATAGAAACCGCTGAAATCTTTGAGGCAACTGCAGATCAAGAGGTGATGCATGCTTTTGGTCATCTTGATTTGCTCTATCCAGCCAATACCATTACCCCAGCTCGCGCCTTAGAAATTGCGATTGAAGGTGAAACCTATGAGTACACCGAAATGTACCCAAGTTTCCGTAAAACAGCGGTTGATGAAGGCAATGCAGCAGCAGTAGCAGAGATTGATGGACAAATTGCTGAGTCAAAAGAGCATGCCGAGCAATTTCAGGCGATGTTAACGAAAGCAGCAAAACGCTTTGCAGCCTTAGCCAATGTAGAGGAACGTCATGCCAACCACTACAAGAAGGCGCTAGAAAAGGCCAAAGAATTTGCGGCAGCCTGAGCAGGTTCAGAAATAAAGCGGAATTAAATTTAAACTAATCGAATTATCTTTAAGGAAATATCATGAAATCTTGGCAATGTATTGTGTGTGGCTTTATCTATGACGAAGCAAAAGGCTTGCCAGAAGACGGCATTCCCGCAGGAACCGCTTGGGCTGACATCCCCGAAGATTGGGAGTGTCCAGACTGTGGTGTAGCAAAATCTGATTTTGAAATGGTACAAGTATCTTAATTAGTTAACACCATTCAGACTCTGAAACACATCAACTAAACGCAATTTAGCGAAATATTAGGGAACATATTCTTGGATCATCAAAAAGATTTATCTCAGTCGGGCATCGTGATTATTGGTAGCGGTTTAGCAGGCTTTACTGTTATTCGTGAGCTTCGCAAACTTGATAAAACTGTGCCGATTACGCTAGTGACACGTGAGCCAGGCTACTTTTACTCAAAGCCAATGCTCTCTACTGCATTAGCTAGCAACAAGTCTGCAGAGCAATTGGTTTCCACAAATGCTGAAGGTACGGCAGCCCAACTTGAGATGACGATTCTGGGTGATGTAGAGGTATCGTCTATTGATACCACTTCACAGACCATTGAAACCTCCAAAGGAAGTATTGCTTATGGAAAGTTAGTATTAGGCTTAGGCGCAGATCAAATCCGCCTGCCTTTACAAGGCAATGCAGCGAATGAAGTCATCACCGTAAATGATCTGGAAGAATATGCTCAATTTCGCAAAACGATAGAGGGCAAAAAACGCATCGCCATTCTAGGCGCCGGCCTGATTGGCTGCGAGTTTGCAAATGATCTGGTTATGGGATCCTACGAAGTGGATGTCATTGATCTGGCGCCGCAAGCATTAGGACGATTACTTCCCGAGGCAGCGGCGCAAGCACTACAAGCCAAGTTAAGCGAGGCCGGTGTACGCTGGCACTTCGCTACTACTGTGCAATCAATAGATCGCAATGGTGACTCCCTCGCAATCACACTCGCCAACGGATCGACCATTACTAGCGATGTATTTTTATCCGCAGTAGGCTTAAGGCCTCGCCTTGATTTAGCCAAGAACGCGGGAATTGCAACGGATCTGGGCATTACCGTCAATCGCCAATTAGAGACTAGCGCAAAAAATGTATTTGCTATTGGCGACTGCGCCGAAGTGGATGGGCTAGTGCTGCCTTATGTAATGCCTATCATGCAGGCAGCGCGGGCGTTAGCGCCGAATCTACTCGGACAGCTAACCTCCCTCACCTACCCTGCTATGCCAGTGATGGTGAAGACTCCTGCATTGCCAACGATCGTTTCGCCGCCAGCTAAAGGCGCGACTGGTGAATGGAAATTAATTCCCGTGGAAGGCGGCCTTGAGGCACGCTTTGAGTCAAGCGATGGAAAATTGCTTGGCTTTGCCTTGCTTGGATCTGCGACAGCGCAACGTGGTGCCCTCACCAAAGAACTGCCGCCAATACTGCAATAAGGTAGTTATTTACCCATCACCCCAATAGTTTTTATTGGATTAAAAAAGGCCCGCGATTGCGGGCCTTTTTTAATGCTCTACAGCGGTTTGTTTATGAAACGATGACAAACCAGGTTGAGTTATGTGATTGAGCAACCATCAAAAACAACATTGGAATAGAGAGCATAGTGTTGAAACGTGAAGTCAACATTGCAATGCGTGCAGACTTAGCTTTAACATCTGGCTCAACAGCAACGATACCTAGGGCACGTTTTTGGTTTGGCCAAATGATGAACCAAACGTTGAAAGCCATTACCAAAGCAATCCACATACCTAAACCGATTGCGCGAAATGGCGCCTGCAAGGTAAATGCTTGATGTGCATAACCATTTAACACAGCCAAGATTAAACCGCTAACAACAGTAAACAAGGCCGCCCAACGGAACCAAAACAATGCTGTTGGAGCAATCACTTTTCCAATAGCAGGCTTTTGCTCATCTGGAATTTTTGGCATGGAAGGAATTTGCACAAAATTAAAGTACCAAAGCAAACCAATCCACATCACGCCAACCATCACGTGAGTCCAGCGGAACAAGAATGGCAATTCAATAGAGCTCAGGTTTGCACCCAATGCCAAAACAATTAAAACGAGAAGCACAAAACCAGCTAAAACTGTGCGCCCTAATGAGGTAAATATAGATGACATAAAAACTTTCTAATAAAAATGAATATATCTACAGGGATTAAGCAAAATTCTTGCTAGCAAAATCCCAATTAACTACATTCCAGAAATTTTCTAAGTATTTTGGACGAGCATTACGAGTATCAATGTAATAGGCATGTTCCCAAACATCACAAGTCATCAATGGCTTAGCATCCGTAGTTAACGGTGTAGCGGCATTGCTTGTGGAAACTAACTCTAGGGATCCATCCGCCTTTTTAACCAACCAAGCCCAACCAGATCCAAAGGTACCTACTGCGCACTTCGCGAACTCTTCCTTGAACTTATCAAAAGAGCCCCACTTAGCGTTGATAGCATCTGCCAAGGGACCAGCTGGAGCGCCGCCACCATTTGGCTTCATGCTATTCCAGTAAAAAGTATGGTTCCATACTTGAGCTGCGTTATTGAAAACACCGCCAGCAGATTTTTTAACAATGTCTTCTAAGGAGAGATTTTCAAACTCGGTACCTTTAATCAAATTATTTAAATTGGTAACGTAAGTTTGATGGTGTTTGCCATAGTGAAACTCGAGGGTTTCTTTTGAGATGAATGGTGAAAGCGCATCCAATGGGTAAGGCAGCTGAGGTAATGTGTGTTCCATCATTTTTTCCTTGTAAGACGTATTAATAGGTAGCCAAGCAGCTTATTCGCCCTAACTATAGACGATTATGGCGATTTTGTTTGAGCATGAAAATTGGGGATTCGACTAAGTCACCCCCCATCAGATTACTGGGCTGTCCAGCCACCATCCATGTTCCAAGCCACTCCCCGTACCTCAGAAGCATCGGGACCGCAGAGGAAAATCGCCAATGCCGCCAATTGCTCTGGAGCCACGAATTCGCCTGAAGGCTGCTTTTCAGAAACCAAGGCTATTTTGGCCTCTTCATTCGATATCCCGTCGCGCTCCGCACGCGCATCCACTTGCTTTTGAACTAAGGGTGTAAGAACCCATCCCGGGCAAATCGCATTACAAGTAATTCCGGTTTTGGCATTCTCAAGAGCGGTTACTTTGGTTAAGCCAACGATGCCATGCTTAGCAGCTACATAAGCCGATTTTTGTGTAGAACCCACCAAACCATGTACTGAGGCGATATTAATAATGCGGCCCCAATTACGTTTCTTCATTCCAGGCAAGGCATAGTGGGATGTGTAGAAGGCTGAGCTTAAGTTAATAGCAATGATCGATTCCCATTTGTCAACTGGAAAATCTTCAACATTAGCCGTGTACTGAATGCCCGCGTTGTTCACTAATATATCTAGTGAGCCAAAGCGCTTTTCAGTTTGAAGAATGAGATCCTCAATTTCCGCAGGCTTGCTCATATCGGCGCCGTGATAATCCACCTCAACACCGCATGCTTTAATTGCCGCAATGGCGGCATCTTTTTCACCAAAGCCATTCACCATAATATTGGCACCCTGCTTTGCTAATCCGATAGCCATTGCCAAACCAATACCGCTAGTTGAGCCAGTGACAAGAGCTGTTTTACCTTTTAAATTAGACATGATTGTCCTCTCGAGATTTTGACAAGAAAAATATAGGATACAACGGAAGAATTTAAATTAGATGAAGCCAGTGTCCCAATTGGTGCCAAACGCTAGTGGGTACCAGGGTTAGGAGCCAAGTCATCGTGAGATAGCGCAGTAGCTTACCGATAAACATATAAACCAGGCAAGGCGCCCAAGGCAGCCTGAGCCACCCTGCAGCCAAACACAGGGGATCGCCAAAGCCAGGCAACCAAGAAAACAGAAGCATCTTAGGGCCCCGCTCTTCTAGCCAGCGCTGCATTCTGCTATTAGAGGGTCCCTTGAGGGATTCAAAGCTATTGCGACTAAGTAGCCCAAGCCACCAATCAAACATGCCCCCCAAAGTATTGCCAACAGTAGCTACAAAAATAGCAATCCAATATAAATTAGGATTTAAAGTGGTGTAGCCAAAGAGTATGGGCTCGGAACCTATGGGTAACAAAGTTGCAGAGACAAAGGCGCTAATAAATACCGCCGGCAAACCCACTGATGGCATCCCCACGAAGTCGAATAGCTGACTCAGCATTTGCTCCATTACGCAAAGACTCCAGGGGGACTAGCAATTAAAGACTGAATCATCCCTCAAGTATGCCCCAAGAGGTGTTCAGGCTAATTTTGAGCGCGATACTTGGTATGCGTTTTGACTCTCCCGCAATTCCGAATTCTTGCTTAAACTAGAGGTATTCAGATATTCACCCATTTATTCACCTTTTTGAATTGTAAATACCCTTATGAATCATCCCATTCCGAAGCCGGATCAATATCAAGACATGCGTGAAGCCTTACGCGACCTTTGCGGTAGTTTTGACTCCGCATATTGGCAAAAGGTAGATCACGAAAGAGCTTACCCAGAAGCATTTGTTGATGCCATGGCTCAAGCTGGCTGGTTGGCGGCATTAATCCCTGAAGAATATGGCGGTTCAGGCTTAGGCCTTGCCGAAGCCTCCGTCATCATGGAAGAAATTAACTTTTCCGGCGGGAATGCCGGCTCTTGTCATGGTCAGATGTACAACATGGGTACTTTATTGCGTCATGGCTCCGATGTGCAAAAGAAGCTTTATTTACCAAAGATCGCCACTGGTGAGCTGCGCTTACAGACTATGGCAGTGACTGAGCCAAGCACTGGCACCGATACCACCAAACTTAAAACCACTGCAGTTAAAAAGGGCGATAAGTATGTCGTGAATGGTCAGAAAGTATGGATCTCACGCATCCAACATTCAGACCTCATGATTTTGCTGGCAAGAACTACTCCCTTAGCGGAAGTCACTAAAAAATCGGAAGGCATGTCGATTTTTATCGTTGATCTCAAAGAGGCAATTGGTAAGGGCATGGCTATCCAGCCGATTGCTAATATGGTCAATCACGAAACTAATGAAGTGTTCTTTGATAACTTAGAGATCCCTGCTGAGAATTTGATTGGTGAAGAAGGCAAAGGATTTAAATATATTCTCGATGGTCTTAATGCTGAGCGCACTCTAATTGCTGCTGAGTGTATCGGTGATGCCTACTGGTTTGTGGATAAGGCGCGTCGCTATGCCAATGAGCGGGTTGTATTTGATCGTCCGATTGGTAAGAACCAAGGTATTCAGTTTCCGATTGCAGATTCTTATATTGAGACCGAAGCGGCTAACCTGATGCGCTTTAAAGCCTGCGAGCTTTTTGATGCTAATCAACCCTGCGGCGCTGAATCCAATATGGCTAAGTACCTTGCTGCTAAAGCCTCTTGGGAAGCGGCTAACGTATGTTTACAAACTCATGGTGGCTTTGGTTTTGCCAATGAATATGATGTCGAGCGTAAGTTCCGAGAAACCCGCCTCTACCAGGTGGCACCAATTTCAACCAACTTGATCTACTCCTATATGGCCGAGCATGTTCTAGGTCTACCCCGCTCTTTCTAATACTTCAGACCCTTTCATTTATTCAGCTTTTCTTGGACAAGTAATTACATGAGCATTCGCCCCTTAGATGGCATCACCGTTATTTCTCTGGAGCATGCCATTGCGGCTCCTTTTTGTACACGCCAATTAGCTGATTTGGGCGCACGCGTTATTAAGATAGAGCGACCTGGTGCTGGTGACTTTGCCCGCGCCTATGATGAACGCGTCAATGGCATGTCATCGCATTTCACCTGGGTGAATCGCTCCAAAGAAAGTTTGACCTTAGATCTTAAACAGGAATCCGCATTAACCGCATTGAAGGCACTTCTAAAAACTGCGGATGTGCTGGTGCAAAACTTGGCTCCCGGTGCGGCGGCACGCATGGGGCTAACTGCAGAACTATTGCAGAAAGACAATCCAGGCTTAATTTTGTGCGATATCTCAGGCTATGGAAATAATGGGCCTTACCGCGATAAAAAGGCCTATGACTTACTGATTCAAAGTGAGGCAGGGTTTTTGTCTGTTACTGGCACCCCAGAAACTCCGAGCAAAGCGGGTAACTCGATCGCTGATATTGCTGCGGGTATGTATGCCTATACCAATGTTCTCGCCGCGCTTCTACAAAGAGGCAAGACTGGCAAAGGATCTACGATCGACGTTTCTATGCTCGAATCCCTAGGTGAATGGATGAGCTACCCCCTTTACTACGCCTATGAAGGCGCCACCCCTCCCCCTCGCAATAGCGCATCTCATGCCACGATTTATCCCTATGGACCATTTAAGGCGGGTGATGGCGGCACTGTCATGCTGGGGCTACAGAACGATCGTGAGTGGGTTTTATTTTGCGAGGTAGTCCTTGAGAATCAAGCCCTTGCAAAAGATGAACGTTTTGATAAAAACTTCAAACGCAATGAAAGGCGAGAGGAACTACTCTCCATTATTGATACTTGTTTTAGCAAACTGACAACCGAGCAAGTAATCGCAAAACTCGATCAAGCTCAAATCGCTAATGCCCGCCTAAATGATATGCAGGGTTTATGGAATCACGACCAACTCAAAGCAAGAGAACGTTGGGTGCAAGTGGAATCGCCTGTAGGGCCTGTTCCAGCCATGCTGCCTCCTGGCAGCAATAACAGCTTCGACTACCGTATGGACGCAATCCCATCAGTAGGTCAGCATACCAATTCGATCTTAGCCGAGCTGGGTATTACAGCAAGCGAGATTGAGGCAATGCGCGCGCAAGGGGCGATTTAAAGCAAAGGTGATGCTAAGTGAGCAGCGTTCTCTAAGAGAACATGCCAGCGCGGTCGCTTAGCCCATCTCGCTGGATCCACCATATCGGATTGAGCCAAGTAGGACTCAATTAAGGTCTCGAGTTTGGCGCAAAACTCATCGTTGTATACGATCAAGCTGATTTCAAAATTGAGGCGCAAGCTACGTTGATCAAAATTCACCGAGCCAAAAATCGCTATACGCTTATCTATTAATAAGCTCTTCGTGTGCAACAGGCCACCATGAAATTCAGCGATATTGATACCAGCGCTCATGAGGTCGGCATAAAAACTACGACTACTCCAGGCAACTAGTGTGGAATCATTTAATTTAGGAACGATTAAGGTTACTTTCACACCGCGACCAGCCGCCGCCATCAGTGCCTGAATCAACCCATCATCCGGACCAAAATAAGGTGTAGTGATTGTTAGCTCCTCACGCGCATCCATGATGGCTGAGAGCAGCACTTGGTACAAAATATCGTCACGGTACACAGGCCCCGAAGAAAACTCCTGGGCCAATACCTGCCCTTCAGTTGCCGCTGGTGCTGGAGCCACCTCACTAAAGTGCCCAATCTTGGGATTGTCTACACTCCAGTCAAATGAGAATGTCAGCTCAAACTGAGATGCGACCGGACCTTGAATTCTAACCATCGCATCCACCCACTCGCCCACGCCTGAGTCCTGCTTGAAGGTGCGAGGATCCACCATATTCATACTGCCAGTCCAAACGATGGTGTTATCAATCACAAATATTTTGCGATGTAGTCTGAGATCAGCGCGGCGAAATTGGAAGCGGCCAATCTGAATTGGCAACGCCTCAGTCACCTGAATGCCAGCATTTCTGAAGCGTGCGGGCCAGCTTGATTTAAACCAATCTTTACTGCCCAAAGAATCTAGCAGCACCTTGCAAACTACCCCACGTTTTGCAGCCGCTATCAAGGCCTCGCCCACCCGATCGGCATCACCACCTAGAGCCCAAATATAAAACTCTAAATGCAGCGTGTTCTTTGCTTGATTAATCTCATCAATAAAATACTGCAAGATTGACAAGGAGCTGGTGAATAACTCAATCTGATTACCTGCGATTACGGGGGAGCCATTCTTCGACTCCGCTAATAGGCTTAAGGCTCTGCCCTCAACCGGAAGTAACTGCTTATCAGACTGATAGCGCTGCCGCATACTTGCGGTGATATCCGCATACTCCTTATCCATACGAATAATTTTTCGAGTTAGCTTGCGACCCACAGGACGCTCACCAATCAAAATATATAAACCGATTCCGACTAATGGAAGCAGAATCACAATCAAAAACCAAGCGAGTACGACGCCTACGGGCCTCCTGACGGAAATCAAGCGGAATCCAAACAGAATCACAATGACAGCATGAACAATTGGAACCCAAATTAATGAGAAACCAAAAATAGACCCCAATAGATAATTTAAAATACTCATAAGATTTCCAGTTCCGCAGTAATGCCTAGGTGATCAGATAATTTCAGCCATTCATACAACACTTCTGCAGAATGAATTTTTAAGCCCCGCACATAAATTCGATCCATTGGAAGCATCGGCTTCACGCTTGGAAAGGTTTTTGCAGGCGCGCCAGTGAGAACCTCAAAAACTTCATTGAATCCCGCCGCTTGCATGGGTGCGCTCACGCGATTGCGCCAATCATTAAAGTCGCCCGCCACAATGGTTGGGCCGCCGCCCGCAAGAGAGTCAATGTAATGAATAATTTCTTCTAATTGACGCTCTCTCCCTCTTTCAAATAAAGCCAAGTGAACGCAAAAACAATGAATCGGTGTTGCCACACCCTCTAATTGAGTAACACTGTGGAGTAAACCACGCCTCTCAAATCGATAAGCAGAGATGTCGTAGTTTTCACCTTTATGCAATGGTCTTTTAGAAAGAATTGCATTGCCATGATGGCCATCTGGATACTCGACGTTTTTACCGTAATGCCAATCATGCCAAAAGTCTTCGGATAAAAAATGGGTCAGCTCTGTCAGCGGCCATTGACCAAATCGCCTGATCCGCCCTCGGTGCTCTTGTTGAAGCTCTTGCAAGAAGAGTAGATCTGGATGGTGACTACGCATTTTTTGGCGTAGTTCGTAAATAGTGGATCTTCTGTGCAAGGGAGATAAGCCCTTGTGCACATTCATGGTGATGACACTAAAGCGGCCTAACTGCATTTGCGTCATTAAAACTGTCCCGCAGCGCGTTGGCGTCGTACGCGCGCTAAATAGATTTCACCTTCAACTAAGTCTTGGCACTGCATGCACTTGTTACAAATAGAGGCCTGCTCTCGCAACTCCTCTATCGAGTCGATCGGATGCCCGTCGAGATATTCACGAAGATCTACATCGAGAACCTCATTGCAGAGGCAAATGACTTCGGCCATGAGTTAAAAAAGGGGAATTGTTTGCATTTATGCTATTTTGCCACCCCCTTGCTAGAATCAAGCCCATGTTTACGACCTTTCAGGATGCCTTTGGACTGCTGGTGCATTTAGATGCAGGGGTTATTGGCATCGTACTGGTCTCACTTCAAGTCAGCTTGAGCGCTTTGCTACTGGGCACTTTGCTTGGCCTTCCTATTGGCGCCCTTCTGGCCACAGAGGAATTTAGAGGCAAAAAGCCAATTACAGTCACCTTAAACACCTTAATGGGGGTTCCGACAGTCATCGTTGGCGTGGTGGTCTACCTTTTACTCTCCCGTACAGGGCCTTTAGGCGTGTGGGGATGGCTTTTTACACCCAAGGGCATGATCCTGGCTCAAACACTGCTGACAACCCCCTTAATTGCCGCCCTAAGTCGCCAAATCCTGGAAGATTCCTGGAGAATTCATCGAGATTCCTTTTTAGCGCTACGTTTGCCTAGAATTTCAGCGCTCAAATGGCTTATTTGGGACTGCCGCTTTTCCCTCACTATTGCCATCCTAGCGGGACTAGCCAGAGCGATATCCGAGGTAGGTGCCGTCATGATTGTTGGCGGCAACATTGATCACTCCACCCGCACAATGACTACAGCAATTGCCCTAGAAACCAGCAAGGGAGACCTGCCTTTAGCCTTGGCCTTAGGTATCGTTCTACTAGCAATTGTGCTGCTAGCAAATCTATTTACCTTTGCAGTTCGCCAAATCGCGGAGCGTCGCTATGGCTAAGTTACCTGAAGAATTTAATCAATTCATAGAGCTGAAGAATGTGATCGTTAAAAGCGATGGCCGAATCATTTTGGATATTCCCCACGCTTTGATTCCAACTGATCGCATTTGCGCCTGCATTGGCCCCAATGGCGCAGGCAAAACGACGCTACTTAAACTGCTTGATGGCTTAATTCAGCCTGACTCTGGAACGGTGAACTATTCAGCGGAAGATATCCGCTCATCCCTAGTTTTGCACCATACCCCCATGATCAAGGCTTCAGCGAGAACGAATCTTGCCATGGTCCAGGACTCAGACTCCTCAATTGACTCAGCAGACATTGAGACAGTATTAAAGCAAGTTGGCTTGAGTCATCTTGCCAGAAGTCCTGCTCATAAGCTCTCAGCAGGCGAGAGGCAAAAACTGTGTTTAGGAAGGGCCATTTTGCAAAAACCAAATTTGGTTTTGCTTGATGAACCCACCGCAAATTTAGATCCTAACGCTACTGAGCAGGTTGAAGAATTGATTCGTCAGTTTCAGATGAGTGGCAGTAATGTGCTTTTTACCTCACATCAACTTGCACAAGTACAAAGATTGGCTGAATATATCATCTTCATTGATCAAGGGCAGATAAAAGAAAAAGGACCCGTAGGTCCTTTCTTTGCCGATCCTCAAACACAAGCAGCTAAACGCTACCTACATCAAGAGTTGCTCGCGAACTAACTACTTTGCCGCCGGTGCTGGTGCCGGAGCTGTAGCTGGTGGCGGCACAGCCGCAGCAGCCACTGGTGCAACAAACGGTGGCGGAGCTACACAGGCTGCCGGCGCTGCAGTACCAGCAAGCTTAAAGCGATCAGCCACTTTATTTTGAGCTTGGCACAGTTGATATGCACCAACTTTATCGCCATAAGCAGCCTTTGCTTTTGCTAAGGTTGCAGCTTCTTGTGCCTCAGGCGATAGCGGAGGCAGTGTGGCAAATGCAGCGGCAGTTGCAAATGAACAGAGTGTGAAAGCGATGATTTTTTTCATGGCTTTGTCCTTATTTATTAATCTTGTTGTACCAAATTTCATGGTGTTCTTTAGCCCAGGTTGCATCAACATAGCCATCCTTCATACCATCGATCGAGCCTTGCATACCAATCGTACCAATATAGATGTGACCCATTGCCATCGTTGTCATCAAAATAGCAGCAGAGCTATGAATAATATTGGCTAATTGCATAGTGCCACGCAAGTATTGGACATCCATGAATGGCACGATCATATCCAGCACAAATCCTGAGGCAGAAATAATCAAACCTAGGAATACCATGCCAAACCAGAACCAGAATTTCTCACCAAAGTTAAAGAAACCAGCTGGCACATGCTTACCAGAGAAAATTCCACCAAAGGACATTAACCAAGCCATATCGCCTTCTCCAAAAATATTCTTGCGAACAAAGAGGAAGAAGAAAATCACAATACTTAAAGTAAATAAGGGGCCAACAAAGTTATGAATATTCTTACAAACCATCAAGAATGATCCATAAGCTGCGCCACCCATTAAAGGCATCGCAAAGTATTTTCCGTACAAAATTAATAGACCAGTAAATGCAAGGGCAATAAAGCTAAATGCCATAGTCCAATGAGTGAGGCGATCAAAGCCATTGAAGCGTTTGATCTTAATACCGGATAAAGGAGCATGCAACTTGATTGGGCCTTTAAACATGTACATTGCAATCACACCAAAGAATGCAATAGCCAATAGCCAGCCACCATAGACAGTAATCACGCCATTACGGATCAAGCGCCATTGCTGACCAGAGCGCTGAATTAAAACACTCGCCTCTTTGTCTGGAATGCTGACGTAGTTATAAGGGTCGCTATTGGCCGTATCCCAAATTGCACCTTCTTTAGGCGCTGTATTTGCCGGCTGCGATTGAGCTTGAGTTCCGTTAGGAATGGTATTGAGATTCTTAGGAAAATCAATTCCGCTTGGACTTGGCAATGGCTGCATTGGCGCGCGTTCCGCCAAGCTAACACCACTTAATAAGCTCAGTGATACGCCCAGAGCCAATATCCAGGAGCGACTAACACTTGAAAATGATCGATTCATACAAATATCCTTAAACGTTTTCGTTTTATTTATTGTTGTTTAACTGATCACTTAGCGCGTGAATACTCAGATTGCTTCTGATTGCGCTTGTTAATCGCCTCCGTCCAACTTGCTTGATCGCCTGGAGTCCAGCCTTTGGTCATGAATCCATTGTCAGCACCCATGTAAGGAGCGACATCAGGACGCTTTGCAGCTTTCGCCGCAATTTCAGGAGGCTCCGAGCAAGCAGCTAATAAAGCACCAGCCGCTAAACATAAACCGAGAGTTTTGAAATTTAATTTCATGACTTTGCTCCTGGAATTTTGTCAGCAGGTGTTGGCGTAGGTGCAGGAGATCCAGAAGGACCATAAGCAGTAGACCAACCAAAAATATCGTTACTTGGATATCTGCCGTTAGCCTCACGAATTGAAACTCGTTTAGCGTAAATAGTAGAAATCACTTCACTATCTCCACCAATCAAAGCTTTGGTTGAACACATCTCAGCGCATAAAGGCAACTTGCCTTCTGCCAAGCGGTTACGTCCATATTTTTCAAACTCGGCAACGCTTCCGTTGGCTTCAGGGCCACCACTACAGAATGTGCACTTATCCATTTTGCTACGGGAACCAAAAGCCCCCTTGCTCAAGAACTGAGGCGCTCCAAATGGGCAGGCAAATGAGCAGTAGCCACAACCGATACAAATATCTTTGTCATGCAAAACCACACCTTCATCGGTACGGTAGAAGCAATCCACTGGACAGACGGCCATACAAGGCGCATCCGAACAATGCATGCAAGCAACTGAGACAGATTTCTCTTGGCCAATTACGCCGTCATTCACCGTAACAACACGGCGACGAGTAATACCCCAAGGAACTTCATTTTCGTTTTTACAAGCAGTGACACAGCCGTTGCACTCAATGCATCGCTCTGTATCGCAAATAAATTTCATTCTTGCCATGGTGTTCTCCTGACTTTATTTTTTAACTTAGGCAAATTTTTCGATTTGGCACATTGTGGTTTTGGTTTCTTGCATCATCGTTACCATATCGTAGCCATAGGTTGTCGCAGTATTTACCGCCTCACCTAAAACTACTGGGGCAGCGCCCTCTGGGTAATATTTGCGCAAGTCATTACCTTGCCACCAGCCAGCAAAGTGGAATGGCACGAATGCAGTACCTTGATCAACACGTGGAGTTACCAATGCACGCACTTTAATCTTGGCGCCAGTTGGTGACTTAACCCATACGTAGTCCCAATTCTTAATACCGCGATCTTCTGCGGCCTTAGGATTGATCTCCACAAAGTTCTCTTGTTGCAACTCAGCCAACCATGGGTTGGAACGAGTTTCGTCTCCTCCACCTTCGTACTCAACCAAGCGACCAGAGGTCAAAATGATTGGGAACTTTTCGTAGAGCTTCTCATTCAAGTTCTTATCCTGAACTGTTTTATAGAGAGTCGGCAAGCGCCAGAAATTCTTCTTATCAGCTGCGGTTGGATACTTGCGCATCATTGGCTCATTTGTGCTGTACAGAGCTTCACGGTGAATTGGAATGGCATCCGGGAAGTTCCACACTACTGCGCGTGCTTTTGCATTACCAAATGGATGGCAACCATTCTTCATTACCACGCGCTGAATACCGCCAGATAAGTCAGTCTTCCAGTTCTTACCTTCTGCAAGCTTCTGCTCTTCCTCGGTCAGCTGATTCCACCAGCCTAGCTTTTTCACGAACACGTGATCAAACTCTGGGTAGCCAGTAGTAATCGCTGAGCCCTTAGAGTAAGAACCATCTTCAGCCAATAAATTCTTGCCATCCTTTTCAACACCGAAGTTCGCGCGGAAGTTACCACCACCTTCCATGACACTCTTACTAGTGTCATAGAGGTTTGGAGAGCCTGGGTGTTTGATAGCGGCTGTACCGTAACAAGGCCAAGGCAAGCCATAGTAATCACCGGTTGTATCGTATCCAGTGACTGGATCAACACCACCACGTGACTTCAAAGTTTTCGGATCAAAGGTGCCAACCATTCTCATGTGGGCTTTTAAACGCTCAGGAGTTTGACCGGTGTAACCAATGGTCCAAACAGAACGATTAATTTCACGCAAAATGGATTCAATTTCTGGCTCCCTCCATTGCTTACCAGCAAACTTCGAATTCAGAATCTTGTAATTCTTTGATAACTCTTCACCGAAACCTAGGCGGTCAGCAAACGCTTGCATGATCACGTGGTCAGGTACTGATTCAAACAATGGATCAATGACTTTCTCGCGCCACTGTAATGAGCGGTTTGAGGCAGTAGCTGAACCCGTTGTTTCAAACTGAGTAGTTGCTGGCAAGAGGTAGACATTGCGATTCTTATTAACCGCATTACCTTCGGCGGCTGGCATTGCTGCCATCGCTGCCGTAGCACTTGGGTAAGGATCAACCACTACCAATAAATCCAACTTATCCATCGCGCGCTTCATATCTAAGCCGCGAGTTTGTGAGTTAGGCGCATGACCCCAGAAGAACAAACCTTTTACATTGGTTTGTTGATCAATCATGTCATTCTTTTCAAGCACCGCATCGACCCAACGAGAAACCGTAGTACCGGATTTCTCCATCATGTCAGGCGCGTAACGACCTTTAATCCATTCGTAGTCAACGCCCCACACAGTTGCGAAGTGCTTCCATGAGCCAGCCGCAAGACCATAGTAGCCAGGTAATGAATCTGGATTTGGACCTACGTCAGTTGCACCTTGTACGTTGTCGTGACCGCGAAAAATATTCGCGCCACCACCGGACTTGCCGATGTTGCCCAAAGCCAACTGCAAAATGCAAGATGCACGAACCATGGCATTACCAATGGTGTGCTGTGTTTGGCCCATACACCAAACTAAGGTGCTTGGACGATTCTTCGCCATAGTTTCAGCGACTTTGTACATCTGGGCTTCTGGAACGCCGCAAGCCTCTTCTACATTCTTAGGTGTCCACTTCTCCATGACTTCTTTGCGGATCTCATCCATGCCGTATACGCGGTCATTGATGTACTTCTTATCTTCCCAGCCATTGTTAAAGATGTGATACAGAACACCAAACAAGAATGGAATATCGGTACCAGAACGAATACGAACATACTGATCTGACTTGGCTGCTGTACGGGTATAGCGTGGGTCAACTACGATGACCTTGCAACCATTTTCTTTTGCATGCAACAAGCTAAGCATAGACACTGGATGCGCTTCAGCAGCATTTGAGCCGATGTACAAGGCTGCCTTGGCATTCATCATGTCGTTATAGCTATTGGTCATCGCACCATAGCCCCAGGTGTTTGCAACACCGGCAACAGTGGTTGAGTGACAAATACGTGCTTGGTGGTCTGTATTGTTCGTTCCGAAGAAAGAAACCCACTTACGCAACAAATAAGATTGCTCGTTGTTGTGCTTTGAAGATCCAATAAAGAACATGGCATCCGGTGAATACTTACTGCGGATGTCTTTCATCTGCGCAGTAATCTCAGTTAAAGCTTGATCCCAAGAAATGCGTTGGTATTTACCATCAACCAACTTCATTGGATAACGCAAACGGAAGTCACCGTGTCCGTGCTCACGCAAAGCGGCACCTTTGGCACAATAAGAACCCATATTAATTGGGGAATCGAATACAGGGTCTTGGCGAACCCAAACACCATTCTCAACAGTAGCATCAGTCGCGCAACCTACGGAACAGTGGGTACAAATCGTTCTCTTGACTTCAATCTTGCCCTTGCCGTCTAGCATCGCCTTACTTGGCTCTGCTACCGCTTTTTGCACCAAGCTCAATTGGCTTGCCGCAATACCAGCACCAACACCTACCCCGGAACGCTTGAGGAAAGTACGACGATCCATCGTTGGTACGGCGGATTGAAGTCCGCGTGAGAGGCTACCAATGAGACGTGATGCAGGCGTGGCACGGCTGCTTTGTGGGGTATTGGATTTACGAGTCAGACTCATATGTTGTCCCTGAAAAATATTTTTTTATTAATTATTTGGAAAGGTCTTCACTAACTACTAAATACTGAATTTAAAGCGTAGTGGTTTCGTAATACTTACGAATGTGTGCGGACAATTGATAACCATCATCTTTGCCTTGAACAGTACTACCAATTTCTTGAATTACTGCCTTGCCAATTGAGGTCTGCGAAGCAACGGCAACCGCACCAACTGTGGCTCCAGCTCCGATGAAAAACTTTCTGCGTGAAGACTTGTTTTCTTCTTTTACTGCAGCTACGGATTTAGTAGTCATCTTATGCTCCCATTTAGTGCAAATTGTTATGAGACGAGTGTAATTGGTAATTGTATTTTTTGCATATTTGGAATTTTTATTTTCATAGGGGTTTTCCATTTGTGCATTGCAACATTAAATCATGTCAAAACTCTGCCCTTCAATGGCAAGAAATTCTCTGGTTAGAGCAGCTACTGGATGGTAGAGATGCATGTCTGGAATAGCTTCTATTGCGTCGCACAATTCGTCATACCAAGAACGAATATGGTCATTGAAAAAGACCCTTTGATTTGTAAGGTTTGAAATTTCCACGTCGTCACCTGCGATGAGGTATCGCATGACTTCACACAGAGCCGATAGATGATCTTCGGTTTCAGTAACCTCTTCTGCCGACTCCAAACCAAAAGCCTCTAAAGCGCGACGAATATCCACCAAGGGCTTTTCATTTAAATGGCCAGCCATATAAAAAGAGCCATTGAGAATGATATTGGGGCGACCTACGCTAATGAAGTTGCGATCAAATTCATCATGCCAAGCTTTGGCAGGGTTATTTTTAGCAACCTCTACTACGCTACGCCAGACCTTAGCCAATGGCGCATCATCTTCCTGATTTTCCTGTCCGTCCGGAATGGAGGCAACTATTTGATCCAATAGTTCTTGATCGGGTGGTTGATGAAAGAGTCTAGCAATCAAGCCATACAAGTCAGCTCTTGCCAAATCCTCTGGCAGACCTACATCACCCACCTCAGTTGAGGCGCCCTCTTTTATCTGCTCGCTCATATTTCTTTTTTCACCATATCTACAACACGACAATCGCTGCACATCTTCAATCTATCTAGTGCGGCTCCAGCAAAGGCGCCATGCGCACCCAACTTCACCAGCATTAAATCGACCATCTTCGCCGTTCCAAAAACTTTGCCACAGCTGATGCAATGGAAAGGCTTGGTCTCATTGATCTCTACCTTTTGCTTACGCTCCTCCACAGTCTGCAGACGAGGGGCTAAGGAAAGGGCTTGCTCTGGGCAAGTTTTGACGCAGATGCCACATTGAACGCACTGCTTTTCAATAAAGGAAAGCTTGGGTTCATCCAAGTTATCCAGCAAAGCACCTTCAGGACAGCTACCCACACAAGACATGCAGAGTGTGCAAGCATCTTTGTTGATATTCAGCCCGCCCAAGAAGGAGGACTTCGGCAAAGCTACACCACCTGCTGGAAGCGCTGCTTTAGCCTGCTTCTGCAAATGCTCCAACACCATCTCGATAGTTTCACGCTTCTGATTGCCCAGACCAAAGCTAGCAGGAGAGCAAAGGGCTGGTAAAGCACCGCGCTGACGAAGCTTAGCCATTGCAGTAGACGCCGGCTGCAGGTCATCAACCGAATTCAGCTGTATTAGCGAGAGTCTGGCATCAAATCCGTAGGCCGCCAAAATCGCATTGCCTAAATCGCATTGCGTTTCTAGTGCGGCACGATAAGCAGGATCCTCATCACCCGTGAGTAGCAGAATGACTTCACCAAATCCATAGCTAAGCGCACCAAGCCATAAATCTAAGCCAGTGGAGGCAATATGCTCAATACCGTAAGGCAACACAAAGGATGGCAAGCCCTCAAACTGCTTTGATCTCAGATGGGCCATACGCCCTAAAGAATCGAGAGCTTGAGTTCCCGCATTGAGTGTATGTAGCAGTAAAGCAGGTGCTTGTGATTGCTTTAGCTTGGCGCTCTCGGCGGCAAAGACATTGGCGAGAGTTTTAATCTCTTTACCTTGATGGGTCACGCTTGGATAGTTGTAGCGCATTGCGCCCGATGGGCACACTGTCGAGCAGGCTCCACAACCCATGCACAGATTAGGATTCACTTCGACTGAACCCTGTCCATTTTTAAATAAGGAAGATATCGCGCCCGTAGAACACACATCAATGCAGGCGTTACACCCTACTTTGCCGTTACGGCCATGCGCGCAAATCTTTTCGGTATAAGCAAAATATTTTGGCTTTTCAAACTCACCAACTAAACCTAATAATTGATTTGCTACCAATGCTTGTTCTAGTGGATCTTTACCAGGAGCGAAGTAGCCCTGCGGAGTTTGACTCATAGGCATTTTTGAATCACTGCGCAAATCCATGATTAGATCAAACTCAGAGCTACGCTGGCGCTCTACTCGATCAAAGTTAATCGCACCAATACCAGCGCACGCTGTGATGCAAGCCCGGTGAGACTTACATTTATCCAAGTCAATCTGAAAGGCATCATCAATCGCGCCTTCAGGACAAACCTCAACACAGGCTCCACAGCGCGTACACATCTCTGGATCAATTGGATTCTGTAAATTCCAGTCGACAGAAAAATTACCCAAATAGCCATCTAACTTTGTGACTTCGCCCGTATAAATCGGGTAGTTTCTTGCAATCGGTAATGCGCCTGGCTCTGTACAGAGAACTGATACATCGAGGGAATCACTGAGCTTTTCAGCCCAAGGTAAAGCCTGATCTCCAGGACCGACAATGAGTAAGCGCCCTTGGCTTTCATAATTGACGACTGGGACAGGCTCTGCTTGGGGCATATCAGCCAAGGCGAGCAAGGCGGCAATCTTTGGAGTGGAGTTCTTAGCCTCTTGAGTCCAGCCAGCGACCTCTCGAATATTGACAAAACGTAATGGCGCTACCAAAGGCTTTTCTGATTGCTCAGCGAGCTCACCAAACAAAGCACGCTCTTGTGTGCAGGCGATAACGATAGAGTCGCTACCGTCAAATGCTTTAATAACTGAGCCAATCTCCTGTCTGCATAAAGAGGTGTGCATGGTGAGACCTAAAGCCTTACCATCCAAAGGCATGGTTCCATTGCAATTACAGACTAATTTTTGACTCATTGATTTCTTCTTAACTGGTTTTCTTATCCACAGGCAATGGGTCTTTATCCCCCACATCCTGAATTGGTGTTTGTGTGGATGTTAAATCAGTCTGAGAAGTTAGGGGTAAAGCCTGCTCTACTGGTTCAGGGATCTCCTGAACAGTAGCTTGTGTGCTCAGGACCTCTTCATTGCCACCTTCCTCACCACTATCTTTACGGAAAATATTGAGCATGTCTGATTGCACCATGCGCTTGAGCATTTCCATAGGAATAGGATCGGGCTTAGAGTAGTCATCAATATAGATATCCAGGCCGTCCATCACATTGAAGTGAGGGTCTGAGAACATCTTCTTCATGGCCGCTTGTTGAACCGCAGGATCTACATCCGGCTTCATAAAGGCTGAAAAGTCAGGAGCAAAGCGATCGATCTTCTCTACATCATCCAAAGTTGCGGATGGGAGTGCCTCTGAAGTATCTGGAGTTGACTGCTGTACTTCGGGCTTGGAGGCTAGTTCTTGCTTGATCTGGTCAACTGATTTTTTCTCAGGCTCAGACTGCTCTCCAGACTTGAGACGTGACCAACGATTCAGAAAGCCGCCTGCCATCAATCCTCCACTGAGCGGTCTGCGCCCTTAAATGAAGCTGGACGATGGCGCTTTTTAGGTTCGGGACGGTAATTCTCATTAACAAACTCTTGCAACCAAGAAGCGTGCTCTGAAGATAAAGGAATGTTATCTACTGACTCACCACCATCCAATAAACGCCCTGCTTCGTTATAACTGACACTAATACGATGCGGCACCGCAATCGTTGCCTCGGACTTAGCCAGATCAATAGACTGAGCATCTATATAGCGCTCGATATCTTCTTCCAAGCGCCACATCACAAACCAGCAAGGTTGCGTAGCGGAAAGGTTGAGGTAATAGCCTTCGCCCTCATCTGGAAAAAGATTCAGCTCATAACCCGTAAATAACCAAGACTCACCCCCATCATCGCGACCTAAAAACTGTCCAATAATTTTGTTGTCGGTATTGAGAGCGCTAGTGAACTGGCCAAAATCGGGTAATACCTCCTGAGGCGCCCACCGATAGGAAATCCAGGGGTTATCGACAAACTGCTTGCGCATGAGCACTGCAAAACGCATAAGACCTCAGGTGTTCTGAACCACGATGTTAGGAAATTTACTGCTCATATCTTTTGATAAGCTAGCCACCTTAATAGCAACCTGTCTTGCAATCGTCTTATAAATGGCGCTGATAGCACCATCGGGATCGGCAACTACTGTCGGGCGCCCTGCATCAGCTTGCTCACGAATAGAGAGGTTCAGAGGTAATGAGCCCAAAAAGTCTGTGCCATATTCTTGACACATCTTCTGACCACCGCCCGTACCAAATACATGCTCCTCATGACCACAGCTTGGGCAAACATAAGTACTCATATTTTCGATAATGCCAACTATCGGTACACCTACCTTCTCAAACATCTTTAAGCCTTTGCGCGCATCCAGCAAAGCAATATCTTGAGGGGTGGTAACAATAACCGCGCCAGTAACAGGCACTTTTTGAGCCAGCGTCAATTGAATGTCGCCAGTACCAGGAGGCATATCCACAATCAGATAATCCAGATCACGCCAGCGGGTTTGACGAAGCAACTGCTCCAAAGCGGACGTCACCATTGGTCCACGCCAAACCATCGGCGCATCATCGTCGATCAAGAAACCAATCGAGCTCGCTTGAAGGCCGTGACCTTCCATTGGCTCCATCGTATTTTCTTCAATGGACTCTGGTCTACCAGTAATACCCAGCATCATCGGTTGGCTTGGACCATAAATATCCGCGTCCAAGATGCCAACTTGAGCGCCTTCTGCAGATAAAGCTAGGGCGAGATTAACTGCAGTGGTGGATTTTCCAACCCCACCCTTACCGCTAGCAACCGCAATAATGTTTTTTACGCTTGGCAATAACTTCACTCCGCGTTGAACGGCATGCGCAACGATTTGACTGCTAACGTTCACGCTGACATTTTTAACCTCAGGTAATTCTCGGAGCACGGCGATGACGGATTTACGAACCGTTTCAAACTGGCTTTTTGCTGGATATCCCAGAACAATATCTAAGCTAATATCTCCGCCATCTACACGGAGATTTTTGACGCTCTTTGCCGACACAAAATCGATTTGTGTATTAGGGTCAATTAAACCCTTTAATGCTGTTTGCACAGCCTCTACAGTAAGCGCCACCGACATCTCCTAAAAAAGAACAGTCCCACATGGGAATCCCAACATCCTATGTTGGGCAGTACTACAAAAAATGGAATAGTGGGTAGATTAACCGCACATGCAAAAAATTGCTTAAAACGAGATCGGCAAATCTCGTAAGGTCGATTTAAAAAATGAGGAGGCTAAGGTAGTAGACCGCCATAGACATCAAGGCAGTCGCTGGAATGGTGAAAATCCAGGCCCAAACGATATTGCCAGCGACACCCCAGCGAACTGCACTGGCGCGTTGAGTTGAACCAACCCCAACAATAGCCCCAGTGATTGTGTGGGTAGTAGACACCGGAACCCCAAGAGCAGTTGCCATAAATAAAGTAATTGCCCCACCCGTCTCAGCACAGAAACCACCGACGGGTTTGAGCTTAGTGAGTTTCTGACCCATGGTTTTAACAATTCGCCAACCACCAAACATCGTACCCATCGCAATTGCGATGTAGCAAGAAATAATTGTCCAAGTAGGCGGCATGCTCGCGCCCGCTTCAGCGTAACCAGTAATGATCAATAGCAACCAAATAATGCCGATAGTCTTCTGCGCATCATTGCCACCATGACCCAAGCTGTAGGCACTTGCGGAAACAAGCTGCAAGCGTCTAAACCAGCGATCTGTTTTGGATAGATTGGCATTACGACAGACCCAAGCCACCAACAACATCATCAAGGAGCCAAGCAAGAACCCCACTAAAGGCGAGATAAAGATGAAAGATACGGTCTTAATAATCCCCGACCAGACCAAACCGTCAACCCCAGCCTTAGGAAGGGCCGCACCCACAAGACCACCAATTAATGCATGAGAAGAGCTTGAAGGAATACCGTAATACCAAGTAACAACATTCCAAATAATGGCGCCAACAAGAGCCCCAAAGATCACGTGCAAATCGACTGCGGCAGGATGGACGATCCCCTTACCTACGGTAGCGGCAACACTAAGATGAAAAATAAAGATTGCTAAGAAGTTAAAGAAGGCAGCAAATACCACGGCCTGCTGAGGCTTAAGAACCCCAGTAGATACAACGGTGGCAATCGAGTTGGCAGCATCATGAAATCCATTCATGAAATCGAATGCCAACGCAAGCGCTACTAAGAGCGCCACTACCCAAAATGCGACTTCTATGGAGGCCAACTTATCTAACCTTAAGAATTTTCAAGAACGATGCCTTCAACCAAATTGGCAACGTCTTCACATTTATCGGTAACTTCCTCGAGCAACTCGTAAATGCGCTGTAACTTAATCAGCTCACGCACTTCGATATCTTCGCGGAATAGTTTAGTGATCGCCGTTGAGAGCAAGCGATCTGCACCAGACTCCAAGTGATCAATCTCATCACAAGTCTTCAGCGCTGCTTTTGCAACCTCAGGATCTGAGATATCTTTGAGCATGCCCACGGCATTTTTCATACCAATACAACATTGGTTACAAAGCTCAGCCATGTGAAGCATTTCATTAGTCATTTGTTTGACGTTATAGAGATGCATGGCTTCGGTGCCGTTCTGAATTAAATCAGCAACGTCATCCATCGTATTAATGAGATCGAAAATCTGATCGCGATCAATCGGAGTAATAAAAGTCTTATGGAGGCGGCGATGCACTTCTTTTACAACATCGTCGCAAGCGTGTTCTGCGCTATCTACCTCTTGCGTATATTTCGCACGCAAGGCTTCGTCGTTGTAATGCTCGATGAATTTAAGGAAAGACTCAGAGGCTGCAACGATGTGCGCAGCATGTTCGTTGAACAATTTAAAGAAATTGCCATCGTGAGGCATTAACTTGCTGAAGAACATATTTCACGATCCTTTAGAAACAAAAAGCTACTAGATTGGCTAACCTGCCCACATTCTAAACAATGCCTTAATTCGATACGGGAAACCCGGCATCTGTTATAAGCCCAGCAGCCAGCTCCGGAGAGAGGGTCGTCTCAAGCGTCACCAGCTGAGTCGCCAAATCAGCCTGAACCTGGGCTTGCGGATCTTGGGCTTGCACGGCACGTGTCACTGCATTAATACAACCACCACAAGTCATTCCTGAAACCTTGAGCGTAAACATAATTTCCCCTTAAAAACTGTCAAAATATGGTTGTTAATAGCCTTTTTTCACCTTACGGTAGATTATCTTCTACATGACCCCTACAGAATCCAGTAATTCAGAGTTTTTTACCCTTGATATAGGTGGAATGACCTGCGCTTCATGCGTCAGTCGTGTAGAAAAGGCATTGGACAAGATTCCTGGGGTTGAGGCTGCAACTGTTAATTTGGCCACTGAGCAGGCGAGGGTTCGGATACAAAGGGGTTCATCTAGCCTGGCCGAGATCATCGCCCTCATTCAAAAAACAGGTTATGAGGCAAAAGAGAGTTCAACTCGAGGCAATCTTAACCAAAAGATGACTAAGTCATTTTGGGCTGCCGATGGCTTGGGTCGGGTGATTCTCAGCTTCCTGCTTTCCGCCCCCCTCTTTTTACCGATGTTCATCATGCCCTTTGGCGTTCATTGGTCTTTATCGGGCTGGTGGCAGCTAGCTTTAGCTACACCAGTGCAATTTATCCTGGGATGGCGCTTCTATAAGGCAGGCTACAAATCCTTGCTGGCAGGTGCAGGCAATATGGACTTACTGGTTGCGCTGGGTACAAGCGCGGCCTATGGATTGAGCCTATACATCCTGCTCACATCAAGCCATGCACATGAACTTTACTTTGAAGGATCAGCAGTCATCATTTGCATGGTGCTACTGGGCAAATGGCTAGAGGCACGCGCCAAACAACAAACTAGTGAAGCGATTCGCGCCCTACAAAAACTTTGGCCCGAGCATGCCAAAGTTTTAAATACCGATGCCGCACTTCAGGCTAGCGTGGACCATTATCGTGACTTACCTTTAGACCAAGTACTTCCCGGTGATCGGGTTTTGATTCTTCCGGGCGAACGCATCCCGGTAGATGGCGTAATTATTTTGGGTGCTAGCCATGTAGATGAATCCCTACTTACTGGCGAAAGCGAACCTGTCAAGAAAGGATTGGACTCCAAAGTCATTGGAGGTGCTTTAAATGGTGAGGGCATGCTCGTGGTGACTGCCGAGGCAGTTGGCGTTGAAAGCGTACTTTCACAAATCATTCACTTAGTAGAAGAAGCGCAAACCCAAAAGGCACCGATTCAAAAATTAGTGGATCAGGTGAGTGCGGTCTTTGTACCCACTGTGATTGTTCTTGCGCTGATTACCGGTCTAGGTAACTGGCTTTACTTTGACTCAATATCTATCGGCATCTTGCGCGCCGTCTCAGTTTTGGTCATTGCCTGCCCTTGTGCGCTTGGCTTGGCTACTCCAGCCGCCATCATGGCTGGTACTGGCATAGCCGCACGTTTTGGCATTTTGATTAAGGACCCTCAAGTACTGGAGTTAGCACACCGCCTTAATATCGTTGCCTTTGATAAGACGGGCACATTAACGATTGGTAAGCCACGCATGCTTGCCCTACTGCCTTTTCATGAGTCATCCGCTGATATTGATCAGATCCTCGCCACCGCTGCGGGCTTGCAATTAGGAAGTGAGCATCCTTTAGCTAAGGCCTTGCTTGATGCGGCTAAAGCAAAAGAGCTCAATCCGATTGCCGCCTCGTCGAGCAAAGGCTTGCCTGGTGTTGGCATTGAAGGCATTCCCAGCGCCGGCCTTTTTGCGGGTCAAACGCTTCGCTTGCAAAGTGTGGCCTCGCTTGACGGCAGTCCGCAGTACGAGATTATTTTACAAAAAGCGCAGGTTTGTTATGAGCAAGGTCAGACCGTTTCCGTCTTGATGGGCTTAGGTAGTGAAGGTAGCACGATACCAACACCCATCGCAGTAATTGCCTTTGGGGATGAGCTTAAACCGAATGCTCAATCAGCAGTCAATGCGCTGCATGCTTTACACATTCGCACTGTCATGCTGTCTGGAGATAATTTGGCTGCCGCTACCCGAGTAGGAAAAACGATCGGCATTGATGAAGTCTTTGCTCAAATCATGCCAAGCAATAAAGCGGAAATAATTCAACAATTGCAGAGCAGCTCTGAAAGTAAGAAACATTACGTAGCGATGGTTGGTGATGGCGTTAATGATGCTCCAGCCTTGGCAGTCGCAGACGTTGGGATGGCGATGTCCACTGGAACTGATGTCGCAATGCAGGCCGCAGGTATCACCTTAATGCGCGGGGACCCTACTTTAGTTGCGGATGCGATTGATATTTCTAAGAAAACTTGGAATAAGATTCGTCAAAATTTATTTTGGGCGTTTGCATTTAATACGATCGGCATACCGATGGCGGCGCTGGGTTTTTTATCACCCATGCTGGCTGGCAGTGCGATGGCGCTCTCTAGCTTCTGTGTACTAAGTAATGCCCTGCTACTAAAGCGCTGGCGCCCTTCGCATACCTAAGTTACTTAGGATTCTTGCGCACTAACTCAATGTCACCATAAAGAGCTCGAGTTTCTGATTTAGTGTTATCGGTATCAGTCAGAAGCGCGATACCAATCACATTACCTGGCGCCTCTCCATAAGCCAACTTGTAGTCTGCCGCTAAATCTCGCTCATGCTTGCGCCACTCGTCCAAACCATCCCAACCAGAATCAACCACAATCATCTTCACGCGAGAGGTATGGGCATTATTTAGAACAGTATTGACGGGATTCTTACCAGACCAGATATACATCACTGTGGCATAAGGCATTTCTTGACCACTAATTAAACTTGCCATTTCAAAGGTCAGCTTTTCTTTCAAAGGAAGTTTCGATTTGTTGCCATCGAAGGCAACCAAAATACGCAGTGGCGCATCGTCATGCTGACTGTCCGCATTATCTGCTTGCGGTATCGCACCGACCGCTTTCCATTCCCACTGAAGCCATAAGTTTTGCGCTGAGCGTGGCCGAAGCTTTACCGCAAGACCAGATGCCGATGTTTTGGAGTTAGCAGCCAGGACCGTGCGACCTTGGTATTTTTCAAGACGGTAAATCGTGTTCTTTTTATAGGGCGCTATACGATAGAAATGCCAACCCTCTGGCATGCCATCACGCGGCTTCTCCGCAGAGAATTTCGGCAAATCCTCTTGAGCGGGTAGCTGATCGGCATTAAATGCTTGACCCGCCTCATTCTCAATTGAATTCCCAGTCAGACCTGCGCAGCCTACCAAACAGATGGTTAGGGCAGTCAAAAGCAATGGGATTCTGAAGAACATTCTTGTAAACATGTCTTCAATTGTCCCAAAGAAAGTGCTGCTTAAGTCTAAAATCATCGGATGCGCCATCAATCACCCTCTAGCTGGGCTGCCATCAGCATCTGCATTGCTGCCTTGGTGCATTTTGCCCTTGGTTTCTCGATTGAGTTCTCTGTCGATGAAGCCCATTACGCGTTGTATGCAAAACATCTCGCCTGGAGTTATTTTGATCATCCCCCACTGGTGGGATGGATTCAGTGGCCACTAGTTTCGCTCACCTCGTCCGAGGGGGTCATTCGCCTGATTCCTGAATTGTTGTGGGTCATTTCCGCCTTCCTGGTATACAAGGTCACCTTAGAAATTCATCGCCTGATGCAGGGACGCAATGCGGGCTACCTCAGCACCACCCTTCCTTCGGCCAATCTCTGTGGATTGATGGCTGTTTTAGCTATCGTTGTGGCTCCACTGCCCCATGTGTTAGCAATCGGTCTTTTACCCGATACTCTGCTTGCACCCTTAAGCCTTGGCTTGATGTTGATGGCTTTACGCTGGACCAGAAAAGATCACTTCTCCTTTGCGGACTGGCTCATTACGGGTTTACTGCTGGGCTTGTCAGGCCTTAGCAAATACACTGCTGTATTTACCGCCTTAGGTTTGCTCTTGGTGTTTTTGGCTTCACCCAAAAAAGCATGGCTTACCAAAGTTGGCTTTTGGGTGGCGGCGGCAATCGCCTTAATGGTGATTAGTCCAGTGCTGTATTGGAACTGGATGAATGACTGGGTTTCCTTCAAGTATCAAATTGCTCATGGTAGCGGTGGCACTTGGGCATGGCGCAGAGTTGCTGCTTTTGTGGGCATTCAGATTCTGTGTTTTGGGCCCCTATTAATTTTGGGTGCCTATGTATTTCTCAAGAACTGCCTGCGCTCGCAGAAGTTCATCCTCCTTGCCTTGCTCAGTTTCTTTGCAATCCCGTTCGCGATTTTTACTACCCTATCTGGAGGTGGCAGCCTCCCTCACTGGACTACTCCTGCGTGGTTTTGTCTTGCACCCTTTGCTGGCATTGGCCTAGCAAAGGCATGGGCTATGCAACATCGCACAGCCATTCGAACACTGCTTATTGGACAGCTACTCATTTGCTTGTTAGGTTTTGGCTTTGTTTTAGCTGGAGGCATCAATACGGCCGCCATCAAATCCAATCCGATTGCGGATCTCTATGGTTGGAAGCAAGCTGGCCAGAAAGCAGCCCAATTAGCAGAAGCGACTCAAGCAAACGGTATCGCAGTGCAAAACTGGACTCTAGGCAGCAGAGCAGCTTGGTATGCGAGTCCATTACCCATCTTCGTTTTGGATGAAAGGCAAGATCAGTTTGACCTTTGGTTTGGAAAGTTGCCAGTTGGTGCAAGCGTCTTGCTGATTAACTGGTCGGGAATGGCTTTTAAGCCCCCAATTGGAAGCAATCGAGCATTTGAGCAATGTGAGCCCTTAGATAGCCTAGAAATCGTCCGATTTGGGCAGATATTATCCAAATTTGACTATAGCCTTTGCCGTAACTGGCAGGATGCGGGTGCTGCGCATTAATTCCCCAAATTTAGGACCGTTTCGGGACCCTTCAGCGCTCTAGGCATTATCCTTACGCCTATGAGTTCACAACCCCAAGCCACCCCAAAAGCCACATCTGGGTGGAAAGCAATCCTCAAACGGGCTTGGCCCACCATTCGCATTTTGCTATCTATTGCCCTCCTCTGGAAGGCGACTAGCGGAATTGATTGGCATGCCCTCCTAGATTCTGGGATTCAGATGCAACCTTGGTGGTTTTTGGCTGCTGGCCTGATGATGCTCTCGGCATTTATTTGTGGCGGACTGCGCTGGGGATTTTTAATGCGCAAAGTTGGATTTCAAGGAACTCTTATCGACTTTGTAGCGCTGTATTTTGCGGGCGGACTGATTAACCAAGGACTACCTAGCACTCTTGGTGGAGATAGTTATCGCGCCATTACTGCTACTCACCTTAATAGTAGTGGCAAGCTCAATAAAGAAAAAGAGCTGAATGAAGAGCTTCACCACTCGGTGGATTTAGAGCACGCAAACCCTAAGCTACGCCTGAGTTTTTCTATGGTGCTGGTAGATCGTCTTCTCGGCTTAGCGGGAAATAATTTACTGGGTGGCCTGGGTCTTATTCTTGGTGGTGCTACTTTAGCCACTTGGGGAACAGATTTAGGTTATGCCGTCACTGGAATCATGATTCTGGCCGGCTTATTACTTGCTGCGATTTTGGCCTGGAGTCCTAGCCGAAACATTTTGCAAAAATTATTGGACCGCCTTCACATGAGTCACGCTTTACCCGGCATTAAGCTGGCGTTTTCTTGGCCGATGAATGTGGCTCAAGCAGCATTTGCGATCGGCATTCACTCCCTCACGATTCTGACGCTTTTGTTTTGCCTGAAAGCATATGGAGTGGATGCGCCTATTGAAGCCCTGATGATCGGCTTACCAGCACTGAGTCTGTTACTAATGCTGCCAATCAGCATCTCTGGTTGGGGTTTGCGTGAGGCCACACTCTCTTCTGTTCTGGCATTGTGGGGTGTAAGCCCCTCTATGACGGTATTAGCATCCATCAGTTACGGCGCCATCACCGTCTTATCAGTATTACCTGGCGCTTATTTTTTATTAAAACGGAAATAATTCCTTTAGAGACCTCCTATGAGTATTAGCGTCAACACCATGCGCGCCATCGACCACTGGGTTGGTGTACCACTATGCGCGGTAGCAAGCCCGATAGTTGCTTTTATTGACAGCGTCAAGAATGCCTTTAGTCGCGGCCCAAATGCGCCACGCAAACTACTGTTTATTGAATTATCGGAAATGGGTAGCGCCATCTTGGTTGACCCAGCTATGCGCAATGCGCAGGCTCGTGGCGCTGAATTATTTTTTCTGATTTTTAAGAGCAATCGTGCCAGCCTTACCTTGCTCAACACAGTTAAACCTGAGAATATTTTTACGATTGATTCTTCCAGCTTGGGTGGTTTAGTTAAAGACACACTCAAATTTTTACTGGTGGCTCGAAAGCATCGTATCGACACCGTAATTGATTTGGAATTGTTTTCCCGCTTTACCGCTCTGCTCACTGGCCTATGCGGTGCGCGTCGTCGTGTCGGATATCACATTTTTCATGGTGAGGGCTTGTGGCGCGGCTTTATGTTGACTCGCAAAGTTCATTACAACCCGCACATCCATATCACCAAGAACTTTCTCTCTCTCATTCATGCGGCATTTGCCAAAGAGATTGAAGTGCCCTTTAGCAAAATTCATATTGCTGATTCTGAGGTTCGTTTAGAGCAAGCGGTGATTGAGCCAGCTGCATTAGTCAAAGTTCGTGAGCGTATTGAAAAGCTGGCCGCAGATGCCGGCATTCAATTTAAACAAGGTCAACAACGCCTGATTTTAGTCAATCCCAATGCCAGCGACCTATTACCGCAAAGACGCTGGGCGCAACAGCGCTTTTCTGAACTCATTCAAGGATTGAACCAGCTTTACGCTAACGATCTGATTTTGATCACGGGCTCCCCTGCAGAATTTGAGTATGTTGAAAAAGTGCGTGCAGTTGCCAACGTTAAAAATGCTTTGAACTTTGCTGGTCAAGTCAGCTTCGCGGAACTGCCACCGCTCTACACCCTATCTGATGTCATGGTGACCAATGATTCTGGGCCAGGCCACTTCTCCGCCGTGACGCCATTGCGTACAGTCGTCCTTTTTGGACCAGAAACTCCTGCACTCTATGGATCCGTTGGTAAATCAATTTCGATTACCGCCAATCTGGCATGCTCTCCGTGTGTCAGCGCAGCCAACCATCGCAAGACACCCTGCCATGACAGCGTCTGCATGCAGGCTATTACTGTCCCTCAGGTACTAGAAAAGATGGTGCATCAGCTCAAGGAAGCCGATCAAGAGCGGGCGCTTTAATTCGCATGACCGAGCAGCGCGAATCGACTTTAGCCATTCTCCCGTTTTGGGTTTGGTGTATTCCACTTTTGCCACTTGGTCTGGCGGCCGCCATTTACTTCGGCGGGCTACAAACTCCAACGTTTTTATTCATCAATCGCTATACCCAAATTCTTCCAGATACCTTATGGGCCTGGCTGACTTTCGCTGGTAATGGCTGGGGTGTCTTTGCCTTATGTTTTCCCCTGCTACTGCTGGCTCCTAGATTGTTTTGCGCTGGACTTATAGCCTCCTTAATTGGTGGTGCTGTTAGCCAGATCATCAAACCTTTTTTAGACTTTCCTCGTCCTGCAGGAGTATTGGCTTTAGGAGACTTCTATCGCATAGGCGAGCCCTTGTTTCATAGAGCAATGCCCTCTGGCCACACACTCAGCGCTTTTGCAGTGGCCTCTGGAATTTACTTTGCCAGCGATAAAGATAAGCGGGCTACTTTATGGTGGATCTTCATCATTGCAGGCTTTGTTGGCATCTCTAGAAATGCGCTCGGAGCCCACTGGCTTACAGACGTTCTAGCAGGCTGTGCTCTTGGACTATGGTCGGGCATGTTGGGAGCCGTCATGATGCGATTCATTCCAGACGCTCAACTCGCACCGAATAAGCTTGGTCCTCGCCTGATTGCTCTGGGCGGTCTCGCAGCTATTTATGCACTTCTAACTCAAACTTTGGACTCAGTGCTCAATCAATCATTGCAATATGCTTGCGTAGCATTAATTAGCATTACCCTGACTCTATTTATTAAAGCGCAAAAACCTAAGGCCATTTAAAGATGTTTAGTTATCGCCATGCTTTTCACGCAGGCAGCCATGCGGATATCCTGAAGCACATCGTGATGTTTCATTTAGTTGAGTATCTTCAAGAAAAACCGGGCGCCCTGACAATTGTTGATACTCATGCTGGCGCTGGAATTTATAGTCTAGTAGATGGCTTTGCCACCATCAGCAAAGAGGCAGATCAAGGAATTGATCGCTTAGCTCAATTTGCAGAGACGAACTCTGTTAGCCCAGGCATTGCCAAGTATCTCGATTGCATTCGCGCTGAGAATGCCGCAGATGACATCTCAATCTATCCTGGGTCTCCATTTATTCTAGCTAGACTGCTAAGAACTCAAGATCGCCTGAAGCTTTTTGAGCTACACCCCAAAGAGATTGATATCTTGCGCCACAATATTAGTGAACTCAAACAGTCTAAGCAAATTGATATTTACGCAGAAGATAGTTTTGCAAGATTGAAAGGGTTAATGCCACCACCCAGTAGGCGCGGACTAGTCTTGATTGACCCCTCCTATGAAGATAAGCAAGACTACCGTTATCTCGAAACCGCGATGGAGGAAGCGCTACACCGCTTCGCTACCGGGTGTTACGCAATTTGGTACCCATGCCTCTCCAGAAGAGAGTCAGCCGCACTGCCTGATCATATGAAAAAGATTGCGCTAGCCCATAAACGCTCTTGGCTACAAGTTGAACTGCGGGTTGAGAATGCCCCAAAAGAACGCCGACTTCAGGCCAGTGGCATGTTCATCATCAACCCACCGTGGACACTAGAAAAACAATTAACTGAAAGCTTGCCCATCCTTGTCAAAGCACTAGGACAAAATAGTGGCGCTGGCTTTGTATTAAAGAGTTTTGAGGCTTAGGGCTTAGGGCTTCGGACTTCCTATCTAGTCTAGTACTTGAATCATGATTTCATTGCGGCGCATGAAGGGCAAAGTCCAAGGTGGGTTATAGCGCGCAAATTGGGGTTCACCAGCTGGCTTTAAATTCTTGGTCTTCATCCACTCACGCAGGGCCTGAGTTTTTTCTTGCACTTTCTCTTCGTTATAAAAGCCGGAAAAAATAATTACCGCTCTTTTTTCTGCCGGGACTTCTCTAATATTGATTTGTGGATTGAGGGGTTTAGGCAAGCTAGCTAAGGTATATTCCGCAGGCATCACAAAAGATACTGTCCATTGATTTCCAGCGGCCTCTAGAGGTTTGCCACCCTCAATTTTTACTGGAGCGGTCATCGCAATTTTTGCACTCTTATTTTGATCGCCCGACTCAATGCCAACTGGCGCTGTCATGGCAATCTTCTCAGCAACCTGATTTTTTCCAAAAATATAGGCCGCGATCAAACGAAATCCTTGAGCTGATGCAGCATCTAAATCACCGTCTACCTTAACCTCCGCCACAATAAGGGGGGCGTAGGCTCGCAATTCAAAGGGTTCAGATTTCTCTAAGAGGACATACTTCGGTTCTTCAGTTGCCATTGCAGCGCTCGCAATTAAGATGCTGGTGAGAAATACTAAAACTCGCAGGGTGCAGTCTTTCATGATGAAGGACTACCACTGAGATTGAATAGTAAAACCAGATATGTCGTATTGAATATGTGCTTGTGCACCCACTGGCAAAGTGAGCTTTTCGGGTTGATGTCCAAACGGTAGCCCTGTTAATACGGGGATGTGTTCAGGAAGGCGCTTGCTAACGGCCTCAATAGCACTCTCCAGCGTATAACCACGATCATTGTCATAAAGACGATATGCCGAGAATCCACCCAAGAGAATTGCGCTTTGATTACTTAATACACCCGCATCCAATAATTGCATCAGCATGCGCTCAATTCGATAGGGATGCTCATTGACATCCTCTAAAAACAGAATTCCACCTTGGGTCTGTTCCTTGCTTGGCAAGTAAGGCGTTCCCACTAGGCCTGCTAGCACAGTGAGGTTTCCACCCCAGAGCATTCCTGAAGCTTGGACTGTAGTAGATTTTCTTAAGAAGGGTTGCGCGGCTTGGATGGTGCAATCTAGCTTGCGCTCGTTAATTGCTTGCTGAAAATGCTCCCACATAAACTTATTAGGAGTAACAGCCTCACCCTGCTCGCCTTGGCAAGCAAAATCAAAATTGAGCATGGGTCCAGCCAGTGTCACTGCGCCAGTCTTGGCAAGTAAACCCAACTGAAAAACTGTGAAATCACTATGCCCACAAATTTGTAGGCCACTACCAATCGCTTTGGCAATTGCATTCCATTCAACATCTGGGAGAAGGCGGTGTAAGCCATAGCCACCACGCATAACCACAACAGCGCTATCGGGAGATACGCTGGCGAGTTGATTAAGCTCAGCTAAACGCTCTATATCTGACCCAGCAAAGCGTTGCTCTACCCGACTAACGCAGTCTGTATTTAAAACCTCTAGGCCTTGTTGCTTTAGCCACTCAATACCCGCCAAGGGACTGCGCGTATCTAAGCTAGCCCCTGAAGGAGCAATCAAATGAATTTGCTTCAACGCCGCTCCTTGAAAAAATTACGCAGAATTTGCCCGCACTCTTCGCTCATGATGCCACCTTCAACTTGAGTCTGGTGGTTAATCTGCTTTTCAGAGAAAACATTGAGTACGCTTCCAGCAGCACCTGTTTTAGGATCGGCCGCTCCGAATACCACGCGCTCAACTCTGGCGTGCAGCATCGCTCCCGCGCACATAGTGCAGGGCTCTAGAGTGACATAGAGGGTTGTACCGGGCAGGCGATAATTAGATTCGTCTTGGGCTGCAGCACGCAATGCCATCATCTCTGCATGGGCGCTAGGATCACTATTACTAATAGGCTGATTAAAACCGCTTGAAATGATTTGACCATCGCGCACTAATACTGCGCCTACTGGAACTTCGCCAGCGATTGCAGCGAGCTTAGCTTGATCCAAGGCTTGCTGCATAAATTGGCGATCAAGCTCTGCTTGCATATTGCTTCTTAAGAATGAGAAACGTCAGCCCAACAATTGGGGGTTTCATAAAGACGAATGGAGGCCAACTTGAGCCGACCATCAAAAGCTTTTTCAAAAATGGGCTGTAATACTTTAAATGCTGCACTAGCTAAGTTCTCAACAGTGGGGACATGCTCCATCACTACGGTCTTGTGATTGGGAATGGAGTTTAAATAATCCACCAATCCAGTATCTTCTTTAGCCACTAGAAACGCATGGTCCCAAGGCTCCACTACATACTGGTTAGTCAGGCGCTTAATGTCGCCAAAATCTAAGACCATACCATCATCCGCTTTCCCTGGATGATCGGCTATCACACCAGTCAGCGTGACTTCAATCGCATAACGATGACCATGCAAATGGCGGCACTGTCCATCGTGATTGGGAATGCGGTGGCCCGAGTCAAACTCGAGTCGACGGGTAATGGAAATAGCTTCTTGCTTGGTAGTCATGATTACTTTTCTAAATACTGAAATAAGGCTTAATGAAACCGCTATCGAATACCGATCATTTTATGGGCCTGAACGCTTAAACGCCATAAAGGCCGCTTTTGACATAGGCTAACTGCCAGCGTAAGGTTTTCTTGGAGCTTAGGTCCATCCATGGCCTGCAAGAAGCGATTGCGATAATCCATCTTCTCAAATCGCGCCAATATAGTCTCAATAGATCCATGACCAACCTGAGGAATAACGAGTTTAATCTCATCGGCCTGTAACACAATCAGCTCAGAGCCGGCCTTCGGACTGACGCAAACCCAGTCAACCCCTTTGGGAACTTTTATCGTGCCGTTGGTCTCAATAGCAACAGCAAACCCTTTGGCATGCAAAGCATCAATTAAGGGGGCATCGAGTTGCAGTAATGGCTCACCACCAGTAAAAACAACATATCGCTGCTGTGGTCCAGCAGAAGTACTGTTCCACGCTTCCTCTATGGTGTCAGCGAGTTGATCGGCAGTTTGAAACTTGCCACCACCAGCGCCATCGCTACCAACAAAATCGGTATCGCAAAATTGACAAACTGCAGTGGCGCGATCTTCTTCTCTACCGCTCCAAAGATTGCAACCAGCAAAACGGCAAAACACAGCCGCACGACCTGCGTGAGCGCCCTCACCTTGGAGGGTTGGAAAGAGTTCTTTAACTGTATACATAACTAACTGCTGATTTTAAGCGCTTTACTTACTTCCAGGACACTAGCTCCCATTCCAAATAATCTTCCCAAAGAGCATCATTCCAGAATCTGCCACCTAAAAGATAGCGTCCATACCCACGACGAATGACCCAGCGCCCCACCTCTGGCGATAGCCATACGTCTTCCTGGCGATAGTTAGCCACCCTAAATACGTCATTACTCTCAAAATAAGGCGCCTCATTTCGGTACTTCAAGACTGGAAATTGGCCAGCAGGAACACCAACACCCTCCCATTGCAACGCCGACACATTTAATCCCCAGTAGTAACTACTATCAGGATAGCCAACCACTTGATAACGCGTACGGTAGAAACCAGACCAGCCTGGAACCAATTGCTCAGGCCACAAGGGGATGGGCTCTAAAAACTTTTGAGGGGGATTCCAATGGGGATCTTGGAGTACATAACCCCAAGGACTCTGGATTTCATCTGGGAGTGGCCCAGCTTTTAACCCGCTGCGTTGAATCCGAATCTGTGGCGAAATAGACACTACCCGCTCGGTAACTATATCCACTAATTCTTGATTGAAAACATTGCGAACGTTGTAGACCCACTGCTGACCCACTTGTGGAGCCCTCACCTTCGGTGGATTGATGGGCTGTGGCAGAGGGGTCGAGACCGGATAAGGCTGCGAAGAAATACAGGCCACCAACAAAAGTGGCAATACCAGCAAAAGAAGTTTGCGTGCTGTGCTTATTTGTAGGAGCTCAGTTGCCATTGATAGCTACCCTCTAAAATCACAGATCCATAGCCACCCTGTAATTGATAAGAGCCGGAGACCTCGCGCGCAACCCAACGTCCAATACTTGGAACAAACCAAGTAGTCTCTTTTCGAATACAGTCAATTTTGCTTGGATCTTGATTTTCATAATTAATCAAGGACTGAAAACGTAGCGCTGTAAATTGGCCAGCTGGAACAGTAATTTTTTCCCAGCCGTGAACACTCATGTATTCCTGCCAATTCAACCTAGAATCTGAGTAGCCAGCAATACTGTACTTCGTATTGAACTGCTTAGCCCAGGTGCTTGAGAGCTGCTCCGGCCAAAGTGGTAAAGATGGACTGAAGTTAAGTAAGTGTGACCACTGGGTATCTGTGGCAACCATACCCCAGGATGTTTGAATTTCACTTGGTAAACGTGCGCCGTCAGCAGTCATACGATCGATCACAATCGATGAGCCAATATTAGAAACGCGCTCAGTAATCACATCCAAAGTTTTACCGTCAAAGATATTTTTCTTAATGTAAGTCCACTCTTGCCCTACTTGAGGTGGACGAACAACTGGTAATGGGTTTGGCTGAGCAACAGGGATACCATGCTCATAAGAAAGACTGCCACAAGCTACTGGAGCCAAAGCGGCCGATGCAATGAAAGTACGGCGAGATAGATTCATATTGCTACCTATGGTGAATTAATGAAGCAACTTGGTTTGTTCAAGTTTATACATGCCTTAATACTTTGGCTATCTTATTGCGAGCAACGGTGGTCTTTGGAGTACTGGGCACATCAAACCACTGATGGGTGTCTTCCTCAAAGCCAACACCGTGCATAAAGTTGTAAATCGCTTTTTTGAGGCCCATACCCAGAAGATCATGATCCACCCCAGTAGGATCGATAAAGGCCACATCATTCTTTGCAAAGCTAATGGGGGGCAATGGTACGAGCTCAATTCCATAGGCTGCCGGGTCAAGCCCCACAGGAGAATGTACTGTGCACGTAAATCGATGAAAGAACCCACTTTGAATACAGCCATTCTCAAAAAGCTGCCGAACATACTCAAGGGAGTCGACAGTTTCTTGAACAGTTTGCGTAGGGAAGCCATACATTAAATAAGCGTGTACTAAGATTCCCGCGTCAGAGAAGCCTTTAGTCACTTGAGCTACCTGCTCGACTGAAACGCCTTTTTTCATGAGCTCAAGTAGCCTATCTGATGCCACTTCTAATCCACCAGACATGGCAATGCAGCCGCTTTGCGCTAACAATTCACATAGGTCCGGAGTAAACGTCTTCTCAAAGCGAATATTTCCCCACCAAGAAATCACTACCTTGCGACGAATCAATTCTTCAGCAAGGGCTTTCAAGATTTTGGGTGGCGCCGCCTCATCCACAAAATGAAAGCCAGTTTGGCCAGTTTCCGCAACAATTGCTTCGATACGATCAACCAGTAGACTTGCTGACGCAATTTCGTAACGAGAAATGTAGTCGAGGCTAACATCACAGAAGCTGCATTTTTTCCAATAACACCCATGAGCAACAGTAAGCTTATTCCAGCGCCCATCACTCCATAGGCGATGCATAGGATTGAGCATATCCAGCAGGGATAAATACGAATTTAGCGGCAGACCATCCCAGGTTGCAGTCCCAACATCTTCAAATGGAACGTCAGGCTCCTGCCAGTTGATGTAACGCACTTCATTTTTGGCATTACGGATAAAGGTACGTACCAATCTCTCTGAAGAGCGTTTTCCATTTAAATGCTCAGTGAGTGCAAGCAAGGGTCGCTCACCAGAATCTAGGGTGATGTAATCCACAAAATCAAATAGGCGCGGATCGGTTAGCTCACGTAATTCGGTATTGACGTAACCACCACCAAGGCCAATCTTGATATTGGGATAATGCAGCTTGATAGTTTGAGCAATTCTCAATGCCGCATACATAGCTCCAGGGAACGGCACTGAGAGCAATACTAGGCTAGGCTCATGCTTTTCGATCGAGGACTTTGTTAGCTCTTGTAAGTGCACATCCATCAATGTGGGGGTGGCTGCCAAGGCATCTGCCAAAGGCGTAAAGGTCGGCTGACTGCCCGCCAATGATTCAGCATAGCGAACAAACTCAAACCGCTCATCCACAGCATCACGAAGCACATCAGATAAATCATTGAGATAGAGGGTTGCTAAATGACGCGCGCGATCCTGAGAGCCTAATGCACCAAATGCCCATGCCAATGAATCTCCGCCCTCTTCCTCATCATAAGCATCCAAGGAGGTGAATCGAGGGCCTTCAGGCAATAAAGTACGACTATTGATGCGATGAGCAAGAGTGCTATCTCGCCCTTGCAAAAATGCAATAGCTAAAGCGATAGTGCTTTGGTAATCGGCAAAATAATCGAGGAAGAAATTAACGCTCGCACTGCGATCCTCTTCAGGGAGAACCAATGCTTGATCTTTGATCTCCAGCAAACCCTCTGGAGTAAAAAACCCCAGAACTAAGGCTAAAGCCAAATCCTCTTGAACTGCATCTAGACCTTGTGAGCGTAAAAAGCCAGTGAGGTAAGCCGTCGATGGATACGGCGTATTGAGCTGCGTCATCGGCGGAATCAGGCTTAGGATTTTCATGCTGCTATCGTTCGCTTATCGCCAAGTGACTCTAATAACTCTAATTCCTCAGAGGTAAAACCTGCTTGCTCACGTGCCTCAAAATTAAATGGGCCTCTCAAAGTGGGTGCACGATATTGTTCAGCCAACTCTCGATAAGTTGTAATCGGGGATAAGCCCTCATTTGCGCATAAGAAATTAAACCAGCGATTGCCAACGAGTACATGACCAATTTCATCATGAAGAATGATTTCTAAAATCTCTACAGCCCGAGCATCTTTGATTTGCTTAAATCGATCGCGAATTTCAGGAACGGCATCAAGGCCTCTTGCTTCCATTGTTCTAGGGACTAGTGCCATCCTTGCAATCACCGAGTCCGTAGTTCTCTCCACCATCTCCCATAAGCTATTGTGGGCCGGGAAATCTCCATAGCTAAATCCAAAGGATTGCATATGCGCATTGACCAAACTGAAATGGTATGACTCTTCTTTAGCTACCTTGAGCCAGTCTTCGTAATACGCCTTAGGCATATTAGGAAAACGCCAGATAGCATCTAGGGCTAGATTCATGGCGTTAAATTCAATATGCGCAAGCGAGTGCCAAAGAATAGACCTGCCCTCAACGGTATCCATTTTTCTTTTAGGGACCCACTTCGGCGCAACTAAGTCAGGTTTAGCAGGCCGTCCAGGAAGATTGAGGTCTTGACTATTGAGATTGGAAGAAGGGCTTAAATCAACACGCCCAGCTTGATACTCGTCGAATAATTGAGACAGCTCGCCAACCTTGAATTGCACATCAGTATTTGCCAGTATTGCGAGGGCAGTTTCTCGTAACTCAAGCATGGGTATGGGCAAAGGCAGACTGAAGTCGCCTATTCCCACTCAATGGTTGCTGGAGGTTTTCCGCTGATGTCATAGACCACGCGATTAATACCGCGTACTTCATTAATGATGCGATTAGATACCTTACCTAGTAAATCATGCGGTAAGTGAGCCCAATGCGCAGTCATAAAGTCTTGCGTTTGAACTGCTCTGAGGGCTACAACGTATTCATAAGTTCTACCATCACCCATGACACCTACAGACTTCACTGGCAAGAACACCGCAAAAGCTTGGCTGGTAAGGTCATACCAAGATTTTTGGCTCGCTTCATCAATCGTATTACGTAATTCTTCAATAAAGATAGCATCAGCACGTTGCAAAAGATTTGCAAACTCAGTCTTCACTTCACCTAAGATGCGCACACCAAGGCCAGGACCTGGGAACGGATGGCGATACACCATCTCGCGTGGCAAGCCTAGGGCAACGCCAAGTTCACGTACTTCGTCTTTGAACAATTCGCGCAATGGCTCAAGCAGCTTGAGATGCATGTCTTCAGGCAAGCCGCCCACGTTGTGGTGACTCTTGATCGTATGCGCGCCCTTTTTACCTTTACCGGCAGACTCAATCACGTCTGGATAAATGGTTCCTTGAGCAAGCCACTTGGCATTTTTAATCTTGCCAGACTCCGCTTGGAAAATCTCAACGAATTCTTTGCCGATGATTTTGCGCTTCGCCTCTGGATCTGCAACACCAGCCAGCTCAGACATAAACTTTTCTTTAGCATCCACCCGAATGACTTTGACGCCGAGGTTGCGGGCAAACATCTCCATCACCATGTCGCCTTCGTTTAAGCGAAGTAAACCATGATCGACAAACACGCAAGTAAGTTGCTCACCAATCGCGCGATGAATTAATGCTGCTGCCACGCTAGAGTCAACGCCGCCAGATAAACCGAGAATGACCTCTTCATCACCGACTTGCTTACGAATATGTTCAACCGCCTCGCTAATATAGTCACCCATTACCCAATCTGGTTTGCACTCACAGATCTCGTGTACAAAGCGACCCAAGATAGCCTCACCTTGTAATGTATGGGTTACTTCAGGATGAAACTGGAATGCATAGAAACGACGCTCTTCATCAGCCATACCGGCAATAGGACATGACTCAGTTGAAGCCATCATTTTGAAAGCGGGTGGCAATGTTGTTACTGAGTCACCATGACTCATCCACACTTTCAGGATGCCGTGACCTTCACTGGTAGAAAAGTCTTGAATACCTTTAAGCAAGTTGGTGTGGCCATGAGCACGTACTTCTGAATAACCAAACTCACGTGCCTTACCCAGGGATTCAGCAGAAGCAACGGCGCCACCGAGTTGGGTTGCCATGGTTTGCATACCATAGCAAATACCAAGAACGGGGACACCTAATTCAAAAACGATTTGCGGTGCACGAGGACTTTCCGCCTCCGTAACAGAGCTTGGTCCACCAGAAAGAATAATTCCCTGACCGCCCTGCTCTTGAATGAATTTGCGAATGAATTCTGGATCGCAATCGTAAGGATGAATTTCTGAATAGACGCGGGCATCACGCACGCGTCTGGCAATCAGTTGGGTGACTTGGGAACCAAAGTCGAGAATGAGTATTTTGTCGTGCACGAAAGAGCCAGTCTTTAATTCAGCCTAAATTTCAGCTTTTGTTTACTTATTAATCAATGTGGTAATTTGGCGCTTCCTTGGTGATCTTCACATCATGAACGTGTGACTCGCGTACACCCGCTGAAGTGATTTCCACAAAATTCGCTTTCTCATGAAGTTCATCAATCGTCTTACAACCCAAGTAACCCATTGAAGAACGAATGCCACCCGTCAGTTGATGCAAGATCGCAAGGACACTACCTTTGTAGGGAACTTGGCCTTCAATACCTTCTGGCACTAACTTCTCAGCATTCGCTGCACTAATATCACTCTGGAAATAACGATCGGCAGAACCGTCCGCCATCGCACCCAAAGAACCCATGCCGCGATAGCTCTTGTATGAACGGCCTTGGTATAGGAATACTTCGCCAGGCGCCTCTTCAGTGCCAGCAAACATACCACCCATCATGACGGAACTTGCGCCAGCAGCCAATGCTTTGGCAACATCACCTGAGTAACGCACACCACCATCAGCAATTAACGGAATACCTGTACCCTTGAGAGCAGCAGCTACATTCACAATCGCGCTAATTTGAGGAACACCTACACCCGCGACAATCCGGGTTGTGCAAATTGAGCCTGGGCCAATACCTACCTTAACGCCATCAGCACCATGGTCAGCCAGTGCTCTAGCAGCATCACCAGTAGCAATGTTGCCGCCAATCACTTGAACGTGTGGATAGTTCTTCTTAACCCACTTAACGCGATCCAATACCCCTTGGCTGTGACCATGTGCGGTATCCACCACAATCACATCAACGCCTGCGCGTACCAAGAGCTCAATACGCTCATCATTATCGGGACCTACGCCAACAGCAGCGCCAACGCGCAATTTACCTTCGCTATCTTTACAAGCATTTGGATGCTCAGTAGCCTTCAAAATATCTTTAACGGTAATCAGGCCACGCAACTCGAACTTGTCATTGACAACCAGGACACGCTCCAAGCGGTGTTGACTCATCAAGCGCTTTGCTTCTTCGAGCGAGCAACCTTCTTTAACCGTAATCAAGCGCTCACGTGGAGTCATCTTGGTTTTAACCGGTGCGTCTAAATCTTCTTCAAAGCGTAAGTCGCGGTTGGTAATAATGCCGACCACCTCTTTACCAGTCAGCACTGGGAATCCAGAGAAACCATGCTCACGAGAAAGTTGAATGACTTGGCGAAGCGTGACATCAGGGCTCACCGTAATCGGATCACGCAAGATGCCAGACTCGTAACGTTTGACCTTAGCCACTTCCCTAGCCTGTTCAGCAGGCTTGAGATTTTTATGAACAATACCAATACCACCTTCGCTGGCCATAGCAATTGCCAGACGGCCTTCAGTAACGGTATCCATAGCTGCGGACACCAACGGTGTATTGAGTGAAATATCTCGAGTTAACTTACTTGCCAAGCTGGCATCTCGAGGAAGTACCGAAGAATAAGCCGGTACAAGGAGCACATCGTCAAAAGTGAGTGCTTTTTGAATGAGTCGCATGCAAAACCCCTAGTCGCAAAAACCGATTATAGCCTCCTAGCCTTTCTTTTAGCTGCGGCAGCCTGGAATTTGGCATCCTGGTTCTGGTTGGCCTTCTTACGGCGGACAGCCTTGGGGTCTACTAGGAGCTCTGAATACAGCTCTAAACGATCGCCCTCATAAATTGGGCTATCCCAATCTTTACGCTTCCCAAAGACGCCAAAACAGCCTTTTCTAGCCAAGATGGGATCTTCAGAATCTTGAGCGATTCCAGCTTTGATCAGGGCCAGGCCTACCGTAGGGGTCTCGGAGGGTTCAAAATGCATTAAAAATGGGCTTAACTTGGGTTCGCCCAAGCGAGCATCGCAAATCAGAATCTCCATTGAACGACTAGCCATAGAGGTCTTCAGCTCGCTTGACGAAACAATCGACAAAGGTGCCGGCAATATGACCAAATACGGGGCCAATGATCTTGTCTAGGATGACGCTCTTGAACTCCCAATGGAGCTTGAATTCCACCTTACAAGCATCTTCCTTGAGTGGGATAAAGTTCCATTGCCCAGAAAAGTGCTTAAAAGGGCCGTCTACGAAGACCATATCAATGGTTTCGGGGCGATGATTGACGTTTCTGGTGTGAAAGTACTGATTAATACCCTTAAAGTGGATGTTGATTTTGGCATCCAAAACAGTCTCAGTTTGCTCAAAAATTTCCACGCCACCACACCAGGGCAAGAATTCAGGGTAACGCGCAACGTCAGTTACTAAGCCATACATGCGGTCGGCTGATTGGCCAATTAAAACGGTCTTGTTGACGTCTGCCATAATCGATCTTGAGAAGCTAAATAAATATGAGTATCGTCGATAACAAAAAAGCCTTCTTCGATTATTTTATCGAGGAACGGTTCGAGGCAGGACTGGTTCTGGAAGGCTGGGAAGTAAAAGCCATTCGCGCTGGTCGAGTCCACATTAAAGAAGCGTATGTTGTCATCCGTCGGGCGGAGCTATTCCTGATCGGCTGTCACATCACCCCGCTACTATCGGCCTCCACTCATATAGTTCCCGAGAGTACCCGTACCCGCAAACTCCTCCTCAATGCGATTGAGATTAAAAAGCTGATTGGCAAAGTTGAACAAAAGGGCTACACACTGGTTCCTCTGAACTTGCATTTCTCCAAAGGGAATGTGAAATGCGAGATCGGACTAGCTCGGGGCAAGAAACAACATGACAAGCGCGCCGCTACTAAAGAGCGTGAATGGGAAGTTCAAAAGGGACGAATTGCTAGAGGCGATCTCAACGCTTAAGCTGCTGTAGTAGGTAAGCCAACTGGGTGCAACTAACCCTAAAGAACAATTCTTATGCATTTATGCACCAATAAAGTGCAATAAGGCACCAAGCCGCCCCATTCCATCCCCTGCAGTTAACTCCAAAGGCATTAGTTTGTAACTATGAAATTGCCCTTTGACGAAATGCTCGACGCCAGCGGAAAAGCGCGTCCCCATTACCAAGTTTTCCATCAATGGCTTCAGCAGCAGAGTGACACCCTCATGGGTCTCAAGCGCGCTGAAGCTGACTTGATATTCCGACGAGTCGGCATTACCTTTGCCGTCTATGGAGATGATCTGGGGTCTGAGCGAACCATCCCCTTCGATCAAGTGCCACGTATATTTACCGCAAAAGAGTGGGAACAGTTAGAGTCTGGCCTACGTCAACGGGTTAAAGCACTCAATCGCTTTATTTACGACGTCTATCACGAAGAAGAAATCATTAAGGCAGGAATCATTCCCGCCGAGCAAATCTATAACAACGCGCAATACCGCCCCGAGATGCGTAACGTCAACATACCTCGTGATATCTATGCCCAAATTGCCGGAATCGATATCGTGCGCGCTGGTGAAGGTGAGTTCTATGTTCTAGAAGATAACCTGCGCGTCCCCTCTGGTGTTTCTTATATGGTTGAAGATCGCAAAATGATGATGCGACTCTTCCCCGATCTATTCCAGAAATATCGAGTTGCACCCGTAGAGCACTATCCAGATTTTCTGCTGGAATGTCTTAAATCCGTTAAGCCCGATGATGTTAAGAAGCCTAATGTCGTAGTGCTAACTCCAGGCATGTATAACTCCGCTTACTTTGAACACAGCTACCTGGCCCAACAAATGGGCGTTGAGCTGGTTGAAGGAAAAGATTTATTTGTGAAGAACGAGCAAGTCTTCATGCGGACCACTCAAGGGCCTGAACGAGTCGATGTGATCTACCGTCGCGTTGATGATGATTTCCTAGACCCCCTCGCCTTCCGCTCAGACTCAACCCTAGGTGTTGCTGGATTGCTATCCGCGCATCGCGCGGGTAATGTGACTTTGGCTAACGCTATTGGCACTGGCATTGCTGATGACAAATCCATCTACCCTTATGTGCCTGACATGATTGAATTCTATTTAGGTGAGAAACCTATTCTTAATAACGTACCCACATTTCAATGTCGCAAGCCAGATGACCTCGCTTACACCTTAGCTAATTTAGATAAGTTGGTAGTGAAGCTAACGCATGGCGCTGGAGGTTATGGCATGTTAGTTGGACCAGCATCTAGCAAGGCGGAGATAGAAGAGTTCCGCAAGCATTTGATTGCCAATCCAGATAAATATATTGCCCAACCAACACTTGCGCTCTCCACGTGCCCCACTTTTGTTGAGTCTGGTGTTGCGCCACGCCACATCGATCTTCGTCCGTTTGTTCTGTCGGGCAAAACAATCAAAATGGTTCCAGGTGGCCTTACCCGCGTTGCCCTCAAAGAAGGTTCTTTGGTCGTGAACTCCTCACAAGGTGGCGGCACTAAGGACACTTGGGTTCTAGAAGAATAAAAGGGATAAGTAAATATGTTGAGTCGTACCGCTGATTGCCTTTACTGGATGGCCCGCTATACAGAGCGCGCAGAAAATACTGCCCGCATGTTGGATGTCAACCACCAGACCTCCCTCCTTCCGCAGCCTGCAGAATTTTTAGAGCAAAGTTGGAAGAAGTTGCTCACTATCTCCAAGCTAGAAGAGTCCTTCATGGAGAAATACGATGTAGTCACCCGTGAGAATGTTTTGGACTTCATGATCTATGAAACCAGCAATCCTTCCAGCATCGTGTCCTGCTTATTTGCCGCTCGAGAAAATGCCCGTGTTATTCGGGGAAGAATTACATCCGAAGCCTGGGAAACTCAAAATACCACTTGGCTTGAATTGCAACGCATTCTTGAGGCCCGCAATCAAGCAGACCCCAGCAGACTTCTTGAATGGGTTAAGCATCGCTGCCATCTATTTCGGGGCGTAATGCATGGCACCATGCTCAAGAATGAAGCCTTTTACTTCATGAATGTAGGAACGCTTCTGGAACGCGCCGATAACACTGCTCGTATCCTGGAAACCAAATATGAAGACCAAGCAACCCTTAAAGTACTCCGCACGGATAAGAAGGTTGAAGCCGATGGTGCAGATGGAGACTTCTTTGATTTCTATCATTGGGCAGCTCTTCTTCGCTCAGTTTCCGCCTTTGAAATTTACCGCCAGATCTATTCTGATCAAGTAACCCCAAAGCAAGTTGCGCAGCTGTTAATTTTTAACAAGCAAATGCCACGCTCGCTGGTTAGCTGTGTCAACGAATTGATTCCATTGATTTCAGAAGTAAAAAATCAACAGTCCAAGGAAATCGAACGACTACTAGGTAAGCTCAAGGCAAGCCTAGACTATTCAGACATTGATGAAGTGTTCTCACAAGGGCTAGAAGAATTCATTGAAGAGTTCTTGCAGCGCATTAATCACATTGCTGATGAGTTCAGTAATGCCTATCTCATTCCACTAGCTGTAGCCTAAAGATCTCTATGCACCTGAAGATTCGTCACCGTACTGAATACCGCTATGAAACGCCAGTGCACTACTCTATCCAAGAGCTACGCCTCACACCCCCGGATATAGCTGGTCAAATAATTGACAAGTGGAAAGTCAGCACGCCAATTAAAGCAAGCAATTCTTATGATGCCTTTGGAAATCTCTGCAGTGTATTTGTTCAAGAGGCCTCCTACACCTCGATGATGATTGAAGCTGAAGGTGAAGTGCACACTCAAGATGCCTTTGAATTTCTTGACGAGCCCAAAGCGGTATCCCCATATCACTTGCTTCAACAAACACCTTTAACCGAACCTACACCAGAAATGCTGGAATTCTTCTCCCCCTCTATTCCAAAGAAGAATTCAGTGGATGAGGTAATGAAATTGGCGGCTGCAGTGCAAAGCGCCATTCTCTACTTTCCCGGCCAAACCAATTTCGCTACGACGGCAGCGCAATCTTTTGCAATGAAATCGGGCGTATGCCAAGATCATGCCCATATCATGCTGGGCCTTTGTCGCGCCTCGGGTATTCCAGCTCGCTACGTCAGTGGATACTTCTTTGCTGAGGACTCTCCAAACCTGGCTAGTCACGCCTGGATTGATTTTTGCGCTGACATTGATAAAGGACTTTGGATTAGCGTCGATATTACCAACGCTTGCTTCATTGATGCCCGCCATATCCGCCTTGCGATTGGTAGAGATTACTACTCAGCAGCCCCTGTTAAAGGGGTTCGTTCTGGCGGTGGTGGCGAGGAATTAAGTGCCAGCATCTCAATTACGCAAGCGAACTAATGCAGTCATGATTGAAGCCAAGTAAGAGATAATTCCAAGAAATAATTAAAGAGGCTTCAGGATGACGTATTGTGTTGGGCTTTGCCTAAAAGATGGTTTAGTTTTTTTATCAGACACCCGTACCAATGCAGGCGTTGATCAAATTGGCACCTTCAGAAAGATGTCTTTATTTCAAAAGGATAAAGATCGATTTTTTACCCTGATGAGTGCTGGCAATCTTGCGATTACTCAAGCTGTTAAAGAAATTTTATTGCAGGGCCAACTCCTTAATGGAAAGAATCTGTGGAATGTAGAGAATACCCATGATGCCGCCGTAGTAATTGGGGATGCCGTTAAGCAGGTCTACGACCGAGATCATGAGGCCCTTGAAAAAGCGGGCATTGACTTCAATTGCAATCTCATCTTTGGCGGTCAGATTAAAGGTGAGCGCCCAAGACTTTTTAATATCTATTCCGCTGGCAACTTTATTGAAGCTACACCTGAGACATGCTATTTCCAAATCGGAGAATCTAAATACGGAAAGCCTATCTTAGATCGAGTGCTCAATTTTGATACGCCACTCAATCTTGCCACTAAGTGCGCGCTCATTTCAATGGATTCGACCTTAAACAGCAATATTTCTGTGGGTCTGCCACTAGATCTATTGGTCTACGAGAAAAACTCCTTACAAGCCAACAAGCTTGTCACCATAGATGAATCCAATCCTTACTTTAAGATGATTCATCAACTCTGGGGCGAGAAGTTACGTGCCGCCTTTAATTCAATCGCTGAACCAAGCTGGTCTGGAGCTACACCATCAAAATCGATTGCCTCGGCTGCCAAGAAAATGGGCTCTGTTCCCATACATCGTGCTGGTAAGGCTGTGAAGAAGGTGGCTACACCTGCTAGAACTACCAACAAGATAGGCGTAAAGAAAAAAGTAGTTACGAAAGCTAAGCGTTAATTTTGCTGATTGCTATAAAACAAAAGGCCTAGAGTTTTCATCTAGGCCTTTTAAACTAAATCCAAAACCGAATACTTAGACTTCTTTCTTACCCAACATTTCCCAGGTAGCAATCACGCTATCCGGATTGAGTGAGATTGAAGTAATACCCTTAGCCACCAACCAACGCGCAAAGTCTGGGTGATCTGAAGGGCCTTGACCGCAAATACCAACGTATTTATTTTGCTTACGGCAAGCCTCAATTGAGCGTGCAATCATGAATTCAACTGCAGGGTCGCGCTCATCAAAGTCAATTGCCAGCAATTCCATACCGGAGTCACGGTCCAGACCCAGGGTTAACTGGGTCATATCGTTTGAACCGATTGAGAATCCATCAAAATGTTCGAGGAATTGATCAGCCAAAATAGCGTTCGATGGAATCTCGCACATCATGATGAGGCGTAAGCCATTTTCACCACGCTTGAGGCCAAGCTTCGCCATCATATCGATCACGCGCTCAGCTTGCTTAATGGTGCGAACAAACGGCACCATGATCTCCACGTTATCCAGGCCCATGTCTTCACGAACACGCTTCATAGCAGCGCACTCTAAGGCAAAGGCTTCGCCGAAATCTGCAGACACGTAACGGGATGCGCCACGGAAACCGAGCATTGGATTTTCTTCATCCGGCTCATAGCGTGATCCACCGATAAGTTTTTTGTACTCATTTGACTTAAAGTCAGACAAACGAACGATCACTGGTTTTGGATAGAACGCAGCAGCAATGGTAGCTACACCTTCAACCAATTTATCTTCATAGAACTGGCGTGGACTTGCGTAACCGCGAGCAACGCTTTCTACGGCACGCTTGAGGTCGGGATCAATGTTGGGGTACTCCAGCACAGCACGTGGATGTACACCAATGTAGTTATTAATGATGAACTCGAGACGAGCCAGGCCAACACCCGCATTCGGAATTTGGCAGAAATCAAAGGCCAACTGAGGATTACCGATATTCATGGTGATCTTGACTGGGATCTCTGGCAATACGCCACGAGAAACTTCAGTCACTTCAGTTTCAATCAAGCCATCGTAGATATGACCCTCGTCACCTTCCGCACAAGATACGGTCACCATCATGCCGTCTTGCAGATGCTCGGTCGCATCACCACAACCCACCACCGCAGGAACACCTAACTCACGGGCAATAATGGCTGCGTGGCAAGTACGACCACCACGATTAGTCACAATCGCGGAAGCGCGCTTCATTACCAGCTCCCAGTTAGGGTCAGTCATATCGGCAACCAATACATCACCTGGCTGAACGCGATCCATCTCGCTTGGGTCACGAATAACGCGAACTGGACCCGCACCAATCTTTTGACCAATGGCACGCCCTTTAGCGAGAACCTTGGAGGTACCCTTCAGTTTGTAACGCATCTCTACTTGGCCGGCAGCCTGACTCTTCACCGTCTCTGGACGTGCTTGGAGGATATAGATACGACCATCTTGACCATCCTTGCCCCACTCGATATCCATTGGACGACCATAGTGCTTTTCAATGATAACGGCGTATTTTGCTAATTCAGTAATGTCAGCATCTTCCAATGAAAAACGATTGCGTTTTTCTGGAACAACATCAACAGTGATTACTTTCTCGGCAGAGCCTGCAGGAGCAAACTGCATCTGAATTAACTTAGAGCCTAAGGAGCGACGAATGATTGCCTTCTTATCCTGCGCCAAAGTCGTTTTGAATACATAGAACTCATCTGGATTGACGGCGCCCTGCACCACAGTCTCACCCAAGCCATAGCTTGAAGTAATAAACACTACATCCTCAAACCCAGACTCAGTATCCAGAGTAAACATGACGCCAGCAGCGCCTAAGTCAGAGCGCACCATACGCTGAATACCAGCAGATAAGGCTACTTCAGCGTGAGCAAAGCCTTTGTGAACGCGGTAAGAAATCGCACGGTCGTTATATAAGGAGGCAAATACTTCACGAATTTTCTTTAGAACATCGTCGATGCCTTCGACGTTCAAGAAGGTTTCTTGTTGTCCCGCAAATGAAGCATCAGGCAAGTCTTCTGCAGTTGCAGAGGAGCGCACCGCGAAAGAACCATTACCAGAATCATCTAATTTTTTAAATGAGGTACGAATCTCTTCATCCAGGCGAGGTTGAAACGGAGCAGCCTCAATCCAGCCGCGAATTTCTTTACCAGCTTCAGCTAGAGCGCGAACATCATCAATATTGAGATTTTCCAAACGCTGTTGAATGCGCTCAGTCAAATTGTTGTGCCCTAAGAAATCACGAAACGCCAATGAGGTGGTTGCAAATCCAGTAGGCACACGAACGCCAGCGGAAGACAACTGAGAGATCATTTCACCGAGTGAGGCATTTTTACCGCCAACTGATTCAACATCAGTCATTCGGAGTTGCTCAAAAGGCAAAACATAGGCATTTGCTACATCGTTACTTTGTTGCTGTTGGTTGGACATAAAATACTCTCTAAAGATAAGGAAACTGGTCGAGCGGCCGAATAAAATACGGCATACTTCATTAACTACATATTGTAGTGCTGACCACGACTTTTAGGCCAACCTCATGTCTACCCAAACCCGCATTGTTTTTATTGTTTCTGACGGTACCGGAATTACTGCTGAGAACTTCAGCCAGTCGATTTTGGCTCAATTTGAGGCCACTTTTAAGCATATTCGAGTACCCTTTGTGGATAGCCCTGAAAAAGCCCATGACGCCGTTTCTAGCATCAACCAGGCGGCCACTAAATATGGGGTTCAACCCATTGTCTTCACCACTTTGGTGAACCCCGAACTGAATAAGATTGTCGGCAAGGCCAATGGCTTGATTCTGGACATGTTCCAGACTTTTGTGGCGCCATTAGAGCAAGCCCTGGGGGTCAAGTCTACTCATGCCATGAACCGCCTGCACCACAATGCCGATACTGAGGCCTACAAGAACCGTATTGAGGCGATCAATTACTCCCTGGCCCATGATGATGGCCAATCGAACCGCAACCTAGCGGAGGCCGATGTCATTCTTGTAGGCATCTCTCGGGTAGGTAAAACGCCAACCAGTCTTTACTTGGCAATGCAATATGGCATGAAAGCGGCCAACTACCCCCTTATTCCAGAAGATTTTGAACGTGGGCAGTTGCCAAAGGATTTGATTCCCTACAGAAATAAGATTTTTGGCCTAATGATCGATGCCGAACGCTTATCCGAGATTCGCAATGAACGGCGCCCTGGTAGCAACTACGCCAAACTAGAAAACTGCCGCTACGAGATTAATGAAGCCACTGCCATGATGAAAAAAGAATCCATACCTTGGGTGGTAACAACGAGTAAATCAATTGAAGAGATTGCTACTACGGTCTTGCAATCCATTAAGTCGGATAAGACAATCTTAGGCTAGCGCTTTGCTTTGTTTTCTAGCTACGACGAATGCGTACAGTTTCAAATAAACAAATTGCCGCAGCAGTAGAAACATTGAGCGACTCTACACGGGGATCAATGGGTATCGAGACACCTTTGGCTTGAGCCATCAGATCTTCGGAAACCCCCTGGCCTTCACTTCCCATTACCCAAGCAACGGGATGAATCAATACCTGAGGCATATTAAACAGATCAAGCTCACCATCAGCCGTAGCTGCCAGTAAAGGCGCAGTTACCGCACTGAGCACTTGCTGACTTGACCAGCCCTCATATAGATCCAGCAATCGATGGGCACCCATGCCAGCACGTAATACTTTGCTTGACCATGGATGTGCGCAGCCAGACAGCGCGATCACCTGAGTAAAGCCAGCAGCTGCTGCAGTGCGCAAGATAGAACCCACATTACCCGCATCTTGAATACGATCCAAAATAATCACATCACCCGAAATCGTAGCAACAGACTTTTGGGGATTTAATGCGGTTTGAGGTAGATCTAGCAAGCCAGCAATCTGAGGCGCATTTACCAAGTCACTGAGCAAGTCCCATAAACCTTTATCTAGTTGACATATGCGAGTCTCGGGACAAATTTCCACATGGTCATAAACGGCTTGAGCAATCTCTGGATTTTGCAAGCCTAACTCAGATGTGATCAAAGTCTTTAACCCTGGATTGCCCACCCAGGTTTGCACCAAATGAATACCCTCCAACAAAGCCTGGCCGCAAGTGAATCTCGCCTTTTGGCCTTTAGGGCCTGTAGCCTGCAATTGTCGAATCTCCCGAAATAAGGAGTTGTCTTTTGAGCTGATAAATTCAATTTTCATGGATGGATTATCGACTATGAAGAGCCAACACATTGCGAACAGGAGAGAAGCTTCGACGATGCTCAGAACAGGCGCCAAATTCTTTAAGAGCAGCAAAATGCGCTTCTGTTGGATATCCCATGTGTTGAGCAAAGCCATACTGCGGATGGATTTCGTGCAGGGCCATCATTTGGCGATCACGCGTCACCTTGGCCAAGATAGAGGCTGCTGAAATCGCAGGCTCTTTGGTATCACCCTTCACAATAGCTTCCGCCAAGATCGGGAGCTCAGGACAGCGATTGCCATCAATCAAGGCTTTATCTGGCCAGCTACCTAAACGTGTTGTGAGATCCTCAATCGCTCGGCGCATTGCTAACATCGTTGCTTGCAAAATATTGATCTCATCAATCTCGACTGGGCTCGCCTCACCAATGCCCCAGGCTTTTGCCTTGAGCATAATTTGCTCAAATAGAAATTCGCGCCTTACAGCTGATAACTTCTTGGAATCTTTTAATCCACTGATAGGGTTGGCAGGGTCGAGCACAACGGCGCCAGCAACAACCGCCCCCGCTAACGGGCCACGCCCCGCCTCATCGACACCACATACCCAAATTACACTCACGCGCTAACCCGATTTTTACCTGCGGCAATAGTTTGCGCCACAGCCTGGGCAACCAATAAACCTGTTGGCCTACGCAAGGTTTCATGCATTTCTGCAAAACGTGTTTTCAGTTGAGCAACCTTGCCAGGATTATTTAACCAAGACAAGAGTGCATCAGCTAAGTTGCTCGGAGTCGCATCATTCTGTAGAAGTTCCGGAACAACGAACTCGCCACAGAGAATATTCGGCAAACCGACATAAGGCAGATAGCCCTGTCGCTTCATAATCTGCGCCGTCAACCACGGTACCTTATAGGAAATCACCATCGGCTTTTTCCAGAGCGCGGCCTGCAGTGTTGCGGTACCGCTCGCAATCAGAACAACATCAGCTGCCTCAAGAACGGTATCAGCTTCACCATCAATCAAATAGATATTGAGCCCTGGGTTGTTCTCAAGGGTATTTTTAAGTAGCGCTTCCAATGGCGCACGCAAGCGTGGAGTGGCTACCGGAATGACAAAGTGAAGCGACTGTCCCGGCATGCGCTTCATAAGCTCTGACATCGTTTCAAAAAAGACCGGGGCAATAAGCTCAATCTCTGAGCCACGACTGCCGGGCAATACGGAGACAATAATTCCACTCAGTGCATTGGTGGGCAGATTTAGGATTTTTTCTATTTTTTGCTTGGCGGCAGCGGGATTTGGCTCAAGCGGTATCTCGCTCGCTAGTGGGTGCCCAACATAAGTTGCACTGATACCAGCGCGCTCATAGATCTCGGTTTCAAAAGGAAAGATACAAAGCATGCGCTCTACTGCCAGCTTAATCTTCTTGATGCGCCCTGCTCTCCAGGCCCAGATTGATGGGGAGACAAAATGCAAAGTCGGAATACCTACTTTACGCAAAGCTAGCTCAACACCCAAATTAAAATCCGGCGCATCAATACCGAGATAGACATCAGGGCGACCTTCACCCAACAAATTAGTAGTGAGTTCTTTACGCAGTTTCAGAATGGCGGGTAATTGTTTAATAGCTTCAACGTAACCGCGCACACTCAGCGTCTCCATGGGCCAATCTGAACGTAGCCCCTCTGCCTGCATGCGTGGACCGCCAATGCCATAGACCTCTAAATGAGAGGTATCCGGGATTTGCTTTAGCGCACTTAAGACTGGCGCTGCAAGCAGGTCACCCGAAGGCTCTCCGGCAACACAAGCAAGTTTGGACACTAGCTATGCTCTATCGAATGATGCCGCGTGTAGAGGCGGCAATAAAATCATGGAACTCTGTGAGCTTTTCTGCGGTAGCGGCATCTGATGCACTAGCAATAGCCATCTTCTGAATCTCTACCTTAGCCTCCTCAAAACTGAGGCCATCTTTGTAGAGAACTTTATAAGCTTGACGCAATGCGGAAATCGTTTCGCTTGAGAAACCACGACGTTTTAGACCTTCCACATTAATTCCGTGTGGGGACGCTTTATCTCCAGCCGCAATCACAAAGGGGGGAATATCTTGCACCAAAGCAGAGGCGCCACCAAGCATGGCATGTTGCCCAATACGGACAAATTGATGAACCCCAGACATCCCGCCCATAATCGCCCAGTCACTGACTTTTACATGTCCAGCGATCTGTGCGTTGCTTGAAAAAATCGTGTGGTTACCAATCTGGCAATCATGCGCAATATGCACATAAGCCATGATCCAATTGTCATCGCCGATACGGGTAATACCTTCGTCCTGAGAGGTGCCCGTATGAATAGTCGTGAACTCACGAATCGTATTACGATCGCCAATCATTAATTGGGTAGGTTCGCCACGATATTTCATATCCTGAGGGGCACCACCAATAGCGGCAAAGTGAGCAAAGTTATTTTCTTTACCGATCGTGGTGTAACCCTCAATCACGGTATGAGATCCCACCTTGCAGCCCGCGCCAATTTTGACGTTAGGCCCAATTACAGAATATGGACCAATCTCAACGTCGCCAGCGATCTCAGCCTTGCTATCTACTACAGCGGATGCATGAATCCGAGTCATTACGCACCTTTCGTACGAACTGCACAAGTAATATTCGCTTCTGCAGCCAACTCACCATCTACCGTCGCTTGCACCTGAAATTTATAGATGCCGGCGCGTTCACGCTCTAACTTGGCAGTCATGATCAGTTGATCACCAGGCAATACCGGCTTCTTAAAGCGGGCGCCATCGATACCAGCAAAGTAATAAACTGCATTCTCTTCACGAACTTCAGAAAAAGTAAGCAGTGCTGCAGTTTGAGCAAGCGCCTCAATAATTAAAACGCCAGGCATTACTGGAAAATCTGGGAAGTGCCCCTGAAAGAATGGCTCGTTCATCGTGACGTTCTTGAGAGCGGTAATGCTTTGACGAGGTTCAATCTCCAGAACACGATCAACCAATAAAAATGGATAGCGATGTGGTAACAACTTCAAAATTTGGTTGATGTCGATAGCGATGGGTTTGCTCATGTATTTACCTGCTGAATAAAGTTTCTAATTTTTTTAATATGGTGATGATTTATTTAGATTTATCTAATAATCGTAAGCGTTGCCGTATTTTATCGAGGCCCCGCAGAATCGCGGCATTTTTCTCCCAAGCGCTGTGGAGCATAGATGGGTAGACGCCAGTGTAATGCTGCCCCGATTCAGTAATAGAACGAATGATCGAGGTGTTGCCAGACACTGTTGTTCTGTCAGCAATCGTCAGATGACCAGCAAAATTGGCTGCACCACCAATGATGCAGAAGTTGCCAATCTTGGTACTTCCTGAAATCGCCGCGCAACCGGCAATCACACAACAATTTCCCACCACGACGTTATGCGCGATTTGCACTTGATTATCAATTTTTGTTCCATTACCGATGATGGTGTCGCTCATGGCACCACGATCGATTGTGGTTGACGCACCAATTTCAACATCATTCCCAATCACCACCGCACCAGTTTGCGGGATCTTGACCCACTCGCCACCAGTAGCTGAAAAGTCAGGGGCAAATCCAAAGCCATCCGCACCAATCACTGCGCCACTGTGAATAATGCAACGCTCACCAATAGTCGTTTCTGAATAAATAGAAACGTTGGGGTAAATCAAGGTGTCGCTACCTATATTGGATTTTCTAGCGACAGAGGTATTGCCTAACAAGGTAACGCGCTCACCCAATTTCACACCTGGGCCAATTTGCACAAATGGTCCGATATGGCATGAATCAGGAATAGTTACGGAAGGATCAATGGCCGCACTAGGATGAATTCCAGGTGTATAAACAGGTGCTGAAGCCTTGGCAAAGTACTGCGCCATTCTGGCAAAAGTTGCGTAGGGATTTTTAGAAACAAAATACGCACGCCGCGCCGAATGCGCACTCGGATTTGCCTGAAGAAAATCGAGATCCGCTTGGCTAACAATCAAACCGCCAGTGGCGCTGTCACTAGCCTGCTGGCGATACAGCGGATTAGAAAGAAAGGAGATTTGGCTAGATTGAGCTCGCTCGAGAGGAGCGAGACCCTGAAGCGCGAGGGAGCCATCCCCCACCAAGCTTACTTGAAACTGTTCGGCCAGCTCGATGGCGGTGGGCATAAAACTTACTTGAGACTATTCAAAGCCTTGATGACATCATCAGTAACGTCAACCTTTGGATTTGCATAGGCTGGATCTTGAATAATGACATCAATTTTTCTCTGGTCAGCAATTTGCTTAAGGGCTTGATTGGCTTTTTCAGCAATCTTGGCGCGCTCTTCAAAGTTACGCTGATTGAGATCTTCTGTATATTCACGCTGTTTGCGTTGTAGTTCGCGATCTTGATCCGACAACTCACGTTGACGACGTACGCGATCTGCCTCAGACATTACCGCTGAATCGCGATCTAACTTTTCAGCAGCAGATTTAATTTTTTGAGCGCTGTCACGAATTTCATTCTGACGCTTCATGAATTCATTTTGCAATTTAGTTTGGCTTGCTTTAGCCATATTGGATTCGTTGAATACTTTTTCAACGTTCACCGCTGCCACCCGAGTGCCAGCTTCTTGCGCAAATGCCTGTGGCAAAGCAATGAGTGAAGAAACAGCGATTAAGCCGTATTGAATCCATTTGGAAGATTGACGAAGCTTCATAAAACTTTCCTTAAACAATTAAAACGCTGTGCCGACCTGGAACTGCAAACGCTGAACGTTATCCGTTGGCACTGATTTGATCGGAATACCGTAACTGAATTTTAGAGGACCCAGTGGTGATATCCATGATAAACCCAAGCCATAAGAATATCGTAATACTAGGTTGATATTAGTACCAAAGGCATTACCGCCATCCACGAATCCAAAGACGCGGAGAGTTTTATCAATCCCAGATCCAGGGACTGGAACCGTATATTCCAAGTTCGTCACAATCTTCGATTGCCCGCCAGTTGGCTGATAAGTACCCGTATAGGTATTGAGATAAGTAGGTCCAAGGCTACCAGGGGCATAGCCACGAACAGAGCCAATACCACCTACATAGTAGTTTTTGGTAATTGGGAATGGATTGTTGCCATAGGCCTGGCTATAGCCAACCTCGCCATTGAAAGACAAGATATTGGCTTTGGAGAACGAGTGATATTTCTGATATTGGCCAAACATACGGTAGAAGGTCATGTTACCAACTGGCGTTCCAACTTCACCGCTCAGTTGCTGCAATGACCCGGTGGAAGGGATCAATGCGCTATCACGACCGTCACGCGACCAACCCACAGTTAACGGAATGTTGTAGGTATTTAAGGTTGCAGGATAGCCAGGGTATGGCACACCATAACTCTGCATATAAGTTAGATATGGTGCTGGAGTATTAATACTCGACTGGATTTGGAAGGCCTCAACACCTGTTCCAAAAAATACCCGGTCAACTTCGGTATATGGAACACCAAATTTGATATTTGAGCCAACAGACTTGATTTGATAGTCTGGATCACCGACGTAATACAACGGCTTGGATGAGCGATAGTACAAATCGGTATAGCGACTAATACCCTCTTCGGTAAAGTAAGGGTCATAGTTGGACAAAGCCAAGCTTTGGTTGATTTTACCAAGCGACATATTCAAGCCTACTGCCGTCCCTGTACCAAAGGCATTTTCTTGATTAATACCGGCAGAGAGAATTAATTTTTCGGTTGACGAGAAGCCCGCACCCAGAGTAACTGCACCAGTTGGTTTTTCAGTTACCTTCACGTTCACATCAACCTGATCCGGGGATCCTGGCACGTCCTGAGTAGTCATATCAGTCTCCGTGAAATAACCTAGACGACCTAAACGTTTTTTAGATAAATCAATCTTGTCACTATCGAACCATGAGCTCTCGAACTGGCGCATCTCACGGCGAATCACCATATCTCGAGTCTTTGCATTACCGCTCACGTTCACTTGACGAACATAAACACGGCGACCTGGGTCCACCACTAAAGTAAGGTCAACCTCACTCAATTCACGACGAATATCAGGCTGCGGATTAATGGTCGCAAAAGCATAACCATACGAGCCTAGAATTTCCGCAATCGCTTTGGTGCTTTCAGTCAACTTAGCGGAAGAGAAGGTATCGCCAGGCTTGAGGGTCACAAGCTGAATCAGCTCAGCCTCTTTACCCAATAAATCACCAGCTAAGCGAACATCTTTTACTGTGAATTTATTCCCCTCACGAATACTGATCGTGAGGTAAATACCTTTTTTATCTGGAGTAATCGACACCTGAGTAGATTCGATCACAAACTCAAGATAACCACGATTGAGATAGTAAGAGCGAATATTCTCTAAGTCTGCTGTGAGCTTTTGTTTGGAATATAGATTGTCTTTGCTGTACCAAGATAACCAACCACCTGTCTTGAGTTGCATCTCACTTTTAAGAGTGCTCTCACTGAAGACGTCGTTGCCGATGAAATTGATCTCTTGGATCTTGGCTACAGGACCTTCATCGATATTGAAATAAATAGCTACTTGATTGCGCTCTACTGGAGTAACAGTTGCAACCACCTCAGCGGCATACATACCCTTACCAACATATTGACGCTTCAGCTCTTGCTCAGCTTTATCAATTAAGGCCTTGTCATAGAAGCGAGCTTCAGCCACGCCTACTGCTTTTAAGGATTTTCGAACGATCTCCTGATCAAACTCTTTCATTCCGGTAAATTCAATACGGGAGATGGTGGGGCGCTCTTCAACAATCACAATCAAAACGTTGCCTTGTGCCTGAATCTGTACGTCACGGAAAAAGCCAGTGCTATATAAGGCCTTGATAGCCTCAGCACTCTTTTCTTCGGTGAAAGTATCGCCAACCTGAACTGGGAGATAGCTAAATACCGTGCCCGGCTCTACTCGCTGCAAACCTTCAATGCGGATATCTTTGATAACAAAGGAATCGGCTGCATGCGCATTAATACAAAAACCAGCTGCCAGAATAAGGGCGACTTGAGCAACAAATCGAGTTACGGAGCGAAAAGAAGGGATCAGAAAATTCAAGGTGAAAGGTAGCGTTGCAAATCGTTAAACAAGGCCAGCAAGGAAAGTGATATCAGTAGCAAAAAACCCACTTTTTGGAGCTTTTCCTGCAGAGATAATGACATTCGCTTTCCAGCAACCAACTCCCATGCATCATACAGGAGCTGACCCCCATCTAGCATTGGTAAAGGCACCAAATTCAAGAGGCCAATGCTGATACTCATGAGGGCTAGAAAGGCAATAAATGGCTGCCAACCCACCTGGGCAGACTTCCCTGCCATATCCGCAATGCTTAAGGGTCCGCCAAGCTGTTTTAGGGTTGTTTTTCCAGTAAATAAACCCAACATCAGCCGCATGGAGACTTTGGTAATTAAATATACCCGCTGACTGGCAAATCCTAGGGCATCTACAGGGCCCAACTTGAGCTCTTGCCACTCAGAGGGTGGGCTGACTTGCGGAAGCAGGCCCAAAGCTTGAAATGGGTCAGATTCAGGTGTAATTGGGGGTAAATCACCCTGCTGAAAAGATTTGATCTGCCTACCACCAGAAACATCCTGGATCTCCAAAGCAAAACCCTGCTCTCCAGTAAGCGCATCCAATAGAAGCCAACGCAAGGCATTCCAACTTGGGACTGGGTCAAACTCTTCAAAAATTGGGGTGCCGTTGTAGTCGGATGACAGGGATTGCCAACCAATAACCTGATCCCCCGCAGTCACTCCCAGTTTTGCTGCAATCGATTGCTCGGGCGGAGACTGAAGTCGAGCAGGCAGCTGAGGTACGCCAGAGATATAAAGCACTGAAAACAAAATAACCGCCAATAGGAAATTGGCAAATGGCCCAGCAGCCACAATCAATGAACGTTGCCATAAGGGCTTTACATCGAATGACTGGGGGCGATCTTCTAATGGAATGGTTTGCTGGTTATCACGGCCATCCAGTAATTTGACATAGCCACCCAGTGGAATAGAGGCTAGGACCCACTCGGTACTGTTCTTTGCTCGATAGGTAAATAAAGGTTTGCCAAATCCCAAGGCAAAACGAAGCACTTTGACACCGCATAAACGGGCTGCCAAAAAATGGCCGTATTCATGAAAACTGACCAATATGCCTAGCGTGACTAAGAACGCAGCAAGAGTGATTAAAGACTGCACAGTTAAGTCAACCTATCTCTTAATGGCGCGAATATATTGGATCGCAGTTTGGCGGGCCAGAATATCTGCCTCAAGAATCATTTCCAGAGAATCCGCAGCAAGCGCAGGCATGGCATTTAGACAGTGCTCTACTACGCTAGGAATGGTTAGGTAAGGCAAGCCTTCATCCAAGAAAGCCGCAACCGCAACTTCGTTGGCAGCGTTCAATATGGCGGGAGCCGTGCCCCCTGCTTTTGCGGCCGCAAAGGCCAAACTCAAACAAGGAAATTGGGAGAAATTCGGCTCTGTGAAACTAAGGCCCGTCAACTGCGTCAGATTTAAGGGGGCAACACCAGCATCAATACGCTCAGGCCAAGCCAGTCCATAAGCAATGGGGGTACGCATGTCAGGTTGCCCCATTTGCGCCAGCACTGAGCCATCTCGATAGCGCACCATGGAATGCACCACGCTCTGCGGATGAATTAATACCTTAATCTTTTCTAGCGGCAAACCAAAGAGCCAAAAAGCTTCAATCACTTCCAGGCCTTTATTCATCATCGTCGCAGAATCTACTGAAATCTTTCGACCCATTACCCAATTGGGATGTGCGCAGGCCTGCTCAGGAGTAATGCTGGCTAAATCTGTAAGCGACCTATCTCTAAATGGTCCGCCGGATGCAGTCAACCAGAGCTCTTCAACCCCTAAATGTTCTGATGGATTTTTTGTAAAGTGATCCGGCAAGCATTGAAATATGGCGTTGTGCTCACTATCAATGGGGAGCAATTCACCGCCACCTGTTTTCATGGCCTGCATAAATAAATTACCCGACATCACCAGAGCTTCTTTATTTGCTAGCAATACTCTTTTACCTGCTTGCGCTGCCGCTAATGCGGGGACTAGACCAGCTGCACCCACAATCGCCGCCATCACGGTATCGCAGCCAGACTCAGTAACTGCGCTTACTAAAGCCTGAGGCCCATAAAGGACTTGAGTGGTTATCTGATTTGCTTCTAATAGGTGACTGAGTTGGGCAGCGCCATCGGCATCAGCTACGACTGCAATGGCCGGCTTGAATTCAATACATTGCTCAGCTAAACGCTCAATTTGTTTTGCGGCAGTCAGAGCCACCACTTTGAAGCGCTCAGGATGGGCGCGGATCACGTCTAAAGTATTGACACCAATCGATCCTGTAGACCCTAAGATGGCAACCTGTTTAGGAGACATCAAATTAATCCGGCTAGCAATGCGGCAATCGGCATTGTTGGAATGAGTGCGTCAACGCGATCAAGGACCCCGCCATGGCCAGGTAATAAATGGCTACTGTCTTTGACACCAGCCAAGCGTTTCAATTGAGACTCAAACAAATCTCCAAAGACGCTGAAAGCCGCCAATACCGTCACCACCAAGAACATTGGCACCCAACCAAAGCGGATCGCCCAAGCGCCAAATAGCGTATCACCAAGAGGCAAATACACTACACATAAGAATGCGTAGAGATAGCAAAGAACGAGGCCACCTACTGCGCCTTCAATCGATTTTCCTGGGCTAATGTTCACGGCTAACTTATGTTTACCAAAAGCTTTACCAACAAAATAGGCGCCAATATCAGCAACCCAAACTAAGGCCATGCTACTTAACAAAAAGACTAAGCCCAGCTCACGCAAGAAAACCAAAGCGAACCAAGTTGCTGGAAGAATAATCAAGCCCAAAATGCTGTAAAAAGGTTTGAATTTTTGGAGCGAGAGATTCATACCCTTCGCCAAAATGAATGGCGCTAAGAAAAACCAAAATAAGACAGCCATCATGAGCAAAGAGAACTGCCATGAGATTGCCTGCATACCCAATAGAAATAAAATAATGGCCAAACAAAAAGCAGCATAGAGCCATGCGGCCTTCTTAGCTTCTGGGGCAATCATGCGACTCCATTCCCAGGCGGCAGCAACTAATGCGACTAGAAAAAAAGCACCCAAGTAGATCGGCGGCAGTAAAAATAAGATGGGCAATAGCACCGCCATCAAAATAGTGGCAGTAATGATTCGGGTTTTTAGCATAGGGGGATGTGAGGCTCTTAGACTGCGTCGCTCATTGGCTCAGAGGCCAGCTGCGCACTAGTGCGCCCAAAACGACGCTCGCGCTGGCTAAACCAGTCGAAAGCCTTGTGCAGTTCGGCTTCATCAAAATCAGGCCAGAGGGTGTCTGTGAAATACAGTTCGGTATAAGCCAATTGCCATAGCAAGAAGTTGCTCACACGCTGCTCACCACCAGTACGAATAAACAAATCTGGCTCTGGCGCATAAGCCATGGATAAATGGGGTTGCAACAACTCTTCAGACACTTGCTCGGGCTTTAAGCCAGGATTCGCAGTTAAACATTGACGCATCGCCTGCAAGATATCCCAACGTCCACCGTAGTTAGCAGCGATTGTGAAAGTTAACCCCTTACAGCCAGCAGTTTTTTCTTCTGAGAATTGCACCATCTCCTGAATCGCAGAATCAAAGCGACTGAGATCGCCAATGAGGCGTAAAGAGATATCATTTTCAGCAAGACGAGAGACTTCACTTTTTAATGACTTCAAAAACAACTTCATCAAAAAGCCCACCTCTTCTGGTGGACGGCGCCAATTTTCGGAACTGAAGGCAAATACGGTGAGGTATTCCACACCTAAACGGCGACACTCTTGAACAATCTTACGAACAGCGCCCAATCCCTCTGTGTGCCCAGCTACCCGGGGCATGAAACGCTTACTAGCCCAGCGTCCATTGCCATCCATGATGATGGCAACATGGCGAGGAATGGCGCTAACCTCTGGAACGACCAAGGTAGAGCTAGTGTGCTGTGTCATAAAGCGAATAATAAGAAATGAATCTGACGATTAAACCGTCATGATCTCTTTTTCTTTTTCAGAAACGATCTTATCAATATCCACTACCGCACGATCAGTCATCTTCTGAATTTCATCGGTGGCACGGCGCTCATCGTCCTCAGAAATTTCTTTATCTTTGGTGAGACGCTTTAAGTGCTCATTAGCATCACGTCGCAAATTACGCACAGCAATCTTTGTATCTTCACCTTCGTTTCTGACAACCTTCGTCAAATCACGACGGCGCTCTTCTGTCAAAGCTGGCATAGGTACACGAATGACCGTACCCTGAGATGCTGGATTCAAACCTAAGTCCGAATCACGAATTGCCTTCTCAATAGCGCCAACCATGGTCTTTTCAAAAGGCTGAACATTAATAGTTCTGGCATCAGCCAAACCCAAGCTAGCAACTTGACTTAGCGGTGTGGGATTGCCGTAGTAATCAACCTGAATGTGCTCCAAAATTCCTGGATTAGCACGGCCAGAACGAATCTTTGCCAAATTGGATTTCAAAGTCTCGAGGGACTTTTGCATCTTTTGATCGGTAGTAGTTTTAATTTCTGCTGCGGACATCAAGCCTCCTATTAAACGTGTACTAAAGTGCCTTCAGATTCACCCTGAACCACACGCATTAAGGCGCCCGGCTTAAGAATCGAAAATACTTTAATGGGTAATTTGCGATCACGACACAATGCAAAAGCAGTTGCGTCCATCACCTGCAAGTTTTTGATGATTGCCTCATCAAAAGTAATTGTTTTATACAAAGTAGCAGTGGGATCCTTCATTGGATCTGCACTGTAAATACCGTCTACCTTGGTTGCCTTCAATACGATCTCTACACCCATCTCCGCGCCACGCAAGGCGGCTGCAGTATCAGTCGTAAAGAATGGATTGCCGGTACCCGCGGCAAAGATAACGACTTTACCTTCGCCCAAAGCACGAATAGCGCGTGGGCGAATGTAGGGCTCAACTACTTGATCCATTCTGAGAGCAGACTGCACGCGAGCCTCTACCCCTTTTTGACGCAAGGCGTCTTGCAGTGCAAGCGAGTTCATCATTGTTGCGAGCATTCCCATGTAGTCAGCTGTTGCGCGATCCATGCCGGCCGCGCCACCCGCTACACCTCGGAAAATATTTCCGCCACCGATCACGATGGCCAACTGAACACCACTATTCACTACATCGGCAATTTCTTTCACCATCGAATCAATAGTGATGGGATTAATGCCGAAAGCATCATCGCCCATTAAGGCTTCACCAGAGAGTTTTAAGAGAACACGTTTGTAGGCTGGCATCGTTTTATTTTCCGTAATTTGCTAAGCAATTTACTTGCTTAGCTTATTGATCTTTAAGAACTTTTTAATATCTTGCCCAAATTATAAAGGGCTTGGCACAGATCAAACAAAAGGGCATAGAAACAGAGGTTTCGATGCCCTTTTGGGTATTACAGCCTTACTGGGCAAGCCCAGCAGTTTTAGAGCTAATTAAGCACCTTTAGCAGCGGCAACCTGAGCAGCAACTTCAGCCGCAAAGTCGTCTTGACGCTTCTCAATGCCCTCACCCACAACAAACATGGTGAAACCCTTGATTGTGGTGTTTGCAGCCTTGAGCATTTGCTCAACTGATTGCTTGTCGTTTTTAACGAAAGTTTGGTTCAACAAAGAAACCTCTTTGAGGTACTTCTGAATAGAACCCTCAACCATCTTCTCAACGATTTCTGGTGGCTTACCAGATTCAGCAGCCTTTTGAACAGCAACGCTACGCTCAACAGCAATAGCTTCTGCAGGAACATCAGCCATCGACAAAGCTACTGGCTTCATTGCAGCAATATGCATTGCTACGTCTTTAGCTGCAGTCTCATCACCTTCGAACTCAACCATCACGCCGATACGAGTACCGTGGAGGTAAGAAACCAACTTGTCGCTACCGGCGAAACGCTTGAAGCGACGCGGCATGATGTTCTCGCCGATCTTACCGATCAAGGCGCTACGAACTTCATCTACAGTTTGGCCATTCATTGGCAACGCAAGTAACGCAGCAACATCAGCTGGGTTATGTTCTGCAACCAATTTCACGCACTCAGCAGTGAATGCCAAAAAGTCATCGTTCTTAGAAACGAAGTCAGTTTCACAGTTCACCTCAAGCAAGGCGCCAGTAGTGCCGTTGATGAATGAAACAACAATACCTTCAGCAGTAACGCGGGATGCTGCTTTACCAGCTTTGCTTCCAAGCTTTACACGCAGAATTTCTTCTGCACGAGCCATATCGCCATCAGCCTCAGTCAATGCTTTTTTGCACTCCATCATCGGAGCATCGGTCTTGGCGCGTAACTCGCCAACCATTGCAGCGGTAATAGCGGCCATTATTCAGCCTTCCCTTCTTCAACAAACTCTTCTTCGCCTTCTTTAACAGCGGTCAGGATTTCTTGAACGGAGTTTGATTTACCTTCGAGGATTGCATCAGCAATACCACGAGCGTAGAGAAGAACAGCTTTGCTTGAGTCATCATTACCAGGGATGATGTAATCAACACCTTCTGGTGAGTGGTTGGTGTCCACTACAGCGATAACAGGAATACCAAGCTTGATAGCTTCAGTGATAGCAATCTTGTGATAGCCAACGTCCACTACGAAAATCGCATCAGGAACACCATTCAAATCCTGAATACCGCCAAGCGCTTTTTGCAACTTGTCGAGATCACGATCGTTAGTCAAAGCTTCTTTCTTGGAAAGCTTTTCCCAATCGCCAGCTTCTTTAGCAACTGCCATATCCTTCAAACGCTTGAGGGAACCTTTAACAGTTTTAAAGTTAGTGAGCGTACCGCCCAACCAACGGCTGTCGATGTAAGGCATACCAGCACGAGCAGCTTCTTCAGCAATGATCTCGCGTGATTGACGCTTTGTACCAACGAATAAGATAGTTCCACGATTAGCAGCAACTTGTTTTGCAAATTTCAGGGCGTCCTGAAACATTGGCAATGTTTTTTCTAAGTTGATGATGTGAATTTTGTTGCGATGGCCGAAAATATAAGGGGCCATTCTTGGGGACCAGAAACGGGTTTGGTGACCAAAATGGCAACCGGCTTCCAGCATTTGACGCATAGTTACTGACATAACTTCTCCTAAGGGTTAGTTTCTAAGATTGAGTCCTAGCTGCGCTAAAAAACGCCACCCTGGAAGGCTCAACCCGCGATTTCAGATCAAAATTGACCTGAGAACGAAATTATAGCTTAAATATCAATGATCTAGGCACCTTACCCCCGCCGAATTAAGTTAACAGCACCTCAGAAATACCTCCAAATGGCCTCTCTGCCTATTATTTAAGCAATACAGATCTACCAAAAACTGCCAAGTCGTTGATAATCAAGGCATGAATAGTGTATTTACCGCCGAAAAAGACATCCAAGGGATGCGCGAAGCTGGCCGCTTAGCCAGTGAAGTTCTAGATCATGTTGCCCCACACGTCAAAGCTGGCGTCAGCACCGCCGAATTAGATCGCATCTGCCATGAGTACATGCGCGATGTCCAAAAGACTATTCCAGCGCCATTGAACTATCAGCCACCAGGCTACCCACCTTTTCCAGCGTCCATCTGCACCTCTGTCAATGATGTCATTTGTCACGGCATTCCTGGTGAGAAGATTTTGAAAACTGGTGACGTTGTGAACCTCGATATCACCGTAATTACTCCTGATGGTTACTACGGTGATACCAGTCGCATGTTTATGGTTGGCGAAGTTTCGGTCTTAGCAAAGCGTCTCGCTCAAATTACTTTTGAATGTATGTGGCTCGGCATTGCACAAGTAAAGCCTGGTGCATCACTGGGTGATATTGGCCACGTCATTCAACAGCATGCTGAAAATGCGGGCTACTCAGTCGTACGTGAATATTGTGGCCATGGCATTGGCAAAGTGTTTCATCAAGACCCACAGATTCTTCACTATGGCCGTCCTGGTACTGGCGAAAAATTAAAAGAAGGGATGACTTTCACTATTGAGCCAATGATTAATGCCGGCAAGCGAGATATTCGTACGATGCCCGATCAATGGACCGTGAAGACTAAGGATCGCAGTCTTTCAGCGCAATGGGAGCACACGCTATTAGTTACGGCCTCTGGCGTTGAAGTGTTAACTTGGTCTGAGGGTAGTAATCCGATTCCCGATTGCGTTAAAGGCCTTTCATTTAGACCGAATCTCGTCAACGCTTAATTACTCAAGCGAAATGGGTCAAACTCTCGCAGCAATGAAACCTATTGCAGATATTGCCAGCTTACGAGCTGCACGAGAGTTGGTATATGCCGATTTTCGTGAACACCAAGTGGTGGGTAGGCTAACGAAGCAACTAAGTAAGCTCAGTGATGAACTCCTCATCAGCTTATGGAATTCATGTGAACTCAATTCAGATGTCGCACTTGTAGCAGTGGGTGGATTTGGTCGTGGCGCACTCTTTCCCTACTCTGATATTGATATTCTGATTTTGCTGCCTGCGGATAAGCAATACTTTGAAGATGTACTTGCGGGCAAGATTGAAAAGTTTGTAGCGCAATGCTGGGATACCGGTTTAGAAATTGGCTCCTCCGTCAGAACGGTAGCTGAATGCATCTCTGAAGCGGAGCAAGACATTACAGTCCGCACCTCTTTGCTAGAGTCGAGACTAATCTGTGGCAAAAAAGTCCTCTTCAAGGAATTCGAGTCCATCTACGAACAAACCTTAGATCCGAAGTCATTCTTCCAGGCTAAGTTAGCAGAGCAAATTCAGCGTCACTATAAATATCAGGACACGCCTTACTCCCTAGAACCCAACTGTAAAGAGAGTCCCGGCGGCTTGCGTGACTTACAGGTAATCTCCTGGGTCAGCAAAGCGGCACACCTAGGAAGCACCTTCAAAGATTTGAGTCTCGCTGGCTTAGTCACTCAACGTGAATTAACTGAACTCAATCGCAACCAGCGTTTTCTAGAAACTCTACGCGCCAATTTACATCTCCTTGCTAAGCGCAGACAAGATGTATTGGTATTTGACTTACAAGCGCCCCTTGCTGAAACCATGGGTATTCAGGAAGGGTCATCAAGACTGGCAAGCGAAGCAATTATGCGTCGCTACTATTGGGCTGCTAAAGCAGTCAGCCAGCTAAATGACGTGCTACTTCAAAATATTGAAGCACTACTCTTTCCTCAAGAATCAAAAACGACTCATGCGATTCCAGGTGAAGGTAATGAGTGCTTTATTGAGCGTCAGGGCGTCCTGGACATCACCGACCCCCAGTTGTTTCAGAAGCACCCAGAACAAATTCTGCGCACCTTCTTAGTATTTGCGCAAACTGCCAACGTCAAGAGCTTATCCGCAACGATCTTTAGAGCCCTCTACAACGCCCGCCAAAAGATGGATAGCAAATGGCGCAAGGATCCAGTGAACTGCGCTTTATTTATGCAGATCCTGAAAGAGCCTGAAGGAGTCAGTCGCGCCTTTCAACTCATGAACCGTACTAGCGTTCTCGGTCGCTATCTGCCTGCTTTCAGAAAAATCGTTGGTCAGATGCAGCATGACTTATTTCACGTCTATACCGTTGATCAACATATCTTGATGGTGCTGCGTAATGTGCGCCGCTTTATGGTGGTTGAACATACCCATGAGTTTCCTTTCTGCAGCAGTCTGATTGCCCATTTTGAGAAGCCCTGGCTATTGGTTATTGCCGCTCTCTTTCATGATATTGCCAAAGGACGTGGTGGTGATCACTCAGAGCTTGGCAAAGCAGACATGCGCAAGTTCGCAAAGGATCATGGCCTGGACAAGGCAGATACCGAACTCGTAGTATGGTTGGTTGCAGAGCACTTGAATATGAGTCAAGTTGCCCAAAAACAAGACATCACCGATCCAGAAGTAGTACAAGCATTTGCCAAAAAGGTTGGTGATGAGCGCCATCTGACTGCGCTCTACCTGCTGACTGTCGCAGACGTTCGCGGTACCAGTCCAAAAGTATGGAATGCCTGGAAGGGCAAACTATTAGAGGATCTCTATCGCGTAACCCTGCGCGTATTGGGTGGCGCAAAGCCAGATGCCTCTTCAGAACTCGCGCAGCATCAAGAAGAATCTCGCGCTAAGTTGCGACTCTATGCCATTGAAGACTCTGCTTATGAAAATCTCTGGAAGCAATTGGATGTCGCATTCTTCTTACGTCAAGATGCAGCTGATATTGCGTGGTTAACACGCCATCTATTTAACAAGGTAGATAGCGAAACGCCTGTTGTACGTGCTCGCCTCTCTCCGGTAGGCGAAGGCTTACAGATTGCCGTTTACGTTAAAGACCAAGAAGACTTATTTGCCAGAATTTGTGCCTACTTCGAGCGCCACGGCTTCTCGATTTGGGATGCTCGTATTCACACGACGAAGCATGGTTATGCGCTGGATACATTCCAAATTTCGGGCAGTAATTTGGTAGATGAAGGCGGAAGCTATCGTGACCTGATTCAGCTAGTCGAGTACGAGCTTACTGCCGCACTACAAAATAACGATTCCCTGCCATCACCAAGCATGGGTAGACTCTCAAGGCAGTCGCGCACCTTCCCCATTCAGCCACGAGTGCATATGACTCCGGATGAACGTGGTCATTACTATGCCCTCTCGCTATCAGCCAGTGATCGCACTGGCCTACTCTATGCTATCTCTAGAATTTTAGCCAAACATCACGTTTCCCTCCATACGGCACGCATCAACACATTGGGTGAGCGAGTAGAAGACGTCTTCCTCCTGGATGCGGCCAACTTGAGCAAAAATCCAAAATTACAGATCTTGCTAGAGACAGATTTGCTCGAAGCCCTGGGAGACTAGGTCGGAGACTGTAGTTTTTGCAATGCTCGCCGAATGCGCTCATTGGTAATTTTTTCAAACGGCAACCAAACCTTTTGAATATCTTCAGAAGGCTCTCGCTCCTCTACAACCCGAAGTAAAAATAATAGATCGATATGTAGATGCCCTGCCTCACCTTTTTTAGGGTTTTCAGGGATCTCATGTAAGTCAATATCTATAGGATCTAAATGTCCCTCCAGGGGTTCGCAAATTACCCCCGTTTCCTCAAAGACTTCGCGAATTGCAGCCTGAATAGGCTCCTCGCCCTCATCAATATGACCGCCTGGCTGAAACCACTGCTTAATATAAGGATGAAAAATCAACAGAACTTTTCCATCTTTAATTACTAGCCCACTAGCCGTAATGTGACCCTGCTCTGTAGAGCGAGAATAAGGAGCTGGTGAGGACAAGACTTGATCGCACGAACTCTTGAACGGCGAGTGAGCGACTGCGACAGAGATCTGATCAATAATGTTCATAGGTAAGTCTCAAGATAATATTGTAAGAGTTAGTTAGCCTCAAGACCGGGGTTTATTGAGCCTCTCCTACCGCCAGATCGATATTGATCCATCACCAGATCTAAACTATTGTTGTTAATACCTGGATTAACCCTTTGAAGGCAGCTCAAGAGCGCTTGCCTGTTTGCATGTTTTTGATTGGAGTCCGGTAAAGAACCCTCTGGCGCAGGATTGACATTACTAAAGCACATCCTAAACTGATCTGGTGTCACCCCAAGATCACGACCAATTTGATCAACAGGCCTACGAAAATCATCCCTCATTAGACCGCCTTGAGGAGGTCTAGGCATATCCTGCTACGTTCCCTTTAGGGGCATCATTGGCGGAGGTATTTTGGGAAAAATAGAGACAAAGAATGTCGACTATACCAATACAGCAATCAGAATTTTTGTCACTAAAGCTCTCTTGTATTTAGGAGCACCATAAAAAAATGCCAACAAGCTCGACGCCAGTTGGCATTATTCTCAAGTTAAGGCGCTACAGGGCCTGCTGAATTCGGAAATACACCTGGAATCAAGTCTCCACCTCTAACAAGACGGCCACATCCATTGCAATTACCATCGGTAAGAGTCGCGCCCGACGGAATTGTGCTTGATGACCCAGGGGTAAGTATCAATCCATATCCTGTATTTCCACTAATTACGTTTCCTGTACCGGTTGATGTTGAAGGAGCTGTGAACGGACCAATGTAAGTATTGACGCTATTAACCCCCAAGTAAATACCGCCCAAACCATTGCCAAACTTATCCAGCATGGTAGTGCTCAATCCAATTACAGAATTAAATATCTTGTTGTTGCTTGCAGTGCCCACAATTTCAATACCGTAGTTCGCATTTCCCGAGAAGGTATTTTGTGGGATAACGGAATTATTGTAGCCACCAATAAAGTTATCATGAGCACTTCCAGCAATATATACCCCGCTTCCACCGTTTCCAAACCCGGTAACCGGCGGATTAGCAAGCGCTCCAGTACCTTCGGTATTTAGACCAACCACATTGGGATCCACTGTAACCCCAGAAGCATTTCCAGAAATCTCAATACCATGATGCGTATTGCCTGAAAATACGTTGGTACGAATTAAATTGTTACCACCTGTGGAGTCAATCGTAATACCATTGCCACCGTTTGGAGCTGCTCCTTGAAAGGCATACAAACCACCAAAGGTATTAAATGTAGTAAAGCCACTAGCCGTTCCTGAGACTTTAATACCATCCAGCCTATTTCCAGCCGAAACATTGCCTAATGGAATCACGCCACCGACCTGAACACCTGCCGATGTCCCGTCAACCAAAATTCCATATGCACCATTCGGAACCATGGAGGCATTATTTGCGCCAGCACCAAAGAAGTTAGCTTGAATCAAAATCGCATTTGAGTCAGCCACATGCAAACCATTCCCCCCGTTACCGCTCAACACGTTGTAATAAATAAATGGATTGTCTTCAAAAGTACAGCCGATGAGTTGATTGTTGTTTGCGTTGCGAATGATTACCCCATCCAAGGTATTACCAATCGCACTAGTTCCAACATTATTAGTGCCAATAAAGTTACCACTCAGAACGGTTAATTCTGATCCACCATCAATCAGAACCCCATTAAGCGAGTTTCCAGAAATCAGATTTCCCAGAGGCGGGGCAATCGAAATAATAGGAACCGTGCCTTTGTTGCCGGTTGGATTATTAGTTTGGCCAGTTGCCGAATTGAAATACGCCGTACCGCCAATGGTATTTTCTGTAGAGAAGTAGGTGACATAGATGCCGTTACCCCGATTGCCAATAGCAGCAGTACCGGCTGGGTTAGTTCCAATAGCGTTACCCTGAATCTTATTCCCGGCGCTGCCATAAAGCTGAATACCATGGAGCAGATTTCCAGAAATGACATTTGAGTAGAGTCCAGAAATACTTTTAGGATTGGAGCCAATCACGTTATTGGTCGATGAAGTAGCAATGTAGATACCGCTCAGCGCATTAGGCGCCGCTACCCCACTCAGATTTAGACCGATATAGTTACTTAATAGAGTGATGCTGCCAGCATTTAAAGTAACGCCATTGGAGTTTGAGCCAATAATAGAAAGTGCATAAATACTAGAGCCAGCAGACCCGCTATTAAAATTAAAGCCTGAGCTAACGTTATTAAAGTTAACTGAAACTAGTGGGGCTGTAGTGGTATTACCAGCGGAGTATCCAGGCGCTGTCGTTCCATCGATGAGGACTTTGTTTGTAATCGCAGGCAAATCGCTTGCCAAGGTGATAACCCCCGCAACAGAAAAGGTAATACCTGAGTATTGGGTTGATGGTGCACTATTCACAGAGGTAATGGCTGCCCTCAGTGAGCCCGCCCCAGAGTCACTCAATGTACTAACAACATAATTTGCACTTGGAGAGCTGCTGGCCGAGGAGCCGCCACCACTTCCACCACCACAAGCCACTAATCCCAAGGATATGGCGAAAAAAATAATAAAGTAGCTGAAGCGGAAGGATTTAAAAAAAGAAGTGAGCAAAATGACGATCTCCAAGATTTAGGTATATTTTGAATTACAACACTTTACCTTATCCCTAGGGCTAATGTCAGGATCAGTGCTCACTAAATCAGAGCATCTTTCATTAATTCATAAATTTAGATGCGATCCCCCTAAAGAGACTATGGCAGACCAGGGAAATCTGAAGACAACAATCGATTTAAGCGCAATGCATTTATATCAAGAAATGTCCGGCAATAGATTTTGTAGGGTCCAGGATCCCTTACTTCAAGAGCCCCAACATAGCAGTCTGATCAATCACTGGGACGCCTAGTTCTTCTGCCTTCGTGAGTTTGCTACCGGCATCCGTTCCTGCCACTACATAGTCTGTTTTCTTTGAGACCGATCCCGCGACTTTGGCGCCCGCTTTTTCAAGTAAGTCTTTAGCTTGATCACGAGTCATTGTAGGGAATGTGCCTGTAAGTACAAATGTCTTACCCGCTACCGCTGCACTGATAACTTTCTCTTCTACAGAAAGCTGCATTCCTGAAGCAAGTAGTTGCTCAATCACCTCGCGATTATGGGCTTCCCCCATAAAGCTGATGATGGAGTCTGCAACTACAGGGCCCACATCTTTGACGCTAAGGAGGTCCTCAACGCTCGCATCCATCAGAGCATGCATGGATTGATAGTGGTTAGCCAAGTCTTTAGCGGTGGTCTCGCCTACGTGACGAATGCCTAGGGCAAAGATAAATCTGGCTAGCGTGGTATTGCGTGATTGGTTGATTGCCGCAATGAGGTTATCAGCCGACTTCTCACCCATGCGCTCTAGATTAGCTATGGCAGTAAACCCAAGGCGATAGAGATCCGCAGGTGTTCTTACTAGATTGTGATCAACCAACTGGTCTACGATCTTCTCACCCAAACCTTCAATGTCTAGCGCTCTTCTATGCGCAAAATGAATCAACGCCTGCTTGCGTTGCGCGCCACAGAATAGGCCACCGCTACAACGGGCAATCGCTTCATCTGCCAAGCGCTCAATATGTGAATCGCATACTGGACAACGGGTAGGCATTTTGAATTCGGTTGCATTAGCCGGTCTGCGCTCTTTAACAACGGACACCACCTCAGGAATTACATCACCAGCCCTTCTTACGGAGACGGTATCGCCAATGCGTACATCTTTACGTTTGACCTCATCTTCATTATGCAAAGTAGCGTTAGTCACAGTAACTCCACCCACTTCTACAGGCGCTAATCGAGCGACAGGAGTAATAGCACCCGTACGGCCAACTTGCACATCTATACCGAGGACAGTAGTTAGCGCCTCTTGCGCAGGAAACTTATGGGCTAAAGCAAAGCGCGGGGCTCTGGATACAAAGCCTAGCTTTGCCTGCTCCGCAAATGAATTGACCTTATAGACAACACCATCAATGTCATATGGCAATGAATCTCTTTTTGTACCAACCTCATTATAAAAAGCCAAAATCTCTTCTACAGATTTAAGAACACGGCGCTCAGAGCAAACTGGTAAGCCAAGTTTGACATAAGCGTTCAGCAACTCTTCATGGGTCTTTGGTAGCCAGGACTGTGGCTCTAGTGCTCCTAGCCCATAAGCAAAGAATGAGAGCGGTCTTTTGGCGGTGACCTTGGAATCTAATTGGCGCAAACTTCCTGCAGCAGCATTGCGAGGGTTCGCAAATTCTTTCTCGCCCAGGGCTGCAGCTTGCTCATTCATTTTCTGGAAGTCTTTGAGATACATAAAGACTTCCCCACGCACTTCTAATACTTCTGGAATATGGCTACCAGACAGTTTTAGTGGAATAGCACGAATCGTTTTGATATTGGCAGTGACATCCTCACCGCTAGTACCGTCGCCACGGGTCGCCGCCCTAACTAGGGAGCCATGCTCATAGCGCAGTGAGATTGCTAGACCATCAAATTTGAGTTCACCTGCGTAATCTACTTGATCAACATGCAAGCCCTCACGGCAACGACGATCAAAGGCAATCAGTTCGGCATCTTCAAAGGCATTATTTAAAGACAGCATGGGTACGGCATGCGTCACTGAATTAAATTCTTTTAGCGCAATACCACCCACCCTTTGCGAGAGTGAGTCGGCAGTTACCCACTCAGGGTGCGCGGCCTCAATATCGAGCAACTCTCGATAGAGGCGGTCGTACTCGCTATCAGGAACTATTGGATTATCTAGAACGTAGTAAGCATGCTCTAAGCGCGCTAACTCGACTTGTAAGAATGCGTAGCGATCCGCTAAATTTGTCGAACTAGAGGACGACAAAGCCGCTCCCTAGCTAAAGAGTCTGCTTGCGGTAGAAGAGCCGGCTGGAACGCCACTCTTCTCAAGATTGGCATACAAGACATCGAGATGCTGTCGAATACTGATCACCGCGGCTTCAGTTAGATTAATGCCATTGTCATCTACCAAGCGGCCATGAGCGGCTTGGGCAATCTCAATTCCTTCACCCAACATACGCTCAAACGCGCGTTCATCCTGCGGTACCAAAGGCACCTCAAGCAACAAGGTCACTTGTTTAACAGGTGCATTGGGATCGATTTCTGCACTAGAAAAAATGAGTGCGCCATTGCTATAAAACTCATAAGCGCGGCCATTGCGAGAAAGTCTAAAACCCCTCTTACGCATTAAGGCATCAAAGTTGGCGCCAGGGGTAGCCTCATCAAATAGAACATTAATACTCAATTGAATATCGCTCTCCGCAGCCATCGCATCCAACTCTTTGGCGCTCTCGAGCATGGTGTTTACGCTGGGCATGTCAATCTGGGAGCCTAGTGTTTCCGCAAGGGCTTGCGCGCGTGAGCAAAAATCAGATAACTCTAAGACGCCAATGGGACCGCGACGGCTAGCCAACTGAATCGCTAGCTGTAGCTCAGAATAAGATGCCTCTGCACGGAGCGCTTCCCAGTCTTCAGCTGCATCAACATCTGCGTTTAAGCCTTCGCACATCCATCGCGCTGTTGAAGTGCTCGGCTCATTTGCCCAAGCATTAATTTCTTCCAGAATTTCAGCGCCGCTAATACTTTCATCAAAACGTAAGGTGATGACGCAATCAATCCGCGGGTCAATTGAAAAACTTTCTGGAATGGATGGTGTTGAAGCTCCAATGTCCCCAAAGGAGGGTTCTGCCCGCCCTTCAGAATCAGAAGAGGTTTGACCAAAAGACGGCTCTTTTGCAAAAAGATCTTCCACAGAATATTCACCAGCAGCCCTTGCCTTACGGCGGGCGCGAGCGTACTTGAGATTCAAAATGGCTACTGCAATAAGAATCAGCAGGCCAATAACAGCCAAAGCGAACTGCAAGTCAGACAAACCTAGCATTGTCATGAATTGCTCTAGATCCACTTAAACTGCCTCCACCATAGATACTGCAGAAGAAATATCCACCGCCACAATACGAGATACACCCTGCTCTTGCATGGTGACACCAATCAACTGATGAGCAATTTCCATTGTGATCTTGTTATGTGAGATGAACACGAACTGAGTCTTATTGGACATTTTGGCAACCATCTGCGCATAACGCAAGGTATTCGCATCATCTAATGGTGCGTCAACCTCATCGAGCAAACAGAATGGCGCTGGATTCAGCAGGAATAAAGAGAAGACCAGGGCAATCGCTGTCAAGGCTTTTTCACCACCGGAGAGCAAGTAGATAGAGCTGTTCTTCTTGCCTGGAGGCTGAGCCATCACTTGCACACCGGCATCCAAGATCTCTTCACCAGTCATTACCAATTCGGCATGACCACCACCAAAGAGCTCAGGGAACAACTGACCGAAATGGGTATTTACTTGATCAAATGTACCCTGCAAGAGATCACGGGTTTCCGCGTCAATCTTAGCGATCGCATCAGTCAAGGTTTGCATTGCCTCATTCAAGTCTGCAGACTGTGCATCTAAGAACTGCTTACGCTCACGGGAGCTGGAAAGCTCATCCAAGGCAGCCATGTTGACTGGGCCTAAGGACTGAATCTCATTACCTAGACGGGTTACTTCGCTTTGCAAAGCGCCTACCTTAAGATCTGGGCTAAAGCTGGCTTCAAGCGCGATGAGATCTGCCTCAGCGTCTGACAGCAAGGTTGCAAATTGCTCAAAGCTTAAGCGGGCAGCTTGTTCACGCAACTGCAAATCGACCACTTTGTCACGCATTGGCTGCAGGCTTCGCTCAATCTGCATGCGCACTTCATCAGCTTCACGCAATTGATGCAATAAAGCATCTTGTTCGGTACGGGCATTTGCCAACGCAGCTTCGCGAGCACTGCGAGCCAGCAAGAGGCCCTGCAATTTATCTTGAGCTTCTTCATCACTGAGCGTTTCGAGCTCTTGCTCTGAAGTAGCCTGCTTATCCTGAATCTCCATGATCTGAACACGTGCGGTACTTTGATCGCGCTGCAAATCAGCAATACGTTGCTGTAAAGATCGGGTTGCAAAAGCCGCTTCTTGAGCTGACATTTCGGATGAGCGCAAAGCTTCACGCAGACGATCACGCTCTTGGGTGGCTAACTCGAGTTTTTCTTGAGCTATTGCAAGATTTTCTTGCATGCCCTGTTTAGATTCTTCTGACTGAGCGAGCTCTTCAGAAGATTGCTCTTGAGTTTGAGTCAATTGCCCTATTTGCTGACGTAACTCACTCAACTCACCCTGAATTTGTTCAGCGCGTTGACTGTACTTTTCTTCAGCTTGAGTTAACTGCATTCTTTCTACTTCAAAGCCGTGCACTTCTTGTACCGCATGCTCTGCGGCAACACGAGTTTGCTCTGCAGCTTGATGGGCGGCTTGATAGTTGGCAACACATTGATCCAACTCACCCTGCAATTCACTCTGAATCAGCTTTTGTGCGCGCAATTGCTTCTCAAGACCTTCCATCTCTTGAGCACGCGCCAACATACCAGCTTGCTCAGAGTCTGCCGCATACAACTGCACACCCACACGACTTACTAAATGACCCTGTTGAGTAACGAATGCACCACCAGCAGGTAACTTCTCACGACGATGCAGTGCATCTTCCAGGCTATTGGCAATATAGATATTGTCTAACCACTCTTGCAACACAGCAGCAACACGCGGTGCCCCTGCACTTTGAACACGAGTTAGCAAAGGGGTGAAATCGGCTGGCACCGTAGTGTGCGCAGGAGAGATATCCTCCGTTAACAAAATTGCTAGACGACTTGGGGGCGCATCATTTGCTAGGGCTAAAGTTTCTTGAACGCTCTTTGCCGTAACGGCAGCCAAACGCTCGCGCAGCACGGACTCCAAAGCAGCTTCCCAACCACTCTCTACTTTGAGCTCTTGCCATAAACGCTTGCTCTCTTTTAAACCTTTACTCTCAAGCCATGGACCAATCTTGCCTTGCGCTTGAACGCTAGCCTGCAAGGCAGTCAATGCGGTCAATTTAGCTTCAGTTTGAGCTAACTCTTGATTGGCTGACTGAATCTGTTGTTGCGCAGTATTGCGAGCCTCATCAGCAGCAGGCACACGTTGTTGAGCCTCGCCAGCTTTTTGTCTTGCTTCGTCTACTTTGCGTTGGGCCATGGCATGACGATCAACCGCCGTCTGCAATGCTTCAGCATCAGGTCTGCGCATACCAGCGAGTTCAGCCTCAAGACGGGTATCGCGCCCTTTGAGCTCTTCTAATTGTGTCGTAATAGCTTTAACACGTTCACCCAAACTGGCTAAACGCTGATCAATCGTGGCCAAGTTCTCACGCGCATCATTCAGTTCGCGCGCATGAATTTGATAGGCCTCTTCACGACTTGGCATTTGCTCTTGCAAGCCAGATAAATCCGCCAACAATGTTTGCTCTTTTTCCGCAGCCATACTGAGTTCTTGCTCGGCAGTGCGCTGGGCTTGAGCGGCGTCAGTTTCTTGAACGGTCCAACGTTGTAGTTGAGCTTGCAAATCTTGAGATTGTTGTTGTAGACGCTGACGCGCTTCTTGTACATAACGAATCTGTGACTCAACCTGACTGACATCAGCATTGGTTTGATACAAATCGCCTTGAGCCTGAGAAACCTTATCTTGTAAAGCGTATTGTTCGGTACGCATGGTTTCAAGTTCTGTTTCAGCATGACGCATTTTTGCGGTCTGCTCTTCTAAGCTCACTTGAGTATCACGAATACCATTAGCATGGCGCTCTTGCTCTTTACCAGCCTCAGTCTGACGCACAAACCAGAGTAACTGTTGCTGAGACTTCATTGATGTAGAGAGCTCCGCATGGCGCTCGGCCACGGTTGCTTGTTTCTCTAGACGAGTGACTTGCTGATCAAGCTCGCGCAAAATATCTTCTACACGAACTAAGTTTTCTTTTGTATCTTCAAGACGTGAGGCTGTTTCTTTGCGACGCTCTTTGTATTTAGAAACGCCAGCAGCCTCTTCCAAGAAAACACGCAACTCTTCTGGCTTAGCTTCCAAGATGCGATTAATAGTGCCCTGCCCGATGATGGCGTAACCTCTTGGACCCATACCAGTACCCAAGAAAATATCTTGAATATCTTTACGGCGCACGACTTGATTGTTGACGTAGTAACTTGAGTTGCCGTCACGGGTTAAGACACGCTTAACGCCTAATTCAGTAAAAGCACTCCACTGTCCTTGCGCACGACCATCCGAATTATCAAAAATGAGTTCCACACTGGCGCGACCAGACGGTTTGCGCAAACCAGAACCATTAAAAATAACGTCCTGCATGGATTCACCACGCAACTCGCTCGCGCGTGACTCACCTAAAACCCAACGTACAGCGTCAATAATGTTCGACTTTCCGCAACCGTTAGGACCCACAACACCGATCAATTGACCTGGCATTTCGAAATGGGTTGGGTCGACGAAGGACTTAAAGCCGGAAAGTTTGATGGATTTCAGTTGCACGGCGTACTTTGCAGGGAAAAAAGGGGTTCAAATAAGGGGGTAAAAATTATTACTAAAGTGGGAAGATGATAGCAAGCTTAGGGCTCCCCACACGGGTTTTTGCCCCACCGATATAATGATTAATCTACATCCAGGGGCAAAACCCCTTAACAATCTGATAGTTAACTGAAAAGCATGAGCCAATCACCACAAAGCATCATCGAACAAGCCTGGGAAAACCGCGCAAACCTGTCTCCTGAGGCCGTTTCTGGGGAAATCCGCAATGCAGTGAACGCCGTTCTCGAAGGCCTCAACACGGGCAGTATTCGTGTGGCTGAACGCCGTAGCGTCGGCAAATGGGAAGTAAACCAGTGGGTGAAGAAGGCAGTTTTGCTATCTTTCCGCCTGGAAGACAATAAACCCATGGGTGCTGGTGGCTATACCCAGTTCTACGACAAGGTGCCTAGTAAGTTTGAAAACTATACCGCTGAAGACTTTGCTAATGGCGGTTTCCGCGTTGTTCCGCCTGCAATGGCTCGTCGAGGCTCATTTATCGGCAAAAATGCCGTTTTAATGCCTTCCTACGTCAATATTGGTGCTTATGTAGGCGAAGGCACGATGGTTGACACTTGGGCAACCGTTGGGTCATGCGCCCAAATCGGCAAAAACGTTCACCTTTCTGGTGGCGTTGGTATTGGCGGTGTTTTAGAGCCAATCCAAGCTGGTCCGGTCATTATTGAAGATAACTGCTTTATCGGCGCCCGCTCTGAGGTCGTTGAAGGCGTGGTGATTGAAGAAAACGCTGTTCTCTCTATGGGCGTATACATTGGTCAAAGCACCAAGATCTACGACCGCGAAACCGGTGAAATCCATTATGGGCGTGTACCGGCAGGTTCTGTTGTGGTGCCAGGCTCCCTTCCTTCTGCTTGTGGCAAGTACAGCCTATACGCCGCAATCATTGTGAAGAAAGTAGATGCTCAAACTAGAGCAAAGACTGCGATTAACGAACTCTTGCGCGATTAAGCCCAATAATCTATGAGCGCCACCCTTGAGTTAACTGAAGCCCTTATCTCCTGCCGATCGGTCACACCAGCGGACGGGGGCTGTCAGGAGCTCATTGCCAAACGCCTTCAAGCCATTGGCTTTCATACGGAGAGTGTTGTCAGTGGTCCCGAGAACTTTCAGGTCACCAATCTGTGGGCCATCAAAAAGGGTGCAGCTGGAGATCAAGGCGAAGTCTTAATGTTTGCCGGGCATACCGATGTTGTGCCTACCGGCCCGCTGGAAAAATGGACCAACGATCCATTTACGCCAACTATTCGGGATGGCATGCTCTATGGTCGTGGCGCAGCGGATATGAAAACTTCTCTTGCGGCATTTGTTGTTGCCACAGAAGAATTCGTGATCACCCATCCGAATCACAAAGGCTCGATTGCCTTTTTAATTACTAGCGATGAAGAAGGTCCAGCCAATGATGGCACCGTCATCATGTGCGAGCGCTTGAAAAAACATGGTCAGCGCCTAGATTACTGCGTCATTGGTGAGCCAACTTCAGTTGATAAATTGGGTGACATGATTAAGAACGGTCGTCGCGGCTCCCTATCTGGCAAGCTTCGAGTTAAAGGCATTCAGGCGCATATCGCCTACCCTCACCTTGGCAGGAATCCGATTCACCTTTCAGCGCCAGCGATTCAAGCGCTAGTAGAAACCGAATGGGATAAAGGTAATCAGTATTTTCAGCCTACGAGTTTTCAGATTTCCAATATTCATGCGGGCACTGGCGCGAATAACGTCATTCCTGGTGAGCTGGCAATCGATTTCAACTTCCGCTTCTCCACAGAGAGCAAGCCAGAAGAGCTTCGCAGTCGCCTTGAGAACATCCTGAGTGCTGCTGGGCTCGATTTTGAAATTGACTGGGTGCTCGGTGGTAGCCCATTCATTACTGGTGATGGCGCCCTTGCTGGCGCGCTACGCAAGGCTATCAAAGCCGAAACCCATATCGATACAGAACTCTCCACCACTGGCGGCACAAGTGATGGCCGCTTCATTGCGAAGATTTGCAATGAGGTAGTTGAGTTTGGCCCACTCAATGCAACAAGTCACAAAATTGATGAGTGCGTGATTGTGGATGATGTTGTGCCACTAAAAAATATCTATCGCAAAACACTCGAGCATCTTATTGCTTAAGACTACTTAGTCAATCACCTACCTCTTAAAAATTCCTAATGGACCCCGCGCCTCAGCAATCTTTTACGCTTGATCAATGTATTGATCAAATTGCACAACGACTAGAGCTTGCGGATTTGCATTATGGCCATGGTGCCATTGATGCCCAAAGCGAGGCTTTGTGGATTGCCAGCAAACAACTTGATCTCAGCCCTACAGATGCACTTGATCACTTAGAGCAAGTGATGAGCGCCGAGCAAATTAGCAAAGCATTTGAGGTTGCTGATACCCGCATTTCTTCACGTAAGCCCCTGGCTTATATCTTGGGCGAAGCATGGTTGATGGGTGTGCCATTTTTCTCCAGCGAGCAAAGTATTGTTCCTCGCTCTTGGATTGCCGAGTTAATCGTAGATGGCTCATTAGAGACTTGGTTGCCTGCAGATGGCAAAGCACTAGATCTTTGTACTGGCAATGGATCCTTAGCGATTTTGCTAGCCTTAGCCTGCCCTGATATTCATGTGAGTGCTTGTGACATTAGCTTGCCTGCGTTAGCAGTAGCCTCTCGCAATCTCGATCGCCATGGCCTTACCTCACAGGTCGAGCTATTTGAGGGTGATCTCTGGAATGCGCTACCAGAGCCCCATGAAGATAATCTCTTTGATCTCATCATTTGTAACCCACCTTACGTCAACGCTAATTCCATGAATACCCTCCCCGCCGAATATCATGCGGAGCCTGTATTAGCCTTGGCTGGTGGCAATGACGGCATGGATCTCATCCGCAAGATTATTGCTGGCGCCCCTGACTACCTCTCTGAGCGCGGCGCTATTCTGATTGAGATTGGCAATGAGTATGAAAACTTTAAAAAAGCGTTTCCGCAGATCCCAGTAATTTGGATGGAAGTATCTGCGGGCGATGAGCAGGTCCTGCTGATTCAGGCAGAAGACTTGCGCTAAGTCAGCGCTTGATTTAACTGAGCTCTGCAGCTGCAGAGATAGCTTGATCAATACGCTCTACTGGTATCACCCTCAATCCTGGAATCTTCGTCTTAGGCATATTGGCCTTTGGAATAATCGCTATAGTAAAGCCGAGTTTGGCCGCCTCCTTGAGGCGCTCCTGACCACGTGGGCATGGACGAATCTCTCCAGCCAAACCAACCTCACCAAATACGATCAGCTCTTTAGGCAAGGCCTTATTACGAATTGAGGATTGAATAGCAAGTAGTACCGCTAAGTCAGCTGCCGGCTCAGAAATCTTGACACCACCCACTGCATTCAAGAAAACATCTTGATCAAAGCAAGCTATACCAGCATGGCGATGGAGCACCGCCAAGAGCATGGCTAAACGCGCCTGCTCCAAGCCCACTGCAAGGCGTCGTGGATTAGGAATATGCGCGGTATCCACCAGTGCCTGAATTTCCACCAAGAGCGGGCGGCTACCTTCTTGTGTAACCAATACGCAAGCGCCTGGCACCATCTCTGCATGCTGAGACAGAAAGATCGCGGATGGATTTGCAACCCCACGCAAACCTTTTTCTGTCATGGCAAACACGCCCAACTCATTGACTGCGCCAAAACGGTTTTTAATCGAGCGCACCAATCTAAATGAAGAGTGGGTATCACCTTCAAAGTACAGAACGGTATCTACGATATGCTCGAGTACACGAGGACCGGCCAAGTGACCATCTTTAGTTACGTGACCCACCATCAAGACGCAGATGCCACTAGATTTAGCAGCTCTCGTGAGTTGCGCGGCACACTCTCGCACTTGCGCAACAGATCCTGGAGCAGAACTCAGCACCTCTGAATACAAGGTCTGAATGGAATCCACTACCAAGACCTGCGGCCTTATCGTATCCATGATGGATAACAGCTTTTCCAACTGAATCTCGGCCAGTACCTCTAGCTGAGGAGCATCCAATGCAATCCGTTTGGCTCGTAAGGCAATTTGCGCAGCAGATTCTTCGCCGCTACTGTAGAGAACGTTCATACCGGCGGCACTCATTTCAGCAAGTGCTTGCAGCAACAAGGTAGATTTACCAATACCAGGATCACCACCCAACAGAACTACGCCACCAGGAACCAAGCCACCACCTAACACTCGGTCAAACTCCTCTACGCCCGTACTAAAACGCGGAAGATCTTCAGCTGAAATAGCGGAGAGCTTTTGACGGGGAAGTGATTGTGCCAAACCTTGAAAACGTGTATTCGAGCTCACCTCAGGCAAGCCCTCTTCTAATGTATTCCATGCCTGGCATGAAGGGCACTGTCCTTGCCATTTGGCAGAGGTTCCACCGCATGACTGACAGATATAGATTGTTTTAATCTTGGCCAAAGTAATACCTAATAAAAGAGTAAATAAGTTAAAAGCGGGTAAAGCAGTAAAAAATCAATTAATCGAGCTGTGTGCCCGCTTTGTTTTCTTGAGCACGCTTAGGTGCATCTTTGCGACGCTGCTCTACATCAGCCGCACGAGCAGCTGCTGCTTTTTGCTTTTCTTCAAATTCTTTTTGATTAGCCGAGCGCTCAGCAGCCTTTTCAGCTGAGGCGCGTTCGGCAATCTTAGCAGCATCGCGCTGATCTTTAATGCTGGCGCGCAACTTGCGCTGCACCTCATGCAAGTCTACTTCTTGCGCCTGAATCGGATCGATCTCTTTACGGTACTCGGCGCGAGACTGACTCAAACACCGATTGACCCAGTATTTTTGATAACACTCGGAATTGGTTTTGCCCCAACGGTATTTAGCCCAGTCACGCTGTAACTCTAACTCTTGCTCAATCTTATCAAATTGCTCTAACTGAGCCTCTTCTGCAGGGGTGGCGAGAACCATACTGCTAAGGGAGCAAACCAGCAGAAACGCCCCCAATGAAAGTAGTGAGCGAAAGGTAATCGGCTTTCTCAAATCTCTACCTTTGCACCAAGTTCAACCAAACGATTAGCGGGGATCTTAAAGAAGTCAGATTGGCGTCCAGCGTTCTGATACATCCAGCAGAACAGACGCTCACGCCATAAAGCCATTCCAGGCGCGTCAGTAGCAACGATAGTGTCGCGAGACAAAAAGAAGGAGGTATCCATCAGGTTAAATTTAAGTCCGGATGATTTCTCAATCAACTCAATGATCGTGCCCATATCTGGCGTCTCATTAAATCCATATACAGCTCTGACTACATAAATATTATTTCCCAAATCTCGCAAAGTAATGCGCTCTTCATCCTTCACATAAGGCACATCCCAAATACTGACCTTGAGGAAAAAAACCCGTTCATGGAGCACGTGATTGTGTTTTAGGTTATGCAGAAAAGAAACGGGCAAGTAGTCAACATGGGCAGTCAAAAAGATGGCCGTACCCTCTACACGATGGGGAGGGTTCTTCATCAAAACATCAACAAATCCTTTGAGCTCAATACCCTCCTCTACGGCACGTAGTCGCAATAATCTACGTCCTTGATACCAAGTCATCAACAAAAGGAAGCAGGCTGCCCCCAACAGCAATGGAAACCAACCGCCCTCCATAATCTTTAATAGGTTGGCAGTTAAGAAGGCTAAATCAACAATCAAAAAAGCGCTGATCACTAAAGTTACCAACAAGGTATTCCAGCGCCATACAATCCGCATGACGATGGCAGCCAAAAATGTCGTAACAATCATCGTAGTGGTAACGGCAATTCCGTAAGCGGCGGCTAAATTCTCAGATTTTTTGAATGCCAAGACCACTGCAATCACTAAAATCAACAAAGTCCAATTCACCAATGGCATATAGATCTGTCCAATTTCTCGATCGGATGTGTGGCGAATTTTCATACGTGGAACAAAACCTAGCAAAATTGCCTGGCTAGTCATGGAAAAGGCGCCCGAGATTACAGCTTGAGAGGCGATTACAGTAGCCAAAGTTGCCAAAATAACTAGGGGCAATACAAAACCTTCTGGCACCATTAAAAAGAATGGATTGGTGATGTTCTCAGGGTGACTCAAGAACATAGCCCCCTGGCCAAAGTAATTCAAAATTAAACAGGGCATCACAATAAAGAACCAGCCCAAGCGAATTGGTTTAGCGCCGAAGTGCCCCATATCCGCATAGAGCGCTTCTGCGCCTGTTAACACCAAGAACACCGCACCCAAAACAATAAAGCCTTGCAATGCATGTTCATTCATAAACTGGATGGCATAGAGCGGATTAACCGCAGCAAAAATAGCTGGGTTACCAACCACCTGATAAGCACCCATTAAACCGATGACCACGAACCAAATTAACATGACTGGGCCAAACAGATTACCCACTACTGCAGTACCTGTTTTCTGAATTACAAATAGTCCCACCAAAATAACAATAGTCGCGGGAATGATGTAGCGCGTGAAATCATGTGATATCACCTCCATACCTTCAACGGCTGACAGGACCGAGATTGCGGGAGTAATGATGGCGTCACCATAAAACATGCAGGCGCCAAAGACTCCGGCCATGATGATGCCGAGGGATCGCTTTGAGCCTGACGGCGCTGTACGTAATGCCAGAGCCATTAAAGCAAGGATGCCGCCTTCGCCGTGGTTATTGGCACGCATCACAAACATCACATACTTAAGAGACACCACAATTGCGAATGCCCAAAAGACCATCGAAATGACGCCATAAACAGCTTCAGGCGAAAAGGGAATGCCATGCTCAGGACTAAAGCACTCTTTAAGGGCATACAAAGGGCTAGTTCCAATGTCACCAAAGACAACGCCAATTGCCGCAAGCATGAGTGAAAATGAAGCGCCCTTTGAATGCCCTCCCTCTTGCCGAGAAATCTCAACCGGCCTCAATAAAGAGGATTGCGAAAACTCTGGGTTACTAACTGACATTAATGGGCCTCATCACAATGTTGCGTGGCAATATGTTACTCCTTATGCAGGCTGACTCAGGGGTGATATTTACCCCTCAAAATCGCTTATTTGAACTCCATTTAGAGGCATAGCTCGACAGGAGCCCTTAAAAAATGGTAGAATTTCAGCTTCAGACGCGGGGTGGAGCAGTCTGGCAGCTCGTCGGGCTCATAACCCGAAGGTCGTAGGTTCAAATCCTGCCCCCGCAACCAGTATTTATAAGGCTTTCAGGTCAATCGACTTGAAAGCCTTTTTGGTTTATTTGGCTCTCGTAGACGTATCGTAGACAAATAATGAAAAAGCAGTAATTAAGGGGGATTCCCTTACATTACCCATCATCACTAGCCAAAAGTGTAAAAAGATGTTTTACAATCTAATCTACTATTTTTGGCGCCCAAAAGCGTCCAAATAATCTCGGCGCCCAAAAGCGTCCCTACCGAAAGGGCTCAGTTAAATGAGCCCTTTCCACTTTCTACGGAATGGAAGTTGCATGCGTACTGTTGCTGTGTTTATGGATGCTGGCTATTTTTGGGCTCAAGTACATAAAATTGTCATTGGAGATAGAACCAACAGAAACAATATATTCATTGACTATCCGATACTTAGAACAACTCTTCTTGAAATAGTTAATGAGAATTTCTCCACCTCAGAGTTGCTAAGGGTCTACTGGTATGACGGCCCAAGCATCTCCGACTCCTCTGCCGAGCATAGAAATATTCAAGAGCTTGATGACTTTAAGTTAAGACTGGGCACAAGAAATAGCATGGGACAGCAAAAGGGTGTGGATGGCCTAATAATTGCCGACATAATCAGTCTCACTCAAACAAAAGCCATTACAGATGCCCTTCTTATAAGCGGGGATGCCGATATAACTCCAGGTGTTGTGGCAGCTCAATCACTAGGGCTAAGGGTTCATCAATTGTCGATTGGCGGCTTAACCTCGACTTCACCCTTTCTGTTGGCAGAGGTTGACCGAGGGTACGTATGGGACGAAAAGAAGATACTTTCATTTGCAAAATCGCAAGCTCGAGCAGCTGAGTCTCCAAAACCAAAGGTCGGCGATGGCAAGCCCAACCCTTTAGGAAAGCCAGCAGCAACCGCAAACTTTCAGCAGATTGCGGCGGAATTCAAAAATGGGGTAGAAATATCAACTGGCATAGTTGTCCAAGAAAAATCACCGCTACCCCCAGAGGTAGACGGAAAGCTTCTTGGCTTTGGTAGAAAAAAAATTGGAAGGAGCTTAGAGGAGCATGAAAAAAGAGGGCTACGAGCTGCGTTTAAGGCCCTTTTCAAACCAAAATAGTAATTTAACCCGCTTCAGCGGGTTTTTATTGCCTACTTTGCCAGCTTCCAATACCTGGTCTTACAGAATGCGCACTTGAAGTACTCCAACTCTTTACCGTTTTCAATTGCCGAATATCGTGGCATTTAATGCAAATGAAGCAATTACAGCATCGAGCATCTCTCTACAACCTAACTAAAGTGATCTTTTAAATAAACACTCATCTCAGATGGGGGTAGCTCTAGAGAAGAATTTCCGCTACGAACAAAAAACTTCTCAGCTGACTGACCATTCTTATCCTTCAGGTTCACAATGACAGGTGTTTTATTGGATAAAACCTCAATCTGGCAGACCTCTTTTTCACCAACCTCATGAAATTGAACTGAAACTTTTGTGGAAACTAACGCCGCGCCAAATTGTTGATTTAATAAATTACGCAGGTGAAGCTCAAACTTGTCGCGGTCACCACCTCCTAATGAGTGATAGTCAGACTCTAGCCCCAATATACTGCCGTCATCAGATACACCTACTAATAAAGTGCCACCGTTAGAGTTAGTAAAAGCTGCAATGGTCTTGGTAATAACCTCTTCTAGCCTTTTGTTGATGGTTCCTTCATTTAAATCCCAACGCAGGGTTGACTTAAATTCAAGCTCATCACTTTCACCTTCAGCAATCAAATCCTCTAGCGTAACCGGAATTACAGAATCTTCAGTCGCAGTAATATTCTCTAGAAAATGATTTAATTGCCTCGCAAGTAATTTACGTCGCTCCTCAAGAAACTCTTCATAGCGTTCGATTTCCCAAAGACTCTCATCTTCTGGAATGCACTGTAAGGCTAATGCCCTAGGAAACCTTTCCTTCACCCCCGCCAGGTAATCAATTGCATTAGTATCGGATTTTGAACGATTAGCAACCTGGGTAAGAATGGCTCGATTAGTTAACTCTTGAGCTAGCGCATATTTAACGCGATTGCCCTCCCCATACCCGGCTGCCTTTAGCTTGGAATAAGGAAAAATATGGTCGCGCTCAAGTTGATATTTTTCGCCCATATTGCGTCTAAGAGTCATTCCGGTGGTTAAACAAACTGCACCCTGACTCTTAAAGTACCAACGCATCATGCTAAATAGCGGATGTCTTATTCCATGACCAACAAACTCCGCAGGCAGTATTTCGAGCCTATTATCTTCTGCGATAGTTTGCAAGAGTCCGTCGAAAGGCTGTGGTGATTCACACACGATTCGAAGATCGCGATCAAGCTTTTGTGGCAATTGACTAACATAACGAGTGCGAACCTGGGAGTAGAAGAACCACTTCACCAATTTTCGGATTTCAACTTCAGATAAAGGAAGTCCTTTTTTATCAAAGCAGTACACAATGATTGGAATCAAGGCGTAAGGGGAATTGATTTCATCGGTATGGTCAATATATGCATTAGTGCGCATTAGATTAACTACATAATCCAACACCTTGGTATCAAGTAGATTCCAGGCTTCACGTAACTTTTCGCCATTGTCAGAATCATGAAGCTTCTTCATATCTGACCCCAGGTGATACAAGCATCCCAAGAGTGCATACACAATAAAATCTAATGAAAAAACATATCCTTCCGAATGGAGTTGATCAAGTTTTGCTTTGAACTTATCTCGCGCTTGCGGCCAATACCCAGAAATTTGCGCCAAGGCTAACTCAGCATCTGTAAGCGCTACACCGCTAGCATTCACTTTATAGAAGATTTCAATGGCCTCTCTTACGCTAGCCTTAATAGGTATAGTTTGTTCAGGAAACTCGCGGGACAAGATGTTTTCAATTGTTCGCGCATTATCATCAATGATGTTTTCACGTTCACGTGATACCCGCTCCCCGCGATCCGCTAGTTGATTAACAATATCTCTTGATCGAATTCTTCTTTGGAAAATATCTGTAATATTTTGCCAAAGTGGATTATTGTCCATCTTCGATTTCATGTGATATGAAAGCTCAAGAGTCTCGAGGTTTACATGCAAACCCCGTGTGTCATTTGTTATTTCAGCAGCCGTGTAGTACGGTGGAAATTTGCCATTAATCAACATATAAAGCGTTGTTACGCGTTGCTGACCATCCAATAGAAGGCGCACAGCCCCCTGTGTTTCACTATATATATGAGGGCCCTTAAGTTCTGGTGGCTTATTGGTCTCCCACGTTAGCATTGTCCCCGTTGGATATTCTTTTATTAATGAATCGATTAGCTGCTTGGCATCCTCGCGCTTCCATACATACTCGCGCTGAAAAGCTGGGACAAAAAGCTGATTCTCGTCAATCTTTTCGAGAATGGTTGAAATCTTCATAGAAAATCCTTGCTCATATTTTTTGTTTTAAATACTTCACAACTGAATTCCAGTCTCGGAATTGATCTTTATTTTAGGAAGACTTTAGAAATAGCCAAAGCTAGCATAATTTTTTACCCCAAGGAGTACTCATTACTGATTCAATATCCTTACGCGAGAGTACTCGTGCACACTCCTCCCATTTATCCTCTGTTTTTACAGTCTTTCCCCATGTTTCCTCAAAAATATTAGTAACCTGGTTTCTCATATGCAAATGAGTGTCCGCAAGCTCTTCAAATTTTTCAAAATCTTCGATCCAGTCATCATCAATACAATCTGGAATTCCGCCAAAAATATCAAATCTATCCTTCATTCTTTCTGAAATTTTTCTATAAACATCTTCATCACGTGTCCCGTGATAAGTGAGATTTAGCATATCCACAGATTTTCTTGCTTGGCCAAATCGCTTAATACGGCCAAGGCGCTGCTCTAGCTTTGAGGGATTCCAGGGCAGATCAATATTAATCAAGGTACCAAGAGTTTGAAGATTCAACCCTTCACAGGCAGCATCAGTTGCAACCACAAGCTCAACATCCCTTGTCTTAACTAATTTTTTAATTACGTCACGTTCTACATGAACAAAATCGCTTCCCTTATACATTCCGCTCTTTCCAGCTCCAGCATAAACAGCGACATTTTTATCGGGAAAGTCTTTAGCCAGCTCAGATGCCACCCACTTGGCAGTATCGTAGTACTGAGAAAATATGATGCACCCTAAATCTGCCCAAGGTTTTCCATCACTTTGGAAATCTTTTAAAAACCACCTAACTGCTTGCAACTTGGGATCATGAGCCTCAGGTCTTGAAAGCTCACTCTTGATAACCTCAAGATAATCAAGCTCTTTTTCAGTCAAGGTTTCTAGAACCTTCTTTTCCTCGTCATAATCGTCTTCATCATCAATGCTACCAATTTGCTTATCTAGCATTCTTTGGACGGTGGATCTTCCAGATTCGAACGAAGAGCATATTCGTTGCAAGAATATTGACCTAAGTAGTTTCGCCCCCTTGGTTCTTTTGCTTAACTCATTAACGAAACCGTTAGCAGCCTCATAAGCGATTTCAAATGGTCTAGTAGTAATTAAACCAATTCCATCAAACTGAACGCCCCTATAGGTGCCAGGTATTGCATTAGGTTGCGGATGTACATTTACAGCTATCTTTTCAAGCAATCCTGCATCTTCTAGCGATTTCCTGCGACGAAGCACTACATGCCTAACAAATGGATTATTCCTTTTAAAGAAATCTGTACCTAAGATTGGGGCTAAATCAAAACTTCTGGTTTGCATTTGTAGCTGACTCGGCAAAGCATCTGTATAAAAAGTTTTTTCACCAACCCCTAAATCCATTCGAATATTCTTAAACAATGATTTTGCCGTCAAATCTAACATTGGCGTTTTATCCGATGGAAGAGGAGCACTTAACAATTGCCATGCATCAGATTCATCTGAGATTTGGCGATTGCCCGTTATTAAGGGGTGAACCTTTTCTACATCTTGCCATTTGGACGCATATTCCCGGCCCATGACAAAGTCTGCACCTTGATTTAAAACACCCATTAAATCCCAAAGCTCACTTACTGAAGTTTGGATTGGGGTTGCAGTACCAAGCAATACGTGCCGCGCATTAGCTGCCGCAATCTTCATAAATGCTAGCAAATTATTAGGTTCTATATCTTTACCTAATCCACCTCTCATACGAGCTTTATGGGCTTCATCAAGAATTAAAGTTCCATACTTTAGCTTTGAAAGAATTTGCACCTCTTCCGATTGATGAATAATGAGTCCAGTAGAAACAATTGCCACCTGAAATGGGCATCTAGCTATATCTTCTGAACCACGCGTAGGGATAGTTCTACCCTCTGGATCAACCCAATACTTTTGGCTTGATACCCATACCCCACTAGGAATTCCTAGTCGATCCCTTAATTCTGTCTGCCATTGCAAAGTGAGAGTTGCAGGACAAAGTATAAGGACCGGCCCATCACCCAATAATGCCGCAACCAAGGCTGATGTAGCCATGGCTAAAGTTTTTCCCAATCCAACCTCATCTGCAATTAAGAGACGCGCCTTACCGTAAGTATCTCTATGCTGCAAAAAAGTTGTTACAAATGAACGCTGCCAGGGTTGTAGTTGCTCCCCGCCTCGGTATATAGGCGCCTCAACCATTACGGCAGCAGGCAAATCCTCGGGCAGGACATTATCAAAAGTTACTTCTTTACGACCGCCAATACGCTTAACCTCAGTAATAATTGCGTCAGGCAGGTCCTCGCCCATAGCCCACAATTTCTCAAACTCCTGCTCCACCCAATCACAACCTTCTTTCGAGCGGTCCTCCCAAAGAATTTCATGATTCTTAGCAAATGCTGATCTACTCTCATTGATTGAACCTAGAAAACTTGTTCTACTGCCATTCGCCTGTTCAATTACCCCAGCCTTTCCATGAAGAAATACAACATCCTTAGGGACGACTTTAATTTTTACTTTTCCGGAAACAAGTAGCTGGTAAAGCTTCTTATACCTATCCCTATGCATAAGGGATTCAACCTCGGGGGAAAGCTCATTCCAACGCTCTTTCAAGGCTGTATCTCGAGCTGCCTTGGACACCTTTAAATCCGCAGGATCTAAATCGGAATTGCATACGATACGCACATCTTCTATTGACTCAATTTCTTCACCAACCAGCTCCAATATGGACGATCTAAAGTAGCCGGCAATTCTTTTATACGATCTTGCATTGCGTAGCTTATCGGCCAAAAAAACATGGTCAAGTCGATCCCTTAGAGATGAAAATCGACTGATGTCAGGCATGATTAAACGCGCTCATTTCTGATCAAATCCCTGAGAATCCTTGCGCTCTGACTTTCAAGCTCACGAATTCCGGAAGTCTTTTTATTAATATAGTCTGCTATAGCAATTAACAAATCACGTTTTCGATAAAAATCAGGTATCAGCTCTTTCAATTGATGCAAAACATCATCAGAACTTATTTTATTTTCTGCCAACAAATGAATTCCATACAAAAGCGATCTAAGTTTTGTAGTACCAAACTCATCCCCAGAGCCCATGCCTCGCTTACCAAAATCTTCAGCCGTCTTTAGTTGCGCCTTATTTGCCTTGCTTTCACCAATTAGCATTGAAAAATCCTCAACCTTAAAAGCCTTAGCAAAGTTTTGATAATTAGAGAGCGTATAAATGCCGCGACTTTCCATGTCTAGCATTTTCAAATAGAATCTTTCAACCCCAGACAATACATCCCAAATTTCTTTATTTAAACCTTGGGGCACCAAATATTGATTTGCAATGTCAACTGCAAACTCAATGAGATCATCAACAAGAGTTACCTGTCCTTTTATCCTGGGCCTCAATGATTCTTTGGCCATGTCAACGCCATCAATAACTGAATATTTAGTTAAGACGCGAAGTGCCGCTGCGTATCCAGCCATTTGAATATCAGCATCTTCAAATAAATTCTCATCTCTATACAAATCTTTTATATTGCTATTCAAGCCAGTCAATAGCTCAACTTGATTTTCCACCTCATCCTTTAACTCATAAGCCAATTCATCCCTAAACGAATCGAGTTGGTCAGCCCTCTTCCGGAGAATTAATAAAATTGTGCCCTTTACATACTGACCATCTCTTAAGGCCGACTCGGTTTCAGTCACGATATACCATGCAGCCGAAACCTTGAGCCCTGATGCCCATACAATGTTAGCCATGTCTGCCCAAATACTAGTGTTCTGATGGGTAAACATCACTACCTGCAAGCCATTATCTGGCATACATTCTGCCATCCGCTTGTAAGCAAAAACCATAGATAGTTTGAAATCATGGTCCTCACCCTTAATAGCTAGTGCCCGGCGACTATCCCATACCCAACTAGAAAATTCTTTTGGCGGATTCTTTCTTAACCAAGAAATAAAAAATTCAAGTATCTCCTCATACTTAACAGCATCACCATAAGGTGGATCAGTAATAAATATATCGGCCGAAGATGAAAATTTGGATACCTCTCCACACTGTATCTCCAAGGTGGAATTATTTTTGTTTAATGGCGAAAACTTATACGATCTCTCGATATAAGGTTTGAGATAAATAAATCCCCTGCACCCATAGTTATATAAGGTATTTAAGGCCTGATTATCAAAAACACCTTTAACTCCAGTGCGCCCACCTGCGGAGTTATCCCACCGAGAAAGCCTTGCATTCAGCTGGACTATGTTGGGAATTTGAATAAAGCTATATAAGCTTTCATTCTTTCTTAACAAAGCGCCCATCAATAATTGTCTTGGGTTAAATAGATGATGCCAATACGTCCACCCACGCTCTCGAATAGGCTGATCTGTATTATGGCCAGGCTCAATCTTCATGTCAGGTACAAAGCCTTTGGCTTGCCAATCAGACAAATTGGACTGCACGTAATCAATAACTATCTGCTCTCTATCCAAGTCCGCCTTAGTTACAGCTCTAAATTCAAAATCCAATAACCTGCCATTTGCCTTGGCCTTAACCCATTGGATGCAATAAAGTCTTTCCTGGTAAATATCAGTTTTTTTGGGGACAATATCCTGTTTTTCCCACAGCCTTAAGTTATTCCTGGCGCCACTATCCTTAGACTTTTGATCCCCTCTAATAGTAGAAATCTTAGTTTTAAATTCCCTTACCCCAACTTTATGAATCAAAGAATCCCCTACTAAAGTTCCGACCTTAGATGACTCAACCTCTTGATCAGTTACTCCAGACAAGATACTAATGTCATATCTTTTATTTTTATGATCCGGAATTAGTTTGGCTATTACGTTGTAATCTTTGCTAACTATTAGGGTCGGTAGTAAAGGAACTCGCCATCCTGACTCTGGGCAAATTACTTCGATACAATACAAAAAAGCCTTTGTCGACCACCCAGATCCATCAACCTCAATCTGAAGCCTGTCAATTTCGCTAAAAACAGCCTCTGAAATTTCTCTCTGTTGTTTGGCAATTTCTAACTGCTTAGCCCCATCTGCACCAACTATATTAAAACTAGCCCATGTAAGTAAACAGGCAATAGGATTTATATCGCTCGCAATTACATCGCAACCCAATTGAGCGGCAGCAAATGGAATTTGCCCCGAACCTGAGAAAGTATCCGAAACCACCGGACGTCTACCAAACCGCATTAAGCCCAGCTGCTCCACCAATACAGGAAAATCTCTAGCATTGGTACCTAAATGTTGGTTGACTCTATCCCAAATATGATCGTGGACTGAGTCCGTTAGCTCTTCAACTCTTTTCGCCTTTGATGCTATATTTTTATATGGAAGCTTAGGGAGCTCTTGATTCACTTTTAGATTTAACCTTAATCGCAAGGACTCGTCGTCCATGCCCATAAGCAATTCAAAAATTTCCAAATCTTTCTTTAAATTTTTAGTTGCTGGCAATAGAGAGGCTAAAACGCATGCTCTACTCAAAACTAAGGGTTTTCTACCCTTCCAGTATGAGCCGAGTCCAGTAAGAGTCTGACCAGACCCACCCATTCTCTCCTTGTAAACATCAATGGAAAGTCTTTGAACAGGGAAGACATACTCAATTAAAGAAGGAGCATCTTTTAAGCTAAAGGGAGTTACTTGATGTGTCATATTTTTCTTATTAATCAAATAAACCGGGAGTACGCGACTCCTCGAAAATACTTGTTTTCCTTGGTCTTTTTAAGGTGGGCTCCCCATCAGAAAGGGCAAGATGCAACGCTTTTCTCCATCCACGCATAGCGTCCTCAGCCTGACCACCTTCGGCCACTGTCATTGCATATAACCACCAGCGCTCTTCAGGGCGTAATGAAGACCACTTCCTACAAATAACTTCAATCTCGTCAGAAGAGTTTGTATGTTCTATTGCCCATAACAGAATACAAAGCTCTTTTCCAAGCATACGATCTAGGAAATTTTCATCAGGCTTCCATGTTGATGGGGAAACCTGTTTGGCCCTTAGTCGAGCATTAAAATCTTTTCTTGATGTATCTGCAGCAAGAGTCCACTTAGATCGCGGAAGTCTTACTCTAAGGTCAAAGTCGGGATTTCCATTAATGCCTGCTAAATAGCCGTAGTCTTCCATAACTAAAACATCACCCGATCTTCCGACCGGAATATTGACTTTAAATATATGCGCTCCGAACGCTTCTGGCGCTCCAAATCCTACAAATTTAATGGCTGACTGCTTATTACTCTTTCTCAACAGCTCATCACTCATCAAGCCTCCTTCCAATCACCATCGGAATAGCTCATTCCAACAGCATTAGCAAGATCAACTAAATCTTGTCCAGACTTAAAGTGCGCTGACTTAAATTGAAATAGCAGGGTTGCCTCTGGTAAAAATTTCTCAAACAAAGTTTTCATAATTTCATTAACTCGCTCAGCCTTAATCAACTGCCCAGTAATTGCAAATTGAGCCGACTCTTGACCCTGTTGAGTCATAATTCTGAATTCTTCAAACTCTATGTCTCGTTCAATAGCTTTATTCAAGCAAATATATACAGTGTCTCTTGTATTAAGCTGCAACATTTTCGAGGCAGGATAAATAATAGGCCTTGAAAGTGGTGGCTCGTTTTTTGGAGCGCCTGGAGCATCTTCTATACCCGATGGAATCTGAAATTGCTGCTTTTCTTCCAGCCCCAAATCTTCGGCGAATACAAGCAACATGGTCGGCCTATCATCGATTTGGAATGGCTCTGCATAAACTTGACCGTTTCTCGGCTCCGACCCATCAAGCGTATATTTTATTAAGTTCGCTCTAGGCAAAACATTAATTCTTACTTTACGTTTAGATCCTTTAATGGGCGAAACATCAAATTGAATTTTGAGTTTGTTTTTCCAAATATATGGCTTACCTTTTTCAGTTCTTCCGGACATATCAATCGCCAAAAAAGCAACGGATAAGGCCTTAGTAATTAAGCGAGAAGGATCATCGAGTTTGGGACTCTCCTCGGAAACCTCCCCATCTTCGCAATAATGAATATGAGTTGTTTCAGGGTTTGCATTTACAACTGAAATGGATAAGGTGGTTTCACCGCTATCATTCATTGCCCCAGTTTGGGTAACCAATACTCCAGATGTTTTAGGTTTAGGTTTTTTACTTATCCAACCGTTTTGCAAATCCTCCCAAAGGCCTTCATTAACTGCTCTTAATTTAATTTTGTCCAAGTCTCCCGGGACAAGAAAATACATGGAGCAATCCGACTGGATCTTGTCTTTGACATCATTCCATGCAACCTCATCTTGATTTCCAAATAATCGTTCAATTCGAGTTCTAATACCGCTAAATTTAGCTGGATCGGTCCAATCCAAATAGAGCTTTATTGGGTTGCGGGTCAAGGTAGCCTCTATCTGCGCCTCACCATCAGTGGTTGAACCAACCTGCTCCAAAGGCATTGCCTCCAACTTAGGGTCAGACCCTTGGCGCTGACGAGGCACTAACAATCTATCAAATAAGGATTTAATCACGCCGCTGAAATGCAATTCATACTTGCCTTTCAGATCCTCAAATTCCTCCCATTGAGGATCGCCACGCTTAACTTTTCCCGCAGCCGCTGCTTGCTCTGCTGCATATACTTGTCTGGCTGCTTCGTAAAGCTTTCCAACTTCAAATGACTTCTCTCCTGACAAAACCAGGAGATTATTCTTTCTTTGCATCACTTCAAATAGCTTTGTAATTTCTTCTGGTGGTAACTTAGAGTCAGGGGTGATGATTGCCAATACTCGTCCGCTCTGAACGTCCGCTTGAATTTCATCAATACGCGGCAAGGCCAGCACCTTTTGATACGCGCGTCTTGTTCTTGGCTCAAAACTACTACGTAATCTATTGGCTACAAGTTCGTGAACTTTTGGCTCTGGCGCCTTTTCGGCTAAGCCAGTAAGCATTTTTGTTAAGTTTTCAAGCTTATCAAAATAGATTCTACCTTCGGCTGATTTATGCAGATACCAACATGAAGTTGTTAAGGATTCAATTGCGACCTGAAAGAAGCTCAGATCAGCATTTGGTGTTGCTAAACACTCTAAAGCCTCCGAATTAGTTAATCCTTTGATTGGGTTGACTGCAGTCGACAGGCTTGAAATCAATACAAGGTTTGCAACCTGTGTCGCAGCGTCATTTCCATTGTTAGCATCAATAGTTTGCGCATGCGCACCACCGTCATCAGAATAAATATCCTTCGCTATTGCATCATCCAATCGAGAGATAGAAGTAACTTTTTCCCTTACATCATCAATTGACAAATCAAAGTGTTGCGGACCTATTAGTAATACATCATTAGTCTTTCTATCCCAAACAGATTTAAGCAATCTTGACGCCAACTCCATTAGCCCACGGGTTTGTTGAAACTCTTTATTTTCCTTAAATAAGGCAAATAAATGCTTCATTTGAGGGTGGAATGGGTAGGTTTGCGAGACCTCCAAAGTAATTTGCTCGGGAGTTTTTTGCGTATCAATTGTTTTCGATTTTTGGGCCTGCTCTACTGACTTTCCAAAGCTTTCAGCAATATGGTTAATCTCAGACTCTGATGGCAGCTTTGCAAAAAGTCGCTTTTTTAAAATTGCATAAGTTTCATCGCCGGATAAATCGACCGGGGTAATGTTCACCTCTACGCGACCCAATTCTTTTCGTGCAGAGTCCAGTGCCCTGTCAATAATCTGCGTACCGTCAGCATGACTTGCCTCAAGGTCTGATACGACTATGCAAATATCTTTCCTGCCAATCGCGGCAGAGAGCATATTTGCAAAAGCCCTTCCTGCAACGTCTGCCACCGTTCCATCGCCAAGTACTTGTGTTCTGTAATACCCAAAGTAGGTTGGCATTTCATCCAGCAGAATTAATGCTGGCCCCTCAAGACTGTCAAATAGCTTATGCCAATCTTCCTCCCCAGGAGCATGAGTACCCTCTTTAAATACCCCCTTTTTTCCTAACTGATCAGCAACTCGACCCCAAAAAAAATCGTTTGGCTGCTCCCGGCCATTAAAAAAGGCAACTTTTGCACTATCAAACTTATATCGACTGTTAGCCTCAGGAAAATATTCCTCCCTCAACGAAGGGTGTCGAGCTAAAAAAGCCATTGTCTTAATTAAATGCGTCTTACCACCACCCATTGCCTGCTTTAATCTAAATACAGGCCTCCCCCCACCGCTTCCAGAGAGCCTTTTAAAACCCTCATTAACTAACTCTTTCATACCTTTTGTTAGGTATGAGTGCTTCAAAAATTTATCCCCAGCCTTTAAATCGAGAGTGTCTTCATCAATTCTCTCTATTCCATCGCTTATGCGTATCTCTAAAGCGCCTTCATTTAACTCACATACATCTTTAATGGTAGGAAGCATTGTTAATTCTCTTGTTTAAATTTTTGACTGCATTACTCAACCGATACTCTTTTGCAGCCAAGTTTCCCGTATTGGGTTCGACTTTTACCCAAACCTATACCCAACCCCCACCTACAAAATCGATTGATTTTGAACTTGTCGGTAATTGTTTCTAAAAATTGGATACTTTTTACAGTATAGATCTTACGATCCCCCTTAATAACATACAGATTAAGGACTTACGATCATTTCATGAGCCTCCACTGCACCCACTTGAACAGTTTAATAACATCCCTTTTGGGAAATTTGGCTAAATTTTTATTATTACAGTTTATTTTAACAGTATTAGTGTTAATATATTACCATGGAAGACAAAAAATATACTTTTGAAGAGCTCTGTACCCTAACCGGCGTCAGTTCACGAACCCTGCGGTATTACATCCAAATTGGCCTAGTTGATAAACCAATAGGACAAACCCGGGGGGCTCACTATTTGAGCCTTCACATTGAGAAGATCCTTCGTATCAAGCAATTAACTGAAGCGGGTATTTCGCTTGAGCGAATACGTGAAGTGCTCTCTGGCTCGCCAATGCCACTGCCTGAGCGAACCAAAAAGCCGGGAGATATTTCGGTGCGCACTCACCTATGGGTAGGAGAAGGCATTGAACTGGAAGTCTCGGCTGAAACAGCAGGTTTGAGCCCTGAGAAATTACGCCAATTTTTAAAGGGCGTGATGCAGGCATATGAACAAGTCAAAAAGGATGCGTAATGATTGTTTTTGAAAAGGTAAAAAACGTATTTTCTAGTAATAAGAAGTTAGTCCTGCAGTCAGTCTCAGCAACTGGTGTAGCTAATGGTTTATTGCTCGATATGACCATACGCCAGCACTATAAAAACAACACCAACAAAACACTGGAGGTTGTTTACTCATTCCCCATGGCCTGGGGCGCGACATTTATGGGAATGCAGGCAGAGATTGACGGCCAACGCTTGGTCGGCACGGTGATTGAAAAAGCGAAAGCAACCGAACAGTACGAAAAAGCGATAGCTGATGGCGATGCCCCCATCATGATTGAAAAGAATTCTGACGGTCTATATACCGCTAATCTAGGCAACCTTAAACCCAATGAAGATGTGGTCATTGAATACAGCTATTCGCAACTGCTCAAGTATGAGCAGGGCTCGATGCGCATCAGCATTCCTACGGTCATCGCTCCGCGCTATGGCGACGCTAAAAAAGGGGGCATTGAAGATCACCAAAGCGCTGAATCTAATTTCTTGTCTGAATACCCATTCACCCTATCTCTGAAATTAACCGGTGGCCTAGAAAAAGCCACCGTTGAATGCCCATCACATCAAGTGCAGGTGGCCAAACAAGATGAAGGCTTATTAGTCTCGATTGAACGTGAAGCTTTTTTAGATCGCGACTTCATCCTCAATTTAACTGACTTGCAAAACCAATCCTTTTACATTGTCACGCCAGATAAACAACTCGGACCTGATGGCTGCACTGTCTTAGCAAGCTTTTGCCCACCAACCATCGACAATCAAAAAGAGAGCTCACTAGAGCTGAAGATTTTGGTTGATTGCTCAGGCTCCATGGAGGGTGATAGCATCCAATCGGCAAAACGCGCCCTACATCATGTATTGAGCCACTTAACTGCAGAAGATCGATTTAGCTACTCTAAGTTTGGTGACCATACCAACCACCTATTTTCTAAAGTTAAGCCAGCCGACCAATTTCATATCTCTGCCGCCTCTTTATTGATAGAGAACACAAATGCCGATATGGGTGGCACTGAAGTAGAAGCGGCATTGCAATCGACTTTCGATCTAATGGGTGCCCAAGGTATGGCAGATGTTCTTCTCATTACCGATGGTGAAGTTTGGAGCACCAACGAAACTATTGCCGCAGCGAAGGAAAGTGGGCATCGCATCTTTGCTGTAGGCGTAGGCTCGGCGCCAGCAGATACCCTCTTAAAAGAATTGGCTGAAATGTCAGGCGGCGCATGTGAGCTAATCTCGCCCAAAGAAGATATTGAGAAAGCGATCGTGCGCATGTTCCACCGGATTCGCCAGCCTAGAGCATGCAATATTGAAATTGACTGGGGTCACCCAGAACAACCAGAATGGACTGTTGGTACCAATACCGCCATCTTTAGTGAGAATACAACTCATGTATTTGCTGGGTTTAAATCCACCCCATCAAAGCCAGCCTTGCTAAGTTACCAATTAGGCAATAGCTCACAACGCACAGGCATTGGGGCTTCTCAGATCACACACTCCAAATCTCATAACCTACCTCGTTTGGCAGCGGCGCAAAGAATCAAAACTGCGCCCGAAGGAGATCAAATTGCTTTGGCCCTTAGCTATCAACTCATTACAGAGAAGACCAATTGTTTATTGGTTCATATTCGCGCCGAAGACCAAAAGGCAACTGAATTTCCGGAGCTGATGACCATAGCGCAGATGCAAGCGGCTGGATGGGGCGGCGCGGGTTCAGTCCTAGATGGATCACCTCATATTCTATTTAGCAAGAGCAAATCATTTACCTCCAAATGCGCTACGCTTAATCTCTCTAGCGCCACCTATGCTTCGTATGACATGCCAAGGGTATTTAGATCAAGCCCAATCACAGGGGATTCACCCATCCCATTACAAGAATCTATAGGTGGAGATCCAGATTATTACGACATCCCGGCATTCCTCAGAAAGCAGGCAACCGAGTCAGAACAGGCTGCTCCAAAAATCAAGTACCTTGATCCTACTGATATTATTGAGATAGCTAATACCGTTATTTTAAGCAAAGCACTTTTTGCTGACTTTGTTAAAACGATGGACCAGTCCTTATTTGATGTTGAGGTATCAGAGGTATTTAATAGTTGCTTGAAGTTTTTATCTCAAGAGCAATTGTGGACTACCGTTCTAGCGTGGTTACTCCTCCATCTAGAAGAGTCTGGTAATTGGAGTGAGAATACTAAGAGTGTTATTCAAGAACTTACCAATGAGATGGATGCTATTGAGTTAGGTAAAGCATTGCGAGTTTTCAATACCAAGATGAACAATATTGGTATGCATGAATGGCTCTCTTAACTTTAATGAAAAATCAATTTGTTGTTAATTGTGGTGGTTGTGTGGCAGTAGATTGCTTGTTGTTAATAGTTAGTGCGGCCTAGGGGATTTGGTATGAGTGCCCCAAAGCCGGAGAGATACTCTCTTTCATGAAAAAACCATATCAGCTTGCGTGTTCTTTTGTTCCCTCTCGTTTGGGACCTCCTTTAGGGCAGGAGCAAGCGGACAGCCGGGAAAGACCGGCATTTCATTTTTTAATAAGGAAAAAGAATGGAAGCTCCAATAAAATTAATCCGTCAGCCTGTCTTAAATACATCCCTTAACTTTAAGAGCTGATCTTGCATTTTTCCAGGCAATTTAGGCCGAACTGCTTTAACCTTTTTATCCTCGCTTTTACCTCTTTCAGAATTAGGCTCTCTTTTACTTTTGAAATTTTTTCCTGATCTATGATTCGATGGGTTTTGCTGTATTACTCGAGCCACGACCTTTGGGGGAGGGGATGACCCACCTAAAACAGATTCCATCAGTTCAGATTGATATTTTTTTACGATAAATTCAAGCAGGTAACTCTCAGAGTCAGGTTTAAATGTTAGCAATCTAATTTCTGAGTCAGTTTCTTTGATAAAAAAAGGGAAATCGGTGGTTATTCCCTCCAATCTTGTGAAGAAGCTTCGCTTTTGATCATTTATATAACCGACTATTTCTGAGATACGTTTTTTTAAATCTACTTTGAATAAACCCTCAACCAAGAAAGGCTTCCACTGGCTATTTACATAATATTGAGTAGAGAAGTCCATGGATTGAGGCCTTACAAAATTATTGGCTGGAATTGATTTATTTGGACTAGTGGTACATGGATGCTTGGGCCATGGCGGCCCTAATTCGTCGAAAAAAACACGTCCATTACTGGGGGATCTATAAAAAAATACAGGATTTCCGCACTCTGGACATTTGGCGTTTGGAATTGTGCAGCTAACCAAGAACTCGTTGTAAGTTTTGAATTTAGGTTGCATTACATGCAGGGAGACATTACCTAAAGACCTTCTTCCAGAATGTCCTTCACCTCCCCATCCACAGGTGCAGTCAATGGAGTGATTCCATGCATTACACATTTAATATCAACCTCGTTTATTGATAAATAATTGCACTAATATTCACGCTACCTTAGCATACCTGCCACTTCACCCGTCTCAGTTCCCTTAAGAAATACGGACCTGGTTCTCTTATCAGATTCAAGCCAATCACACTTCATGGTGGGTCCCCCAAACATACCTTCGTAAACACAGACATCCTGCCAGCATTTTTTGCTATCTTCCTCGCGATAACACTCAAAACCCATCTCCTGCCAACTTTCGACCAAAGACGAAATATCTCTTGGATTCATTGCGCCATTTCGAAATAAATACTGGTCATACCAAACGCGGCCACCAATAAGATGCTCATGATCTCTTAAGCACTGCTCCCACCCTCCGGGATATTTATCCCTAATAATATGAATAGGAACAATAAAGTCGATAAATTCTGTAGCTATGGCCATACTTTCTCCTAAATTTATTATCTGCTACGCACATACGAATTGATATAAGCTTTACGTGCAGTGACATCGCTAACGATTAGCATACCGGCATGCTGATGAATCAATGCCAGAGGTTCTTGAATCATTGCCTTGTGGGGGTTATAAATGTTTCCATTCCCGTCCCTAAGTCTGAATTTTGGCAACCCTAAAATTCTGGCACTATCCACAAATACCGCCACTGCCAGTGGTCTAGAAATTAGCAAACTTGATTTACCACTCGGCGAAACCTGTAATGGCAGCATTGTGATTAATACGAGTGCGCTGGTTAGCATTTGATTCCCTTCTGTATTTAATAGTTATTTCATTTTCTTGAGCCGCTAGCTCAAAAAATGAGCTATAAAGGTCTTAAAGTGATAAAAACAAAAATGTGGACTATTTGATATTTATATTGGGATTGATATGAGTAGTGTGGAGCGGCTGCACCGTATTAAGTACATGATCCAGGTTCGCAAATGCGTACCTCGTCAAGATTTTCTTGATGAACTCGAAATCTCTCCCGCGACCTTTAAACGCGACTTGGAATATCTGCGTGATCGCATGAATGCCTCGATCATCTATGACCGATCAGAGGGTGGTTATAAGTTTGAACAAGCTAGCGTATCTGAGAAGATCGAATTACCAGGACTGTGGTTTTCTGAAAAGGAAGCCACCGCCCTAGCACTCATGCAACATCTACTCTCATCCCAGGATAAGGGCGGTCTTATTGGCCCCCATATCGAGCCCTTGATGTCAATCATTGACGGGATCTTAGGCCAATCATCTGCCACCTCCAAAGAGTTGCGTAAACGTATTAAGGTTTTTGGGATGGCCTCACGAAAAAGCTCAATTGAAAACTTTGAAGAAATTGGTAGCGCACTACTTAAACGTGAACGTCTATATATTACGTATTACTCCAAGGGTACCAATCAAACAACAGAGCGCGAGATCTCCCCTCAGCGTCTCATTCATTATCGTGATAACTGGTACTTAGATGCCTATTGCCATCTACGTAATGAACTGCGTAGCTTTGCAGTTGATGGGGTTAAAACAGCCGCATTAACTAACAAAAAAGCGGATGATATTTCCGAGAAAGAGCTTCATGAAAACTTTGCCGAAAGTTACGGCATCTTCTCAGGAAAGGCAACCCAAAGGGCGAAGCTGCGGTTTTCCCCTGAGCGAGCCCGCTGGGTATCTGGAGAGCAGTGGCATGGGCAACAAACTGGCAAATTTGACGACAAAGGCTTTTATATCCTAGAGTTTGATTACAACCAAGATCCTGAGCTAGTCATGGATATATTGAAGCATGGCTCTGAAGTTGAGGTATTAGCTCCGGCAAGCCTTAAAACCAAGGTGCTTAACGAGCTCAAAAAGACGCTGTCCGCATATTAGGTCGCATCAACTCCTTTTCCTTTGTCCAAGTATCAGTCACCCTAATGGGTAATTAATAAAAAGATGCCTGGGCTTGCTTAAGTATCTGATCGCGATACTTCTATAGCGCTAAGGCCAAAATCCTACTAAAAATTGCCGGCCTTCAATTTTTACACTCTTCTGGATATTTTTTATTGCGCCGGTGGACTGGCTCATTTTTTGAGCTCTTGATACCTTAGGATGAACTCATTAATACCTAGGAGATAATAATGAGATGGATGATCACCATTGCGCTAATTGGATTTGCAACCAATATTGTTGCCCAGACAACTAATTGGAATAGTAGTCCACTCAATTATCAAAACAGCGAACTCAATTACAACAATAGCCCTTTGAATTATCAGAACAGTCCACTCAACTACCAAAACAGTCCATTAAATTACAACTCAACCAATGGGGTTTACAACAACACTGGCAATCGGATTGGTTATGAAGTTCAATCACCCCAGGGCGTGACCAATATCTTTGATAACAACGGCAATCGGATTGGCTACTCGCCAAGCCAAACATCAAAATAGATAATGAGTAACACGCTTAGTTAGGATAAATCTGGCTTATGTAAGCCTAACGCCAACTCACAGTGGCTGACAAAGTCATTAAATAAATAATGATGCTCGGGTATTTTGAGCCTTGTTTGAACGGATTAGATCTTTGCTACATGCATTAACTGCATACGAAAATAAAGCCTCGCTTACATAAAAGAAAGTGCCAATCCAAAATACTTGAGCAAACCACCCGTTTGATGTTTCTGAGAATGCATATAGACTCAAAAGCATCAGTAAAACGCCGCAAATTTTAATCATCACAATCTCCTTTGATTTAATGATTAAAGATTAAAGACTCACTAGCTCAATGAATGAGCTAGTAATTTTTAATAGCATTTTTACCTATTTTGGAGTGATGCCTGACCCAAAGAAGCGCTTGATCGAGCTCATACACAGTCTTGATAGGCGCAATTATCGCTACTGCTTGCTCCATCACGGCTAGGAAAACCTTTGTATGCCCGCGCTAATCAGTTTGAAGACTCTATCTAACTCAGTACCAACGCCCATCGCCGATCCATCCGGTCTAGCCAATGAGTTAGCTCCTCGTCTGGAACTGCCATCACCCAAGCGAGCTCGGCTAAAGGCATCTGTGAAGCACCGACTCTCAATTGAGTTGGTAGCGTTTTAATCCATTCTTGAGCTGCGTGTTTGGAAGGAACTTCAATCGGATAGCGCAAGCGTAAGTTAGGCATAGCATCACTATTACCGATCCATACGAAACCATTTTGCTTATAACGATCGGCCAGCATTTCTGCATCTTGTATTGAAATTCCTAAAGCGAACAAACTAGGCTCTCCCGGCCAATGCCCATTCGAATCATTTCCTTGAGCAAATATGATCGAGACATGCAAGGCGCGCAAATCAGCAATGAGCTCACGTTGCGCAGCTTCGTTTTCACCTTCACCTAATTCCTGACTATAGGGATTAAATGCAGTCAAAAAGGCCGCTGTGGTGACCGACTCATCGGTCATGAGCTTGGCCAAACGCTTATTGAATTGACCAATTTTTAATGTGATTAACTAACCTGGAAGGTCAATGAGGTAGTCCGCCTGCCGGTAAGCCTTAACTAATTGCGATGAAATAGTTCGCGCATGCGTGTTATTCATGTCACCCTCCTCTTTAGCCAATTAAACAACTGTCAGGGCTTGGCAATTCGGAATAACTCCGCCCTTACCCTCTCCATATTAATACGACCTAATAGAATTCAAATTCCGAGTCTATTTTTAAGCACTAAAGTTGTAGTGACAACCAATTAAAATGGTGTGTTACTAGTTTTGATAAATGGTGACCGCCCTCACTAGGACATCAAACACATGATTTCTTAAGTCTGGAGGATCGACCACCTCAACATCAGCGCCTTGGCGCAAAATATCTAGCGTCAACTCCCTCTCATCACTATAAGGAATTTCCAATAGGTAAGAGCCATCCTCCATCACTTCGCCACGCTGCTTAGGGTGCCATAGCTCTTTAGAAACCCACCGCGCTCTAAAGGGCGTAAATTTGAGCTTTGCAATTTGATATTTTTTGCCAGCAAAGATTCCATAAGAAGATTCCAATTCGGATACCAAAACATTCTCATCAACCGATACAGCAGACTTCTCCAATCCCTTAACTGTCTCGATAGCGTCTAGCGAGAATGTTCTCAGGTCATCCCGATCATGACAAAAAGCATCTAAATACCAGTTATCACGGTAATACACTAATCGCTGGGGCGATACCTCGCGCTCACTAATACTCTCGTTAAATCTTTGCAGATAGCGAATATGAATTCGCTTTCTTGACAACAGAGCATTAGCAATTAATTCAAAAAAGGCCGGCGATGTTCTGCGTCTAGCTAAACTAACGATCTGAATTCTCTTGGCTACCTCTTTTAGAGAAAAACTACTTTCATCTAGTAACTTTTCTAAGCGACTACGAATAGGATTGACCTGCGCAGTCACCGTGCCATTGGGTTCAATATTTTTTAACAGCTCAATAACGGATAACCAAGAATGAATCTCAGCGTCATTTAACCAAAGGCCAGGGAGCGCTGTTAAGGACTCTTTTCCATTAGCGCTAATATTGAGGGTATAGCCCTTGAGATCTGCATTCCACTCAATTGGAGCACCTAAACGATCTCGCAAATACTCAAGATCCCGCCTAAACGTCGCCCGAGAAACTTCAAGCACTTTTAAAAATTGTTCAGCGGTAACAACTTGGCGCTCTCCCAACAATTTCTGAATCTTATAAAACCGTTCCGTTCTATCCATTGATTCGCCTTGCGCCCTCGTTATGAAATTTATTTAGATTTATTTCATTTTGAGTAGTCACAGTCTCATGGGGTGAGCCTGGCTCAAGTCAAAAATCAATTCTCTTTAATTTTTATAAGGATTGATATGAAAAGGCTGGGTATATATACAGTAGTAGCTGGATTATTGTCAGTTGGTTCCATTGCCACTGCAAATGCACAATCTAAATTTGAAGGCGCCTATGGCCAACTCGGCATTGGTTATGAAAACATCACGCCAACATTTAACTCTAGCGGATTAAATATTGTGGGCGTAGGAACTGCTCCGATTAGCACAAACGTTTCAAGCCAAGGTAGCGTAATGGGCGTTGTCACTATTGGCTATATGGCCCCCATAACCAAAGACTTTTTGCTTGGAATCGGCGCTGAATACAACCCATTTAATTCACAGTCTGGCAATTACAACTATGGCGTAGGCAATGTGAGAGTAAATGGAACATACCAGTCCCAAAACCAATACAACATTTTCCTTTCACCAGCAACTCCAGTTGGTACAGATGGTTTGCTTTACGGAAAAGTTGGCTACACGGGTACCTCTGTAAAAGCTACCGAAGGTGGCACTTCAAATACCCAAAATCTTACAGGCTACTCGCTTGGACTTGGGTATAAGCAAATCATACAAGGCGGCTTATATGGGTTCGGTGAGTTGAACTACATGAGCTATAGCAATAACACCAACTCGTACAGTGGTGTTGCAGGTGGTTACGCTTATAACTACTCGATGACTTCTAGCGCAAATGTATTTAACGCGGTTGTTGGTATTGGTTACAAGTTTTAAGCAATAAGTTAAAGGGGATGCACATCCCCTTTTTTCTTTCTCATTTTTGAAATTGGTCCCATGAAAAAATCGCTCTTCATCACCCTCTTGTCCGGCCTTGCATTAATTACTCTATCTGGGTGCTATCCAACATCCCTAGTAGATCAACAAAAGGATATGAACGCTGCCAAAGGGGAAGGCGATAGCCTCTCCATTGCCAAGGTTCAAAAAGAAATCAAGGTGGGTATGAGTTCATCTGATGTGGTCTCTGTGCTGGGCTCACCCAATATGGTTACCACCGACGAAAAGCGACGTGAATCTTGGGTGTATGACAAGGTCTCTACAGAAGGTATGGCCTCTACCTCGGCAGGACGTGGCTTTTTGTGGTTTCCATCGGATCGCAATGCTACCGCCAGCAGAACTCAAAAGACTTTAACGATTGTTATCAAGTTTGATGAAAAAGGTATGGTTAGAGACTTTGCCTACAACACCTCTAAATTTTAAAGAGTGAACCCAATGAAAAAAATTATTGGCTGCCTTACTCTGCTGGCCTTACTAGTGGGTTGCGCCCAACCCATCCCCCCAGAAGCTCTACAATTTTCGCCAGATACCCTGGCAAATAGACAGCTGCAATCTCGTAAATATGACATCAAGAGCGAGAAAGAACTTCTCTCTGCTTCGAATAATGTTTTGCAAGATATGGGGTTTAACCTAGATGAATCCAATATGCCTCTAGGTGTGATTGTTGCCTCCAAAAATAGAGATGCGACTGATGGTGGGCAGATTGCCGGGGCTATTCTGATGGCAGCTCTCTTTGGTGTACAAACGAACTACGATAAAGAGCAAAAAATCAGGGCTTCTCTTGTCACCAAACCGGCCTCTACCAACAACCCCATAAAAGTTGATGTCACGACAAAATCTGGCAAACAGGTCAAATTCGATCAACCCGTTGAAGCCACTACTAGTGGCTTTGTTGTTCGCGTAACCTTCCAAAGACTAGTTTGGAATCAAAAAGGTGTGCTCTCCAAAATTGAAGGAATCAATGATCAAGAAATCTATCGAGAATTCTTCGACAAACTATCAAAATCCATCTTCCTACAGGCACAAAATGTTGAATAAGCAATCTATGATCAAAGTTGCAATGTTAGTGGCCGTAACTAGCACCATCCTCTTGACTGGCTGTCAGACTATGAAAGAGCGCGTTCTTGACTCTTCGGCTGATGGACAAACCTCAGTTGAACTCAGATCAATTCAGACGCGGGCCTTTGACACCAACGATAAACCTAAAACTATGCGCTCAACTATTGCCACACTACAAGACCTCGGCTTTGTAATTGATAAGGCAGACTTAGACTTAGGTAGCGTCTCTGCGACTAAGTTAAGCGGCTACGCCCTACGTATGACCGTATCCGTGCGTCCTGGCGCATCTGGAAAAAATATGATCGTTCGGGCTAACGCTCAATACAACAATATGCCTGTAACTGATCCAAAGCCCTATCAAGACTTCTTTGTATCGCTACAAAAATCGATGTTCCTCACTGCAAACAACGTAGATTAAGAGCGCATCTTTCGCTTAAGCCACCTGCGGGTGGTTTTTTTGTATACCAACTTAAAGTATTTCATATGGTGAAAACCAAATGTGTCATGCTAGATATAGCAAGTATTTTTTATATCCCTAGGGGCACTTGATGACCAACAAAACCCACACATTCAGCAATAGACTCATTACAAGTAATACGCCAAGCGTGGCTAATTACACTCTTCAAGAAATTGCTGACATGATGGGATTAACAAAAGAGCGCGTTCGGCAAATAGAAGCCAGGGCCCTTAATAAATTTAAGCAGCGCCTTAGCGCACTTGGGTACAACCAGGCAAACCTACTGGACTATTAGTCTAAAAAATTGTCCTCACAAGCAAAAATCTAGCGAACCTTAAATACGAAAACAGATCATGAATACGCAAAACCCATATCAGTTCATCATCGTAGAAAGCTTTATCCCCTCCAACACAAGTGGACGGCATGGTCCAGTCCATGTTCGACCAATTGAAGGTCAACCCTATCCAACATCTCTGTTCGTTGAATGCTCTAGGGACCTTGTCACAAAATATCCAGTAGGGACACAATTTAAGATTAGGGTTAAGCTTACCGATCGAGAAGGAACCCCATATCTTTACTCCTATTTTGGCTGGAAGTACGAAGTGCTATTGCAACCCAAAATCTAAACTGACGAAGGAAGCACAATGTCGATAAACAAACCCATATTTCGATGCCCCTCTTGCAGAACTCAAATCACCGCACAACTGCCAACCATGTGTCCAAAATGTAATCTTGGCATTCCTGAAGAAAAGGGGGCGATTTATCGCGATCCGCGCACCCCAAGAGGCGGATTTACTGGCAAAGAGGTGATGGATAGAAATGGCATGCCTTTAAATGCATATGTAGATCGCATGAAAAATCTGGATACTCCTAATGTTGATCATTCAATCTGATACATCCACTGCCCTGGCGTCCCATCCCGAGAATTAGAACTCGATGATTATTCCAAATCAACCTCAAAATGAGGACTCGTTACAACGATTCGTTGATGCTCAAAATGAATGCTATGGACAGGTGCTCAAAGAGCTCTCGCAGGGCAAGAAAACGTCGCACTGGATTTGGTTTATTTTTCCCCAAATTCGTGGGCTGGGTTTTAGCGAATTTTCCCAATATTTTGGAATAGATGGGTCAATAGAGGCCAAGTCATACTGGAAAAACCCACTACTTAAAAAACGCTATGAAGAATGCCTGCAACTTATCCTAGATGCGAATGACAGTTCGTTAAATATCCTGGGTCGAACTGACGCCCAAAAATTACAATCCTCAATTACTCTTTTTTTATCCATTGCTCCAAATTCTGAATTGCTTCACTTCGCCCTAGAGCAATTATTCGCAGGAGAAGTGGATAAGAAATCAGTGCAAATATTGGCCAATTTAAATCAGCAACCTGACTAGCGGCTATAGCCACTAAGCCCTTTTTTGGTCAAAAGTAGTTCCCCTTCTACCCTAGCCCCAATTACCCCCTATTTTTTGAGTCTTGTTTATTTTTACAGTTATATTTACACAATTAGTGTTAATATAACTGTATTCAGAACTTAGGCTTAATTCCGACAATATTTACTAGGTAACGGCAATGGGATCTGGACTCAAATTAAGGGATCACCATGAAATCTATTCAGTGGCTATTGTTAATTACGTGCGGACTAACCTCAACCGCGGCCTTATCTCAAAATGACTTATGCGACTACTACCAACCTCAGTGCGCTACTAAATTTGATCAATTTAGCAAAGCAGCAAAGCAATTAGATCTCCAGGTAAAAAACAAAGAGCTATCCAATCTTGAAGCAGCACAAAAAGTAGTCGCATTATCAGACTCACTTTATCCAAAAGATGTATTGTTTGCGAGTATCAATAAGCAAAATCTCGTGATAGCTCAGTTTGCTGAGCGCTACCACCTCTCAGAGAGCCAAATCCGTGAACTTGATAACTCCGCAACGGATACGTTTCGTCAAGCCCTATTAGAGCGATTTGCCGTCATGAAAGCGGCACAAGAAGTAGGTCAGTTTTATAGTCAATATCAAGCACCGCAGCAATATCAACCACCCCAACAAAATCCAGCCAATAATGCTGCAATAGCGACTTTGCTTAATGGTATTGGCAAGGCTTTTACTAACTCATTTGGGCAATCCATCACGCCGCCACCCCGCATCTGCAATTACTACGGTGGCACGAGTTACTGTTTTTAGGAGATCCCTACTGTGAATCCAGAGACAAAACACACGGTATATCTTTCCTTTTGGAGAAGCCTTAAGGGTGGAGTTTGCACCTCTTACCGATCTGATGCCGCCATCATTGAAAATGAAGGCTGGCCTGAAATCACTAGCGCACTCTCCATTGAGGGGCTAATGTTTAAGCCTACGGTACAAGACTACTATCTGCTCAGACGCCGACCCATCATCCATAAATTGTTTACAAACCACACCACCAATCTGCGTATTTATGGATCATCAAATTCTATATTTGAAATAGAGGATGAGGACTCCAGAATATTTCGCTTTGATCATGCCGGGAAGCAATTTGAGACAAGCATTATTTGGTCGATTGATGATTCATGCACACTTTCCAGCATTCTTCATGATGTTCGTAGTGCAAACTTTGTCACTGCTTCTATTGAGCTTCTATGCAGTGATAGTTTCTTTGATTTATCTGATCCAAAGTTTGTAGAGGTCGATGAAGAGGGGCAGCCTGAGGTTCATCAACACGAAATTAATATCAGGCGGATTGACTTAATTTTTGAATAACCGTTGTTGATCGGCGTTTTTTTACTAGCGCGATACCTCTACGGTAAAATTTCCCAATTCTCACCAAAAGTGGGAATAGCCCTCGTAAACGGCTGGAGCGAGTCTTACTTCAATGTAAGCTTTCCAGATTGCCCTGCGGGGGCTTCTTCAAAAGGATGCTGTCATTAAAGTTTCATCGCAGCGCGAACACGCACTTCCAACCAAAAGTAATCCCTCTTATTTTCACTCAATAAGAGTTGCTAAAAGTAGGTTGGTGATAGTGGTCACTCTAATCAAAGGAAGCTGACGACATATCAATTCACCTAAGAGCAGTCATTAATTTCTACCCACCCCCTGTAGCCCGACCGAAGCGACCACTCAAGAAAGCTTGATGTGGGAGTACTTCGTCCGAAACTAGGGTTTCCAGAACTAAACGCAGTTGCACTGGATGATCTTCGAGTCCTTGGCAGACCATTGAGAAAATGAACGATGAATGTGGCCATGAGCTTGATATATCCGTTGTCTAGCAGAATTACGGATCAGGTCATGACCATCCATTTTGTTTAACCAATCTCGCTCCCCCCAGTTGCACCAAGCCAGAATTTGGCGTGTGTCCGTCAGGTAACGACGAAGGAGATCAGCGCGAATGTATAAGAGGCCAAATCGATTTCCACCCCACCCATCCCCAGCCTCTCGATAGATAGTTCCTAGATTACCCATCGAATCATAGAAATCGATCTCACGATTCTTGCTCGCCAAATCAAGGTGCTGGATCAAGCTTGGCGCGGGAAGATCAAAGCCTGAGAATTCGTTATACGATGAATGGTACGATTCCCAACCAAAATGAATGAATGGGAGCTCCAGGGGAACGCCTGGGATGAGGATTGTCTTGATGGGTGGGTTGATTAGGCCCATCAAGAGATCGTCCGTTTCACCTCTTTCATCACTCATAGACCCGACTCTTCCATGGGCGCTTGAAGTTTTTTCTTTGAAATATTCGGGCACATATTGGTCAAAGGCCCGCACGATTTGTCGATGGTACCGACCGTTCTGCTGATAAAGAGTCTGTACGTAGTTTTGACGGCGCCCTGCCTCTCCAGCGTAGAGATAGTACTCTGTAGCTCCTTCGGGGATCTCATTATTCCCGGGGTAATTCAAAGCAAGGAATTTATCCCTGAGGCTACTAACATCCTTGCGTGCGACAAACACCCCGCGCAAGAAAGCAAAAATCTCTCGATCACAAATCTCTTGGACACCGCGGATGAAGCCCCCCAAGAGCACCCAATCACCTAGATTATTGTTAATTTCGGGAACAACAAGCAATGATTCCCATTGTGGAGTAAAACCACTCTCCACCCAGGATTCAGTGTTAATGTTGGAATTGCCAAATAGATCTGGGATTGGCGGTGTCCAGTCTGGCGGACGCTTTGGAAAACTTGGGTCAACTCCGCAATCAGAAGTTCTCTCTCCAAGATGCCAATCCGGCAGCTTTCTAGCGGCCTCGCGCTCACCCCACATTTCAAAATAAGCAATCCAGGAATACTTCTTCCCATAGCGATCCACCTTCGTTTGATCAGATGCATTCCATGACGTATTGCCGATTCCAATGTCAATCTCTTTGAACTGCTCTACTCGATACCCTAGGTCAAATATACGCCGTTCTATCTTCGCTCGAACTTGAACATAGTCTGTGTTTTTATCGTCATAGTTCGCCCGATTTGGGATTAAGCGCCCAAGCGTGTAATTTTCAAAGTCCATGCGCATGGCATGACCAATCGATTCTTTCACGACTGGATCAGGCGTACCATCACTTGCGAATGTCGAGGGTGTATTTGGAAAAGGCGCGGTAAGATAGCGGCTCGCAGTTTTAGGTAGGATGACACAATTCGCGCGCTGAGCAATCTCGATGATGCCGAGCACATAGTCTCGCATCAATGTATGGTGGGTTGCATAGCATGCACCTCGCACAAACATCTTTTGGTAAATAGTTTTTGCAAAATCGCCAAGTATTGGTCGAAAAGTCGTCCTCATCTCCGAGTCCACCAAAGACAAGGTCGTCCCATACGCAGCGGCCAACATACGTTCCGGCACATAAGGATCATTGAATCCAAGGCTCATCACGACGTGAGTAAAAAGCACTTCAGGAAACTTTTCACCAATCAACACAAGCGCCTTTGTCGCCAAGTCGCGGTCACCGCGAACGACCGTCGTAAGAACCAAGGAAAGCAATACAACGAGTTGCGTCGCAGAGCTATGCGTCATGTTTGCTGCATTGAGCCTCTCTGCCCAAGTTAATAGTCGGTGAATCGTTGGGGATGCGTACCGACGCCGTAGGTATTCCGACCACTTAAGATCGCGGTCCGGCATTGAATAAGCCGCCAAAAAATCGTACAAACGACGAGCGTGATAGGGGTGCTTTGGCTTCGTCGAAACAGCAGCCAACGCGTCAACCATTTGCTCCCATATCCGCCGCGACCTCGTATTTAGATATTGATTAATGATGATCCGCGTACCCTGAGTACATGCCGCAGGATCTCGCCAAAAGATTCCTTCAATGAATGGGCCAAAATAAGCATTTAAGTTCTGAGCCCGTACGGGCAATACGAAAAAAAGTTCACGTTCTTTACGCGGCAGTCGATTCCCCACGCGCTCTGGAAATTCAGTAATTAGTGCCTGTGCCCATCCTGGCTCCGCATACTCTTGGTGATAACGATTGGACATCCGAAATATCTGCGCGAGCGGAGATTTACCCATGAAACTTCTTTTGATTGTTGAAACCGAAGTCAAATTGAGATGCGTCTTCAACAAATGCCGCGCGATTAAGTGATCACTGAATCGTTGATAGGGAAGTCGATATATGACCCGAGACTTAAGGTCGGAGTCGGTTGAGTACCAAATCACATCCTCCTCGATGAGCCCGCTTGTTCGGAGCGCATCAAGCAATCTCCGCCTCTCTGCTGGTCTTAATGTTGGGTAATTGGCAGCTATGATTCGATCGGCTTCTGATGGACGAATGTAGCCACGAACATTGGCTGCCATACAAGGCGCAAACCCAGTGAGATGTATGTCAATAATCTGATCATTTCCCTTCAGCAATTCCCAGCACCCTTTGCCCCTCAAACCATACTCGCGCTCAATCTGCTTACCAATCCGATTAACGAACGACTCAAGAATATAAGTCATTCCCTTTTGGCCTGAAGCAATACCTGCAAATCCCTGCGCCAACTTTTTTCCCGTAAGATCCTGAAGGGATTGGCAAATCAACTTCAGCGTGAGTGGCCGTGAAAATTCTCTGTCGAGCAACGGCACTTCAGTCAGCGGCAGATTGTAATGCCGAAAAAATGCTGCCTGCGCGTCAAACTCTTGATCATCGAAACCGATGTGCGTGATCTTGTGAAATTTCTCTAAGCCTTTCCGCTCAATGGCTATAGGTTCAAACGGCGTCCGGCACGTGATGATCAAGCCAATGTTCGGCCGGTCAGCAACAAGCAATTGGATTTTGGCAACCGCTTCTCGCCATTCATGACGTCGACCCTCGTTTACACCGTCGATGATAATGATCGCGCGCTCTGCAGTCTCTTTTGCTAATTCTTCAAGCCGATCAAACACTGTAGCTACCGTACTCCCAGCTTCAATCTGAGCACAGATTTCTGAAACAACGCTGCCTTGGAAGTTCTTTGCCAGAACAAGGACAGTAGCTTGGCTGCGATCAATTCGGTCTTGCGTAAAATCGCACATCAGATGTGTCTTGCCCGTACCCCACTCACCACTTACCAGGATCTGCGGATCAAACAAAACTTTGAAAGCCGGATTCTGGATATGCTCTTTCTCGTCACGAACGATGTTTAAACACCTGCCGATGGCACTCATGTTGCCGTGGATAGTATTCCGCGCAGAAGAGTAGCTACCGCCTCCATCGGCAGACTGCAGCTTAGCCTCCTCTGCACGCCAGTGCGCCATATCAGCCGATAACCTAGATTCAAGATCAGAAAATCGATCCGACCATTCTTCTCCCGCCCTCGCATCGCGTGCACGCAGGCGGACCATTAGAGATGGTAAGGATACGCGCGCATCCTTCATTGCTAGCTCAATTAATTCGCGATGTTGACTGCAGTGTCCAGCAAAATCCCAAGCCACGCAAAACTCATCCAAGATTAGCTGGAATCTTGATTGAGCTCTGGATCCACAGGCCACGTTCTCGATCGCAGTGAAGAGTGATTCAATTCTTAGGTTGGGTGCTTGAGGATCTATCCCAGGCGAGTATCTCTGCCCGGCTTGCCGAATCTGGCCTTTGCTGAAACCAGTCAGTGCTGCCAAGAACGATTTGTGAGCGGGTGACATAGCCAAACTTTAACGTAGAACGGCTCGCACAACTAGTTTGATTTTGTTCAGCAGGCAAAGCATCCCGCAACCCAACCGGCGCCACCGAGCGGTAGCGAACGGAACGCGAAAAAATCATTCTCCAACAGCCAAAAAAGTCTCAAGCGCTGCGATTACCCTTGTCTTATATTCTAAGTCAAGACCGGCCGTTCTATCCGCATCCTCTGCAATATTGACCCTCTTCAGCACTGTCTTATAGTCAATTCCATGCGCCTCGCAAACCTCTTTTAACGCTTCAAAATGGGCGGCAATGATTTTCTTCCACCCTGTCAGCAATTCCACATAACCGTCTCTTTTCTTGATGTCGCCTGTAATATGGTGATACGCCATTCCAAGCACATCACCAGCATATAAAAATTCTAGTCGCCAATAATCATTGGCCCATAAGTAGCCCATGAGATGGAGATGCTCCAAAGCATCTATGAACTGAACATCCATCATGGAGTACGTCTTCCAAGGAATTGCTGCTTTAATTCGCAGCGACTCTAATTCATTATCGGCATGGGCGTAGGCTGCTGCTGCAAGCTCTCTACTAGTCATCCCATCATAAGCTGCGCTTAATGGTCTTTGATTCATTTTTTGACCTTTCTCATCTTGTTTACCTGATCAATTACCTCCACCCGGCGCTGCAGCTCACAAGTCTCATGAGCTTTACGCACCATATCTAAGACATAGGCCAAGCGTGTACCGTCCTGCGTGTCAATACGCCCCATCCGCATATCTCTATAAACCCTGGCCATCTCCATGCGTATGGTTTCAGCATCATTGAGCCTAATCTTGCTCATACTATTTAAGGGGGTGGGGTCTAGCAGTTCGCCGCCTGCCAGATGGCTTTGCGGTTGATCTTCCGACCCACATCCTTCCCCAGAATTCAGCTTTTGGTTGGTCGCGCCCAAGGGCACTATTAGGGCCTCCCTCACACCTAAACCTCCAATAATGAGGGTTGAGTATTTGTATGGCCTACTGCACCCCCTTCAATAGCCTGCATGTCCGCGATAGCAGCTTCGCCATCATTCCCCACATCACAACCAGCAATACGGCAAACTGTTTGCACCTTCTCGTAAAGCGTTTTAGCACTGATTAGATGACATAAGTCCAAATGCTTATCATCAGAAAGCTCCCCCCAATGCTCATGGATAGCATCTGCGAGCTCAACCAATTCAGTACGCATTACTTGGCCCATCCGGGCTGTGTGGTTAACTTCAATCAGATTCATTTGTTCAGCCAATATTTTTATATGAAGTTTATTGAGCTTGATCAGATTTGCTTCCCCACTATTCACAGATGATTGCTCGAGATGAACCTCATCCAAGTCATGATCAATGAAATAGGCTAGTTCGTAAATCTTAGTTAATTGCTGAGTCATTTTTATTCCCTATAAGGTAATTGAATTTAGTTGTTGCGCAGATTGTCAAGTTCCATCTGATTCAAACGCTTTTGATTTAACGCCATCCAATTCATTGGATAAGTTTTCCCACTCTTCAATGGGTTGTTTAGCTGTATATATGGCATATCTAAGTAGCTCCCAATAATTGGGGATGCATGAGATGAAATTTCTGTATTCCGAGTATTCCCATTCACCCCTTTAGATGGCCTGGGTTTAGTCTTTTTTGATGGGCATTCCCATTTTTGAGCTTGCTCCCTCCCAATTTTCGACCCCTCATTTTTTTTCAAAGCAGGACTCCAATTGCGATAAGCATGACTCACAAATTGATTCAAGAATTGCCCATCAGACCTATTAATAGGTTTCCAAGTAATTGCAAATAAGCTACATACGCCGCTAAGACTTCCTCCTCGCCGAGTTTGATAGATAAAACCATGTGCTATCAACTCCTTTATTGCCTTGGTCATAGTGTTTTTAGATAGACCCCTATTAATGGCAGTTTTGGCTGATATGTATATAGATCCGTTATTGTTGCCTCTATAAAAATGAAGCGCCTCAACAAGCATGGCTCTGGCTGAGTAGCTCAAATCCTTATAGGCAGCACTATTTAGAACTTCTGAGGGTATCTGCACGAATGGCTCAATCTGCTTCTGAGGATGTGACTGAGCGACACCCCTACGGTGTCTATCTTCAGCCATGGGACACCTCCGCATACCCGCTGGCTTGATATTCCGCAATCTCTTTTCTAATGTGGCTGCGTGATTCCACCCCTAACAATTCACCATTCAAGAGCCTGGCAATTTCAGAGATGGGCCACAATAGGCGCCCGCCAATTTTTACAGGTTTGATGCCATAACAATGCCCTGTTAAGCAGTAGTTTTTCCTAACGGTTTTTGGTGAACATTTAGCCGATTTCGCAAATACTTCTGTTGTTGCTAAGTCTGGTAATTGCATGATGATTGACTCCTTTATATCCCGACGAATTTCGGTACATAGTCAATTTATGCAATACGATGCCCTACGGATAGATGGTCTCTGCAGAGACCATCAGTGTCTCTGCAGAGACACTGTGAGTTTTAAACAACATTATTTAGCTGCTTTTCTCTTCGGCTTACCTTCCGGGTAAAGAAGCCATTCGTAAATAGTTTGCTCAATATTGTTGCTCTTGAATTTGAAATTAACATCACCCCTCTTGGCAAAGTCAATTAGCAGCCCTTTTAGACTAATCATGGCTTGATTTTTACTTTTAAAGTTACCTAATTTATATAGTCTATTGGCCTCATTACGCATTTTTATTGTCGGCTCATGGCGCACTTTTCTTGCATCTCTCAAACTCGCGCCCCTTGCCTCTGCGAAATCCTCTTGAAGATACTCATCAAAGATGCAGTAACTGGCCACCCCAAGCAACCGAAATGAATCTAGGAGATGAGATATATCAGCCTGATTCATATCGCTACCCAGAATCTTGGCTTTCTCAACTCTTCCACTTAGGGAGTACAAGGCTTCTCGCGCTGACACATAGGCACCAAGTAATTGGCGTTCTTCAGGAGATTCGTAGGCTTTTTTCAAAGCAGCCCAATTATCCGAATCTCGTAGATTTGACTTACAACCTTCTACATCAATCTTTACCCCAAGCCTTTTAGCTGCGCTTTTATATAGATTTATTGCCTCATCTAACGCATCGTCTAGCTTATCCTGGATTAGTGATGTATTTAGAGAAGAATTATTTCCATTGCTTGTGCCGGGCAGATTCTTCTCACGACTCTTATGTTGTTTTTTCATAAGACGTTAAGCCTCTTTACCGTTGACCGCCAAACGCTTAATCTTCGGAATGCCGCTCTTCTTGGCCTGCGACAAATCCCATTGCAGCTGCATACCAAGCCACAAGTCCGGTGAAGTACCAAGCCATGCGGATAGCCTGAGCGCCATGTCCGCAGATATTCCCGCTTTTCCATTCAATATCTTGGAAAAGATAGAGCGTGAGACTTTCAATTGCTCAGCCGCATCTGTTACCGTTAAATTCTCAGGCACCCATTCCCGCAACACTTCGCTAGGGTGAGATGGATTACGCATGAAGCTCAGCTACACTCAACCGTAAACCAATGGAATGCAAGATTCTATTCATGGTGTCTAGCGTAGGGTTACCGCCCTCAGCCAATGACTTAAACAATGTTTTTTCTCCCAATGACGCGCAACGGGCTACCTCTGCCATGCCATGCGCTTTAGCCACTTGGCGCAATGCCACCAATAGCGCTCCTTGATCTTCTAACTCCATGACGGCATCCAAATACGCTACCGCCTCTTTTGGGTCAGTTAGCGAAAGAGTTAGACTGTCCTCATAGCTTTTATCTCGTTTGCTCATGGCTTACCTCGTTTTTTCCAGTCTTCCAAATACTCAATAGCTTGCTTAATAGCTCGGTCCTGGTCGCTCTTATCGCTGCCGCATAGCAATAGAACAATCTCATCGCCTTGCCTACTTAAATACACCCGGTAGCCCGGCCCGTAATCAAGTTTTAATTCCTGAACTCCTGCGCGTAATGCTTTGCAGTCTCCAAAGTTTCCGGCTTCAACTCTAGCCAGCCGAGCGCGAATCTTTGCCCTTGCTTGAACGTCCTTTAAGCCATGAAGCCAATCCTCAAAAGGCGCCTTGCCTTGCATGTCGGTGTATATTCTGATTTTCATTATAGTATCTTTTGGAATACCGTCAATTAATTTGTGCCGCCAACCACTTTAAGCAATTGCGCCCCCTCTTGAGGCTTAAATTCAATACCGGCCTGCTCTAATATCCAAGCTTCATACTTGGTATGCCAAATCCCCAATAACTCTAAGGGGCGTGATTTATAGTGTTTCTCTGCCGTTGCGCTGGGCTTATGCCCCATAATTTCGGCAACAATCCCCACGGGCATTTCTACCCACTCAGCTAATGAAGCGAAAGTGCGCCTTAATCCGTGAATTGTGACGGGCGGAGACTTCTCTCCGTTAGCATCAACACTTATGAGCCCCGCAAGTTCTTGGACGCGATAGTGCGATACGCTAGGGTCGGCGTATCTACCTTCTTTTGAAGTGGGACTACTAAAAACCCACTCATTGCGCCTTGGTAGGCTCTCAATTAGGCTTTTTAGATACGGAGTGAGTGGAATTTTTCTACCCTCCTCGACCACTTTATCCTTGAGCCATATTGCGCCCCATTGAAAATCAACATCAACCCATTTCAAATTTGCCATTTCTTCCCGTCGCGCACCCGTCAGAATTACCGCTTGCAGGTAGGCTTTAGCAACTTTGCTATTTAGGGAATTAACCGCCTTAAACCATGGCTTTAACTGGGCTCGGTCCAATACATCAAAACGCTTGCTTTTACGACTTGGCACTTCATCGCGCAGCTCTTTACTCTCTACTGCATTGACATCAATAATCCGCGCAAACTCAGGCCGAATTGCACACCAACGCCAAAAAGCTCTAAACATTTCGAAACCTTGGCGAGCATTATTTGCTCTAGTTGAGGCTTCTAATTTTTGCCAATCTTTTAGAACGTCGGCATTAATGTCAGCCATACGCATAGACATGAGAGGATATAAAACACCTGCCTTAGTTTTTTCTTTACTGCGCTTTCTTACCTCGCCGCCCGCCTGAGATAAATTCTCATGGTCTTTGAGGTGCCTGGCACCCCACTTCTTGCCGCGCTCTATATGAGGGCGCGTCATCTTATCTTTTTGATACTCAAGATATTCATTCCAAACCTCACTAACCAAAAGCTCTTTGCTCTTTTCTTCGGCCCTCTTTGCCTGTGCTTGTTTTTCTTTGGCTTTAACAAGCTCTCTAGGGTCTATACCTTGATCGGTTAATGCTTTAAGGCGTGTTGCCTCTGCTTGAGCTTGGTTGATTGTGTAGGTACGCGTATCACCTATGGTCAGTCGCGTGGGGGATAGGGCTCCACCTATTCTTGATTCAAAGATGTAGGTCTTTTTCCCTGTTGCCGTAACTCTAAGCCCCAAAGAAGGAGTTTTAGCATCCCAATAGAAGCTTTGTTGCTTGCCTTTTTCGCATTCAAAGCCATCTACCCTCCCGGCTGTGAAATTCACTTTTTTAGCTATCATCTGAAATCCGTAGACATATCGTAGACAAATAATAGCAAAATATGGAAATATAAATCAACACAAAAAATATAGAAAAAATCTTAAATCATTGTATTTAAAGGGTTTTATGGTCAATATGGGAATGTAGAGTAATACGGGTAAACCCCATTATATGCGGGCTCATAACCCGAAGGTCGTAGGTTCAAATCCTGCCCCCGCAACCAAATAAGTAGAAGGCTTCTAGGTCAATTGACTCAGAAGCCTTTTTGCTTTTCTGGGCTTTGGAATATCGCTATTACGCCCCATATTAGGGAAAAGATCGCTTTCAACACTTCTGGTCGTCTACTATTCTGCACTTAGGGGTCAATAAATGATCCTGATAAATTACCTATTTCGGAGAATGAGTAATGACATTTGTAAGCAAACTGATCGCAATAGCCTGCGGCTCTTTCATTAGTTTTGGTGCAATCGCCCAAACCTATCCCACTAAGCCAATTAGGATCATCGTTCCATTTGCTCCTGGTGGGAGTACCGACATCATTGCGCGCAGCATGGCTGATCCCCTGGGCAAGCAATTAGGTCAACCTGTCATTGTTGAAAATAAAGCCGGTGGAGGTGGATCAGTGGGTGCACTGGAAGTAATGCGTGCGCCCAAGGATGGTTACACCCTAGGCATTGCGACAGTCTCGACTACTGCATCCAATCCTGCAATTAATGCCAAGATTGGTTACGACCCGATAAAAGACTTCACAGCAATTACCAATATTGCTGCGACACCCAATGTGATTGTGGTGAACCCATCATTCCCTGCCCGTGACTTCAAAACCTTCATGGAGGTTATTAAGAAGAATCCCGGTAAATATTCTTATGCAAGCTCTGGAACTGGCGGGATTGGTCATATGCAAACAGAGCTCTTCAAGAGTTTGTCTGGAACTTTTATCGTACACATCCCCTACCGCGGTGCGGGGCCTGGTTTAGTAGACGTGGTGGCAGGACAAGTGCCCATCATGTTTGATAACTTACCCTCCGCCCTCCCCTTTATTAAAGATGGTCGACTCATTCCAATTGTGATTGCGGCCCCTAAGAGACTGGCCCAATTGCCAAATGTTCCAACATTTGCAGAGGTAGGTTTAGCTCCAGCCAACAGAATGGCTTACTACGGTCTACTAGGTCCAGCAGGCCTTCCTAAAGAGGTGGTGGATAAGATTTATGCGGCAGCTCAAAAAGCAGTTTTAGATCCTGCCGTGAGAAAGCGTATTGAAGATACTGGCTCGATCATTAACGTCAATGGTCCCGAAGCGTTCTCCAAGGAGATCGCTGCAGAGTATGCAACTTATAAAGGCGTTGTTGCCAAGCAGAAATTAGAATTAGAGTAATTTTTCAATAACACTTTTTTTGATACCCATTGCTACAAAAGGTCACCCCTTGAATCTGCCAAACCATCAGCTCACCATGACCATCTTGATGACGCCTGATAAAACGAATTTCTTTGGCAATGTCCATGGGGGTGACGTTCTAAAATTATTAGACCAAGTTGCCTATGCCTGCGCCAGTCGCTATGCCGGTCGGCACGTAGTCACTCTCAGCGTAGATCAGGTGACCTTTCGTCAGCCTATTCATGTGGGTGAGTTACTGACTTTTCTTGCCTCAGTCAACTTCACAGGCAACACATCAATCGAAGTGGGTATCAAGGTCATTGCAGAAGATATCCTCACTCAGGAAACAAGGCACGTTAATAGTTGCTTTTTAACGATGGTTGCGATGGATGAGAATCGTAAGCCAGTTCATGTGCCCGCGTTTCACCCATCAAATCCAGATGAGGTTCGGCGCCAAAAGGCCGCAGAACTCAGGAGAGAAATGCGTCGTCAATTTGAAGAAAAATTTACTCAAATCCGAAAAAGCGAAGCAGTCTCCAATTAAGTCAGCAGGATATCGCCCTCTTCCATTCTTTCCCACCAAATAAACGGCAATAGGTAAAGAGGTTCCCCACTAGACTGCAAAATTTCTAATGCGCCATCGTTGGTTTTATTTGCAGAATATTTTCCCGGCGTCAAAGAGCTACAACCTTTATCAGTGCCATCATCGCAACGCTTTCTGGCGATGATTTTTCTAGTGACGAATATTTGCATACCTTCTCCTATCTTCACAAAGATGATTGAATAACATTACGTACTACAGGATAAATCTGGGTATCCCAACGTTTGCCGTTGAACACGCCATAATGGCCAACACCAGCCTGTAAATGATGAGATTTCATGTACCCAGGTAAGCCGCTACAAAGATCTTGGGCTGCTAACGTTTGTCCTATGCCACAAATATCATCACGCTCGCCTTCTACTGTCAGCAGAAAGGTTTTTTTAATCGCTTTCGGGTTCACTAAGCGACCTTGATAAATCAATCTGCCATTCGGTAAATCGCAATCCTGGAATACCTTGCGAATCGTCTCTAGATAGAATGGCCCCGATAAATCCATGATGGCAAAGTACTCTTCATAAAAATCATGAATCACATCAGCTTTTTCGTTATCGCCGTTGACGCGATACTCGTAAAGTTTTTTAAATGAATCGGCATGGCGCTCGGGATTCATGCTCATAAATGCCATCAACTGTAGAAATCCAGGATATACCCGACGCCCCACTCCACCAAATTGATCGGGAATAATGCCAATCAATTTTTCCTCAAACCATGACATAGGCTTACTGGTAGCTAACTCATTCACTTTTGTGGGGCTCTGATTTACATCGATCGGACCAGCCATCAGAATGAGGCTGGCGGGGATGCAGGGATTAGCATCCTCCGACATGATGGCAGTTGCCGCCAAGCAGGCTACCGTTGGCTGGCAAACGGCCATCAGATGGGTACCAGGGCCAATATATTGCAAGAATTGAATGATGTGCTCGATATAGGAGTCAAAATCAAATTCACCACAACTCAATGGAATATCCCGAATATTCAACCAATCGGTGACATAAACTTCGTGGTCCTTGAGCAGCGTTTTAATTGTGCCCGCAAGTAAAGTCGCAAAGTGCCCTGACATCGGAGCTACCAATAGAATCTTCGGCTGACCCTCTATCCCATCCTTTTTGAAACGTATCAAGTTGCAAAAATGGGTTGAATGCAAAATCTCCTCAGAAACTACCTTACTCTCGCCCAAGGAATCTACCACCTCTTTAATCTTAAAGTCCGGCCGAGTATGCGTAAATCCTAATAATGAAATTTGCTCATAGTGTGCAGCTAATCTCTGCATAGGGTTGAGAGTGAAATTTCCAAACCAATTGTTTGACACGCGCTCAGAAGCACTCGCAAATAAGCGAATTGGATTATGCAGATTTGCAAACGTTTGATAGGCGCGATACATCATTAACTAGACCTACTTTCTATATGGCGAAATGCACGCTCGTAATCCTTTAGTGAAGGATCAAAAACACGACTAAGAGAAACATCGTTGGCGATAATGGCTGCTGTCTGTGCTGAACGCGCAGCGACGATGGAAAGGTGCACGAACCCTGCAACATGGAATTCTTTTAGAAGATCAGGTGGATTACCCTCCTCAACTCCAATTTCCCCAGACTCAATCCTTTGATAGAGTTCGCGATAATGCTCACGCATACCATCAAGCTCCTGAGCGAGACTCATGATTCTCTGAAACAGAACCGCAAAATCTGAAGCTAGTGGATTAATCGTTTTTACTACTTCCATGTCGTTACTCCGGGCACTTCCGCCGGACCAATGGCCACTGGCACAGAACCAAAATCTGCAGGCCCAACAATCTCCATGTACTCCATATCTGGAGAGTAGTCATAAAGGTAGTGAACAATCCCGGGCATTTGATGCACCACATCTCCCGCCTCTACTAAGGTTGGTTTGTCCTCATACATAAAGCGCGCCCAACCCTTGGTCATCACCACAATCTGAAACTCGGCAACGTGATAGTGCCAGCCAGTGCCATTAACGGGCGGCTTATTAGCCTTGACTAAATGCGCAATCACTTTGCCATTAGTGGCCTTAGCCACGCCAAGATCACGATAAAGAAAAAAATCTCTTAAGCCTCCTGGAAGAAACTGGGTATCGCCAGGCTTTACATGGGAAAACTGGGTGTTACTTTTAAATTCAGCAGGTGTTTTCATGATTAAAACTCCACTTCAAGTTCTTCAATGTCATCGGGTTCTTCAAGGGCGTCCATCACCCACTCCTTCATCTCCGGTAAAGCCATGATGTGCTTGCAATAGCTTTCGCAAGCCTTATCTAACTCAACGTTGTATGTCAGGAATCTCGTCACTACTGGTGCAAACATGGCATCAGCTAGCGTAGGCTCTTTTCCGAAAAGAAAAGGTCCGCCATAAGTAGAGAGGCAATCTTGCCAAATCACTAAAATACGATTGATATCAATCTGTGCTTTAGACCACACCTTGAATGAATCAAATTTCGCCTTAATATTCATGGGTAAGGAAGCTCTGAGCGCGGAAAATCCTGAGTGCATTTCTCCACAGATCGAGCGACAGTACGCTCTAGCGACCGGATCTGTTGGAAGGAGATGGGCCTTTGGCTTTAACTCGTTGAGATACTCGCCAATTGCGAGGGTGTCCCAGACCTTGCAACCATCATGATCCAATCGAGGCACCAAAATAGAAGGTGATAGCAAAAGTAATTCGGCGCGGTTATCAACATCATCTGGCGCAACCTGAACCTCTTGAAACGCAAGGCCAGACAGTTTCAGCATGAGCCAACCGCGTAAGGACCAGGATGAATAATTTTTGCTACTAATCGTCAGAGTGGTTTGCTTGGGCATATCAACTTTCGGTAAGGGTGCAACTACAACTTATTCCCCTCAGATATCAGTCAAACTAAAAAATGCTCTTTTTTTGACCTCTTTTACCCAATGTTGGGCGTAAGCTGATTTTTGGCACTAATTATGTGCACTGCAATAATTCTGCATATTGGTGCACACATAGACTTTCAACATGTCTATCCATGCCGCCCTCCATCACGTCACCGAATATCAATATGACCGTCCAGTCAAACTGGGTCCTCAGGTCGTTCGCCTGAGACCGGCCCCTCACTGCCGCAGCCATATTCTTTCTTACTCTCTCAAAGTGGAGCCTGAAGGGCACTTTGTTAATTGGCAACAGGATCCATTCTCGAACTACCAAGCCAGATTGGTTTTTCCAGAGGCGACAACGCGCTTTAAGGTCACCGTAGATCTGGTGACTGAAATGGCGGTGTATAACCCATTTGATTTCTTTCTCGAGCCAGATGCTGAAAATTTTCCATTTACCTACAGCTCGGATCTTAAAAAAGAATTGCGCCCCTATCTCGGAAGAATGCGCAATGCAACACTAAATAAATATTTCAAGACAATTGATCGTAGCGAAATGCGTACGATTGATTTTTTAGTCAAGATTAATCAAAAAGTACAAAGCGACATTGGCTATCTCATTCGTATGGAGCCTGGAGTACAGACTCCTGATGAAACGCTTGATTTACGAAGTGGCTCCTGTCGTGACTCCGCGTGGCTGATGGTCAACTTACTGCGTCTCTGCGGTCTGGCGGCACGCTTTGTATCTGGCTACCTCATTCAATTAAAGCCTGACGTTAAATCTTTAGATGGGCCCAGCGGCACCGAAGTCGACTTCACTGATCTTCATGCTTGGTGTGAAGTGTATTTACCAGGGGCCGGTTGGATTGGTATTGATCCAACCTCAGGACTAATGGCTGGCGAAGGTCATATTCCAGTTGCATGTACCCCAGAACCATCTGGAGCGGCACCCATCGAAGGTGGTGTTGATCAGTGTGAGGTTGAGTTCGAGCACACCATGGAAGTGACCCGAATTTATGAATCTCCCCGTGTCACCAAGCCGTATACAGAAGAACAGTGGGGCGAGATTCTGAAGCTTGGGGAGCAGGTGGATGAAGAGCTCGTGGCTGGTGATGTGCGCCTCACAATGGGCGGTGAACCAACCTTTGTATCCGTCAACGGACGTGATGAGCGCGAGTGGAATATCGATGCCCTGGGTCCAACAAAACGAGCTTATGCAACAGATTTAGTTGGAAAGTTACGGGCCGAATATGGTGATGGCGGCTTCTTGCATTTTGGTCAGGGTAAATGGTACCCGGGAGAACAATTGCCACGTTGGGCTCTCTCGATTTACTGGAGGGCCGATGGCACGCCAATCTGGAAAAACCCCAAACTCTTCGCTGATGAGTCCCATCCCATTACTTACACCAGCAAAGATGCCGATCGCTTTATTCATACGCTTACGAAAAATTTGGGGTTACCAGATCGCTTTATCGAACCCGCCTATGAGGATACCTTCTACTACCTCTGGCGAGAATCCAAGCTTCCGGTAAATGTTGATCCATTCAAATCTAATCTCGATGATGAAATGGAGCGCACCCGCTTAAAGCGAGTCTTCACTCAAAAACTGGATTCAGTTATCGGCTATGTATTACCAATTGAAGCGGGTAAGGGTCACGGCTATCTTGATACTCAATGGAAGACTGGCGCCTGGATCTATCGTGATGATCGACTATTACTGCTTCCCGGCGATTCACCAATGGGTTATCGACTCCCATTAGATTCACTGCCCTGGACAAGCAAGGCTGACTATCCCTACCTTATAGAGGAAGACCCCTTTGCGCCAAAACCACCGCTAGCTTCATTTACACCCATTCAGCAACAATTCCGTATTTTAGGTAAAGATAACTCCGCCACTCGCTCTAGCGTGTGGAGCCAGTCTGAAGAAGTTCGCACACCTGTACGTCAAGAATCGGCGGCGTGGATAACCAGAACAGCTCTATGTGTAGAAACACGTGATCCGATGCGATCGAATGGGCCTGCGGCAGAAAACGCCCATGGCGGCAAGAATGGTGCGCTCTATATATTTATGCCACCCTTAGCGCGCTTAGAGGATTACCTCAACCTGGTACAAGCAGTGGAAGCAACGGCCGAAGAGTTGCAATTTCAAATTGTGATGGAGGGCTACCCTCCTCCACGCGATCCTCGTTTGAAACTTTTACAGGTAACACCAGATCCCGGCGTGATCGAAGTCAATATTCATCCCGCACACAACTGGAAAGAATTAGTAGCGCATACCGAGTTTCTTTACAACGCCGCTTTTGAATCTCGACTCTCCGCTGAGAAATTCATGACCGACGGTCGACACACTGGCACTGGTGGTGGAAATCACTTTGTGATGGGTGGCGCCACTCCGATCGATAGCCCCTTCTTAAGACGCCCAGAATTACTGGCTAGCTTAATTTTGTATTGGCACAATCATCCTAGCTTGAGCTACCTGTTTAGCGGCATGTTTATTGGCCCTACAAGCCAAGCACCTCGTGTCGACGAGGCGCGGAACGACCAACTCTACGAATTAGAAATAGCGCTTGAACAGATTCATAAGAACCGTGAAAAGTTTGGGACAAGTATGCCGCCATGGATTGTGGATCGAACCCTCAGAAATATCTTGATCGATGTCACTGGAAATACCCATCGGAGTGAGTTCTGCATCGATAAGATGTATTCACCTGATAGTCAAACCGGACGATTAGGCTTGCTTGAGTTACGCGCCTTTGAGATGCCACCACACGCCCAAATGAGTATTGTTCAGCAACTCCTCATTCGAGCGCTGATTGCTCGCTTTTGGGACCAGCCTTACTTAGCGCCAGCAACACGCTGGGGCACAGAACTTCATGATCGATGCCTACTGCCCACCTTCATTAAGATGGATTTTGCGGACATTATTGAAGAGATGCAGAGTTTAGGTTATGACTTTAAAGCCGAATGGTTTGCGCCGCACCTAGAGTTCCGCTTCCCACTAATTGGCCAAGTACAAACAATGGGTGCAGAAATTACGTTACGTAATGCACTCGAGCCTTGGCACGTCATGGGTGAGGAGAATGCATCCGGTGCCACAGCTCGTTATGTAGACTCCTCAATCGAGCGCCTAGAAGTTCGCATTACAGGTTTAAACCAGAGTCGCTATGCCATCACCTGCAATGGTGAGCCATTGCCATTGCAACCCACCGGCATTGCTGGAGAATATATCGCGGGCGTCCGTTATAAAGCCTGGAATCCGCCATCGAGCCTTCATCCCAGTATTGGCGTTCATGCCCCCCTCACATTTGATGTAATTGATACCTGGATGAAACGTTCTGTTGGAGGCTGTCAATACCATGTTGCCCACCCAGGCGGCCTCAATTACGACACCTTTCCAATTAATGCTTATGAAGCCGAGAGCCGCAGACTGTCACGCTTTTTCCGGATGGGCCACACCCCGGGGAAAGTCGAAGGAATTCAGGCCAACATTAATCTAGCGGTTAGCCAGGAATTTCCGTTCACACTGGATATGCGCCGGTGAGACAATAAACCGTGGATTCTCATCAAGCCAACCCTTCCAACAACGAATACTCCTCCCTTACCGAAGAAGTCAGTCAACTCGCGCCTTTAGCAAAGAGCGGGCATTTTGATGAGCTACATCAAAATGACTCTCAGCTAGCTGGGCATTGGAAAACATTCTTTGATCAACTAGAGCCAACAGGGTTAGCGGACTTAGATCAGAAAACTCAGGAACTCAATCGACAGATTCGAGAAAATGGCATTACTTATAACGTCTACGCAGATGAGTATGGTCCTCAACGTCCTTGGTCCGTAGATTTGTTTCCATTGATTATTGATGCGCCTGCTTGGCAGGAAATTGAATGTGGCGTTCTGCAAAGAGCGCGCCTGCTTGAAGCAATGATGTCGGACATTTACGGTGAGCAAAATTTACTCAAGGAGGGACTAATTCCGCCCGCCCTGGTTCACGGTCACCCAGGATATCTTAGGTCGATGCATGGCGTTCAACCCCGCGGTAATAAGCATCTTCACATCATTGCATTTGATTTAGCACGCGCACCCGATGGTAACTGGTCTGTACTTTCTCAAAGAACCCAGGCTGCATCCGGACTGGGTTATTTATTAGAAAATCGTAATTTAATCGCTAGGCAGTTTTCCAAAGCCTATGAATCAATGCAGATTGCGCCTTTGGCCAACGCTTATCGAGACTTGATTGATTCTCTCAAATCCCAAAGCCCCGCCGGATCAACTGCCCATATCGCCCTTCTGACTCCTGGCCCTTATAACGAAACCTACTTTGAACACGCTTATCTCGCACGCTATTTGGGCCTGACCTTAGTCGAAGGTAGTGACCTTACTGTGAGAGATCAGCACTTATTTCTAAAAACAGTGAGAGGGCTTGAGCCAGTTCACGTTTTACTCAAACGATTAGATGATGAGTTTTTAGATCCTCTTGAACTTCGCTCTGATTCCACGCTCGGTGTTCCAGGACTGCTACAAGCAATTCGGGCTGGCAATGTGATTCTGGCAAATGCACCTGGCTCAGCATTTCTAGAGTCCCCAGCATTACTTGGATTTCTTCCTGGAATCAGTGAACGACTCTTAAATGAAAAAATTCAGTTGCCCGCTATGGATACTTGGTGGTGTGGAGAAAGGGCAGCTCTAGAGGCGGCGATCCCACACTTAGAAACAAGTGCTATTAAACCAACCTATCCGCATGCACCCGGTCATACAAGCTATGACTCCTGCCTTGGTGGAGGTCTTAGCAAGTCTCAACTCGATGAGTGGATTGGCAGAATTACGCGTCAGCCTGAAGATTACACAGTCCAGACTTATATTCCCCTAGCTCAAATGCCCGTTTGGCTAAATGCCTTTAATCTCAATGATGCCTCGTTAATCGCTCCCCATTCTTATATGTTGAGGGTATTCGCACTTAGCCATGGCGGCCAAGGTTGGCAAGTTTTACCAGGTGGCTTAGCACGAATCGCTGCCTCAGACTCTGGGATTGCCTCGATGCAACGCGGTGGAAGCAGCGCAGATGTCTGGGTGCAAGCCACCAAGCAAAGCCTTACAGAGACTTTACCTCCCCAGCAACTAGCTAAGACTTCAGTACAAAAAAAACGTCTAGTGACGAGTCGAGCCGCTGAAAACCTATATTGGTTTGGAAGATACACTGAGCGCAGTGAAAATAGCTTGCGATTAGCCAAGCTTTATTTAGAAAGCATCAACAGCGAATATGTCCCCTCCAAACAATTATGGCATTGGCTAGAGACGCTCTGCTCTCAGTACGGCTTAGTACCAGAAGGAGTTCCGAGTAATGTGGATCACAGCGAAAATCGCCATCGTATCTTTGAAAGAACATTGATAGATTGTCTAGATAAAAATGATCACGTAACTAGCGTTGGGTATAACCTCCGCGCTATGAAACGCACTGCTTCCAATATACGAGAGCGCTTATCAACAGAGCAATGGAGCACCATTAATTACTGTATTGAAAACTTTCAATCAGCCTGTCATAAGGCAACGGCATATCAAGACTTCTCACCCTCCCTTGCAATTGAGGGATTAAATCGCGCCAATAGCGCGCTAGCCGCGATTACTGGCGCACAAACCGACCGCATGACGCGCGATGATGGCTGGCAGCTCCTGTCCATTGGTCGCCACATCGAACGGCTTGCGTTTCTAACCTCAGTCCTAGACTTAGCAGTGACTTCCGGTTTGCTCAATAACCCTAGCGCAGATAGCTCAGGCTATATGGCACTATTAGCGCTTTTTGATAGCACTATCACCTTCCATGCACAGCACCAACAAAGTCGGGAGCTAGAGCCCCTGATCGAGCTACTAGTGCTAGACGATGAAAATCCCCGCTCTCTGGCCTGGGTGAGCAAAGCCTTAAGAGCTAGACTGTCGAAATTGGCAGGTACGGAACGCAACCAACCAGATGAGCTCACTCGTAGCGTGACCAATCTACAGAATTACTCATTAGAAACTTTGTGCATTCGAGATGGATCTGGAGCACTCATCAATCTCAGAAATTGCTTTAGCAATTGCTCTCATTCCGCTTGGAGTGTTTCCGATGATATTAGCGCCCGTTACTTTAATTTGATACATGAAATTGATTACCGAGTGCAAACTTAAATCCTAGCCATGCGTTTAGAGATCATCCACGACACTACCTACCAATACGATCCGAACGTAGAGATTGCCCAACATTTAACGCATCTAAAGCCTGCTAATACAAGAACTCAGGAGCTTATTCAAGCGGAGCTTTGCATTGATCCAAGGCCTGCTTGGCAAGAGGAGCATAGCGATATCTACGGCAATACTTGCACTTATTTTTCCCTAGAGACGCGCCATAGATCGCTGGTAATTTCTGCAAAATCTGAAATTCAAACCAGAAAATCATCATTTACTTATTTTGATGCCCACAAGAGTCCTTCATGGGAAACGGTTCGTGAATACTTTCGCTACCACTCTGGCACCCATTGGGATCCAGCCTCAGAGTTTTTATTTGCCTCAGAATATATTATCCCCAGCGCCGAGTTTGCAGAATTTGCGCGCGCCAACTTTACAGCCCATCGCCCTATTCTCGATGCTGCTATTGATTTAATGCGTCGTATCTACAGCGAGTTTCATTACGTCAGTAAAAGTACAGATGTGAATACCCCAGCCATTGAGGCACTCAAAAATCGGGAAGGGGTTTGCCAGGATTTTGCGCACATTCTAATTACGACAATGCGTAGTATTGGACTGCCAGCAAAATACATCAGCGGCTATATCTTGACAAATCCGCCACCTGGGCAGGCCCGCCTTATCGGTGGCGATGCCTCTCATGCCTGGGCGTCTGTTTATATACCCATGATTGATAGCAAGGGTAATTTAGGTCCTGGTGCGTGGTGTGATTTAGACCCTACTAATAATCGCTGGGGCTTTGATTCGCCAGGTGAGGACTATGTCCATCTTGCATATGGACGTGACTACGGGGATGTTTCGCCAATTCGAGGCGTCATTCATGGTGGCGCAGATCATATTTTGGATGTAGCTGTCACAGTAAGGCCTATAGAGCTGTAGCGCCTGACTCACCTGTTCTAACACGAATTACCTCCTGTAGTGGGCTCACAAAAATCTTGCCATCGCCAATTTTTCCAGTAAATGCAGCTCTTGAAATTATCTGAACCGCATCATCCAATTGCTCATCGCTAACAGCAACTTGGATTTTGAGCTTCAAAAGAAAATCAATCACGTATTCAGCACCCCGATAAAGCTCAGTATGGCCATTTTGGCGACCAAATCCTCGAACATCATACGAAGTCATACCATTAATTCCTATATGAGCGAGGCCCTCATGAACTTCATCCAACTTAAAGGGCTTAATAATTGCAGTGATTAGTTTCATAGCCAGCCATCAAAAATGATTACTGCGTTGCACAAAATTACTTATAAATTCATTAGACATTTTTTTAATTACATTCAAAAAAATATTTGCACTAAGACTGTGCATATAGGGTGAAGGATGATCCGCACCCCAATCCTTGTCGATGCAGCATGCAATGCCTCCGGAACCCAAAATGAACCCAAGTTGGTGCAGATAGCCTTATAAAGAGTGCAGTGACTAATTTAGTACTAATTTTTAGTATTTAAGATACTGCATGCGTATTGAAATTACCAAAGGCTTAGTACTTAGCGCCTACACCACAACCAGAAATAATCTCACCGAGATCTTGTTTCCAGCAGGAGAGTATTTAGCAAATCTAACGCCAGAAGGGAAAATTGAAATACTCAATGCAGGCGCAAGTAAGGCTCAATTTTCATTCTCTCAGTTTAGGGAAAAACTGTCTTTAGGTGAGTTTGTCCTGATTGAAGCTTAGCAATAAAAAAACCGCCCGAAGGCGGTTTAGTCTAAAAGCTGATTTAAATTAATGGGTATGGCCTGAATTACCCATTGGCATATTTCCACCAGTCATAGGCATTTGCTTTTGCATTTGCTTCATTTGCTCAGGAGTCATATCACCCATCATCTGCTGGTGCATTTGCATCATCTGCGAGTGCATTGCTGGGTCACATTGCTCATACCCAGCACCACCAGTCATTTGATGGACGTCGGAACCCTTATAGCCAAGCAAGGATGGGTCGAGCATGCCGGTAATCATGGCAATGTGCCCAAACACCAAAAACAATGCGACGCAAATCGCATGTATCTTGAGTTTGCCCATTTGATCCAAGGCTTTGTTTACAAAACCAAACTCTTGAAGGGCAATCCAAATTAAAGGTAAGCCCCCAATCAAATAACTACCTACCGCAATCACATCAATGACTGTGCGCCACTCATGATTCTTGGTGATGGGCACAACAGCCGTAGTCATCAAATATCCAATAACACCAATAAAGTACAAACCTACCGTGGTGCCCGAGAAGCGATTGAGATGATAGACAAAACCATCAAACTTGCGAGTAAATAGAATGTAGAGCTCGGTAATTGCTAGGGTCTCGGCAAGCACTATTGGTATAGCCATAAAGATCAACAGATTCCAAGGCTGGTTGTCAGCCAATAACTGCATATAGTGAGTCATGTTCATTACGATTCTCCAAAACGGAAATTATTCAAAGGCATCAAAATGCCGCAATCAAAAGTAATTACAAATAATTTTTTGGGGGTTTGTAAATCGACTCAGCAATGATTGAGATAGGCTGTTCAGAATCACTCAGCCAGTAATCTTCAAGCTGCTTGGATACAGAGAATGTTGGTGAGCTAATGATGATAGCAATAACAGCACAGCAATAATGAGTAGCGCTAGCCTTAGAATAAGTACTTGAGTTAGCGCCATCATGATGGCTAGCTTGCGTTGCCTCTTGGCAATTGTCATGGCCAGAAGTCACCACTATACTACTCGCCAAATTTAAATCAACAGGCATCATCGCAGCGTTGATTTGGCTGACAAAGAAGCTGAGAAAAAGTAGCGCGATGAATCTCTTCATGCTTTAAGTTTACGCCTTATTGGGGCTGCCGATGCCACAAGCGCTTGCTATGTAGTCGCCAAAATACTGGCTCACTCTGCTTGAGCTCTGATTTAGATAGAAATTCCCAAACCTGCGCACCGGTAGTGGGAGTTTGATAAAACGGAATGCTCATACCTTGGTATCGAGCGGTGACAGTTGGATGGGGATGTCCATAGCGATTGCGATACCCGTTTTGAGCGAATGCCTCATCCGGTCTTAATGCACTTAAGAGCTCTTGGGATGAAGACGTCTTGCTACCGTGATGCGGCGCCATGAAGATCAAATTCTTATCCATGAGATTCTTGAGGGATGCTTGGGTTAATCGTTCGGTGATATCGGCCTCACCCTGCTTTTCCACATCACCCGTTAGCCAAAATGACGTAGTTTGGTTACGAACTTCCAGTACACAACTAACCTCATTAGGCTTTCTGGGATGTTGATCCTCAAAAATCGTCTGCTCATGCGGATGCCATATATGAAAACTCACCCCATCCCATAGCCATTGTTGCCCAAATCGACAAGGAATGCTGGGCACCTTTCTTTCTTCTAAATTCGCGAGCAATGGATTAGTGCTTGGCAAGGACCCCATCATAGAATCAAATGTGATTTCTTTAAGCAACGTGGCAGCACCTCCAATATGGTCGCTGTCACTGTGACTGATTACCATGCGATCCATGTGGTTAATTCCTCTGCCCCTCAAGTACGGCAAGATAATTCTTTGGCCAGCATTGTCTTTTCCCTGAATAGGTCCAGTGTCGTATAGCAATCTTTTTGTTTTGGTTTCAATCAGGACGGCTGTACCCTGACCAATATCCAGCACCGTCGCTCTAAATTCTCCATTGCTTAAATTAATATTGCTCAGTGGCTGAACAAATAAAGTTGCACACAATGCGAGGCCGGCCACTCTTGGCATCCAACTCTCTTGAATGGCTCCAGGACGAATAGCTATGACAATGCCGATCGTTGACAGGACTAGCGCCCACCATGCAGGCTGACTAGACCAAGCGATCGCCCATCTCCAGCTAGCCATCCAAGTAAGCATGATGGCCAAGTAATCCATCGTGGCATGGGCTGGTATCAACAACCATTTACCAATGAAGTCGGGCAGCAAAGCGCCGGCAATAGCCAGAGGCGTCACGATGTAACTCACCACAGGAATGGCAACAGCATTTGCCAATGGTGAAACTATCGAGACTTGGTAGAACCAATACAAGGTTAATGGCAGAAGTGCGATAGTCACGACTGCCTGAACCCGACAAGCTTCACGCAGTGCTTGAATCACTCTATAGCGCCAATGAAGCTCTAGCTCCCTACCAGTAGGAAGGCCCAGCAAACCATCCGAATCCTGCATCGCATACAAAATTGCTGCAACCGCCCCAAATGAGAGCCAGAACCCTGGCGTGTAAGGCGCCATCGGATCTATTAGTAGTACAAAAAATAGTGCCCACCACCAGATATCAAATGAACGCGGACTTCTACCAGACCATAGTGCAAAAGCAACCACTCCCACCATATACATCGTTCTTTGCGCTGGAATCTGAAATCCTGCCAACCAGGCATAAACAAAAGCCGTCAGAAACCCTGCTGCCGCAGCAAGCTTACCAACTGGAATGAAGAGCGGCAGAGTCTGGCGGCGCCACACAAGGGCGGCAATCATGGCGCCAAATCCAGCAAGCATCGTTACATGTAGCCCAGAAATAGAGATTAAGTGCAACTACTACCTATCATATTGGGTATATTTTTAGCTCAATAGGTACCCGGGGGCTTCTTTTAAAACCAATCCCGACTTTTCAGGTACCACACCCCATCGATCCAGAGGCTCCAACAGGAAGCAAGCTCGGATAATTTTTTTACAAATGTCTGCTTACGACCTTGATTTCAACCCGTCGATGCAACAGATTGGGCAAAACGTTCTGCCGGTGTTTGATAGTTTAGTGTTTTTCTAGGTCGTTCATTGAGTTGTCTTGCCACTGCATTGAGCTTGGCTTGAGAG
>NZ_JACVOP010000003.1 GCF_018882365.1 Polynucleobacter sp. 71A-WALBACH | reverse complement strand
ACTCTCAAGCCAAGCTCAATGCAGTGGCAAGACAACTCAATGAACGACCTAGAAAAACACTAAACTATCAAACACCGGCAGAACGTTTTGCCCAATCTGTTGCATCGACGGGTTGAAATCAAGGTCGTGAGCAGTCACTCAAATTCCAATGGATCGTTAGTTCGTTGGTCTTGCGCTCACCTGCATATAGACCCGACACTTCCTAGGGCAACGATTTTGTTATCCATTGCTTTTATATGACAGGTTTAAGCCAATATACGAAGTTAGACTAAGCCTATTGGGGTGCTACCAAGATGTTTCGGTATTACTTCTGTATTTTGTGAATTCATCCAACAAGAAATCAACGAATACCCTTGTTTTCGCAGACAGATTATTTCGGGTTGGGAATACCGTATAGATGTCGGCGCTGGGGAGCTCCCAGTCAGAGAGAATAATTTTAAGTTGTCGATTTTTAATGTATTGCTCAGCATCCCATATTGAACGAACCATGATGCCCCTGCCTTCTATGGCCCATTTGATAACTGATTCACCATCGTTACTGGTTAATGGTCCTTGAACCTTGACGGATTCAGTTTTGAGTCCCTGATGAAAATGCCAGGTCCCATAAGATTCATCTGCTTCGCGAATAAAAAGACATTGATGTTTGCTTAAGTCTTTAGGTTGCCCGGGCTCACCCATTCGCTTGAGATAGCTTGGGGCGGCGCAGAGTACTCGATGATTATTTGCCAATAGTCTTGCTGTTAGTCGTACATCTGGCAGCTCGCCAAAGCGGATTACTACATCGAGACCTTTTTCAACCAGATTAATGGGTCGATCGTTCAGCGTGAGCTGAACTTCAACTTCAGGATAGAGGTCTGAAAATTTAGCAATCGCTGGAGCAATATAGCGTCTACCAAAACCTAATGTAGCGCCAATTTTGATGATGCCTTTGGGGGTACTGCGACTACCCGATACCAACCGCTCAAGCTCCTCAAGATTGGTAAGAACACGTGCGCCTTCAGTAAGGTAGGTTTCACCTTCGGGTGTTAGGCTAATTTGACGGGTAGTGCGCTGAAGTAGCTTCACGCCAAGCCGCTTTTCAATTAAGGCAAGTCGTTTACTTACGGCAGGGGGTGTTAGTCCCAACTCCTGTGCCGTTGCAGCCATGCTCCCTTGCTTTATGAGTAGGGCAAAGAAGCCGATATCAGAAAAACTATTCATCAGGTAATTATTAACTAAAAAGACCGAAAGATGTAATTTAAACGATATTAAGATTGTTTAATTTACGGGTACGATAACGGTACAGATAAAAAATTGGAGGAAACATCCATGAAATGCAAGGTCGCTTTAATAGTTCTATTGGGTGCTTTTGGCTTTACCACTGCGGTGATGGGGCAAACATATCCAGAGCGCCCAGTGAAGCTCATCGTTCCTTACGCACCTGGTGGTAGTGCGGATATTACTGCCCGTATGATTTCTGAGGACTGGGGCAAGGCTCTTGGCCAATCCATGATTGTTGAGAATAGAGCGGGGGCTGGGGGTAATGCTGGGGTTGATGCTGTAGCAAAATCAAAACCCGATGGCTATACGATTGGCATTCATACACTGTCGTTGGCGGTAAACCCAGCTTTATATCCCAAGATGCCTTTTGATACGCTCAAAGATTTAGCTCCAATCGGAATGGTTGCAAGTTCACAGCATGTGCTCGTGGTAAATCCAAAGGTTCCTGCAAAAGATTTGAAAGAGTTGCTAGCCTTACTTAAGAAGAATCCAGGCAAGATGACTTATGCATCTGCTGGTAATGGCAGCACCATGCATATTGCGCCCGAGCTATTTAAAGCGACTTCAAATACCTTTATTACCCATATTCCTTATCGAGGCGGTGGCCCAGCTCTTAGCGATACTGCCGGTGGTCAAGTGGATATGAGTTTTCCAGTAGCTTCAGCTGCAGCGCAATTTGTTCAAAGTGGCATGTTGAGAGGTATTGGCGTTACGGGAACAAAGCGTTCGCCATTGATGCCTAATATTCCCACTCTGGCTGAGGCTGGTTTACCTGCTTACAGCTTTGAGACATGGTTTATTGTCTTTGCGCCCACTGGCACACCACCATCTGTCATTGACAAGCTCAATGGAACCTTGAATGCCGCATTGGGCAATGCAACTCTCAAGGCGCGTATGACCAAAGAGGGTTTTGATCCTATTCCGTCTACACCTGCTCAGGCTCGTCAGCGTTTAGAAAAAGAAATTCCTTTGTGGGCAAGGCTGATTAAAGAACGCGGCATTACATCTGACTAAATTGATCTTATACATTGTCACTGAAAGTCTGAAATGACTAAAACGCTATATCAAAAACTAGTTGATTCCCACACGGTAGCAACGCTAGATGCCGAGAATGTATTGCTATTCTGTGATTTGCATCTGATGAACGAATACACCAGTCCGCAAGCCTTTGCAGGTTTGGATGAAAAAGGTCGCGGTGTACCCATTCCCGGGCAGAACGTTGCTGTTGTGAGTCACATCATCCCCACCCACAATGAAATGCCAAGGATGATTGCGGATCCAGCTTCTTCATTGCAGGCATTTAATCTGAAGAAGAACTGCGTAAAGCACAATATCCCCTTGTTTGATACCAATGACGCATTACAAGGCATTGAGCATGTAGTCTCTCCTGAGCACGGCATGGTACGCCCGGGTATGGTGATCATTTGTGGGGATAGTCATACAACCACCTATGGCGCTTTGGGCGCCTTGGGTTTTGGTATTGGCACCTCAGAGGTTGAGCATGTTCTAGCAACGCAAACCTTGGTGTACCGCTTAGCCAAAAACATGCGCATTAAGATCAATGGTAAGTTGCCCGTTGGCACGACCTCTAAAGACATGATCCTTAACATCATCAGTCAAATTGGAGCTAAAGGCGCTATTGGCTTTGTCGTGGAGTTCACCGGATCCGCGCTAGTAGATTTAAGCACTGAGGCACGATTTACTTTATGCAACATGGCGGTGGAGGCGGGTGCTCGCGGGGCCTTGATTGCACCAGATAAAACGGCAATTGATTATGTGTTGGCAAGATGTCCCGATATTAAGGGTGATATTAAAGACCGTGCGCTAGCGCATTGGGCAACCCTGTATTCAGATAAGGACGCTAAGTTTGAAAAAGAATATGAGTTTGATGCTGGAGATATGGCGCCGTTTGTAACTTGGGGCACAAGTCCAGATCAAGCTATTGCTATTAATGCCACCATTCCAACTAAAGACTCAATTCAAGATCCGGTTGACAGGCTCAGTCTTGAGCAGGCATTGAAATACACCAAACTGTCTGATGGTCAAACATTAGAAGGTACTCTGATTAATCACGTCTTTATCGGCTCTTGTACTAATGGCCGTATTGAAGACTTGCGCAATGTGCTTGCCACAATTGGAGATCGCAAGGTAGCCGCTGGTGTTCGAGCCATGGTTGTTCCTGGATCGGGCGCAGTGAAGGCGCAGGCCGAGAAAGAGGGTATTGCTGATAAGTTAATTGCCGCCGGTTTTGAGTGGCGCAAACCTGGTTGCTCTATGTGTCTTGCCATGAATGATGACGTTCTCACTTCTGGCACACGCTGTGCCTCGACAACCAATCGTAATTTTGAGGGTCGTCAGGGCAGGGGTGCCATCACCCATTTAATGAGTCCCGCTATGGCTGCTGCCGCTGCGGTCACAGGTACGATTACTGATGTACGTAAATTGCAAGGAGCTGTAAATGCATAAGCAATCCAACATTAGCGGACATGCTGCTCCATTGCGCATTGCTAACTTTGACACTGATCAAGTGATGCCAAAGCAGTTCTTGCGCGGAATTGATAAGTCTGGCTTAACCGAAGGTTTGTTTTATGACCTGCGTTTTGATGAGAATGGTAAAGCGAAGCCTGACTTCTTTTTGAATCAAGCGGCATATGCGTCAACTGATGTATTGATTGCAGGGCCCAACTATGGCTGCGGTTCTAGTCGTGAACATGCTGTTTGGGGAATGCAGCAGTTTGGCTTTAAGGCGGTAATTGCTTCTAGCTTTGCAGAGATTTTTTATTCCAATGCAATGGGTAATGGCTTATTGTTGGTGGTTTTGCCTGAAGACGAAGTGCAGGCCTTGATGAAAGAGGCGGACGACAATAGTGCACCGATCAGCATCGACATCGACATTAAGAATTTAACGGTCCACACCCAAAAGCATGAATTTAAATTCACCATGTCAGCAAGGCATCACCGTATGTTCCTTGAAGGCCTGGATGTTATTGGTCTTACCTTGAAATATCAATCTCAGATCAATGCGTTTTCTCAGCAACACTGGAAGGCGCAGCCTTGGGTTAAAGATATTGCACGAGTGACCACTGATAGATTGAATTCGCTGCGCTAATCTGGTGTCTTCTTAGTATTTAAATATGAATTAAAAAAATATCATGCTAATGTGCATGTGCTACAGCTATTTCCTGATAAATATTTAAATCAGTTGGAATATGATTAAACTAAGTGGATGAATAATCAACTTCTTTAAGGCGGCAAACATGCATTCATTTCAGTGGACACAGAGTGCACTAGGAATTATTGTTGCGTTAGGGATGACAAGGATCATCATGTCGGTTGTTCAGGCATGCGTCTCACGCAGACAGGTCCGACTCGATTGGATTCCTTTTGTGTGGGCTTTCAATATTTTCTTTTTATTACTTCAATTTTCTTGGAATTTTGTTGAATTGGAAGCTATTGTTGTTAAGTGGAATTTCGGTATTTTTTTATTGCTACTGGGTTTTGTCATAACCCTATTTTTTGCAGCAGCCTTAATTTTGCCAATTTCTGAGTCTCAGGCTGGCGGGGATTTAAGTAGCTGGTTTCGAAATGATGGTCGTTGGGCATTACCATTTTTAGCTCTTTACGCCTTTTTAGCTTACCCATTTAATTGGTACTTGGCAGAACTACCTCCCTCTTCCAACCCTGCATCAATGATATTAATCATTCTGGCTATGACTGCTTTTTTTACAAGGTCCCGAAAAATCTTAGTGATTGCGACCGTGCTCAATTTCCTATTAACTTCTGCAATCATCGTGGAGATGATTGCGAGTTCATAAGAATGGTTATATTAAGTTGCTAAAATTACCCAATGGACTCTCTTCATTCCTTGATAGGAAACGCCCAACCAGTACTCTGGGAGAATGCTCAGCGTCTTTCTAATCATGAGATTGCATCTGGTTTATCGCTTGGCTTGGCTGATATGCATTCTGCCCAAGATCGATTTTTGCGATTCGCCCCCTTGCTTGCCAATTTATTTCCAGAGTTAGTTAGTACGGCTGGTCAAATTGAGTCCGATCTATTGCCTGCTCCTCATATGCAAGCTGCTATCGATTTTCCAGTTGAATGTGGGCGTCTCTGGATTAAGGCAGACCATACACTTCCAGTAGCGGGGTCCATTAAGGCTAGGGGAGGTTTTCATGAGGTGCTTGAGTTTGCTGAAAATCTTGCCATGAAGAGTGGTTTGATTCAGGCGTCCGAGGACTATCGTGCATTGAATAGCCCTGAAGTGCGTAATCTATTCTCCAACTATGAGGTGGCAGTAGGCTCTACTGGTAACTTAGGATTAAGTATTGGGGTGATGGCTGCGGCACTGGGATTTAAGGCGGTGGTGCATATGTCTGCCGATGCCAAAGAGTGGAAGAAGGAGCGCTTACGTAAGCGGGGGGTTCAAGTTATTGAACATGTCGGCGATTATGAAAAGGCGGTTAGCGCTGGTCGTGCGATGGCTGCACAAAATCCAAATGCCTATTTTGTTGATGACGAGAGATCTCTGTCTTTATTTTTAGGGTACGCCGCTTCAGCCATTCACTTTAAAGAGCAGTTGCGTGAGTATGGGCTTGTAGTGGATGCCGAGCACCCATTAATCGTTTACATTCCTTGCGGGGTGGGCGGCGCGCCTAGTGGAATAGCTTGGGGATTGAATCAAATCTTTGGTAGGAATGTGTACTGCTACTTTGCTGAACCCACACAATCCCCTTGTTTTTTGGTGCAAATGTTAGCGGGCGATGGAGAGCACCCCTCTGTTTATGATTTTGGATTGCATAATCGCACTGAAGCCGATGGATTGGCTGTACCCAGAGCATCGCTTTTGGCTGCCCAAGCAATGCGTAACATTGTGGCTGGCGTTTATACGGTAGACGACCAGACCATGTTTGATGATTTGGCGAGATTGCATCGTTCTGAGGGCTTGGATATTGAGCCATCGGCTGCGGCAGGCTTTGCTGGACCGCTTTGGCTGAAAGGTGGCCCTTTGTGCATTCCTGGCGCCAATCACATAGTATGGACAACTGGTGGCTCTCTAGTACCAGAGTCAGAATTTAACTCCTTTCTCCAACGTGCTTCTATTGGTTAACTATTTATATGAGTGAAATCTTTTTTCAAAGCGCAACGAGCTTAGCGCAAGCCATTAAAACTAAAAAACTCAGCGTGCTAGAGGTGATGGATGCGCATATTGATCGAATTGATAAATACAATCACGCGATTAATGCGATTGTGACGATGGATTTAGAGGCTGCGCGACAGTCCGCTAAAGATGCGGATGTGACATTAGCTTCTGGTGCCCCCGTGGGACCCTTATTTGGATTGCCTGTAGTGCATAAAGATAATGTGTCTACCAAGGGTATGCGCACTACTTATGGATCGCTGGCTTTCCAAAATAACATCCCCACTCAAGATAGCTTGATTGTTACAAGGCAGCGTGATGCTGGTGCCATTACCTTAGGCAAAACGAATATGCCTGAATTTGGTGCTGGATCGCATACTTTTAATGAAATTTTTTGTTCCACAAAAAATCCATATCGCTTTGAGGTTTCGGCAGGGGGCAGTAGTGGTGGGGCTGCCGCTGCTTTGGCCGCGGGTTTCGTACCCCTCGCCGACGGATCGGACATGGGAGGCTCTTTACGAAATCCTGCAAGTTTTTGTAATGTAGTCGGGTTGCGCCCCTCCTTAGGGCGAGTGCCTGTCGTGCCATCTAGTTTTTCATTTGGCACCTTAGGTGTAGCGGGTCCTATGGCTAGAACCGTGGATGATGTGGCGCTGTACTTGTCGGTCATCTCTGGGCCTGATTCACGCGATCCCTTTTCCGTGGCATCGGATTCTCAAGTAGAGCCTTTATTAAATAACATCGAAACCAAGGGCATCAAGCTGGCATTTAGTGCTGATATTGGTGGCTTGCCTTTTGAGTCACAGGTATCAAAAGTGATTCAAGGGAGTTTGCCTATTTTTGAGTCGCTTGGCTGTTATGTGGAAGAGGCGGAGCCTGAATTTACGGATGCCGATTTCGCTTTTGAAGTCTTGCGAGGTGTTGCCTTCGCGACTAGCTTTGGCCCCTTGAGGGCGGGCAAAGGTGATTTATTAAAAAATACGGTGGTATGGAATATTGATGTTGGTCTAAATCTTCGCGGTGAGGAGATTGCTAGGGCCGAGCGAATTCGATCAGCTATGTTTTTAAAGATGGAGCTATTTTTAAAGAAATATGATTTTCTAATCTGCCCAACTACGCAGGTTCTCCCTTTTGATATTCATATGGAATATCCAATGGAAATTGATGGTACTGCGATGAGTACATATATTGAGTGGATGCGATCAGTATGTCGTATTACGATCACAGGACATCCGGCGATTTCAATTCCATGTGGTTTTAGTGATGATGGTTTGCCAGTCGGCATTCAAATAGTCGGCCCATATCGCCAGGAAAGAAAATTATTAGAATTTGCAAAGCAGTTTGAAGCGGCTAATCCCGTCGGTTTAATTAGACCGGCGCTATAGATAAAAAAGAAGGGGATCACCATGGGTTTGTTTAATAAATCAGTATTTGCAGTGCTGGCCTTGATATCAGCAAGTGCAATAGCTCAGTCTTATCCGGATCGACCGATTAAGTTGGTAATTCCATTTACACCAGGCGGATCCACAGATGTCATCGCTAGAATTTTGGCAAAGCCCCTTGGTGAAGAGCTAAAGACCGCAATCATTATTGATAATAAGCCTGGTGCTGGTACCGTGCTGGGAGCAGAGATTGTCGCAAAGGCTTCGCCAGATGGATATACATTGCTGCTGTCTTCCGGAACTACTTATGTTGTAAATGCGGTGGTCATGAAGAAGTTGCCCTATAACCCTCAGACAAGCTTTGATCCACTCGGGATTGTGGGATCAACGGGTTTAGTTTTGCTGGCTAACAGTACAACTGTCAAGGCGAATAATTTAAAGGATCTGATTGCGGAAGCAAAAACAAATCCGAAGATCTCAGCATACGGCTCCTTTGGTGCGGCGACGACCTCACACTTTGCTGGGGAGATGATTAACGCCGCCACAGGCCTCAAGTTAACACATATCCCTTATAAGGGTAGCGCGCCAGAAATGAGTGACTTAATTGGGGGGCAAATTCCGTTATCGATCGATACCGTAGTAGCTGCCGTTCCCCAGTTGAAGAGTGGCAGAATTAAAGCAATTGTCGTTACCAGTGAGAAGCGGGCGCCATTAATGCAGTCGACTCCTACCGCAATTGAAAGTGGCTATCCATCCATTCATATGAGCACTTGGTTTGCGATAGTGGGTCCACAAGGGCTTTCAGATCAAGTTCAGCGTAAGCTTGAGACTGCAATTGCAAAAGTAATGTCTCAAAAGGAGACTAAAGATGCATTAATAGCGAGTGGCTTTGATCCTGAGTATGGAACGCCCACGCAATATCGAGCTAGAGTGTTTAGAGAGTCGGGACAATTGCAGAAAATTGCAACACAAGCTCAAATCTCTACCGAATGAGTTGATGTTTGGTCAGGTGAGCGTTAACTCAAGATCCGCATTGCGTGATAATTTCTTTTCTCACTTTAATGCCAATCAAGCCGCCTTCGGGCGGTTTTTCAATTGCTTGAAGGGCTGCCTTGGCTCCCTAAGAGATCTTCAGTAAATCAAGGCTATTCCTCATAAGGATCTCCATTAGTACCCCAACTCTTTACTTCTAATGGTTTAGGCGCTTTCTTTGGCAAGCTTTTCCAATTTTGAAAATATGGCAGTGCCTTTAGGTGCAAAAGTAACAAACTTAACTCGGGCATCTGTTTTTGAAGGAGTTAATTTGAGGTATTTATCTGTGACCAGTTTGGAGATAACTGAATGTATCGTAGCTTGTGAACCAATTTCTTTCAGTGCCAGCAGATCTTTAACCTGTAACTTAGCCTCAGAATCCTGTTTATAAATCATTTGCAGAATCTGCCGATGTCGAAATGGTATCCCAATCCAAATTTTTTCATTTTTTGCAATGAATTGGGTATAGGCGCTGATGTTCATGCGTGAGCATATCCCTCAAACTACGAAATAATCTTGATGTAGATCGTATAACTGGATCATATGAATAAATAGACTGTGGCTGATTGGGAGCTAGCAACCATTCTTTCGTTTCACTCGAGCCTCTGGGGCTAGCCTAGATGTTGCACCAGAATAAGCCCCCAGTGATCCTTGGGCAAGGTTAAGGAGAGGGAGGTAAGTAAGGCAATGTCAGCTATCGGACAATAAAAATTAATCATGTCTATCCTTAGTTGATGGTTGGATTAAATGCCCTAGTTAGGGGACTCTAGTAGTTGTTGAAGTTTTCCATAATCAATTGCGCTAATTTCACGGTTTCTTATTTGAAAATAATGATTTTTTTCGAGGGAGGTAAGTCCACGGCTAAGTGATTCGCTAGTCATTCCTAGGTAACTTTTCAAGTCCTCCCGCTTCATAGGTAGCCGAAGGGAATCAAGTCTTGAATAGGTTTCACCCAGTTTGTCATGTAGGTCAATGAGAAAGTGAGCTATTTTTTGCTCTGTAGAATGAGACCCAAGGGAAAATAAATGCTCTTGGGTGCGATTGATTTCTTTACTCATAGAGTGCCCGATCGCCTCTTGGAGAGCGGCCTCGGCTTTCATTAAAGACTGGATGCGAACAAAGTCAATACTACATAGCTCTCCATCAGTAATTGCTATAGCGTCCAAGCGATGTTTTCCATCGGCGATTCCATCCGTGCCAACAAGGGTGCCTTGAGTGGCAAAATGATTGACTTGATGATGTCCATTGGGAAGACTGTATTCCACCTTTAGAAAGCCCACCCTCACGTTATATAACGCATGGATGGGGTCACCGTTATGGAAAATAGGATCACCCGATTTAATCTTTATTTTTTTTACATATTGCCCCGTCAAGTTCTCTAACTGCATGAGATCGAGGTTTTTATGTAGGCAAGTTGATCTAGAGACACAGTCAACACAAGGACTTATTTGCCTATGCCTAAAAGAGGATGTATGTGCTGAACTACCAATTTGATGTGTTTGCATCTAAAACCTTCTTATAGTTGCCTTTGTGAAAAGTCGCATTTCAATTAAGGCGGGGAGGGTCAGATTACAAAAGCGCTTGCCTAATATATTGATATTTATCAATAAAAAATACTTTTTAGTATAAAAATCATAATTAATATCAATAAATACTCTTATTCCAGCACCGATAATCCAACGACAAAAGAAGGGTTGTTTGCCTGTAAAGGCTTGCGAGAGTTCTATAAAGCGATGATGTTTTAAATCGGTGATGCCAATGCGCTGGGGCATGAAAATAAAGTTTTAACCACTTCACTACAGGGTTTACACAATAGAGATTGATGTTGCTAACGACTGCCATAGGTAGGAAGGATTCCTTATGAAAAATAAGGCTATTTCTCATAAGACCCTCTACTAATTTAAAGATGTTTTTGAGTAAGCTTTTGCAATTTTGCAAGTAAGGAGTTGCCTATTGAGTCTTAACTAGATCCTGATGATCGTTAGATCGATTTGTCGAAAAGCGGGTGAGGCAATCGTCTGCCTTCGGCCAAAAATAGACTCAATTGCCACCCCCAAGCCATATAATTAATAGAAATTTAATTGATAGTTCAGCTCAGTCAAGACGGGAATAATGTTGCGTAAATACTGTGGTTTTAATTGGTGTTTGGTTTTCGTGTGGACCGCGTCATTATTTATTCTTGTTGCCTGTGGCAATGGTAGCAATTCCTCGATTTCGAGTACAGCACCGGATACGAGTAACACCTACACTGCGCTGGCCACACCTTTGCTCGATTACATCGCAGTAGACAAGGCAGTAAATACAACTAAATCCAGTTCACTCAATACCAGCATTATTTATGGTGCGGACTTTTTCGCGGAAACGCCGGCCATTCTTACGGCCAATTATGGTTTTGAGGGCTACATGGGTATTCGCGGGCTAAACGGTACTGGTGCATCAGCGCAGGCGGCTGCTTATGCTAATAATGTAGCGTATGAAGTGATAGACCCTTCACTACAAGCTGCCTCACGTGCTTACTATTCCGCTGTAGGAGATCTGGGATTTACCTATACCTACGAGGCGGTAGCGAACTCAGCCGATACCATCCCCGTGGTATTTAGCCATCCGATTTGGCCACCTTCAGTATCACCAGCTGCGTTTTCGGTAACCATGAATACTGGCGCTGTAGTTACACCGCTAACAGCAAGCTTTTTACCTAATACGGAATATAACGAGCGGCAAACGGTGGTGCTTTCCGGTTACTGGGGGAATCGAATTCTGCCAGGCAACCCAGGTGCCGAGTATCCGGTATCTGTAAGCATTGTCAGCTCTCCGACCGAGCTCAAATTTGTAACGCCAAGAGGCTTGGTATCAGCCATCGGGCTGAGCGTAGAGAGTAAAAATCCCTATGTCGCTGGAAATGGACCAAGGATTCTTGCAGCCAAGCTCAATGTATTTTCTGATCTTGGTGAGAGTAACCCTCAATGGCTGACAGCATCGTATGCTAATAGTGGAGCTGATTTATTTGGTGCGTCGGCACAGTATCGCTTACGTATTTATACCAGCGCAGGTTTTTCACCTGATGGGATTAGCAGTATTCTGCCAACGGATTTTGGTAAGTTCTTTATTCTTAATGCCACGGACGCTAATGGTAATTCCGTGCTGATTACTCAGTCGGGTGTTACCTATAACATTCCGGGCTACGGTAATGTGAAAGTTCTAGGAATCGCAGATACGGGCCCATCGCAGTCGACTTACAACTTGGCGTACGTTGAAGACCATGACAACCAGTACGATGTCATTCTGTCAGGTGATAGCGCTGCTATTGCTAGATTGGTATCGATTCGCATGCCGTCTTCTGGTATCTATTCCCCAGTCTATAACCCTGGCGGTCCGGGAAACGATCCCACGAATAATCCAGTCGGGCCATTTACAGTTGCTAGTTCTGATCAAACTGTTGCCATTACGAACAATATCCAAAATGGTGCGTATGTAGCCTACATCGAGATTGACGGTCCTGTAGCTAAGAATAGTCAGGGTCAGCCCATAGGAATACTACAGGGAGCTGCGGTCATCAACAACGCTACCGGATTTACTATCAACGCGTATTTAGATCCCACGGGGAAACGATTCTATGCCTCGTTTCCGGTATATCCCCGCTGAAGGATATTAGCCGTCGGTTGAGTGGATGGGTGAATTAAAGCACTTCAGATAGTAAAAGGATCTGAAGATGCGAAAGAGCATGATGCTCGGCATCGGAGAGCTGCTTTAGGAGTTATTTTGCTTTGGCTAAATCGTTAAAGCGTTTTAAGCCCAATTCCCTAAGTTCTACATATCTAGCTCTACTGTCAGTAGCTTGCCTAAATTGAATCAGATTTTTTCTAGTTAATTTTTTAAGTGCCGCATGAATGGTGGCAGGGGAGGCAATACTATCAAGCCCCAGTAAATCACCCACCTTGCTATCTTTTTTATCGCTCCAAAGAAGGGCCACGGCATTCAAAACTTTAATTTGAGTGCTGTCTAAGCCGTAAAACGCATTTATAGCCTCTTCCTGCCTAAGATATTTTATATAAGCTAATAGCTTCTTATTGATATTAATTTGCCCCCTCCAGCAAACCTTTCTAGCTTCAAATATACTGATTTCACTTTATAGTTTTTATAAGATAACTTAGAAACAGCTTATGACTGAAGAGCACGCAGAAAACGCTATAAGATTGCTAGATATAGTTCATGACTTATATGGCAATGACAAGCAATATCCCTACGAAAATCTTCCCTTTTTAGTTAAGAGCGATGGTGGCGTTGTTCTAAGTGATGGCTTGATGGCTGAGTTGAGTAAAGATGAAAACTCTGATTTAATGGATTGGGCGCATGAAAACATTGTGGGCTTATTTGAGTAGCCTCACCCTAGCCCCCAATAGCCTTACTGAGGATTTCATAGCGTTTGTGGGCAAGCTTAGTTAGCGCCACCTCTTTAAGTCTTCCATCATCTTTATTTGAATTGAGTGTGATGAGTTTGGAGTCGACTAAATGTTTTAGTCTTCCGTGTATCGTTGCTTGTGACGCTATCTCCTTTAATGACAGTAAATCCTTTACATTGAGAATGCGTCCCGCATTATTGGCTTTGGCGACAGTATTCAAAAGCAATATATCAGTAGCATCTAAATCTAGTTGACTATTACTTTTTTCTAAAATAATTAGGTAATTAAGGTATTTATTAATGCTATTCATTTATCAGGGTAGAAGCATATAGGATTTTGAACCATATTCTCTTTGCGTTTACTTAACAATGCTTTATGTCAATTTTTTGGCAGAGATTTGAATACATATATTTTTTTAGTTATAGACTCATGTCCCAGCAGGCCCATCAGGAAAGCAAGCTCTCATCAGCAGTAGTGGGGCACTTTTTTTTGCCCCTAAAGACCCAAAACAGTTTTAAGAAAAATGCCCTAAGGCAGCATTGACAAATTGCGCCATTCTTAAAAGTCCATCTGGCGGATGTTGGCGTAGATACTGCTTATAAAAGATTTCCACTTCCACGCGCTCAGAATCACTCAGGCTAGCAAGCCCCATTTTTCCTCTGACCCAGTCAATATGGTCGCAGATGACCTCCATATTTCCTTCATCAATAGCACGGTGAAGGCGATTAATAAAGTGCTGGTTACCTAGGAGGTCAATTTTTTCAGTATTGAGAATGTCATCGGCTGCTGTTTTGTGATTGCGGTCTCCAAATATTTTCTTATTTGGATAATGGGTGATTCTTTCCTTATGTGACCTCATTAATGAGTGCGTCCATGTATGTATATATGAGCTTACATACTGAGCAATTTTTTCTAAATATTTTTGACATTTCTCAATAATTAAAAAGTCATAGCTTCTATAAATGAGACGTGGGATGTGATGTGTAATTTGGTTTGCGAGGGGAATGTAAATCAAAGACTATTTATTCAGAAGAATAGATGCATCTAGTTTCACTTCTCCAGAGGCGAGAGTAGTTCAATGGTAGAACGGTGGCCTATTGATAGGTCGCTACAAAGGTTCGATTCCTTTCACTCGCCTCCTTCTGATATTTCACTCATTGACTATGTGTTTAACAGGTCAATAGTTCATCCATATGGAGGCAACATGAATCAAGAAGAATTATCAAAGGTAAAACAGGATATGGAGCGTTTAGTCGCTGATGTAAAAAATCTGATGCAAAGCAATACCCCATCGTGCGGTGCATGCGATGAAAGAGCGGTGTGCCCATCTAAATGCGGTATGCGCGGACATCGGCTGATGTGCTTGGGCTTGGTAGCGCTTCTAGGTGGGGCGGTTGGCGCGATGCTGAGCCATAAGCAGTCGTCTTAATTGCTCCAAGAGCTTATTAATCTTTGCAAGTTTTCTGGCTCGACTGTAATGATTCCGCCACGCGGTGAATCGATTTCAGCGATTAAGTAAAACGAGGTTGCAACTACAAATGGGAAGAAGAGAAAGAAGATTCGATCATTCTTAAAGTTCTTTGAATTAAACCCAATCAGTAGGTTGGAGCAGATAGCGATGATTCCAAGAAGCATCCAAGCAACCGTAGGAATTCTATTTTTCCAGGCAGCCGTAGTGTCTCCAAGAGAGTTCTCTACCTCATTCATGCCAGACATTAAAAGAGCATTTGTTGGCGTAGCCCGATTTTTAACAAACGGAAGAATTTCAGACCAAAGGTCATTTTGAGCTTTTCCGATGACTGCATTTATCTTTTGAAGACTTGATGAATCTGGTGTGGAATAGTAGTTAACACGTTCTTGCGCATATAGTCGCAAGTTCTTTTGAATGCTATCCTTATTTTTTTCGGGCAATATTTCTGCTCGCATATACAGAGTGCCCAAAGCATTAGCTTCGGCTTCCTCCAGGCCTTTTCTGAGGTCATAGCGAGCAATTGACATGGAAAAAGTAAATCCAATGATGAGGCTAAGCAGGGTGAGGGTGGCAGTTTGTATGCTTTGAAAATCCTGCATCGTCCTTTCTTGGCTTTTGTGCTTCCAGCTTAGTCCATAGCCGCCAATCCAAATGCATAGCCAAAGAGATATAAATGAAAATAGAAAAAGATGGAAGGGGTTATTGAGTAGATAAGTCATGGCTTTTAATTTTGTGAATTGTTTAAGATTACAGGAGGCGCCCTCCATTGACCATTGCGAATAGGCTCTTTGGGGAGATAGGTTCTAAAGGTTAAAAGAAATGGTCCATCGGGAATGGGTAGCCAATTTGCTTCATTTTCCTTACCAGGTGAAGCATGCTGAATATAGAAAGTAATACTGCCATCTGAGTTCCGAATAAATTGAGGGAGCATATGCGAGCTTAATTTATATCGATCTAACTGGTTTTCATATAAAAATCTATCAGATCCATATGCGGTGATAGACCAAAAGCCATCTACTGGTGGGAGTTGCCCTTTTTTAATGTGAATCTGATAATTGTTTTGGCCATTAAATGGCTGGCCATTACTGTCGGACGGATATCCCACCCCCATGAATTCTTGCGCGGCATTACCGTATATTCCAATCATCGCAGCAACTGCGCGTGTTAAATAATCGTTTCCCAGAAAGGCGCGGCTACCAAACAGCTCAACTGATGATTTAACTTTGCTCGATCTAGCCACCATCTCTTGCAGACCAGCTTGCATGCCTGCAGTGATGGCAGCCTTTTCTTCCTGGGATTTTGGATTAAATACGGCCCCTGGTTTAATTCCTATTTGCGCGAATTCATTCCGAAGATTTCTTTCTTGGGGAAGAACGGGCATGCTACTCAGCATCCAATTGAGCGCAGTAAAAAATTCTAGATTAGTTGGGTCTTTACGAATATCTACCGGCCTTACTAAAGGCGGCAAAATAGGCTTGGCAAGCGCTGGCTGGGATTGATATGAAGCAAGTGTTTGCACTAAGTATTGTTTTTGTAGTTCGCGCACTGTATCAATATCTTTTGAATAAAAGAGTTCTGTGCGATATAGGGCTAGTACGATGTTGGAGTCAGCCCTAATTACTTTCCTAATTCCCCGGGGTATTTTTCCCGTCCAATTGGGGCCGGCGATGAGATAGCTTGCTTTATTATTGGGGTTGGGCTTGATGTAATCGATGATGTAGGTATAAGCATCAATTAATTGAATGGCGACATATCGACCTTTTTCAACCCTTGGAATGGTTAGTATGACCGGTTCATTTTTTAGATCTAGCCATGCATAAGAGTAAGGAGTGTCAACATTGGGGGCAACAATACTTTTATCCTGAGGTGTTGCGGTGTTGTTTGCATGGCTGATTTGATTGAGTGGCGCGCGATAGGCTGGAGAGTTTGGGTCCAATGCCTGTTCGTATAAAACGGAATAGTTATCCACTATTGGATAGCCCCAAATAAATGCCTTTTTAGCGATCGCCGTAACTTCTGAGGTGCTTAGTGCATGTGCATAGGTATTGGTCAAGAGGGCGGCGATTAAACAGGCAAGAAGTCGAGTTAATTTCATGAATGCCCTCTAGTCCTTAGAAGAAATACTTAACTGATGCACTTAAAGCCCCTTTATCTGCGAGGGCGTCGAAAGTTTTACTTAGCCCAATCGTAGTTGCCCAGTTTTGAGTAATTTGCTTGTTCAAGTCTACCTTTACCAGGGTCCACTTGACAGAATTTGGTATCTGGCCCCAATATTGACGAGCATCGGCCACTATTGCCCAGCCATCCTTGAGAACAAAAATTGGCATAAAGCGAATCTCGCTAGAGGTGTAGTTGGTTTGGCCATTGGCAGCGCTTGAAATATTGGCTGATGGGTTAAGGGATTGGTTGTAACCAACTAGTGACTGAGTCTGCTTTACAACAAATGCCGTAATAAAGTCTCGTGACCAAGGCTTTACGGCTAGACCCCCAACTCCAATAAGGTATTTATTTTTTCCTAAGGCTGGTTCTGTGGCGATAGGGAGTACCGCCTCGCCAGATAGTCCAAGCGTCCAGCCATTAACGGGAATCATATAGCGATAGCGTGTAAAGAGATCACCGTTGCCCTGCGTTGAGTAGTTAGGTGAATTGATATTAATTAAAAATGGCATTTCAATATTAAAGCCTGACTGGTCGTCTAATTTCTTGTCGAACTTAAAGGTGGTGGTATTGGTTTGACCGCCACCTTTTAAACGTACGTTGTCATTAATGATGTCGACTCGAGTATCAATATCAGCGGGATTAACGCCTTTAGACTGAATCTCTTCTGCCTGGGAGTTGCTCGCTATGAAGACTAGGGCAAATAATGCGCCGATCACAGTCTTGCGCTGGACATGGCATAGCGTGCCGTGTGTATAAATGGTCATGAACTTGAGCAACTCTATAAAGAAGCTTCATTTTGGATTTATAGAGGCTATTTGAATAGGGTTGATTGCCCATTTTGGGCATCTCCCTATTTAGTTATTGCCCAATTTAGGCGAATATTGCCTAAATCTGCTTAAAACAAGCAATCTGTTGATGGGATATGAATGAAGACTTCCGAAAAACTTTGGCTAACTATCTTTGGGCTATGCCTATCCTGTTATTGGTCGTCTATAGGCGCACAAAGTGCTGGTACATCCACTCCAAAGCAAAATATCGCGGCAGAAGGACGTTGGAATCCCTTTTATTTACATAAGCCTAACTCTGAAAAAGAGATCGATTTATATAAGCAGGAATACGAAGTCAATATGGCAACTGCTGGATATTTATATTCAGTCCCACCGTTTCTCCATTACCGCCAGCGTTATGAGTTCTTGCGTAACTTTCAGCTGTATATGGGTGATAAAGGAAATCCATTCGGCCAATTTCTTTTGTTAAGACAGCCAGCCACATATCAAACTCAAGATCCAATGGCGAATGTGGATACCTTGTATGGCGCAACTTTTTTAGAGCTTTCAAGTACTCCTATGGTGTTGGTGGTGCCATCAATTCCAGATCGCTATTATTCATTTGCCTTAGTGGATGCTTATTTTTATAACTTTGATTACATTGGCTCCAGAACTACCGGGCAGCAGGGTGGCAAGTTTTTAATCGTTGGCCCCAATTGGCAAGGGGAAAAACCTAAGGGGGTCGATAAGATAGTTCGAGCGCCCACCAACTCCATCAATATCTACCAAAGAATCTATTTTAAAAATGCTGGTGATATTGCGGCCGTCAATCAGATTCAAGATGCTATTCAGCTGCTCCCCCTTGAGAAGTTTCTAAATCCAGCCGCCACTGCTTCCTTGCCCAAGCCTGAAAGCTATATGAAGCTTGATCCTTTGGCCGCCAAGGATCCTTGGACAGTTTTGCAAATTGCCAATACCTATATGGGCGAAAATCCTCCGCCTAAAAGTGACCTTACATTTACTGAATATTTTGCGCCTTTAGGAATTGGTCCCGGATTAAGTTTGCATAGCTCAAAAAGTGTATTGGAGAATATTGGCAAAGGGGCCGAGCAGGCTGATCATGCAATGTCCGCCATTGCCTTGACGGGCTTTCCAGTAAAAAATGGCTGGCAAATTCCTCCACCGAATGTAGGTGAGCATGGTGGCCCTGGTGGTGTAGCAATGCAAGCCATGATTCAAGTGCGATCTATTGGAATTAATAGCTCAAAAGAAGCGGTGTATTACAACGCTTATACCGATGCCGCTCTCAAGCCATTGAGCGGTGCCAAATCTTATGCAATTACTTTTACCAAGAATGCGATCCCACCAGTTGATAAGTCATGCTTTGGATTTTGGTCTTTGACAATCTACGATCGCATAAATGCGCGTTTAATTGAGAACTCTGCTAATAAATACAGCATTCGCTCTGCTGATAATTTGATTTATAACGCGGATGGTTCGCTCACTCTGTATGTTCAGCCAACAGCCCCTGCTGATAAGGCCCTATTACCTAATTGGTTGCCTAGTGATGCTAGCGGGGAATTCATTTTGGCCTTAAGGGTTTATCTAGGAGGTAAGGAGGTTACCTCTGGTATCTATATTCCAGCGCCGATTGTGATGAAGCCATGAAAAACTTTGATGAGGCATTTGATGCCAACTTCTCACTCGTTTCATTAATTGTTAATCGTCATCTCATCAATCATATGCGTCGCGTAGTCACGCAACTAGATATGGATTTAGAAAGCGCCTATTTATGGGGGATTTTGGCCCACTTAAATGTCATGGGCTCCCTTCATCCTGAGACCAAAATTACCGCGCTGCTTGATGAGTCTGGAGCTCCTTTAAAAGGTATCAACCCCGTTTCTTTAGCTACGCTTTCTCAGGTATCGGGGTTTGCTAGAGAGACGGTCCGAAGAAAGCTTTTAGGTCTGCAAGAGAGGGGCAAGGCTCAGCGTCTTGAAAATGGCCAATGGCTTGTCGCTATTAGTGGCGTTGACGAAAACATTGAGGCGTTTACAAAAGAAACCGTACTTCAGTTATTGGGCGTTGCCAAAGAGGTGACCGACATATTGGAGAGCAGTCAAAAAAATAGATCCAAATGAAGGGGTAGGTAGGCGGTGCGTCTTCTTTTAGCACCATTTTTGAAAAAATAAGGCCTGGGTATTGAAATACTGTATAGATATACAGTATATTAGAACCCATGGCACTTATCGCACTTCCACAAAGCTCCTCAGAAAGCACTCTGACCCAGGCCCCACAAGCCTTGGCGGCAAATGGTGCCTATGAGTTCAAGCTTCTGAGTCACCGCATTTCAGCGGGATTTCCGAGTCCAGCGGCTGATTATGCTGAGGAAGGCCTCGATCTCAATAGCTATTTAGTCCAAAACAAGCCAGCCACCTTCATGTTCACCGTAAAGGGCGATTCGATGATGGGCGCCGGCATTTGTGATGGCGACAAGGTAGTGGTCGATAAAGCCCTCAAGCCAAAACATAAAGACATCGTGGTTGCCGTAGTTGACGATGAATACACCATCAAGCGCCTCTATCAATTGCGCGGCAAAACTGAACTCCAACCAGAGAACCCGAATTATGAGCCTATTACCTTTAATGAGAACAGCGAACTCCAAATCTGGGGTGTAGTCGTTGGGGTAGTACGCAAGTACAGCCACGCTAGTAGCCGAAACGGGAGGTCCTCATGAATCAAGCTGGTCAAACCAATCAACTCTTCGCACTCGTTGATGTGAACAACTTCTATGTATCTTGTGAGCGCGTATTTGCGCCTAAGCTAGAAGATGTGCCGATGGTGGTTCTATCTAATAACGATGGCTGTGCTGTAGCGCGTAGTGCTGAAGTCAAGGCGCTAGGCGTGAAGATGGGTACGCCATGGTTTCAGATGAAAGACCTAGCTAAGCAACATGGTATCCAGGCCTATTCTTCAAACTACACCTTGTATGGCGACATGAGTGGCAGGGTAGTAGAAGTCTTAAGAAAGTTCACACCCAATTTAGAGGTCTACAGTATTGATGAGAGCTTCCTGCAAATAGAGACAGTGCTCAAGCAATACACAGATCCTACTAACTTAGGTCAAATCATCAAGCAAGATGTTAAAGACACCACAGGATTGCCCGTCTGCGTGGGTATTGGTGCAAGCAAGACGCTCGCTAAGCTAGCTAATCACTTAGCTAAAAAACATCCCCAGTTCGCTGGCGTGTGTGACATCAGTTCGATGTCAAAAGAAGCCCTCTATCAATGGATGGCAGAGACAGCGGTAGGCGAGGTATGGGGTATTGGTGGCAAGACTGCCAAGAAACTCAAAGAACTCAAGATCTATAGCGTATTTGATCTGGTACAAATTTCACCACAGGCGATGCGCCAACAATTTGGCGTTGTGATGGAGCGAATTTGCTATGAGCTACGTGGCGTATCTTGCCTGCAGCTTGAAGAAGTGGCGCCAGCCAAACAACAAATCATTTCTTCAAGAAGTTTTGGTAAGCCAGTGACTTTAATGGAAGAGTTGGCTGAGTCTGTTGCTACGCATGCCGCAAGAGGTGCCGAGAAACTTAGGAGCCAAAAGTCAGTTACGGGTGCGCTTACCATCTTTGTACAAACGAATCCACATAAACCATTTGAGCCACAGCACCATCAAAGCGTCACCGTGGTTTTGAGTGATCCCAGCGATAACACCTTAACACTGACTACTGCCGCATTAAAGGGTTTGAAGCAAATCTACAAGACAGGCTTTAAGTATAAAAAAGCAGGAGTCATTCTCAATCTCTTGGCTGACAAACCCACTATGCAGCAATCCCTATTTGATGACATGGAAGTAAAAGGCAAATCTGCCGGTCTCATGAAGGCTATGGACTCGATCAATAACCGCTTTGGTAACGCCGCCATTAAAACCGCTGCATCCGGAACTAAACAAGACTGGCAAATGAGATCAGGGAATAGATCCCCAAACTACACCACGCAGTGGGATGAATTGCCAGTAGCGCGCTAAGGAAGTGGCGATAAAAGATGAGTAAAAAAAAGAAATAACGAAGCTAATTTTACTAGCTCATTTCGTGAGCTAGTAAGACCCTATTCTGAATACATAGAAGCAAAACAGAAGCAAAGACAGTAACAAACAAAAGTAACAACACTTAATTAAACGTAGATAAATACCAGGAGAAATCAAATGGAACTATTAAATAACTTTAACGGCATCTCACTCGCAGTGATCATAGTTTTGTCTTACTGCGCAGTACTAAAAAGCACTAAGCGCAATGAGAGCGGCAATACACGAGTATTTAGCCGCAAGTACCAGTAAGAGGCGAATGGCAGGCAATTAGCAGTCAATAGTAATAATTAGCTTGGCAAAGAGGGGGCAAGGAAATCACGGATTCCTTGCCTCTTTTCTATTGATGTTGCGCTTAAGGTGGCTAGCTACCATCACCTCGCTGATATTGCTCTTTGTATGCTGGCAAGCCTATAAAAGAAGAGGGTAATTCCCCTATATTAACTAGGTGATTGCAAGTAATAAAAACATCATAAATATCGCTAAAATGAATTTATGACTGAAGAAAATCAAACCTATCTAGAGAAAAAATTACGCCCACTGCCGCGCTGGATATTTATGTCCCGCTGGTTACAGGCACCTTTATATCTTGGCTTGATTGTTGCCCAGGGTGTTTATGTTTGGCAGTTCTGGATAGAGCTGGTTCATCTCATCAGCATGATGGCTGATAAGTCCATGACTGAAACCGCTTTAATGTTGGTTGTACTGGGCTTGATTGATGTAGTGATGATCTCTAACTTGTTAGTAATGGTCATCGTAGGCGGATGGGAGACCTTTGTTTCCAGGCTAGAGCTTGAGAATCACCCAGATCAGCCAGAGTGGTTGTCACACGTCAATGCGGGCGTGTTGAAGGTGAAGCTCGCAACAGCCATCATTGGTATCTCATCGATTCATTTGCTTAAGACCTTCATCAACGCAGCCTCTTATGATGAAAAGACCTTGATGTGGCAAACCTTAATTCACATTACCTTTGTGCTGTCAGCCGTAGCGATTGCCTATACAGAAAAGCTCGTAAGCTCAGCGCACAAGCAGCATTAAGAAATTAGCTCTGCAAGGCCTTGCGAAGGTATTCAGAGACATTGTCTTGACGAAGCATCCAATGCTTATAGTCTGATGGGACCATGCTAATGAGTTCGCCTTTATGTTTACCAAAAGGCATGATCGTTGGAATGCGGGCTTTCTCAGACATTTCCCATAAAGCATCCAAGGATGCGGGGCGCAAGAGAGTAATGATCTGATCCAAAATCTTGGAGCAAATCCAGACATCCGCTAAGGCACTATGTGCATCACGTAACTGCTCTCGAGCAGTAGCGCGTTCAAAGTTGTAGAGCAGGGCGCTTTGAGTATGACTATCTAAGTTAGGCCATAGGCTGCGAGATAGCGCCAATGTACAAATGCGCTTGACCTCCGGCTTGCCAATCGCTTCCCAGTCAAAATCTACGCTATGACCAATGATGTACTTGGTACCAGCAGGCAATCTAAATGATGTGCTGGCTGGGCAGTTAACCAATTCCTCATCCATGATGTGGTGAGTAGCTAAAGCACCTAAGCTAATTGGTTTGCCTGGGTTGTAACGCTGCACCCAAGGATTACCAACAGCAAGCGGATTAATAGATGTGACATCTAAAGAAGCAGCCTCAATGATGACGGCATCTTTTTTATCGGTTGCTTCTACATCAAAAATAATGGCTTGGGGCATTAGAGTTTCTCTGGGTGTTAGGTTTAGCTAGATAGATATTGTGCCCTGAAGTATTTTTTAAGTTGACATATCAAAATTTGCCCAATTTTTCCTACTCCCAAATAATCCCCAACCCCTATTCTTTGTAGCTCCAAGCCTCTACGCTGAGTCTTTCTGACTGCTGGAGGATTTGAAATGCATGTAGCCATTGAATATAGAGTTAAGCAACAACGCGTATTTAGATTGGTAATAGGCTCCCGCTTAGTGCTCGTTTTGCTGATTATTTGGATGATTTGGGGAATCTTCAGAATCTTAAGGATCCTGTAATTAGGCTAAATCTAGCTTGGGGAAGGTGGACGAGCCCGACCCCCGGCACTGACAGAATTGGGTTTGGCTGCTTCGTTCCCGACCTGACCAGGTTATCCAAACCGCCATGCGGGGAGGCCCGTCCAATTCCATTTTAGCTTGTTAGAATGTAATACATGACAGCATTGGCTTTAGCCCGTTCGTGGCGCCCTAAAACTTTCTCCCAATTGGTAGGACAAGACCATGTGGTTAAGGCCTTAACCCATGCCTTAGACCAGGGTCGACTCCACCACGCTTGGCTCTTCACAGGCACTCGAGGGGTCGGAAAGACCACAATTGCCCGAATTATGGCCAAAGCCCTTAATTGCACCGGGGAAGATGGCCAAGGTCGTATGACCTCAGAACCCTGTGGAAAATGCCCAGCTTGCCTAGAAATCGATGCTGGACGCTTTGTTGACTACATCGAGATGGATGCTGCGAGTAATCGCGGGGTAGACGACATTGCTGCTCTATTAGAGAAAGCAGCCTACGCACCAAGTAATGCCCGTTATAAGGTCTACATGATTGACGAGGTGCACATGCTCACCAATCATGCCTTCAATGCCATGCTCAAAACGCTGGAAGAGCCGCCTGAACATGTGAAGTTCATACTTGCTACTACTGATCCCCAAAAGATCCCAGTCACCATTTTGTCTCGTTGCTTGCAGTTCAATCTCAAGCAAATGCCAGTACCGCTCATCGTTGAGCATCTCGAAAAAGTACTCGCTGCAGAAAAAGTCGATTACGAAACCAATGCACTCCGCGTATTAGCAAAAGCAGCTCAAGGCTCAATGCGTGATGCTTTATCACTCACGGATCAAGCTATTGCTTACGCTGCTGGCAAAGTATCCGAAGAAGCGGTACGTGGCATGCTCGGCACGCTTGATGATGCTTATCTCATTCGCATCCTTGATTCACTCATTGCAAAAGATGGTGCAACACTATTGGCTATTGCCAATGAGATGGGTGAGCGCAGCATGTCTTTCTCATTGGCACTTGCAGATCTATCTAGCCTCATTCAGAAAATCGCAGCGGCACAAATTGTTCCTGAGTCTGTATTAGAAGACTGGCCTGAAGCGGCAGAGATTCGTCGTCTAGCTGGTGCACTTACAAAAGAAGAAGCTCAGCTCTTCTACCAAATCAGTATTACTAGCCGCCCCGATTTATCGTTAGCACCAGATGAGCAAACTGGTTTTGCCATGACGCTTTTGCGGATGCTGGCCTTTCGTCCAGGTAATGAAGCTCCCGGCAGAGCGGGAGGCTCAGCACCGCCAGTAGCTTCGGCGCCCAGACCTACTGCACCAGCAAATCAAACTGCTGCTCCGGTTAGACCGGCCGCCTCAGCTGCTCCAGCTCCTCAAGCTAGGCCCCCAGTTTCAGCTCCATCAGCTTCAGTTGCGCCTACTACCCCAGCTTCACCAGTTGCCTCAAGTGCAAATCGACCAGACTGGCATGCATTGATGCGCCAGTTACCGGTCAAGGGCATGGTTCAGCAATTGGCTTTTCAGACGGAGTTACAGGATTGGGATGACACTCCAGCGGGCGTTCGTGCCACTGTCGTGACACCGATGCCACAGCTCGCTTCAGATGCTTCTGTTGGTCGTCTTGCGGACGCCTTGACTGCGCACTTTGGTAAACCTGTCAAAGTGGTCATTGAGAAGGGTGAAGTTGAAGGCAAGACGGTAGCTAAAGTTGATGCTCAGATTCATCAAGAGAAAAGACAAAACGCAGAACAAATGATTGCGCAAGATCCATTTATTCAGCAATTAGAAAAAGAGTTCGGAGCCAAAGTCGTTGGCGGTTCCGTTAAACCTCTGTAATTCAGTTAAAAAAATCAATAGAACACATTCATAAAAGGAAATAAAGCGATGATGAAAGGTGGCCTTGCTGGTTTGATGAAACAAGCTCAGCAGATGCAAGAGAAGATGAAAGTAGCGCAAGAGCAATTGGCTGCGCTAGAAGTCACTGGTCAAGCTGCTGGTGGTTTAGTCAAAGTCACCATCTCTGGCAAACACGAAATGAAACGCGTGCAGATTGATCCAGGTGCAATGGACGATCGCGAGATGCTCGAAGACCTATTGGTTACTGCCTATACAGACGCATTCAAACAAGTGGAAGCTGCTAGCTCACAAGTGATGTCTGGTGCAACTGCTGGTATGCCAATGCCTCCTGGCTTTAAGTTGCCGTTTTAATCATTAATAGAAAACTGTTTATTTAATGGCACGTCAAGAAGCTCCTCAAGATGCCCTCGGTCGATTGATCGAGGCATTGCGCGTATTGCCTGGAGTAGGCCCTAAGTCTGCGCAACGCATGGCTTTCTATTTGCTTCAGCATGATCGCAATGGCGCAGCTGTGCTTGCTCAGTCATTGGGTGAGGCAGTAGAGACAGTGGGCCACTGTGCCCGCTGTAATACTTTCTCTGAAACCCAAATCTGCAGTACTTGTAATGATGATCGCCGTGATCCATCCTTGCTGTGCATTGTGGAAACACCTGCTGACCAAGTGATGGTAGAGCAGACCTTGAGTTTCAAAGGGAATTACTTTGTTTTGATGGGCCGTATCTCACCACTCGATGGCATGGGCCCAAATGAAATCCATTTCGATCGTTTGCTCAATCGTATTGAAGCCCCAGACACTGGAGTGTCAGTCAGAGAAGTTGTTCTAGCAACGAATTTCACAAGTGAAGGTGAGGCAACAGCCCACTACATTGGTGAAGTGCTGAAATCCAAAGGCATCAAAGTCACCAGAATCGCCAGAGGTATTCCGGTGGGTGGTGAGCTGGAGTATGTGGATGCAGGCACTTTAGCTAGAGCACTCATGGATCGACGTACAGTAGGGTAGTTTTCTAAAACCCTTTTGCTCTTGGCGTTGATATCAACTGGCTAAAGAGCTACATTCATCTTTTAACTACAGCATGGTCAGATATTCTTCTGACCCATTAAAAGATGCCCTCAAAACCCAATAAAAACCTTTCGCAAACTTTGGCCGCAATTGCAGAGCTTGAGGATCAACAGGATCTAAAAATGGCTGATAAAAGCATGAAAGAGCTCCGTAGTGTGAGGGTTAAGGCAATACCCATAGAGCGGTTGATCAGAAGCATTGATCGTAAGATTGCTATTGAAGAGGCGTTGTCGAGTTAAATGCCCAAAGTGATTAGGTTGTCCGAGAGTCTAGTAATGCAAGCTAGGGAAGTTGGCGAGATTACGGGAAGATCGTCCTCCCAACAAATTGAGCATTGGGTTCGCTTGGGTAAATTTGCGGAAGACCACTCGGATTTGACTGGCCAAATGTTGCAAGATATCCTCAATGCCCAATCCCCAAAGACCAATAGTCACTAAATCGACATAAATTCTAGGTAAATTGCCTCTTTTTGGGGATAATTTGGCCTGCACCACTGTTGAGCTTCAATCTCACGCTGTGCCCATCTAAGTTGTCTTGTTTATTACCCCGGTAGATCTGGCCTTATTTTATTGAATGGCCATTGATGCTAACCAATGTGAAATTGTGAATGACCCACAAATCCTATCTTCTCCTGTTGAGCTTGCTGGCTGCCTTTTGCAGTACGACTGCGCTCGCTCAGAAGGCCGGATCAGGGTCGGATCAAATTGCGAGCTTTGCTTCTCCGATTCAGGACATTCCTACTGAGGGAGAGTTGTTTGGTTTGCCTGTGAATATTCACGGCCAAACTACTTACATTAACCAGCGCTATAACAATTTCACATCCTCATACTCGGGTATGAATAGCTTATCGAGTGATAAGGCGATGAGCTACACCTGGTCAGGCACCTTATTCTTTGGCGCGCGCATCGCTCCTAATACGGATGTGTATTTCAATCCAGAAGTAGTTTCTGGAGTGCCGTTTTCTAATTTGACTGGCTTGGGTGGTTTTACTAATGGTGAAGCTACAAAAGCCAATGGTGCTCAGGCTAAGTTTTATTCGGCTCGCGCTTTTGTGCGTCAAACCATTAATCAAGAGGGTGACAAAGTTGTTCTTGAGAATGAGGCCAATCAAATTACCCAAACTGTCAGCAGTAATCGAGTTGTGCTGACGGGTGGTCAGTTCTCCACGCTCGATATTTTCGATGACAGTCGCTATGCCAAAGACCCCCGCATTCAGTTTATGAACTGGGGCAATATGACCTATCTGGCGTATGACTATGCAGCTGATGCCAGAGGCTACAGCTGGGGCTTAGCGGGCGAGTGGTATTTGGATAACTGGGTGATGCGAGCCTCACGTATGCTCGCACCAAAATCCCCCAATGGTCGTGACCTGAACTGGCAAATCTTTAATACCTATGGTGACCAAGTAGAGGTGGAGCGTCAGCACAATATTGCTGATCTTCCTGGAAAGGTGAGCGTTCTAGCCTATCGCAATAAGATGATGTTGGCTCGCTTCTCAGATGCGACTAATTACGTTATCCAAAATAATGCGCAAGGCACGCAGGCCATTAACAACGTGCGTAACAACATGCAGTACAAAACCGGTATTGGTTTGCATGGAGAGCAGGCTTTAACAAAAGACCTGGGTATCTATGCTCGCGCCTTTACATCCGATGGCCATACTGAAACCATGTCATTTACTGAAGCAGACAATTCAGTCTCAGTAGGTATGGGGATGAATGGAACAAGTTGGAAGCGCCCGAATGACAGTGTTGGTATTTCAATGATGCAAAACGGTTTGTCGAGCTATCGTCGCGGCTATCTTCAGGCGGGTGGTGTGTCTTATTTCATTGGTGACTATGCAAGTCCAAGTCAGACCATCTCATACACCCCTGAGCGGATAGGTGAGGTGTACTACAACGCTACAGTGATTAAGAATGTTCTGGCGGGTTTGAACTTTCAGCACATCATCAATCCGGCTTACAACTCTGCCCGTGGACCGGTAAATATCCTTTCTTTCAGGATCCATGCTGAGTTTTAACGGTTTTAAGGTATTTCAGATTAATTATTGTCTTTAGAATCAATAAGTTAGAAATTCCCAAATAATAGACATTTGGGTTTTCTCACCTATAATCGTCCAAACCCCCTATAAATACAGGGAAACCTGCATCTGGGGCTAAAAAAACAGCATTAGTACAGATTTAGAGGCAGCCGATTTGACTTACGGCCAGATAAAAACGAGTGAATTTGTGAATACGACAGCAAACCCCATGAAGCGGGTTGCTGGTGCAGTCGCCTCCATATTTTTTGTTACTTCTGTATTTGCTCAGTCAAATACACCGATACCGGCCAGCGTTACCGTGCAAACAAATGAATCCAAGGATTCTTTATCTGCGCCGCCAGTAGTCAGTAATGAAACTGCGAATCCCGCAAATGCCGCATCGTTGTTCGCACCAGTCAAACCCAGCAATACGCCAAAAATTTATACCAAGGGTGCGCCATCTGGCCCTGCAGAAATGGATTTGCGTCAGCTGTGGACTGAACTCAAGTTAAATAACCCGCAATTATCTTCACTGCGTGAGTCCTACTTATCTGCAAAGGCGACTGTGCCGCAGATCAATGCGCCAGCCAACCCGCAAGTAGGTTTGGTGTGGTCTGGCATGCCTGTGAACTCGCCATTTGCATTGGGTGGCGCAAATGCGCCTTCATCAACCTATCCACAAGGTATTAGTAGCAACAACGCCATATCGTTTACGCAGCCTTTTCAGTTTCCGGGAAAAAAGAGCTTGGCATCCGATATTGCTAATACCAATGCAGAAGCATTGTTAGCGCAAAGCGAATCCACTTACTTGCAATTGGGTGCGCAGTTATCTACTTTGTATTACACCGCCTTGGCATCACAAAAGCAGCTACAAGTTCTGAAAGAATCCGTCTTGCGTTTAGAGATGATTAAGAACGTGGCTAAAGCGCGCTATGCCAACAATGCTGCTGCCTATGTTGAATATCTCAATGCGCAGGTATCCCAGAGTGCAGCGCAAGCGGATCAGTTCAATGTGGAGCGTCAGCTACAGGTAGCGCTTAACAGTATTAATACCTTAGTTGGTCGCCACTCCCGTGAAAAGTTAGTTTTACGTGGAGATGTACGCCGAGCCATGAGCAGTGTGCCGACCCTAATCGAGTTAGAAGACTATGCAGAAAACGGTCACCCCTCTCTAAAGAGCTCCGCACTCCAATTAGATGCCGCTCGTAAAGGTGTAGATTTGGCGAAGAAGGCCTACTTGCCGGATTTCCAGGTAATTGGATCATCGTATACGCCACGTGGGCCATTTTCAGCGAATAATGGCGCGATGTTTTATCAGTTCGAGCTGGATCTGATTATTCCTTTGTATTTCTTTACCAAGGAGAAGTACGGCGTAGAGCAGGCGCAGCGTAACCAAGCGGCTGCTGAAGCGGGCAATATTTCGAATCGCCAGCAAATTGTGTTGGCGGTGAACAGTGCCTATGCTGCTTATGAACAAGCAAAGAATCAAACTCAGTTTCTAAAAGAGCGCCAAGTACCTCAAGCAGATGCTGCTTATAAGGTGGGCTTAACTCAATACTCTAATAATGGTCAGGGATTTAATGATTTGCTGACAGCGCAAACTCAATTGCGCAACCTCGAAGTTCAATTAGCGTTGGCAGAAAGTAATCTTCTGCAGGCGCAAGCAGTATTGCTAGTGACATCTGGCAAAGAACCTTTTTAAGGAGCAGTGTTGAAAGACAAAATTCTTTCTTTTCTAAAGCAGTGGGCTGACAAGGCAAAGCCTGTCGCCGATAAGTTTCTGCGTTTCGGTGGACATAAATTACAGGTTGCCTTTGCGAGTGCTGCGGGTTTGTATTGGAACCTGAGCCCACAAAACCGTTACCGCGTGTGTTTAGCCGCCTTTGCCTTTGCGATTCTTTCAGTTGGTATTGTGCTTGGTCGCATCACCAATGTTAACCGCAGCGTCAAAATTGAAACCTCGGATAAGGCTCTTAAAGTAGAGAAGAGCGGCATCCTGGAGTTGAAGTTACCGGGCGTGAAACTAAACCCAGAAGTCTATGTCTTCCAAACCGCTGAAAAAGTCCAAGTTCCGGTAGATATCAAAGTGCCAGGACGTTTAGCATTTAATGCTGAAAAGTCTAAAGTGTTATCTGCTCGCGCTCCAGGCCGAGTGGAGCGTATCTACGCATTCGATGGCGCTGAGGTGAATATCGGCTCTCCAGTGGTTGAGCTCTACAGCCCCGAGTTTGTTTCGGCGCAGCAGGAGTATTTGCTTTCCTCAAAAATGGCGAAAGTGCTTGAATCTAATAAGACCATGAGCGATCTGCTAGGTGATGCTCGCATTACTCAGCAAGCGGCAGCAAACCGCATGAGAAATCTCGGTGCTGGCGATGGCGATATTAAATCGATTGAAACAACTGGTAAGACGCAAGCCAATTTGGTCATGCGCTCCCCATTAAAAGGCGTTTTAGTGAAGCGCAATGTGGAGCCCGGTTCTGCCGTGAGCTCAGGTGATGTGATTGCTACTTTGGCCGATCCAAAACAACTCTGGTTCCTAGGTAATGTATTTGAACAAGACTTTCGCTTGATTAAGCCAGGTCAAAAAATGGTGTTGCAAGTGGAGGCGTACCCGGACAAAGAGTTTGTGGCTTATGCAAACTATGTCGCTCCCACTATCGATCCACAAACTCGTGCTTTATTAATTCGTGCTGATATTGAGAACGGCGACGATCTCTTGCGTCCAGATATGTATGCCTCCGCCAAGTTAACGACTGGTATGGCTGACGCAATCGTTGTTCCGCAAACAGCAGTAGTGCGTATTCGTGAGATGCGCTATGTCATTGTGAAGGTGGGTGATGAGGTCTATCGCCGTTTGCCAGTTAAAGGCTATGACCTGAATAGCAAAGCCTTTGCCATTACCGAAGGTGTAGAGCCAGGATCGCGGATCTTAGCTGAGGGCGCTGTTTTATTAAACGATCGTTTTGCTAAGCAGGAAGACTAAGTGAGCGTATTTACTTCCTTTATTCGGGGTGTACTTGAGAAGCGTGTGCTGGTTATCGTTGGCTCGATCCTGCTCCTCGGTCTGGGAATGTTCAGTCTTTCTAAGTTGCCGATTCAGCCATACCCTGGAGTAGCGCCATTAACGATTCAGGCGATTTCTCAATGGCCTGGTAGAAGTACTACCGAGGTAGAGCAGCAGGTCACTATTCCTGTCGAAAATGCTTTAGCTGGTATTCCTGGTCTACAAGCTTTCCGCTCGGTTTCTTTATTTGGCTTATCGGTTGTTACTTTGAAATTCAATGACACTACCGATCCCTTTAAAGCCCGTCAAACATTTATTACCAGCCTCGGTAATGTCAGCTTCCCGCCTGGGGTAACTTCTAGCATTAGCCCGGACTCCGATGCGACTGGCGAGATCATGCGTTATGAGGTGAGATCAGACTACGCTTCATCAACTCAACTGAAAACGCTACAAAACTATGAGATCTATAAAGAGCTCAAGCAAACACCAGGCGTAGCGGACGTTTCTTCTTTTGGCGGTAAGGTTCGCCAATATCAAGTGATCGTGAGCCCAGAAAGCTTGCAATCGAAGGGTGTGACCGTAAATCAGTTAATTGATGCGTTAACTAATGCCAATAGCAATACCGGCGGCGGATTGCTTCCTAGCGGCGAGCAGCAGTTTGTAGTTCGAGGTGTAGGCCTCCTACGCAATATTGATGACATTAAGCGGGTAGTGATCTCCATTCACAATGGTGTGCCGATCCGTATTGGAGATGTGGCGCGCGTTGAGATTGGTAATGCACCCCGTTTGGGCATGTTCCAGTTCAATGACAATCCAGATTCTGTTGAGGGCATCGTGTACTTGCGCCGTGGCGAGAATGCCACTGAAGTATTAGCCCGGGTGCGCAACACGGTAGAAAATATCAATAAACAAGTATTGCCCCCCGGAATCGAAGTAGTCCCATTCTATGATCGACAAGTGCTCTTGGATATCACGATTGGTACTGTTAAGCACACTCTGTTCTTTGGCATCTCCTTAGTTCTCGCGGTGCTCTTTTTCTTCTTGGGTAATTTACGTGCGGCGGCGGTAGTTGCTGCAGTGATTCCTTTGGCGCTGTGCGTCTCGTTTATTCAGATGCACATCTGGAGCGTGCCTGCGAATTTGATTTCTCTTGGCGCGATTGACTTCGGTGTGATCGTGGACTCGGCAGTGATTCTGACAGAGAATGTCATGCGTCACTTAGAGGAGGGCGGTAAGCGCCTCAATCAAAGCATCATCTTGGCTACCAGCGAAGTGCAGCGTGCCATGATTTACTCCACCGGTATCATTATTGTTGCTTACTCCCCATTGTTCTTTATGGGTGGAGTAGAGGGCATCATCTTTAAGCCAATGGCGTTTACTATGGGCTTTGCTTTGATCGCGGCCATGGTCTTGAGCTTAACTTTCTTGCCTGCGATGATCTCCCTGGTTTTTGGCGAGAACTTACACCATAAGCCACCTGGATTTATTACTAAGCTCTTGAATGGCTATAAGCCTTTACTCAGAAAGTGGATGGATCGTCCATTAACTGTGGTCTCTGTTGCTGTATTTGTTCTGGGTCTGACATTGTTGAGCGTCACTCGCTTAGGAACTGCGTTCTTGCCCACCTTAGAAGAAAACAATATTTGGTTGCGCGTAACCCTACCCAATACTGTGGACTTGGATTACTCCGTCAAAATTGCCAATCAATTACGCGAGACTTTCTTAAAGCAGCCTGAGATTGATAAGGTGGCTGGTCAGATTGGTCGTCCTGATGATGGTACGGATTCCACTGGAGTGTTTAACCAAGAGTACGGTCTCTATCTGAAGAGCCCAGAAAACATGCCAAGTGGATCGAGTAAGAAAGACTTAATTACTCACCTTGAAACAGAGCTTAATAAAATTCCGGGTATCACCTATAGCTTCTCTCAGTACATTCAAGATAACGTGAATGAGGCCTTGTCTGGCGTGAAGGGTGAAAACTCTGTGAAAATTTACGGTACCGACCTGGAGGTCTTAGATCAAAAGGCGCATGAGGTCATTGACCAGCTCAAAAAAGTTCGCGGTGTAGCGGATGAGGGCATTCTGAAAGAGTTAGGTCAACCAACACTGAATATTCAGATTGATCGTGAACGCGCAGCGCGTTACGGTATTAATGTGAATGACATTCAGACGGTGGTTGCTAATGCGATTGGCGGCGCTGCGGTTACTAATCTCCTTGAAGATGAGAAGACTTTCGGTATTGCAATTCGTTTGAACGAAGGTAGTCGCAACGACGTTGCTGATATTGGCCACCTCCTGGTCGACTCTCCGAACGGCGCGGCAATTCCTCTGTCGATGGTTGCTACTGTCCAGTTATCTGATGGCCCATTCTTTATTTATCGTGAAGCAGGTAAGCGTTACATCGCGATTAAGTTCAGCGTTCGTAACCGTGACTTGGGTAGCGCGGTAGAAGATGCCCAATTCCTGGTTGAGAAAAATATCACTCTGCCACCAAACTACTCGATTAGTTGGGATGGCCAGTTCAATCAAATGAAGCAGGCGCAGAAGAAACTCATGCTGATCGTGCCATTGGCATTGCTTGGTATCTTCTTGTTACTCGTAAGTGCTTTTGGTAATTTCCGTGATGCGGTGATTGTGATGATCAACGTACCGTTTGCTGCGATTGGTGGTGTGATTGCTTTGCATCTGGCTGGCGAAACTTTAAGTATCTCGGCATTCTTTGGTTTCTTATCGCTCTTTGGTATTGCGATTCAGGATGGTGTGATTCTGATCTCCTTTATTAATAAGACGGCGGCAACCGAGCATGGTGAGATGAAAGATGTCATGGTTGAAGGTGCTTCATTGCGTGTTCGTCCCGTGTTGATGACCGCTATGCTTTCTGGTCTTGGCCTATTGCCAGCGGCTTTATCGCATTCCATTGGTTCTGAAGCTCAACGTCCTTTGGCTCTCGTCATTGTGGGTGGTATGGTGACAACTACTATTCTGACTCTCCTGGTCTTGCCGGTAATTTATGGCTGGTTTAGAGGTCGTTCATTAACACCAATGGCCAAAGCCTAAGAGCATTATCAGAGATGAAAAGGAATGTCTAGCATGAGTGAAAATCAAAAGCAGCCTCATATTCTGATATCCAATGATGATGGATATTTGGCTCCTGGTCTCTTGGCCCTGGTAAATGCTATTCGCCCGCTAGCTCGCGTGACAGTCATTGCCCCTGAGCAAAACCATAGCGGCGCCTCAAACTCATTAACACTCTCACGACCGCTATCCATTCATCGGGTGGCTGGTGGTGAGCGTGATGGCTTCTTGTTTATTAATGGCACACCAACAGATTGTGTCCATATCGCCATGACGGGTTTCTTGGATGAAAAGCCCGATCTCGTTGTCTCTGGTATCAATCAGGGTGAGAACATGGGTGAAGATACTCTGTACTCTGGTACGGTAGCTGCCGCAGTTGAGGGTGTGATGTTCGGTGTTCCTGGCATTGCTTTCTCACAAATTGATAAAGGCTGGAACCGCATTGAAGATGCCGCTAAAGCGGCGCACGATATCGTGGCGCAAATGCTGGTTTCTAAGTTGGCACATACCGAAGGCGCAGCTACTTTGCTGAACGTCAATATTCCCAATCGTCCTTATGCTGATCTCTATCGCTGGCGCGTGACCCGTCTGGGTAATCGTCATCATTCACAACCCGTGGTTGTGCAAAAGAGCCCTCGTGGTGAACTGATCTATTGGATTGGTGCAGCGGGGGATGCCAAAGATAGCTCCGAAGGAACAGACTTTCATGCGATTGATGATGGCTGCATTTCTATTACGCCAATGCAGTTGGATTTAACCCATCACGCCCGCTTAGCTGCGATGCGTGCCAATGGTTGGGATCGCGGTTGAGGCCAGCCGCAGAACGTAACGCTGGTCATCGGCAAGCCTTAGCAGCGAAAGTACTCGCTGCTGGGGTAAAGCACGGTAAAACATTAGAAGCAATTGCTACTGTTCCACGCCATGCATTTATGGATGCCGGTATGCATCCTCAGGCCTACGAAGATACTGCTTTACCAATCGGGCATTCTCAAACAATTTCTAAGCCATCAGTTGTGGCACGCATGATTGAGCTGTTGCATAAGCCTAAGCAAAAATTAGGAAAAGTATTAGAGATTGGAACGGGTTGTGGCTACCAAGCAGCAGTCCTCAGCTTGCTATCTGAAGAAGTCTATTCAATTGAGCGTATTCGTCCTTTGCACGATATGGCAAGAGAAAAGCTGCGTCCATTTCGCATCAAAAATCTGCGCCTCATCTACGGGGATGGCATCTTAGGTCTACCCCAAGCCGCCCCTTTTGATGGAATTATTTTGGCCGCTGCTGGCCTGGGTATTCCGGATGCCTTATTGGACCAATTGGCTATTGGAGGGCGCTTAGTGGCTCCCGTGGCTAAAAATGAGAAAGAGCAGCAATTGATCATGGTTGAGCGCATGAGCTCCCAGCGTTATCAAAGAACCGTTCTGGACGAGGTCTTTTTTGTCCCCTTACAATCAGGGGTAGTATGAAAAACCCAATGAATCTACTGTCTAAATACTTTCTATTGCTTCTGGCAATCACTTCTTTGGCGCTCAATGTGGGTTGTTCGACAACCCCAAGAGCGAAGCCAGCGAATGTGGTCGATCGCAGTGGGGGTAATGGCGAACCAACGCCACCAGGCTACTATCGCGTTAAGCGGGGTGATACCTTAGCTCGCATTGCTCTAGATAACGGACAGTCTCCGCGTGATGTAGCGCAGTGGAATAATTTATCCAACCCCAATCAGATTGAAGTAGGGGATTTGATTTTGGTGAAGCCACCAGCTGGCTCCAAGTCTGCTGTTAAACCAGCGCCTAAGACACCAAGCAGTATCGATACCCCAAAAACAGATGCGCCCAAGGTTGATGCCGCCAAGACAGATGTACCAAAGCCAGACAATTCGAAAGAGATGGTTGCTGAACCAGGCATTCGTTTGTCATGGCCAGCTAAAGGTAAAGTCAGTGATGATTTCAGTGAAAAAACCAAAGGTATTGATATCGCTGGTAAGTTAGGTGAGCCAGTGACTGCAGCCTCTGACGGTAAAGTGGTTTACGCTGGTAACAGCTTACGTGGTTATGGCAATCTCGTCATCATCAAGCATGACAATACTTACCTTACAGCCTATGCCCATAACCGCACGCTATTGGTAAAAGAGGGTGATTCGGTCAAGAAGGGGCAGAAGATTGCTGAGATGGGCGATACCGATGCAAACTCGGTCAAACTCCATTTCGAATTACGTGTGAATGGCAAGCCGGTAAATCCAACGCCATACTTGCAGTAATTGCAGGCCTAGTACAGCGCTAGCGATTTCATTATGGCAACCGTTCTCGTCTTTGATATTGAAACCATTCCGGATGTAGCAGGACTACGTCGTCTCAACGACTATCCAAATTCCCTCTCAGATAGCGAAGTTGCGGCTAAAGCGATGGCCGAACGTGCTGAGAAAACGGGTAGCGAGTTTTTGCCACTATATCTGCAACGTATTTGCGCTATCTCTTGTGTGATTCGCAGAACAACCAAAGAAGGTGCGCCGCAAATCAAAGTGGGTACCCTAGGCACACCGCAAGATGATGAAAAGGTATTGATCCAAACCTTCTTTGAGTTGATTGAAAAGTACACGCCTCAATTAGTATCCTGGAACGGCAGTGGCTTTGACTTGCCAGTGCTGCACTACCGCGCTCTAGCAAACCATGTGCAAGCACCGCGCTATTGGGAAATGGGCGAGAGCCAAGAAAACGATAGCCGTGAATTTAAGTGGAATAACTACATCAGCCGTTATCACATGCGCCATCTAGACATGATGGATCTCTTGGCAAAATTTAATGGTCGCGCTAACGCGCCATTAGATGGTCTGGCAAAGCTTTGTGGTTTTCCGGGTAAGATGGGCATGGATGGTAGCCAAGTATGGCCAGCATATCAAGAAGGCAAGATTGACGACATTCGACGCTATTGCGAAACAGATGTCGTGAATACTTATCTGATGTATTGTCGCTTTCAGTTGATGCGTGGTGGATTTTCATTGGAAGAATACACAGAAGAAATCGCCTTCGTAAAAGCGTATTTAGAAAAAGAATCTAAAGAGCCCCATGGCGAACAGTGGCAAGAATATCTCCTGGGATTTGCTCCGGATGCGTAGAGGAGAAAAGCCAGTTCACATTGTTGTGACTGAGCCGATACGAGTTGAATCCCTTGATCTAGACGCGCAAGGGATTGCACGCTTAGCTCCCACAGAAGAAGATCTTGAGCATGGGCTAGATGCGGGTCAGAGCGGCAAAGTCATTTTTATTCAAGGCGCATTACCAACTGAGCTGGTCACTTATGTCGTTACACGTGACAAGGCGCGTTTTAGTAAAGCTAAAGTTCTCGACATCCTCAAGCCTGCCGTATTTAGAGCGGTGCCCAAGTGCAAAGCCTTTGGAGTTTGTGGTGGCTGCACGATGCAGCACTTAGATATTCGGGCGCAAGTCGCGATGAAGCAACGCGTGCTAGAGGATGATCTAAAGCATATCGCGAAAGTAGCTCCTGAAGAGATTCTTCGCCCCATGGGTGGTCCTGCTTGGGAATACCGTCATCGCGCACGATTAAGCGCAGTCAATCGCTCGATCAAAAAAGGCACTGTACTAATTGGATTTCATGAGGGTAAGAGTGGCTATGTCGCTGACATGACTGCCTGCGAGATTTTGCCTAAGCATGTTTCTGATTTACTACCAGAGATGCGTAAATTAGTGATGGGTCTATCCATTGTTGATCGCATGCCGCAAATCGAAATTGCTGTGGGTGAGCCCGAGGAACCCAATTCAGATGATCCCAAGAAAGCAAAGCCAGTTACTGCCTTGGTGTTCAGAAACCTGCTGCCGCTAACGCCAGCAGACGAGAAACTGCTTAGAGATTTTGCGGATCAGCATCAGGTCTGGGTTTGGTTACAACCCAAGGGAATTGAAACCGTTGCACCGTTCTACCCACTAACTGGCAAACTTTGCTATCGCCTGCCTGAGTTTGAAATCGAGATGCCATTTAAGCCGGCGGATTTCACGCAAGTCAATCACATGATGAACCGCGCTTTGGTGAGTAGGGCGATTCGCCTCTTAGAGGTTCAAGCAAGTGATCGAGTGCTCGATTTGTTTTGTGGCATTGGTAATTTCACCTTACCGCTCGCAAGAAGAGCAAATGGCGTGCTAGGTATTGAAGGCTTGGAAAGTTTGACTACTCGAGCTAAAGCTAACGCAGAACACAATCAGCTCACAGATCGAGTCAGCTTTATGCAAAGCAATCTATTTGAAGTGACAACAGAGACGATTGCTTCCTGGGGTAAAGCCGAGCGCTGGTTGATGGATCCGCCGCGTGAGGGTGCTATGGAAATCTGTCAGGCTTTAGCTTTATTGAATGAGCAGGGCAGTGATCTATTGCCTAAGCGCATCGTCTACGTCTCCTGTAATCCTAAAACCCTAGCCAGAGATACCGAGATCCTATGCCATCAAGCTGGCTATATCCTCAAGAGCGCGGGCATCGTCAATATGTTCCCTCACACCTCGCATGTAGAGTCGATGGCTGTTTTTGAACGCCCAATTCTCTAATTATCGTAATTAGAGTTGTTTTCTGCACTGATTTGGTGCTTTATGTATTGTTGCAGTGCAATATTAAGAAGATGACCAGATGGGAAGGTGTAGATTGAATTCAGTCAGCAAATATTTGCTGATCTTGCTTTTATCTACTTCGGGAGCCCAATATGAAAACCTCAGATAGCTTTGCCATCCTCATGATTTTGTTTGCGCTGTCCTACGCCGTTACGATATTTACAGCCAACTAAAAAGGCGCCCGCAGGCGCCTTTAAGTAAAGCTGGTTTACTGCAAGCAGCTACTTAGTCGCGGTTACCGCCAACGATGCCCAGTAATGCGAGCAAGTTGGTGAAGACGTTGTACACATCTAAGTAGATGGCTAAAGTAGCCATGATGTAGTTAGTCTCACCACCATTGATGATGCGTTGCACGTCAACCAAGATAAATGCTGAGAAGATCGCGATTGCTAAGACCATCACAGTCAACATCAATGCAGGCAACTGAAGCCAAATATTGGCCAAAGAGGCCACGATCAAGAGTAGTACACCGACCATCAGCCATTTACCCATGCCAGCAAAATCACTCTTGCTCACAGTAGCAATCGTTGCCATCACAGCAAAAATCGCGCCTGTGCCACCAAAGGCCAACATGATCAAAGTAGCGCCATTGCTGTAGCTATTGAGGGTGTAGCCCACTAAACCGGACATCATGATGCCCATAAAGAAGGTGAAACCCAAAAGAAGCAGAACGCCTAGACCAGTGTCTTTGTTCTTCTCAATCGCCCAGAAGAAACCAAAAGCCACAGCCATAAAGACGATAAAGCCCATAAAAGGACTGCCTGCCATCAGGTTTAAACCAAAGGCAACGCCTAGCCATGCGCCAATGACGGTAGGAACCATCGAGAGCGCCAAAAGGGCGTAAGTGTTGCGCAGTACGCGGTTGCGTACCTGAGGGGTGCTAATCGAGCCAGTTTGCCCAAAGCCGTAAGAGTTCAGATCACTCATATTGACTCCTTCTTCATAGTAATTACACGAGCCCACTAGGGGCTGTTGATAGTAAGTATAGACAAAATGGGGTAATTTCAAGCCCCCCATGAAAAGGACTACAAATTAAAGGGTTATGCCCTGTAAATTCAATAGCTTAGCCACGCTCAGATCAGGGTAAATACGGTCAGCCGATGTATAATTCGGGGGTCGCTGAATTCCTGGCGCGTTGTAGGAAGTGTGGCAGAGGTTCGCCTCCAGTCCAATTCAGCGCCGATTTGGCTAAATTTTTGAAATTACTATTGGAGTTTTACATGGCTATTGAACGCACCCTGTCGATTATCAAACCTGATGCTGTAGCAAAAAACGTGATCGGCAAGATCTATGACCGTTTCGAATCTGCTGGTTTGAAGATTGTTGCGTCCAGAATGGCGCATTTGTCACAAGCTGAAGCTGAGCAGTTCTACGCTGTTCATGCTGCGCGTCCTTTCTTTAAAGACTTGGTGAGCTTCATGATTTCTGGTCCTGTGATGATTCAGGTATTAGAGGGCGAAGGCGCGATTGCTAAGAACCGTGACTTGATGGGCGCTACTGATCCTAAGAAAGCTGACGCTGGCACAATTCGTGCTGACTTCGCTGACAGCATCGATGCAAACGCTGTTCATGGTTCAGATGCTCCTGAAACTGCTGCTGTCGAAGTTGCATTCTTCTTCGCTGGCATGAATGTTTTCAATCGTTAATCAACGATTGCTAACAAATAACCTATTTACTACATAAGTAGGCGCATTGACCTCCCCGCGCGTAAATCTCTTAGATTTTGACGCTGACCAAATGGCAGCGTATGTCGCGGGGTTGAATGAAAAGCCCTTTAGGGCGAAGCAACTCATGCAGTGGATACACCAGCGTGGTGTTTCCGACATCAACGACATGAGTGATTTAGCAAAAAGCTTTAGAGCAACACTGCTCGATAAGGCGGAAGTTCTTTCTCTCCCAGTAATTAAAGATGAGCATGCAGCAGATGGCACCCGCAAGTGGTTGCTCGATGTTGGGGCTGGTAATGCTGTGGAGTCGGTATTTATTCCTGAAGATGACCGTGGCACATTGTGTATTTCATCTCAGGCAGGTTGTGCAGTCAATTGCCGTTTTTGCTCAACAGGGCATCAAGGCTTTTCACGCAACCTCACCGCCGGTGAAATCATTGGTCAGTTGTGGTTTGCTGAACATTTACTCCGCAATGATCCCAATGCGATTCGTCGCGTTGAGCAGTATCCAACTCCAGGTTGGGAGCACACCGGTCGCGTGATCTCCAATGTCGTGCTGATGGGCATGGGCGAGCCCTTGCTCAACTACGACAACGTCGTGACTGCTTTGCGCTTAATGCTCGACGACAGAGCTTATGGTTTATCTCGTCGTCGCGTCACCGTATCGACCTCAGGGGTCGTTCCGATGATTGATCGCTTGGCACAAGATTGCCCAGTAGCATTGGCTGTGTCATTGCATGCGCCGAATGATAAGTTGCGCGATCAATTAGTGCCATTGAATTTGAAATACCCTTTAAGAGAATTGCTTGCTGCATGCGAAAGATATTTACCTTTTGCCCCAAGAGATTTCTTAACCTTTGAATACTGCATGCTTGATGGTGTGAATGATTCAGACATTCAGGCAAAAGAGCTGGTGCGCTTGTTGGCGAACATCAAATGCAAGATCAATCTGATTCCGTTTAATCCATTCCCAGAGTCTGGATTAAAGCGCTCATCCGCCCAACGTATTCATGCATTTGCGAGCATTTTGTTAGATGCCGGCATGGTGGCTACTGTTCGTAAAACTCGTGGTGATGATATTGCTGCGGCTTGCGGACAATTAGCAGGTGATGTGGTTGATCGCACTAGAGTGCGTGAACGTGCGGTGCATGAGAAGCAAATTCAGCATGATCACGAAGAGGCTGCTGACAGCGTTGATGATGAAGAAGAGCAAGAGTATCAACCCGAGCATCCTGTGCAATGGCTCAAAAGATTAGACGGCTGATTTCTCAAAACAAGTCCAATGAGTAATTCATCTAGCAATCTACCGAATCTGCCGAAGCTACCTTTGGGCCCAGCGCCTAAAAGAGCAACACGTCAAGCAAAGGTGATTTGGAAAACCAACATCATCACAGTGGGTGGCGATGCACCGGTTCGCGTTCAATCCATGACCAATACGGATACTGCTGATGCGCTTGCTACTGCAATTCAGGTCAAAGAGTTGGCTCGTGCTGGATCAGAGATGGTGCGCATTACGGTGGATACGCCAGCTGCTGCTGCAGCGGTGCCTTACATTCGCGAACAGTTAGACAAGATGGATGTTTTGGTGCCTTTGATCGGCGACTTCCATTACAACGGCCATACTTTATTAAATGATTTCCCAGAATGCGCGCAGGCTTTATCCAAGTACCGCATTAATCCCGGTAATGTGGGTAAGGGCGCCAAACGCGATCCGCAATTTGCGCAAATGATTGAGGCGGCTTGCAAATATGACAAGCCCATTCGGATTGGTGTGAACTGGGGTAGCCTAGATCAAGATTTGCTGGCCAGCATCATGGATAGCAATGCGGCATTGCCCGTTCCCAAGACTGCGCAAGAGGTCATGATTGAGGCATTGATTCAGTCGGCATTGCAGTCTGCAGAAAAAGCAGTGGAGTTCGGTATGGACCCCAATCAAATTATGTTGTCCTGCAAGGTTAGTAATGTGCAGGATTTAGTGGCGGTTTACCGCGATCTCGCGCGTCGTTCTGATTACCCATTGCATTTGGGTTTGACTGAAGCGGGCATGGGTAGTAAGGGCATTGTGTCTTCAACTGCTGCAATGGGCATTCTGTTGCAAGAGGGTATTGGCGACACCATTCGGGTTTCTTTAACGCCGGATCCTGGTGCGCCTCGTGAGAATGAAATTATTGTCGCGCAAGAGATCTTGCAAACTATGGGATTACGTAATTTCACACCCATGGTGATTGCATGCCCTGGTTGCGGTAGAACGACAAGTACGACTTTCCAAGAATTGGCTGCTGATATCCAGTCTTACCTGCGCCAGCAGATGCCCGTGTGGAAGAAAACCCATCCTGGCGTTGAAGCAATGAATGTCGCCGTAATGGGCTGCATCGTGAATGGCCCTGGCGAGAGCAAGCACGCTAATATTGGTATCTCATTACCCGGAACTGGCGAGACGCCTGCCGCACCGGTTTTTGTTGATGGTGTCAAAGTCAAAACCTTGCGTGGCGACAATATTGCTCAAGAATTTCAGGTGATTGTTGATGAGTACGTCAATCAGCATTACGCTCCGAAGTAATAGCAAACTAAATGCTAGAACAAGAACAAGAACAAGAACAATAAAGAAATACACTAAAGCACAACATGACTGACCAGGTAAACCCAGCTAAAGCACAAAAGATCCAGAAAATTAATGGCGTTCGCGGCATGAATGATCTTTTGCCAGCTGACGCTGCTCAGTGGACGCATCTTGAGCATGTCTTGCGCGATCTCACTCGTGCCTATGGTTACGAGTTCTTGCGTACGCCGATTGTGGAAGCAACTGCGGTATTTCAGCGTGGTATTGGCGAAGTAACCGATATCGTTGAAAAAGAAATGTATTCCTTTGAAGATCGTCTGAATGGTGAGCAACTCACATTACGTCCAGAGGGTACTGCCGCTGTAGTTCGTGCCGTCGTTGAGAATAATCTACTCTATGAAGGACCAAAGCGTCTTTGGTACACAGGGCCGATGTTCCGCCATGAGCGTCCACAGCGCGGTCGTTATCGTCAGTTTCATCAATTTGGTATTGAAGCGATGGGCTTTGCTGGACCAGATATTGATGCAGAAATCATTTTGATGGGGCAGCGTCTTTGGGATGAGCTTGGCCTCAAAGGTGTGCGTCTAGAGATCAATTCTTTAGGTCAAGCTCCTGAACGTGCTGAGCATCGTGCTGCCTTAGTTACTTACTTTGAAGCTAACAAAGCGCAGTTGGATGAAGATTCACAACGTCGTTTATTGACTAATCCATTGCGTATCCTAGATTCTAAAAATCCAGCGATGCAGGATTTGATAGAAGGCGCGCCAAAGTTATTGGATTTCTTGGGTGAAGAGTCGCTGAAGCATTTCGAGGCGGTACAAGCTTTATTGAAGGCGAATAACATTCATTGCAAGATTAATCCCCGTTTGGTACGTGGTCTGGATTACTACAACCTGACCGTCTTTGAATGGATTACGGAAGAATTGGGTGCCCAGGGCACGATTGCTGGTGGTGGTCGGTATGACCCCTTAATCGAGCGTATGGGTGGCAAAGCTGCCCCTGCCTGTGGTTGGGCTATGGGCATGGAGCGGGTCTTGGAATTAATGAAGGTTTCTGGATCTTTGCCGGAAGCGCCAGCCCAATGCGATGCCTTTGTGATTCACCAGGGTGGCGAGACCCTGACTGCCGCGATGATTATTGCTGAGCGCCTGCGTAACGCAGGTATCGATGTCATCCTGTTTTGCCCTCCAGATGGCCAAACTGCCAGCTTTAAGTCCCAAATGAAGAAGGCGGATGCAAGTGGGGCGGCCTATGCTGTCATTATTGGGCCAGATGAATTGGCTAAGGATGAGGCTCAGCTCAAGGATTTACGAAGTAGTGGCGAGCAGAAGGCAGTAGCCCTTGATAGCGTGGTGGAGGCTGTAATTGATGCCATAGTTGGCGCCACCGAATAGAATTAAGACATTCATTATTAAAACTGCATTTATTAGCTTGGATTGACATGCCTTTAGACCTAGAAGAACAAGAACAAGTAGATCAACTTAAAGCATTCTGGCAAAAGTATCGCAACATCATTACCGGTGTAGTGACTGCTGCTTTATTTGCTTATGCAGCTTACAGTGGATACCAATGGTGGCGCACTAGCCAAGCGGCGGCCGCTTCACAGTTATATGAAACGATGGTCACAGCGATTAACAAGGGTGATAAAGATCAAACCTTGCTCGCTGCTGATGATTTGCAAAAGCAGTTTTCTGGTACGCCTTATGCAGCAATGTCCAGTCTGGTGGCCGCGAAGATTGCATCTGATGCGGGTGATTCTGCAAAGGCCATCGATTATTTGCGTTGGGCTGCCAAGAATTCTTCTGATCAAGGCTATTTGGCTTTGGCAAAATTACGTTTAGCATCGCAGTTGATAGAGCAGGGCTCCGAAAAGGATTTTGCAGAAGCCGATTCAATCCTAAAAGAAAAGCCTGTCTCAGGTTTCGAGGCTTTATGGTTAGAGCGTCGTGGAGATTGGTATCTAGCGCAAAAAAATATTACTGATGCGCGTAAGAGTTATGAAGCTGCTTGGGTACTACTCAATCAAGCAAAAGAATTCCCAGAAGAGGCGCGTCGCCTCCTGAAAGTTAAATTAGATGCCGTCGGAGGAGTAGCTCAGTGATGATGGATTGCAAACGGGTAGCAAAACTAGCAAGTACGACCCTAGTCTTAGGCTCTGTAGTCCTGGCCTTGGTAGCTTGTTCTGGCGGCTCACGTGTGCGCAAGCCTGCTGAGCTAGTTACGGTTAGCAATCAATTTGATTTATCTCCGGTATGGTCAACTGGTATCGGTTCATCTGAACCATTTAACTTTCATCCTTCGGTAGCAGGTGAAGCTGTTTTTGCTGCATCCCACCGTGGCAATCTCACTAAGTTGGATTTACGTACTGGTGAAAAGTTGTGGGAAGTATCGGTACCGGATCGCCTTTCTATTGGCCCTGGATCTGATGGACGTACTACAGCAGTAGTGACAACCAAGGGTACCGTCTATGCCTATGACGAAACTGGTAAACCTATCTGGAATGTGAGTGTTGGTAGTGAAGTACTATCAGAGCCAGTAGTTGCCGGTGGCGTAGTAATCATCCGTGCATTGGATAACCGCTTTATTGGTTTGGATGCTCAGACAGGAGTTCGTAAGTGGACTTATCAACGTCAACAATCCGCATTGTCTTTGCGCGTTGGCTACGGCATGCTCGCGATTGGTAATGAGGTCATTGTGACCGGATTTGCTGGTGGTCGCTTTGGCATGATTGCGATTGCAAACGGCGGGCTAGTTTGGGAGACGCCGATTTCCTTTCCAAAAGGCTTCTCTGAGATTGAGCGCTTAAATGATGTGACTGCGAAGCCAAGCATGGATGGCGAAACTATTTGCGCTGTCTCTTATCAAGGTCGCATCGGTTGCGGTCAAGCGCGTACAGGTAATTTATTGTGGTTCAAGGATTTTTCAAGCTATACCGGTACAGCTCAAAGTCCTGACTTAGTTTTTTCTTCTAATGAAAAATCCCATGTGACTGCTTTTGCAGTAAAGGATGGTTCACAAGCTTGGGAGAACACGCAGCTGACATTTAGAGATGTGGGTGAGCCATTGGCAGTTGGTAGGGTAGTACTCGTTGGTGATGCACAAGGTTATGTGCATGCACTTTCACAAGCGAATGGTGAAATGCTGGCACGCATTCGTCATGACAGTAGTCCAATCTCAGCCGCACCGATTGCGGTGAATGGCCTCATCTTGATTCAATCTCAAGGTGGCAAACTAGCGGCGTACAGTCCAAAATGAATCCAGTAATCACTATTGTCGGTCGTCCAAACGTTGGTAAATCGACCCTCTTTAATCGCTTAACGCGTTCACGCGATGCCCTAGTAGCTGACTTCTCGGGCCTGACTCGAGATCGTCACTATGGCAAAGGCCGTATTGGCGAACGCGCATTTATCTGCGTCGATACCGGTGGTTTTGAGCCTGTGGCGAAGACCGGCATTGTTGCCGAGATGGCAAAGCAAACTAAGCAAGCCGTCGCTGAATCAGACATCATTATTTTCTTGGTAGATGGTCGCTTGGGTATGGCGCCACAAGACCGCGTCATTGCCGATTTTTTGCGCAAGACAGGTAGACCAGTCATTCTGGCAGTCAATAAAACTGAAGGTATGCAGTCCGGTATCGTTACTGCAGACTTTCATGAGCTAGGTTTAGGTGAGCCTTTCCCGATCTCATCCGCGCATGGTGATGGCGTGCGTGGCTTGATTGATGATGCTTTGGATTCTTTAGGCATTCCAGAGCCAGAACCAGAAGAGCAAGAAAACGATCCAAATCGCCCAATGAAGATTGCGGTTGTAGGTCGTCCTAACGTAGGTAAATCGACCTTGATCAATAAATTGATCGGTGAAGAGCGCGTAATCGCGTTTGATATGCCAGGCACAACCCGTGATGCGATTGAAGTTCCTTTCGAGCGCAATGGCAAACCTTACATCTTGGTCGATACCGCAGGTCTGCGCCGTCGTGGAAAAGTATTTGAGGCGATTGAGAAGTTTTCCGTTGTTAAAACTTTACAAGCCATTGCGGACTGTAATGTCGTGATCTTGATGCTAGATGCGCAGCAAGATATTTCAGAGCAAGACGCGCATATCGCTGGATTTATTGTAGAAGCAGGGCGCGCATTAGTGGTCGCTGTAAATAAGTGGGATGGTTTAGATGCCTACGTTAAAGAGCGTGCGCGTTTAGAGATCGCTCAAAAACTCCGCTTCTTGGATTTTGCAAACGTTCATCCTATTTCCGCTAAAAAAGGTACTGGCCTCAAAGAGCTCTTTAAAGATGTTGACTTGGCCTATGCTGCTGCAATGGCGAAGTTACCAACGCCAAAACTCACCCGTATTTTGCAAGAGGCTATCGAGCATCAGCAGCCCAAGCGTGTGGGCATGGGTCGTCCAAAATTGCGTTATGCCCACCAGGGTGGTATGAATCCCCCAATCGTGGTGATACATGGAACATCTTTGAGTGGTGTAACTGATAGTTATAAGCGCTACCTAGAAGGCCGTTTTAGAGAGGTCTTTAAGTTACGCGGTACCCCATTGCGCATTCAGATGAATACTGCCAAAAACCCCTATGTTGATGCGGACAAAGGCAAAAAAGGCAAAAAGAAGTAAAAAGGTAAAAACAGCGTTACAGTTTTAAGTGTCTTTTGGCTAAGGGGCTTGATTTTTGAATATCAGACCCCCTATGCTAGAGATAGACGGTAGTAGGAAGCGCATAGCAGATAGCAGGCATTACTTGGTAGTAGATTATTTAATAAAAAAGCAAGACTCCCAAAATATAAGCAGTCTATAAAAACCATTAAGGAGCAGTATGAATAACAGCAAAATCCAATTACTACAGGATCCCTTCCTCAATGCTTTGCGCAAAGAGCATGTTCCCGTCTCAATCTATCTGGTGAATGGCATCAAACTACAGGGCAATATTGAATCCTTCGATCAATATGTGGTTCTATTGCGTAACACTGTGACGCAGATGGTTTATAAACACGCCATTTCCACGATTGTTCCCGCTCGTGCAGTGGAGTTCCGTACGGAAGAACCTAGCTCTGTATAAAACAGGTGTAGATGCGGCGCGTGCCGTTCTGGTTGGAGTTGATACAGGCCGCGAAGATTTTGCGGACAGCATGGCAGAACTCAGCCTTCTAGCTGAAAGTGCTGGCTCCATACCTACCGCTAGTGTGATTGCCCGCAAGGGTAAGACTGACCCAGCCTTATTTATTGGCTCGGGTAAAGCGAGTGAAGTCAAAAAAGTGATGGAAGAGCAAGGTGCCGAACTGGTCATCTTTAACCATCCCTTATCCCCAACTCAGCAACGCAATTTAGAGCGCCATATTGGCTTTCATGTCATGGACCGTACTGGCCTGATTTTGGATATCTTTAGCCAAAGAGCGCAAAGTCATATTGGTAAAACTCAGGTTGAGCTAGCTCAAGTGCGCTATCGTATGTCTCGTTTAGTCCGTGCATGGAGTCACCTAGAGCGTCAACGTGGTGGCATTGGCGTGCGCGGCGGCCCTGGCGAAACCCAGATGGAGCTTGATCGACGGATGCTGGCCACTAAGGCAAAGCGTCTAGAAAATGAGTTGGAGAAGCTCCAGCGCCAACAAAGAACCCAAAGAAGGGCGCGTAATCGTAAAGATGTCTTTTCGGTATCTCTGGTGGGTTACACCAATGCTGGTAAGTCGACCTTATTTAATTCCCTCACTAAAGCAGGGGCATATGCCGCAGATCAGCTGTTTGCAACCCTCGATACAACCTCTCGCAAAGTCCATTTAGAGGGCGTAGGTTCGATTGTGGTCTCCGATACAGTCGGCTTTATCCGTGAATTACCGCACCAACTGGTGGAGGCCTTTAGGGCCACTTTGGATGAAACCATCCATGCGGACTTGATTTTGCATGTGATTGACGCCTGTAGCCCAGTGGCAAGGGAGCAAAAGGCTGAAGTAGAGGCCGTTTTACGAGAAATTGGGGCTGATGACATCCCCCGTATCGAGGTCATGAACAAGATTGACCAGATGCCCCAGACCTTTACGGAGGGGGCGGTTCTAATCCGAGATTCCGAGGGAATTCCGAGCCAGGTTTTCCTCTCCGCCAAGACGGGCCTAGGCCTCGATTTATTGCGCTCAGCCCTCGCCGAATGCTCTCAAATGACTGATAGAATAAGGGTCGAGCAGAATCGTGCCAAGGTCCAAATGGACCCAGACGAGTTTTTAGCTCCTTTACCCGAACGACCAGAGACTTCTGAATTTAACCCGATTCCTAACCGAAAATATTCACCAAACGATGCGTAAATTTCTTGAGCTGTTTTCGGTCAATGATCCAGGCTGGGGCAATAGCCACCCAGGTAGTGGATCCAAAGATGCCAAAGGTGGGCAGGGTAGTGAACAATCTCCTCAAGTCGAACCCAGTACTCCAGATGCTGAAAAACCAGTAGAAGTTCAGCCAAATAGCCCAAGGCCAAACAATCAACCTGCTAAGCCAGATGGCCCGCCTGATTTGGATGAATTGTGGCGTGATTTCAACGACCGCCTCAGCGGCATTTTTGGTGGTAAGAAAAAACCAGGCGCAAGCTCAAGCAAGCCAGCAAATAAACCAAACAGCACTGACATTCCTCCACCGTCCGAGCGCGGTAATAGTGGCGGTAATGCTGGTGGTGGTAGCGGAGGCAACGGCGGCGGAATGAGTGCGCCCAACTTCAATTTCACCAATCCTTTTGGTTCTAAGGCCACCGTCTTACTGGCTGCTGGTGGCGTGCTGTTGATTTGGATTTTTAGTGGCTTCTTCATCATTCAAGAAGGCCAGGCTGGCGTGATCTCTACTTTTGGCAAATACGACTACACCGCCAAGCCGGGTATTAACTGGCGTATGCCTTGGCCAATCCAATCTCAAGAGACGGTCAATTTGTCTGGCGTGCGATCTGTTGAAGTGGGGCGCCCAATACTGATTAAGGCAACCAATCAAAAAGATTCTTCAATGCTTACTGAAGATGAAAACATTATTGATGTTCGCTTCGCTGTTCAGTACCGACTGAAGGATCCTACCGATTATTTGTTTAATAACCGCGACCCTGATGCCACAGTTGTGCAAGCAGCAGAGACTTCCGTTCGTGAAATCGTTGCTCGTAGCAAGATGGACACTGTCTTGTACGAAGGGCGCGAGAAGATTGGTATTGATCTGGCCAATTCTATTCAGAAAATTCTAGATAGTTATAAGACTGGTATCTACGTAACTAGTGTGACCGTTCAGAACGTTCAGCCTCCAGAGCAAGTGCAAGCTGCTTTTGATGATGCGGTGAAGGCTGGTCAAGATCAAGAGCGTTTAAAGAGCGAAGGTCAGGCTTATGCCAACGACATTATTCCGCGCGCTAAAGGTACGGCAGCGCGTTTGATTCAAGAGGCCGAAGGTTATAAAGCGCGTGTAGTAGCTACCGCTGAGGGTGACGCCGCTCGCTTCAAACAAATATTCGTGGAGTATGCAAAAGCACCAGGCGTGACTCGTGATCGCATGTACATCGACAGCATGCGCGAAATGTATAACAACGTTACTAAAGTTTTGGTTGATACCACCAAGAACAATAGTCTCCTGTATCTCCCGCTCGATAAGTTAGTTGCTCAAGTGAGCGCAGAGAGTACGCAAGTAGCAACAGGTCAAACACCGGCTACTACACCGACTGGTTCGGTAACAGTGGGTGGAGCAACTGGCAATCCTGCTGCACCAATTCAAAGCGCTCCTAGTGCGGCAACTCCAAATGCTGGAGCTGTAAATACGGGGGCTACAAATGCTGGTGATAAACGTGATGGCCTACGTAGTCGTGATCGGGAGGCAAGATAATGAATGCAAATCGTCTCCTAGCTAGCATTGCTGGCTTAATTGCTCTGGCCTATGTCCTGGCATCTAGTATCTTTATTGTTGATCAGCGTAACTTCGCTGTGGTCTTTGCTTTTGGTCAGATCGTGCGGGTGATTGAGCAACCTGGCTTGCAACTGAAATATCCAGCTCCATTTGAAAGCGTACGTTTCTTTGATCGTCGCATCTTAACGATTGATAATCCTGAAGCAGAGCGCTTTATTACTGCTGAGAAGAAAAATCTCTTAGTCGATTCCTATGTGAAATGGCGCATTGTTGATCCGCGTAAATTCTTCATCAGCTTTAAGGGTGATGAGCGCTTGGCACAAGACCGCTTAACTCAGTTGGTTCGCTCTGCCTTAAACGAAGAATTTACTAAACGCACTGTCCGTGAATTGATTTCCGATCAACGTGAACAGGTCATGCAAGGTATACGTAAGAAGGTGGCAGATGACGCTGCTGATATCGGTGTAGAGATTGTCGACGTTCGACTCAAGCGGGTAGATCTACTTGCTGAGATTAGTGATTCCGTCTACCGTCGTATGGAGGCAGAGCGTAAACGTGTCGCCAATGAGTTGCGTTCCACCGGTGCAGCAGAATCAGACAAGATTCGCGCAAATGCCGAGCGTCAGCGCGACACGATCTTGGCTGAAGCTTATCGCGATGCCCAAAAGATTAAAGGCTCAGGAGATGCAAGAGCTACTGCACTCTATGCAGAAGCATTTGGGCGTGATCCACAGTTTGCGCAGTTCTATCAAAGTCTTGAGGCTTACCGTAGCTCCTTCAAAGATAAGAAGGATGTCATGGTGGTTGAGCCTAATGGCGAGTTCTTTAAGTTCTTGCACAAAAAAAATTGAAAGTGAATATTTCAGATCATGAATCGTTGGTTACTTCCTGAAGATATTGCTGATGTTTTACCTGCTGAGGCTCGTAAGGTAGAGACTCTGCGTCGTGCCATTCTGGATTTGTATCAGTCCTATGGTTATGAGCTGGTTGCACCTCCTATATTGGAGTTCTTGGATTCATTGCTGACTGGCACTGGTTCCGATCTCAATTTGCAAACATTTAAGTTGGTCGATCAATTATCTGGACGCACATTGGGCCTACGTGCTGACATGACTCCACAGGTAGCTCGGATTGATGCGCACTTACTCAACCGAAAAGGTGTTACCCGTCTTTGCTATGCAGGCTCTATTGCCCATGCTCGCACGCCAGTAGGTAGTTCTGCACGTGAAGAGTTACAACTTGGCGCTGAAATTTATGGCTGTGCAAGCTGGGAAGCGGATTTCGAAGCAGTCTCTTTGTTATTGCAGACTTTAAGTGTTGCTGGGTTGAACAAGGTTTACCTAGATCTTTCCCATGCAGGTGTGCTCGCAGGGATTCTCGATGGGCAAACTCTGGAGAAGGGCGATATTGAGGCTCTGTATAGCCTATTGCAAAGTAAAGATCGACCACGCTTGGTGATCTGGGCTAAATCATTGCCGACTAAATCCGCTGAAGCTTTAATGGCGCTTACCGAATTGAATGGCCCTTGCGCACAAGTATTAGCTAATGCTAAAAAGTCTTTACCAAAACATCGGTTGATTGATGAGGCTTTAGCTCAATTGGAAAAGCTATCCACTGCTATCGCTGCACTGCCTGGCAAAGTTGAGCTGAGTATTGATCTAGCCGATTTACGTGGCTATCAATATCATAGCGGCGTGATGTTTGCGGCCTATGTAGATAAGTTGCCCCAGCCAATTGCACGTGGTGGTAGATATGATCATGTAGGTCAAGCATTTGGACGTCCTCGTCCTGCCACTGGCTTCTCAATGGATTTATTAACCTTGGCAAATCTTGCGCCTGTAGCGCAAAGAAAGCTTGCCATCGTAGCGCCTTGGATCATGGATGTGGACTTATCCAGCAAGATCGCCGAGTTACGCGATGCTGGAGAAGTGGTTATTCAGTCGATGGATGGTGACGCTGTAGAAACCGCTGAATATCTTTGTGATCGTGAGCTGGTGAAGCAGGGCGGCTCATGGGAAGTAAGCAAGAAATAAAAAGAAGCAAACAAGAAACTGATTCTGTATTTAACAAACTAATTCTGTAATTACCTTTTGGATTTTATTATGTCTTTAAAGCAACAAGCTCATGGTCGTAACGTCGTTGTCATTGGCACCCAGTGGGGTGACGAGGGCAAGGGCAAAGTAGTTGATTGGTTAACTGACCATGCTCAGGCAGTTGTGCGCTTTCAGGGTGGACATAATGCTGGTCATACGCTGATCATTGGGGATAAGAAAACGATTCTGCGTTTGATCCCATCCGGAATCATGCACAAGAATGTGATTTGCTATATCGGCAATGGCGTAGTGCTTTCTCCTGAAGCGCTCTTTAAAGAAATTGGTGAGTTGGAAGCGGCGGGATTGGATGTTCAGTCTCGCCTGAAAATTTCTGAGGCAACCACTTTGATTCTGCCTTATCACGTCGCTATTGATCATGCTCGCGAGAAAAAACGCGGCAATGCCAAAATTGGCACTACTGGTCGTGGCATCGGTCCAGCATACGAAGATAAAGTCGCCCGTCGTGCCTTGCGTGTGCAAGATTTGTTCTACCCAGAAAAGTTTGCCGCACAGTTACGTGAGAACTTGGAATATCACAACTTCATGCTCACCAACTACTACGGTGCTGAGCCAGTGGATTTCCAGAAGACTTTAGAGGAAGCCATGTCTTATGCCGAGCGCATCAAGCCTATGGTGGTGGATGTCTCTAGTGCCTTATATGCGGCAGAGCAGGCAGGCCAAAATTTATTATTCGAAGGCGCACAAGGCACTTTGCTGGACATCGATCACGGCACCTATCCTTATGTGACTTCAAGCAACTGCGTAGCGGGTAATGCAGCGGCTGGATCTGGCGTTGGTCCTGATTCACTGCAATACATCTTGGGCATTACTAAGGCTTATTGCACACGTGTTGGTGCAGGCCCATTCCCAAGCGAGTTATATGATTTTGATAACCCAGCCAAGCAAGATCCAGTTGGTGTGCGTTTAGCAGAAGTGGGCAAAGAGTTTGGCTCCGTTACTGGTCGTCCACGTCGCACTGGATGGTTAGATGCCGCCGCTCTCAAGCGCTCCATTCAGATCAATGGTTTATCTGGTCTTTGCATTACCAAGCTAGATGTATTGGATGGATTTGAGACTATTCGTCTATGTGTTGGATACAACCTTGACGGTCAAAAATTAGATGTATTACCGCGCGGCGCTGAAGCCGTTGCACGTTGTGAACCAATTTATGAGGATTTCCCAGGTTGGAAGGGAACGACTTTTGGTATTCGTGAATGGGACAAACTCCCAATAGAGGCACAGAAGTTCCTGCGTCGTATCGAAGAAGTTGCAGGAAAGCCGATCGCTATGGTCTCAACAGGACCTGAACGTGATGAAACGATTCTTCTGCAACATCCATTCAAGGGTTAATAAGTAATTTTTTAATTAACTTTTGTATATTCAATTGACATATTTGTTTTGAGGTTTATAGATGACTGCACGTACACAATGTAATAGCCTTCAAGTGGCTACACCCCTATATCGTTTCATTGAAGATAAGGTTCTGCCTGGCACAGGTATCAAAAGCGCTGACTTTTGGAAGGGTTTTGATGAGATCGTTAAAGACCTAGGTCCAAAAAATGAAGCTTTGTTAGCTAAGCGTGATCGCTTGCAATTGGATTTAGATAAGTGGCATCAAGCCAATCCTGGTCCAATCAAAGATATGCCTGCCTACCGCAAGCACCTGAAAGAAATCGGTTACTTAGATGAAGTGCCAGGAAAAGTTCTGGGCACTACTAAGAATGTAGATGATGAATTAGCGCTTCAAGCTGGTCCTCAGTTAGTGGTGCCAGTTCTGAATGCGCGTTACGCATTAAATGCTGCCAACGCACGTTGGGGCTCTTTGTATGATGCTCTCTACGGTACTGACGTTATTTCTGAAGAAGATGGCGCAACTAAGGCTGGTGCATACAACCCAATTCGTGGCGCTAAGGTAGTTGCCTTTGCCCGCAAATTCTTGGATCAGTCCGCACCATTGGCTAAAGGTTCGCATGCAGATGCTACCGCTTACACAATTGATGGTAGTAAGTTAGCTGTCAGCCTGAAGGATGGCAGCAAAACCGGTCTTGCTGATGAGAAGCAGTTTGTAGGTTATCAAGGTGACGCATCTGCGCCTTCCTCTGTTCTCCTGCGCAATAACGGTGTACACATCGATATTGAAATCAATAAGACTAAAACCATCGGAGCTAGTGATGCTGCTGGTGTAAATGACGTTGTGCTTGAAGCAGCGCTTTCTACAATCTTAGATTTGGAAGATTCAATTGCCGCGGTGGATGGCGATGACAAAGTGCTTGCTTACGAAAACTGGCTAGGTATTCTTAAGGGCACCTTGGTTGAAGAAGTCAGCAAGGGTGGCAAAACCTTTACTCGCACATTGAACCCGGATCGTAAATACACTGCTGGCATTGGCGCTGTTGATGCTAAAGATGGCGTTGTCACTTTGCATGGCCGTTCTTTGTTATTCCTTCGTAACGTAGGTCACTTGATGACTAACCCAGCCATCATCACTGGCGACGGTAAAGAAATTTATGAAGGTATCTTGGATGCAGTAGTTACTGTATTGATCGCATTGCACGACATTAATCGTCCGGCAACTCAGGCGATTGGCAATACACGTAAAGGTTCCGTTTACATCGTAAAGCCAAAAATGCACAGCCCTGAAGAAGTTACCTTTGCTGGCGAACTCTTTGGCCGTGTTGAGAAATTATTAGGCTTGCCTGCGGATACTGTGAAACTCGGCATCATGGATGAAGAGCGTCGTATGAGCGCAAACATCAAGGCTGCTATTGCTGCAGCTGGTGCTCGCGTAGCCTTCATTAATACTGGCTTCCTAGATCGCACTGGTGATGAAATGCATACAGCGATGCATGCAGGTCCAATGATGCGCAAAGGCGATATGAAAACCAGCAAATGGTTATCCGCTTACGAGCGTCGTAACGTTCTGGCTGGTTTGGATTGTGGCTTGCGTGGACGCGCTCAAATCGGTAAGGGTATGTGGGCTATGCCAGACCTGATGAAGGCGATGCTTGAGCAAAAGATTGTTCATCCAAAGGCGGGTGCTAATACCGCTTGGGTGCCTTCACCAACTGCTGCGACATTGCATGCATTGCACTACCATCAAGTTAACGTAGCGCAACTGCAAAAAGAAATGGAGCAGTTAGATACTGCTGCAGAAGCAGAAGCTTTGCTCGATGACTTATTGACTATTCCAGTAGTTGAAAAAGCCAACTGGTCTAAAGAAGAGATCCAGCAAGAATTAGATAACAATTGCCAGGGTATCTTGGGTTATGTGGTTCGTTGGATTGATCAAGGCGTTGGTTGCTCTAAGGTGCCTGACATTCATAACGTAGGTTTAATGGAAGATCGTGCCACCTTGCGTATTTCTAGTCAGCATATCGCGAACTGGTTATTGCATGGCATCGTGACTGAAGCGCAAGTGAATGAGACTTTACAGCGTATGGCTAAAGTAGTTGATGGTCAAAATGCGGGTGATCCTTTATACAAGCCAATGATGCCGAATTTCAAAGACTCTTATGCTTATAAAGCGGCTAGCGATCTGATATTCAAAGGTCTAGAGCAGCCTAATGGTTATACCGAGCCTTTGCTGCATGCATGGCGCTTGGTAGTTAAAAAGGCGCACGCTTAACTTTCAATTGCTTAGTCTCAAAATTAAATGGATTTGTCGCAAGGCAAGTCCATTTTTTCTTTTGACCTCTAGCAATTAATCTCCTAAAGAACCTATGTTTGGCTTTCTTAACCCCTTTACCAAAATAACTGCTGCTCAAGGGCGGGCACTTGGTTTTCAATTTAATGATGGGGGTAGGGAGGCCGCAGGATTTAAAGGGGGTGCTGGTGACTGCGTGGTTCGTGCCATCGCCATTGCTGCCGAGTTGCCCTATATGCAGGTCTATGAGGATCTTCGTGCTGCCAATGCTAGCTATGCAGATCAACGAAATGATAAGTTGGCCAGAAGACTCAATGCCAAAGGCGTCTCACCTCGTAACGGCAATCATCGCAATGTTTTTCATGGCTATATTGTTAGTCATGGGTTTGAGTGGGTTCCCACCATGAAAATCGGGGCTGGCTGCCAAGTCCATATGCTGGCCAATGAACTACCGGCGGGTAGATTAATCGTGAAGGTTTCTAAGCACTTAGCAGCGGTAGTTGATGGGATTATTCACGATACGCATAATCCCTCTCGGGGTGGTTCACGCTGTGTTTATGGCTATTACATTAAGCGCTAGAGATTGCAGTTGAATTAAAAAAGCCCCTGAAACATTCAGAGGCTTTTTTTGTAAATACAGCCATAAATAGCCTAAAACAGGGGTAATTCAGCAGTAAATTACCAATTTCCACTAGTTTTACGTGATTTCTGCTCCATTACTTTAGCTTCTGAAAATGCTGCTGCGAGCAGGCTAAAGAAGTCTTTAATAGCAAATAAAGGCTTAAAGCTGAAAATGGGTGCTTGGTGAAACTGTACTGAGTTTGAATGTGCCATGGTGAGCTCCTTAAGGGTTAACCCTAATGATACACCCTATCCCTCTCAATTGCAGAAATTTGAGTGATTTAGCCTAATACGCGCTGGTATTACGGTACTTTTGATCCCAGGCATTTTTATAGGCGGTGGTCATGCCAATCATGATGGAAGTGGTCCATGCTAAAGAAAATAGGCCGCTGAAGGAGATGAAGAACGCAAAGGTTTTCCATCCATCCAGCAAGTTATCGGATTCAAAGCCTACGGTTGTATAGCAGCTACCGGCAAAGAGAATGGCGTCAATGGGTGCTTTCATAATGCCCAAACCAATGATGAAGACCGACCAAAAGAAGATCTCTAGTAGGTGGAACATGGCCAAAAAAACGAAAGTGGCATAAAAGTGAAAGAAAACACGGTTGTATTCGTGTTTGGCAAGATTTTGGCGGGTGAGGCGTTCAAAGCGCATATAGACGTGGTTAATAGCGCTGCCATGAAAGAACAGGATACAGATAAGGAAAAGAATTCCCCAGGCGGCATCTCGCATGAGGATTAAAAAAGGAAAGTCAGAGAAAGCGGTGATGATGTGGTTCATGAGGGCTTTAAAGGAGGGGCTCAGGCATTGATTTCTTAGTGGGTTGATAATGTCACATCTCTAATTTCATGTAAAGAAACCCTTGACCGAGCATCACATGCCAGGAGGAAAGCAGAAAGAGCGCTTTTTCTTATTCTCCTTGGCCGGAATTCAGTTCACCCACATCTTGGACTTCATGATCATGATGCCCTTGGGCCCCGAATTTATTCGTGAGCTCAATATCAATACGCATCAGTTCGGCCTATTACTTTCTTCCTACACTTTTGCCGCTGCCATTGCTGGTGTCTTTGCTACCTACTTCGTGGATCGCTTTGAGAGGCGAGTGCTGCTTCTCAGTTTGTATGCCTGTTTCATTATTGCTACCTTAGTTTGCGGCTTAGCCCCTGACTACCATTCTCTTTTTATCGCGCGAGCTTTCGCGGGAGCGTTTGGCGGCATATTGGGTTCATTGGTTCAAACCATCATTGCCGACTCCATTCCGTTTGAGCGTAGAGGCAAGGCTTTGGGAACAGTGATGTCCGCTTTCTCGGTATCGACTGTGGCGGGAGTTCCGCTCAGCTTATTTCTAGCCAATAACATTCCATCTTTAGGGTGGCGTGCCCCCTTTATTTTCATTGCCTTGGTTTCAAGTCTGATTCTGTATCTAGGCTATCGCAATATTCCCAAGATCTCTGGTCACTTAGGACATTCCCACGAGGGAAGTCGCCTCAGTCAAATCTGGAATATCTTTGTCGCTCATCAGCATCTGCGTGCATTCATTTTTATGGCGCTAATTATGTTGACAGGATTTTCTGTGATTCCTTATATTGCCCTCTATCTCACATCGAATGTGGGAATTGATAACTCTTATATTTCCTTAATCTATCTTTGTGGCGGGATCGCTACGCTAATGAGCTCACGCTTGATTGGTCATATGGCGGATCGTTACGGTAAGGTCAAGGTATTTAGGGTGCTTGCTGTAATCAGCTTAATTCCTTTACTGGTAACTACCAATCTTGTGCCTGTGCCATTGTGGGTGGTGTTGATGAACTCCACAGCATTCTTTGTTTTAGTTTCAGGTCGCATGATTCCGGCGATGGCAATCGTGAGTCAAGTGGTGGATGCCAAAATGCGGGGGACCTTCATGAGCCTAGTAGGTTCAGTACAAATGCTGGCATCAGGATTGGCGTCTGTGCTGGCCGGTGTGGTCGTGACCATTGGTACCGATGGGAAGATGGAGCACTACAACCTAGTGGGTTATGGGGCAGCCTTCTGTGGCTTGCTTACCTTCTGGTTGGTGGGATATATTCATACTGATAAACAGGCGCACTAAGTCCAATTCATTTTCAAAAGAGAGGTTGTCATGATTACATTTCAAAGACCCGACGGCACTTCAGTAGAGGCCTATTTAATTGAGCCTGCTAATCCTCAAAATGCGCCTGGCGTTGTAGTTATTCAGGAGTGGTGGGGTCTTGATGATGAGATTAAAAATGTTGCCAACCGTTTAGCCAAAGCAGGCTATCGCGCCTTGGTTCCAGATCTATATCGTGGCAAGCTCGCCCTAGAAGCTAATGAAGCTGAACACCTGATGAATGATCTGAATTTTGGCGATGCTGCCAGCCAAGATATCCGCGGCGCCGTTCAATATCTCAAGGCAACTGGTAGTGGCAAAGTTGCGGTCACTGGCTTTTGTATGGGTGGGGCACTTACGGTATTGTCAGCTGGCCTCGTTCCGGAATCTGATGGCACGGTAGTTTGGTATGGCTATCCTCCACTGGAGTACGTTGATGCCTCGGCTATTCAAAAGCCGATGTTGGCTCATTGGGCTCTTCATGATGATTTCTTCTCGATCGCTGGTGTTGACCAATTAGAAGAAAAACTGAAAGCAGCTGGAGTCAACTATGATTTCCAGCGCTATGACGCTAAACACGCCTTTGCTAATCCGAAGTCGGATTCTAGAGGTCTGCCACCATTACAGTACAACCCAGCTGCTGCTGATTTGGCCTGGGAACGCACTATGGCTTTCTTAAAAAATACTCTAGGTAATTAATAAGCTATTTAAGGGCGCATATGTTTTTCAATTGGATTTATAGACGAAGCAATGTCCAGATATTAATTATTCTGGTTCTATTCTTCGTGGTTTTGTTGGACTTAATGCCGCGTATTTTGCAGTCCATTCCGATGTTTTCACCTACCCAAGACAGTACGCGCTTAGGTTTAAGTCTTTTTGGATCGATCATTACCTTAAGCGGCTTGTTAATTGGTTTCTTGCTAAACCAAGCGCAAACCAATTTTCGCGAAGTGCAATCTTTAGTTTCTAGAGAAGCAGGTCAAATTAACAATCTTGATCGTCTGCTGGTGCGCTATGGTGATCCCGCAATCGCGCCTATGCGTAAAGAGCTATTCGACTATATGAACTCGATTGTCTATGATGAGTGGGATTTAATGAAGGATGGTCTCGGTAGCTCAAAGACGCATATGCTTTGGCGGGGGATTTCTCGCAAGCTACTATCCCTTGAGCCTCATACCAATAGGCAGACCGCAATGTATACCGATATTCTCAAAAAGGCTGAGGAGGTTGCTGAAAGCAGGGAGTCCCGAATCGAGCGCTCATCAGTGCGATTGCCTAACTTATTTTGGGTTGTCATCATCATTTGTATGACGGCCTTACTTGGTATTAACACTTTGTTTTTGCCTTCCGATTCTTTTTTCATGGGATTGAAAATTTTGCCAGTAACTTTAGGAGCCCTAATCTCACTCTTGGTGATTACGGATCAACCGTTTAAAGGTCAAAGTTCCGTGAAGGCTGACCCCTTCCTTAAAATTATTGAGTCTATTAAAACTCGTACTGAATAACCCACTCTTTTTATTGCCATGCATCTCTTCGCCGAAAATCTTGCAGTTGAACTCTCCTCTTATTACCGCAACCTTGCCTTAGGGCATGGTGTGATTCCAAAAGTCTTTACTTTAGTGAATGGGGCTCGGGATCAATATCTCTTTTTTATTGATGATTTGCGCATGGAAGCAGATGAAGAAAATCAATTCCTAGCTTTTATTGTGCAGGCGCATGAGGCAGTTTGCTATGCACGAGGAACTTTAGTGATTTTGGAGAAATCCCAGCAACTGATCGAATTTGCGGTAATTGATCAAGATGATGCTGATGCCATTGTGTGCTCCGCCCAATTAACGCGGAATATTGACGATAAGCCAGTTGGCCTCAGCGAGTTTGAAAAGACCTTAGCCCCTAAAAAGACCATCTTCTTTAGTGGCCTCTTTGAGCCCATCAAGCTATCAGAGGATAGGGCGGAAGAGTTTGAAAGCCTTTGGGATGAAATGAAGCCTAAGATCTTGCATCGAAACATGGGGATTTAAGTGGCGATTAGAATGGATATGGATTCTTACCTTCCCACGTGTTCTTCCACAAATTTTGGCGAAGGTCTATGCCTAGAATCACTTGGCTGATGCACGTTAAATAGCAATGGAACAGTATTTCGCCCCCTATCAGTTAACGTTCTTTCTGCCGCTAGTTGCGATTGCAATTATTCTCGAGTCTTACTTCTATAAAAAACAATTTAATAAGCCCTACCCATGGCGGGAGAGTGCAACCTCATTAGGTGTTGGCTTAGGCCATCAATTGACTGGCGTGATCAATCGTCTTTTAATACAGGGCATTATGGCCAGCTTTGTTTGGCAATACCGTATCTACACAATGCCGAATCAGTGGTGGGTGTATGTAGCGTTGTTTGTGGGTCTAGAATTTTGCTACTACTGGTATCACCGCGCTTCACACGAGATATTTTTGATGTGGGCTACTCATAGCACCCATCACTCACCTAATGAGCTGACCCTTTCTGCCTCCTATCGCCTCGGGTGGATGCCTTTCTTATCGTTTAGCTGGATCTTTTTCTTACCACTCGTATTTTTGGGATTCTCGCCCATTCTCGTCTTTACAATGCTTTCTATTAACTTAATGTATCAGTTTTGGCTTCATACCAAACTAATTGGTCGCTTAGGTATCCTAGAGGGAATTCTTAATACCCCTTCATCTCATCGAGTTCATCATGCAAGCAACCCAATTTATCTCGATAAGAATTATGGTGGAATTTTAATTTTGTTTGATCGCCTCTTTGGCACTTACGCAAAAGAGGCGCAGGGCATCGACATTACCTATGGGCTTACTCACCCAAACTATTCTGATAATCCGATTGAAGTGGTTTTCCGAGTTTGGCGTGAGCTCGTTATGAAGGTATTGAATACACCGGGCCTAAAAAATAAGCTGAGAATCATTTTTTCGCCACCGGCTTAGATGCAGTTCATTTAGTGCATTTTTGCTGAAAATATCTAAATTAAAGCAATTGAACTTTAGATAAGGTCTAGGGCCATGATTGTTTTGCCTGTTGAAAAAGGGCCATTTAGTCCCCATATAGGTCTTTGTAGGTGTATTTGGTGCCCAGGAAGGGACTCGAACCCCCACAACCTTACGATCGCCAGCACCTGAAGCTGGTGCGTCTACCAATTTCGCCACCTGGGCATGCCGTTATTATAAAGGTATGCGCCTTTTGGCTCACTTTCTAACCCCTTTTGGCTTTTTCCCTTCAGACCGAGTGGTTTGATACAGTAGCCTTAGCAAGAATAATCATTGATATATAAGGCATGGATTGCCGAAGGAATTAAATGCGTAAAGCAAAAAACTTGGTGCCACGAGAGGCTGACCGCTTAGGTACAGTCCAAGGTCACCGAGATGGATTTGGATTTGTTATCCCGGATGACGGTGGCGAAGATATTTTTCTTTCTGAAAGAGAAATGTCCCGCGTCATGCATGGGGATAGAGTAAATGTCAGAGTATTGGGAACAGATCGTCGCGGTCGACCAGAAGGTCAGATCGTTGATGTGATTCTGCACGCAAATAAGGTAGTGATTGGACGCCTCTTAAATGAGAATGGTGTCCTCATTGTTGCGCCGGAAGATAAGCGTATCGGCCACGATATTTTGATCCCACCAAAAGGCCAGGGCAATGCCAAATTAGGTCAAGTGGTGAGTGTTGAAATCATTGACTATCCCGATAGCTATCGTCAAGCTGTTGGTCGTGTTGTTGAAGTGCTTGGTGAGATAGATGATCCCGGCATGGAAATTGAAATCGCTGTTCGTAAATACGGCGTTCCCCATGAATTTTCAGCGGCAGTGAAAAAAGAGGCCGATGCTTTGCCTGATACTGTTCAGCAAACTGACCTTGAAGGCCGCGTTGATTTACGTGATGTTCCTTTAGTCACTATTGATGGTGCTGATGCCCGTGACTTTGATGATGCGGTGTATTGCGAGCCAGTCATGTACGGCAAGAGCAAGGCTTGGCGTCTCATCGTCGCTATTGCTGACGTATCGCATTATGTTCAGCCAGGTAAGCCTTTGGATGATGAAGGCCTCTTGCGCGCTACCTCGGTGTATTTCCCGAGACGGGTGATACCCATGTTGCCAGAGAAGATCTCGAATGGTCTTTGCTCACTAAATCCTGGTGTTGATCGCTTGTGTATGGTGTGTGACTCGGTTGTGGATAACAACGGAGTGGTTTTGGCATATCAGTTCTATCCAGCAGTGATGCATTCCGCCCAACGATTTACCTACGATACGGTTTGGGAGATTCTTTCCAATAGCAAAGGCCCTGAAGCCACGCGTTTTGCTGAGTTCAGACCTTTACTGACCAATCTCTATTCTCTATACAAAATTCTGTTGGATGCACGTCAAAAGCGTGGCGCGATTGAGTTTGAGACAACGGAAACTCAGATTATTAGTAATGAGCTAGGGAAGATTCTGCGCATTGAGCCGCGCCTGCGTAATGATGCGCATCGCTTGATTGAGGAGTGCATGTTGACAGCGAACGTTTGCGCTGCCGACTTCATTGACCAGAATAAGCATCTCAGTTTGTACCGTGTGCATGGTGAGCCCTCTGAAGAGAAGTTAGTTACTTTGCGTCAAGTCTTGCGTACCTCTGGCTTGTCATTGGGTGGCGGTGAAAAGCCGAAGCCAAAAGACTTCGCTAAGCTCATGCGTGAAATCAAAGATCGTCCTGATGCCAATATGCTGCAGTCATTGGTTCTGCGTGCTATGCAACAGGCAATGTATCAGCCTGATAACGAAGGTCACTTTGGTCTCGCATATCCTGCGTACTCGCATTTCACTAGCCCAATTCGACGCTATCCAGATCTTTTGACGCATCGCGTGATCAAGGCGATCTTGGCTAAAAAGCCCTATACGCCAGTATTGCCGCCGACAGTGCCACTCAATCTGACGATGCCGCGCAAAGGCAAGGGTCGTGAGAATGCCGTGAATGCTAAAAAATCTCATAACGATGCTAAAGAGGTGGCCGCAAAGGGGACCCGTTTACCAAAATTACCTAAGGGTGCCAATGCTGCATTGCCTATTTGGGGTCAATTGGGGGTTCATTGCTCATCTAACGAGCGTCGTGCAGATGAAGCCTCTCGCGATGTTGAGGCCTGGTTGAAGTGTTACTACATGCGCGATCACTTGGGTCAAGAATATGCAGGCACCGTTACTGGCGTTGCATCGTTTGGCTTATTTGTGCAACTAGAGAATCTCTTTGTTGAGGGCATGATTCATGTCACCGAATTGGGTGGCGATTATTTCCAGTATGACGAAGCCCGCCAAGAATTGCGTGGTGAGAGAACTGGTATTCGTTATCGTTTAGGCGATCGGGTACACGTCTTAGTCAGCCGCGTTGATCTGGATGCTCGAAAAATTGAGTTTAGTCTGGTGAAGTCGGTTGGCTTAGAGCCAGGCGGCACTACCAATCGTCGTCAAATTGTTTTGGCTAGCGATACCGGTAGGCCTAATAAGAAGGCATCCCCCAAAAAAGGTCGCTCTGGTAGCAAAGAGCCGCAGAAGCATGCTGGTGTCAATGTCAATGCCGCTAAATCTGCTGGCAACCTGAATGCCAATCAATCAAAGAATCATGCTGGACGCAGTGCGAGTACTGTTGCTAAGGTTGGGAAGCCTTCTAGGCCAGCAAGTAAACCTGCTGGTACAAAGCCACCCGTTCGTAGCACTAAAGCGCGTCGTAAATAAGCAGTAATACAGAATCGAGATAAGTAAAGATGAAGCAAATATTAGTTGGTTTTCATGCGGTACAAGCGCGCTTACGGGTGGATGCGGATAGTCTGAAGTCAGTTTATTTTGATCCTAGTCGACGTGATCGCCGTATGGGTGATTTTCTGAAGCAGGCTGAAGAGCTCCTGGGAGAAAGATTGCATGCAGCAGACTCCGAGCGTCTTCATAAGCTAGCGGGTCATGATCGCCATCAAGGTGTAGTGGCTCTAGCCGAAAAGATGACAATTGCGCGCACGATCACCGAGGTAGTGGAAGATGCAGAAAGCAATCAAAGCAAGGTGATGTTCCTGGTATTGGATGGTGTAACCGATCCCCATAACTTTGGTGCTTGCTTACGTGTGGCTGATGGTGCCGGTGTAGATGCCGTGGTGATCCCAAAAGATCGTTCCGCCTCTATTAATGCCACCGTCAGCAAAGTATCGAGTGGTGCTTCTGAAGTGATGCCAGTTATCACAGTAACCAATCTGGTTCGCAGTATGAAAGAGATGCAAGAGGCAGGTGTTTGGTTAATTGGTACCGATGACGAAGCGGAAAAATCTATTTACGATCTAGATCTCACTGGCCCCATCGGAATTGTCATGGGTGCCGAGGGTGAGGGCATGCGCCGCTTAACTCGTGAGACCTGTGATGAGCTAGTTCGCATTCCAATGAAGGGCGTAGTTGAGAGTTTGAATGTATCTGTAGCTAGTGGCGTATGCTTGTATGAGGCACTAAGGCAGCGTATGGCTAAAGAGCCTAAATAACTAGCGCATCATTCTGTTGACTCAAGGAGTTTCTATGAAATGCAATATCGGACATACTGACCGCGTTCTGCGAATGACTGTTGGCGTAACTTTGATGGGACTTGCTGGTTTTGGTATCACTGGCCCTTGGGCTTGGATTGGCATCGTCCCATTACTTACAGGCATGATGGGAAATTGTCCCGCTTACAGCATTCTCGGTATTAACACCGCAAAGAAGTAATCAAGCGATTGCTAACTTAGCAGCTGCTGTACAAACTGCTCTAGTTGCGCCGGAAGCAGTGCTCCGCTCAGGCGGTGGACTTCTTTGCCATTCTTAAATCCCGCTAGCGTTGGTATTGAGCGGATATTCCATTGTGATCCGAGTAGTTGTTCTGCCTCGGTATTCACTTTCACAAACAAGACTTGATTTTCGTGACTCATTGCGCTCGCCTGAAAGGTGGGGCCAAACATCTTGCATGGCCCACACCATGGTGCCCAGAAATCTACGATGACCGGCATCACGGATTGGCTTACTAGCTCGCTAAAGTTTGCCGCTCCCGCATTGATTGGCAGAGATAGAAGCTCTTGCTTGCAGGCTCCACAAATAGGGGTCTGATTGAGCTTTTCAGTAGGAACTCGATTTCCTTTGTTGCAATGTGGGCAATGAATAATCATGTTGATTCCTCAGTAGGCTAAACACAAAGCTTAATTACTTAATTACATAAGAGCGCTTCTAGCTTTTCAGTATCGATACAAAAATTACGTATTCCTTCGGCCAGCTTTTCAGTGGCCATCGCATCATTATTTAATTGCAATCTAAAGTGAGATTCATCCAGCTTCAGTTGAATGATATTTTCACTTGCAAGAGCGCTGGCTGCATTGCTGGCATTCAGTTTTTTCTCAACTGCTACCGTGCTTTTCTGCAGTTCACCCAAAAGCTCTGGGCTGATGGTGAGTAAGTCACACCCAGCCAGCTCCAGAATTTGACTAGTATTACGAAAGCTAGCACCCATGATTTCAGTGGCAATGCCAAAGTGCTTGTAATAGTGGAAGATGCGTTTCACAGAGGTAACGCCAGGATCATTTGCGCCGCCATTATTGACATCGTTCCAGGCGCTACCCAGTTTCGCTTTGTACCAGTCGGTAATACGCCCCACAAATGGAGAGATTAATTTCGCATTGACCGCACCGCAGGCTGCTGCTTGTACCAAAGAGAAGAGGAGCGTCATATTGCAATGAATGCCTTCGGCCTCTAGAACCTTCGCCGCCTGTATACCTTCCCATGTGCCAGCTAATTTAATCAAGATTCGCTTGCGATCAATCCCATGTGATTCATAAAGAGAAATGAGGTGCCTGGCCTTGTTAATGGTTGCCTGAGTATCAAAGGATAGGCGGGCATCTACCTCAGTCGAAACTCTGCCAGGGACAGTCTTCAAAATCTCAAGGCCAAAAGCCACTAGGATGTAATCAACTAAATCGACTGGTTTCATACCGGGGTGCGCTGATTTGACTTGATTTACTAAAGCCTGATAGTTGGCTTGTTGAGCCGCTTTCAGGATGAGGGAAGGGTTGGTGGTGGCATCCTGCGGTTGGTATTCCCGCATGCGCTCGAAGTCGCCGGTATCGGCCACAACGGTAGTGAATTGTTTGAGTTGGCTTAGTGCAGTAACAGAGGAAGTCATCAGGATCTTGAATACTCTCGATTAATTAATCAGGCAAATAGATTGAATATCATATGATAGATGGATAAATAAGGCTGTTCCAGTTCAGATAAGGATATCGGGCAAGATCATGAATCAAGATCAACTAAAGCAATTGGTAGGTGAGGCGGCGCGGGATGAGGTGCTAAAGCTGCCCTCGGGCCAGATCCTAGGTATTGGTACAGGCTCTACCGCTAACTGCTTTATTGATGCCTTAGCGCCCCATAAAGCCCACTTTTCTGGAACAGTATCAAGCTCTAATGCCACTACGGAACGCCTCTTAAAACACGGTTTTAAGGTCTTAGATCCTAATGAGGTGGGTGAGTTACCCGCTTATGTCGATGGCGCTGATGAAATCGATCCAGCGGGCCATATGATTAAAGGTGGTGGTGGCGCCTTGACCCGTGAAAAGATTATTGCCTCGATGGCAAAGCAATTTATCTGTATTTGTGATGCCTCCAAACAAGTGCCAGTTTTGGGTAACTTCGCCTTACCCGTGGAGATTATTCCTTTGTCTAAAGGGGTCGTCACTCAGGAGTTAGCTAAGTTAGGTGGTACGGTCACACTCAGAATGGCAAAAGATACCCGCTCAGATTTAGGTCAGACGCCAAGCCAGCCTTTTGTGACGGATAACGGTGGCTGGATTTTAGATATTGCGGGTTTAAAGATTTCAGACCCGCTCGCACTTGAGTCTCAAATCAATCAAATCGCCGGCGTTATTACGGTTGGTCTTTTTGCCAAAGAGAAAGCCGATATTTTGTTGGTGAGTAACGCATCTGGTGTGAGTAGAATTACTTTCTAAATAAAAAACCCGACGGGGCAGCAAGCTGAACCATCGGGTTTGTTTGCCATGACGAAACATGGCGCAGGCAAAGGGAAGAGATTTAGTTCCCAATGCCCATAAGCACATAGATATGCTTACGAGTAGTGGCTTTCGCCAATGTAGCCGATCACGAGATCTGACTGACTACGACTTCATCCTATGCCTGTGAATTTCTCTCGTCAAGAGATATTCAAAAATAATTATTCTGCTTCCGGCACATAACCCTGAGCCATGTCTGCGCCACCTTCAAAGAAGTATTTTTCAACTTGTTTGAGTAGGTATTGGCGAGCGCGAGGATCGGCCATATTCAGGCGATTCTCGTTAATCAACATGGTTTGGTGTTTTAACCAGGCGGCCCAAGCCTCCTTAGAAACTTGATTCCAAATCTTCTTGCCTAGATCGCCAGGAAGTGGAGCAAAGTCCATACCTTCGGCTTCTTTATTGAGTTTGATGCATTGAACCATGCGTGCCATTTGTAATGCCTTTCAAATACGGTGTGCTAAAAAATAAATAGGTAAAACAAAGAATGTAAAACAGGGGGCGTATATAAGCGTCTATAGATCTTTGGTAAGAACCATGGATTTACGATCCCAGTTGTAAATCTGCTTTCTTTCCTCTGGCAGATCATCTACCGAGGCGCGCTTAAAGCCACGCTTTAAAAACCAATGTTCTGTTCTGGTGGTTAAAACAAAAAGCTTCTTGATGCCTTCCCGTTTTGCCCGCATTTCCACCCGCTTGAGTAAACGCTCTCCATCTCCTGAGCCCTGAACGTCTGGGTCTACCGCCAAGCAAGCAAGTTCACCCACACCGTTAGGGAATGGGAAGAGGGCAGCGCATCCAAACAAGACGCGATCATGCTCTATAACGGAGAAGCGTTGAATATCGCGCTCGATCACGTCTTGACCGCGGGCGGCCAAAATACCCTCTTCTTCAAGGGGGCTAGTCAACTGCAGAATTCCACCAACGTCATCTTGGTTAGCTTCGCGTAGGTTCTCAATATCGGATGAAGCCAACATCATGCCAATACCATCATGGGTAAATAGCTCTTCTAAAAGGGCGCCATCTCGATTGCAAGGCAAGAAGTGTACGCGGCTCACACCAGCACGAATCGCTCTACCAGAAATATTAAGCAAACCCTTCATGCCTAAATCCAGTTCTGGATGTTGGGCAACATATTCTTGAAGTTGTGGCATTGACAGTTCGGTGATGTAATCATCTTCCTCATCTTTCAAACCAGCATAGGGGCTGAGAAAAATTAACTTATCGGCTTTAAGCGCTGCGGCAGTAGATGCGGCTACATCCTCAAAAGCGAGATTAAATGCCTGACCAGTGGGTGAGAAACCTAATGGTGAGAGCAATACAATTTTATTGCTATCGAGTGAAAGTCTAATCGAGGTCGAGTCCACCTTACGTACTAAGCCAGTATGGATGTAATCAATCCCTTCAACTACACCAACAGGCATGGCCGTAATAAAGTTGCCTGAGATCACAGAAATGCGTGAGCCCGCCATCGGCGTATTAGGCAATCCGCGACTAAATGCCGCTTCAATATCTAAGCGCAGTTCACCGGCAGCTTCTTTGACGCACTCCAAAGCGGCGGCATCGGTAATCCGATAGCTGTGCATGGCACTTTGGCCAAATTGGCTCTTAATATTACGAAGCGTCAGCTGCTCTTCAATTTGGGGGCGGATGCCATGAACCAAAACAATGCGCATACCCATGGCATGCAACATGGCGATATCTTCAATGAGATTTTCTAAGCCAATTTCTTGGGCTAGCTCACCAGCAAAGGCAATCACAAAGGTCTTCTCTCGGAAGCTATGGATATAGGGCGCAACGTCACGCAGCCATCCCACAAAAGGAAAGTTGGAGCTTGATTCTTCGGCGTTTGAGCCGGGGTTTGGTGCATTTGTTGGCATAGTGAGAAAATTATAGGGTGCAAGAGCCTATAAACCAACAAAAACCCAAAGCAAGCCCTGCGACTGTGCCTGCTTCCAACACCCCTCGACGGTTAGAAATTCGCTTTCCGGAGGAGTTGCCAGTTTCAGGTCAACGCCAGATCATCAAAGATGCTTTGAGCTCACACCAGGTGGTGATCGTCTGTGGCGAGACTGGTTCAGGCAAAACAACCCAATTACCTAAGATCTGTTTGGACCTCGGTAGAGGCACCATGAACGGCGGTCGGCTTATTGGACATACACAGCCTCGCCGTATCGCTGCGACAGCCACAGCGAAGCGCATAGCCCAGGAGCTAGGGACTCCAATCGGTCAAGACGTCGGGTATCAAGTCCGCTTCGCAGATAAGACCAGTCAGGGCGCCTCTATTAAGTTAATGACCGATGGCATCTTGTTGGCTGAAACCCAGCGAGATCCTCAGCTGCGCGCCTATGACACGCTCATCATTGATGAGGCGCATGAACGTAGCCTCAATATTGATTTTCTATTGGGCTACCTTCGTCAGTTGCTACCCAAGCGCCCAGACCTCAAGCTGATCATTACCTCAGCCACGATTGACGCTAAGCGTTTTTCTGACCATTTCACATTGAATGGCAAGCCTGCTCCTGTAATTGAGGTGAGTGGGCGACTTTTCCCGGTTGAGCAGCGGTATGAACCACTAGAGCCTGATGTCAAGCCAGATGGAAAAAAAGAATCTAAAGAGGCTAAGGAAATTCCGGATGCGGTAGCGGAGGCGATCGCCAGTGCATGGCGCGAGGGTGCTTCAGGCGCTGGAGATGTGTTGGTCTTCTTGCCCGGAGAACGAGAGATTCGGGATTGCGCTGAAGCTCTGAGAAAAGATCATGTACTCCAGCAACGCTTTCATCCTGAAATTTTGAGTCTATTTGCTCGTCAATCGGTTGCGGAACAGGAACGCGTTTTTAATCCCGGCAATGGACGACGCATCATTTTGACAACGAACGTTGCCGAGACTTCATTAACAGTGCCCAATATTCGCTATGTAGTCGATAGCGGTTTGGCACGCGTAAAGCGCTACTCCTATCGCAATAAAGTAGAGCAACTTCAGATCGAGCCCATATCTCAGGCCGCTGCTAACCAACGGGCGGGTCGTTGCGGTCGTGTATCAGACGGTATTTGTATTCGCTTGTATAGCGAGCAAGACTATTTAAATCGTCCTAAATTTACTGATCCTGAAATTCTGCGAAGCTCACTAGCAGCGGTGCTGCTTCGCATGACTTCCCTGCGTTTACCGAGAATTCAAGAATTCCCATTTATTGATAAGCCCCTAGGTCGAGCGATTGCCGATGGTGTGCAGTTGCTAGATGAGTTAGGCGCTATCGTCTATGACGAGGTCTCTGCTGGTGATAACAAAGATATTAATAACAGCTTCAAGCTCACCCCTACAGGCAAGCAATTAGCAGACCTGCCGCTGGATCCCCGAATTGGGCGCATGCTCTTGGCCGCTAAAGAGCAAAACGCCTTGCGTGAAGTCACCATCATTGCTTCCGCCTTAGCTACGCAAGATCCCCGTGATCGACCTATAGATCAGGCTGCCGCTGCTGATCAAGCCCACCTGCAGTTTGCGGATGAGCGTTCGGAGTTCTTGAGCTTCGTCAAATTATGGGATTGGTATCAAGATGCTTTGCAGCACAAGCACAGCAACCGCCAATTAGAGAACTTATGCCGAAGTAAATTTTTATCTCCAAGACGCTTACGTGAGTGGCGCGATGTTCACGGCCAACTCCATACGATGCTGGGTGAAAAGGGCTGGAAGGATAATCCATCAGCTGCTACTTATGAGCAAGTCCATCTCTCTTTATTAACGGGCCTCCTAGGTTATGTTGCCAAAAAAGAAGAGGATGAAAAATCTCAAGAGCGTGGCAGCAAGACTGGCGGTTATATCGGCGCACGGGGCATTCGTCCCTTTATTTGGCCAGGATCAACCATTGGTAAGAAGGCAGGCGCTTGGATTTTGGCTGGTGAACTATTAGAGACCAATCGGATGTATGCCCGCACGATTGCAAAGATCGAACCTCAGTGGGTCGAGAAGGTTGCCGGCCACCGTCTGATTAAATCCCTGAGCGATCCATTTTGGGATAGTCGTCAAGGTGAAGTGATGGCCTTTGAGCGCGGTACTTTATATGGCTTACCGATTTATCACGGGCGTCGAGTGCGTTATGAACCGCACAATCCAGAAGATGCGCGCGAGTTATTTATTAAGCAGGCTTTAGTCCAGGAAGAAATGTTTGGCCGCATGGATACTCCGGCATTGATTCGGGAGACTGAGGCTGACGCTAGAAAAAAATATCCTGGTAGTTTTGAATTCTTCTGGCATAACCGCAGACTGATTAAAGAGGTTGAGGCTTTAGAGCATCGCTCACGCCGTCCCGATGTCTTGGTGGATGATGATCTCTTATTTGCTTTTTACGATTCACGTATCCCTAAAGAGGTTCTCAGTAGAGAGGGCATGAGGACTTGGCTAAAGAAGGCATCTAAGAGCGAAGGCGCTAATGAAGAGTCGGCTGACGGTCTCCTACGTTTAGCTAAAGCGGATTTAATGCGCCACGAAGCTGCCGGTATTACGGTGGATCGCTACCCTAAAAAAATGATGGTGGGTGGAGGCGAACTCAGCTTGACTTACCACTTTGAACCGGGCAGCCCTAAAGATGGGGTGACTCTCGTAGTTCCCTTAACCCTGTTGAATCAGGTTGATGGTCGCCGTTGTGAATGGCTAGTTCCAGGCATGTGCGAGGAGAAGGTGCAGCTTTTACTTAAATCACTTCCTCAGAAATTGCGCCGACACTGCGTGCCATTGCCTGAGTATGCAAAATCATTTTTAGAGCGCATGCTGACGGAAAAGCAATTTGGGGTTGGTGACTTTCTGGATGCTTTGATTACTGATATTCGCAAAGAGCGTGGCTTAGAAATTAAACGCACCGATTTCAGGCCAGAATCTCTGCCGTTACATTCTTCTATGAATTTCCGCTTAGTGGATGAGCACGGTCGCCAGCTTGAGTTGGAGCGTAATTTAGCGCGATTGCGTGCTGAATATGGTGAAACTGCCCGAACAGCATTTCAGGCCATTGCGCAACAAGCAGTTCAAGAAGAGCTTGGCGCCGATATTCCAGCTAGCGCCTCAAATCCAGCATCCAAGACGAATCTAGGCGCCAGTGGATCTGGCATAAAAAATGTAGAGCAGGGTGGATATCGAACTTGGGATTTTGGTGAATTACCCGAAACTCTGGAGATTCAAAAAGGTAATCGCACTTTGTTTGGCTATCCCGCACTGGTGGATCGTACCGAATCCTGTGATCTTGAGGTGTTCGACGATTTGATGGAAGCTCGTAAACATCACTGGCAGGGATTACGTAGACTATTTTCCTTATCGAATAAAGACACACTCAAGGCGCTACAAAAACAACTACCTGGAATCCGAGAGCTCGGCTTACTCTTTATTAATGTGGGATCAGTCGATAGTTTGATTGAGCAAATTCTCAATCTTGCTTTAGAGCGAGCTTTTATGAATGACCCATTGCCAGCCAATGCAGAACAATTTGCGGAGCGCCTGCAAGCAGGAAAACCACGCTTGGCATTAATTGCCCAAGAGATTTCAAAGCATGCATTGGCAGCATTACAGGCTCATGCGGATCTGCAAAAAAAGCTGGCTCAAGCAAAGGCAGCCTCAGTGACTGCCTATGCGGATATTCAGAATCAGGTTCAGGGGTTGATATTTGAAAAGTTTGTTTCAAGCACGCCATATGGTCAGTTAGTCCATTTCCCTCGCTACCTTAAAGCAATTGCTATGCGCATTGATAAATTGAGAGCCAACCCCAGCCGAGATGCGCAGTGTCAAAAGGATTGGGAGTCTGTTGCTCGGCCCTGGCAAAAACTCGTTCAGGCTAGTCGTGGATCAGCTACTTACGACATGAGCGAAGACCAGGCCTTGGTGGATTTTCGCTGGCAGCTTGAAGAATTGCGGGTAGCCTTGTATGCCCAGGAGCTAAAGACCCCAACCCCAATGTCGTTAAAGCGCCTTGAAAAGGTCCTAGCCAGCTTGCGCTAAGTCAAATAGGCTACTAGTTAAGGGCCTACATCGGAGCATCAATTGCTTACAATGTCGGTTATGCACACTTATTTCAGTAAAGCCAAATTTGGCACTATTTCAGCTCTAGCTGCTTTTGCCTTAATCGGATCACAAACTACCGTTTTTGCTCAAACAGCGCCATCACCCAGTTCCGCAGCAGAACCAAAGCTGGCGATCGTCTTGAACTCTGGCGAGGCATCGGTGAGCTTGATTGATATGCCTAGCCGAAAAGTAATCAAAACTGTCCCAGTTGGTAAAGAGCCCCATCACTTAATGATGACGCCAGATCAAAAAACGCTACTGATTGCAAATGCAGCGGGTAATGATGTTGTGCTGATGAATCCCGTCAGCGGCGAGTTGACAGGCAAGATCCCAGAGATTATTGATCCATACCAAATTGGCTATTCGCCAAACCATAAGTGGTTTATCGCCAACGGCAATCGTTTGGATAGGGTGGATGTTTATCATGCGCAGGGCGCAGATCTTAAGCTAGCCAAATCCATCAAGTTAGGTAAGACACCAAGTCACGTGGCATTTACAGCAGATAGCAAAATTGCATTCATTACTTTGCAAGACTCCAATGAATTAGCGGCAATCGACTTAGATACACAGACGGTGATTTGGAAAATGCCTACAGGTAAAGTGCCTGCTGGTGTTTGGATGACTCCTGGTGACCAGAACCTGCTTGTAGGTATTACTGGCGAAGATAATGTCCAGGTAATCGATTGGAAGAATCGCAAAGAAGTAAAGCGGATCTTTACTGGGAAGGGTGCGCATAACTTCCGTCCATTGGGCGATAAGAAGCATGTGTTTGTAAGCAATCGGATTGCGTCAACCATCAGCTTGCTCAATATGCAAACCCTAGAAAAGGTTGGCGATATCACTGGCTTACCTGCAGGTCCAGACGATATGGAAATTACGCCCGATGGAAAAACCATGTGGGTTACATTCCGCTTCTCTAAAAAGGCTGGAGTGATTGATATTCCATCAATGAAGTTGGTAACGGTGATCCCTGTGGGTAAATCTCCGCATGGAGTTTTCTTTACACCACGCGCTGGTTGGGAATAATTCAGATAATGCAATTGACAGCATCGCTTGCAAAATTAGCTGTACTGATTGTTGTGGCGATATCTTCATCGTCAGTTTTTGCTGAAGAGGCCAATTGCAAGAAAACGGTTTATCTCACTTTCGATACTGGCAATATGTCTGTAGCTCAGACTGTTGCTGATATTTTGAATCGTCAAAAGATCAAAGCCACATTTTTTCTGGCAAATGAAAAAACAAGCCGAGGCGATTTTTCTTTGGATGACTCTTGGAGGTACTATTGGCAGGATCGCGTACGCGAAGGACATCATTTTGGTAGCCATATCTATGATCATGTTTACTTTGTCAAAGATGGCCCAAGTGGAGAAATTTTTGTAAAGCCGCAATTTGGGCCAAAGGCAGGGGTGACTACCCTCTACAACGAGGCGGCCTATTGTCGAGAAATCAGACGTGTCGAAGATCGCTTTAAAGAGCTAACCGCAACCAACATACAAAAAATTTGGCGTGCTCCAGGCGGAAAAACCTCTCCCCGCTCCATCAAGATGGGAAGTCAGTGCGGCTATCAACACTTTGGCTGGAGTCCAGCAGGATTTTTGGGTGATGAGCTAAGCTCCCGGAGTCACCCCAATCAAATGCTGTTAGATAAGGCGAGTAGCCAGATTCAGGACGGCGACATCACCATGGCCCATCTGGGGATTTGGTCGCGTAAGGAGCCTTGGGCTCCCGCCGTTTTAGAGCAGCTCATTATCAATTTGAAGGGGCGTGGCTTTTGTTTTGCCACTCTGCCAAAACAGGATAAATAAGTCACAATTAGAAGCATGGATTCCAATCCCTTTTTAGCCACTATCGCCTCCGCCTACGCCAGCGTTCAAGAATTCTTGTTCGCCAATGTGGCGGGTCCGATTTTGTACCAATTCGATCTCATGTCGATGGCAGAGGATGTTTTTGATGGTATCGATTGGTTTTTATTTGGTTGTATTCAGATCCTATTGATTGCTGTCATTTTGCGTACCTGGGAAAGATTTGCTCCAGCAGAGATTCAGGAGCGATTTGCTAAAACATCTAAGGCAGATATTGTCTATACCTTGTTTCATCGCCTAGGCATCTTTCACGGTTTGATCTTTCTCGCCTTATCGGGATTTTTCTTCCAGATTGACTCGGTCTTGCATGACTTTCGCTTTAACCGGCTGAATGTTGAATCTTGGTGGCCATCGGTGACTTCCATTCCGCTCGTGAGTTTTTGTATTTATTTCATACTCTTAGATTTTGTAGAGTACGTATATCACCGTGCATCACACACCTTTAATTGGTGGTGGCAGCTACATGCTCTGCACCACAGTCAAACTGTTATGACTGCCTGGTCTGATGATCGTAACCATATTTTGGATAGCATCATGCATGCGGTGGTATTTGCATTCTTCGCGCTACTTTTTGGTGTCTCGCCAGGTCAATTTATTTTGCTGGTGGTCTTTAGTCAATTCATTCAAAGTTGGCAACACGCCAATCTGAAGATCCATCTTGGCGCTTTTAAGTACCTATTGGTATCGCCGATGTATCACCGGATGCATCATGCGGTAGGTTATGGTCATGAAGCCAAAGGTAAACCAGGTGTTTTAGGCGGATGTAATTTTGGGGTCTTATTTCCGTGGTGGGACATGCTATTTAATACTGCGATTTTCCCAAAGGATGTTCATCCTACTGGCGTTAGGGATTTGGCTGTTTCAACCAATGTATTGCAGCAGCAGTGGCAGGGCCTCGTTCACTCAGCTCGTGAAATTCTTCCCAAGACAAAATAAAAACTAGCAGTTCACTTAGTGGCAATGGAAAACTATGGATAGCATGCAGCAAGTATTTAAGTCTTTTGGCTTAGCTTTAGTCGGCACGATGCATCCCAAAATGATGTGGTTGAGTTTTCGTCCCTTTTTGATTGTCTCGGTTTTGTGGGGCTGCTTAATTTGGTTAACGTGGACGCCAGCGTTAGAGATGCTCAGTATCTTCCTGACTACATCCATCTTTACCAGCTGGATACAGGATGGCTTGATTTGGGCCGGCTTTGAAAATGCCCGCGCCTGGATCGCGCCACTCTTTTTTGTAATGCTATTGATTCCATTGATCTCGATCAGTTTATTGGTATTCATCGCCTTTACAACAGTGCCGGCGATCGTAAAAGTGGTTACACGACAGCACGCTTACAAAGATCTTGAGCGAAAAAAGGGCGGTAGTTTTTTTGGTAGCTTCGTCTATACGATTTGGTCGGCCCTAATCTGTTTAGCCTTGGTGATGTTGACTTTGCCAGTATGGTGGATACCACCATTGGTAGCGGTCCTGCCGCCATTGCTTTGGGGTTGGTTAACGATGCGTTTGATGTCTTATGACGTCCTGGCGCAGCACGCTACCTCAGAAGAGCGCGATACGCTTTTGCATCAACATCGTTGGCCGCTATTATCCATGGGCATTGTTTCGGGCATGCTGGGGGCTGTACCCACGTTCTTCTGGGCAACTTCGGCTTTAGCCCTCGTCTTATTTCCTATTGTGAGTTTTGTTGCCCTTTGGATTTACTCTTTAATCTTTGTATTTGCGGCGCTGTGGTTTACACATTATTTGCTAGAGGCGTTAAAAGAGTTGCGCAGAAACGAGTTAGATCAGTCTCTAAATATTGAGGCGCGTGTAATTGATATGGAGCTCCCGTACCATGGTTGATGCAGTAAAAGAAGTTTCTATTGATGCGCCCGAAGTCAAGGCACGCCGTTTTGGTTTGATTGTGATTGGCGATGAAATTCTATCTGGTCGACGTCAAGATAAGCACCTGAGCAAATTAATTGAGCTATTGAATGATCGGGGTCTAAGTCTATCTTGGGCTAAATATGTAGCGGATGATCCTGCGCAAATTACGGCAACTCTAAAAGACAGCTTTGCGAGTGGTGATGTCGTTTTTAGTACTGGTGGCATTGGTGCCACTCCTGACGACCATACAAGACAGTGCGCGGCTTTAGCCCTGGGTACCAAAACTGAATTGCATCCAACTGCACAAGAATTGATTGCTGGGCGTATTCAGTCGATGGCTGAGGGTGATCCGATTAAAGCAGACCTGAATACTCCTGAAAATCAACATCGCTTCAAGATGGGTGAATTTCCTCTTGGCAGCGACATTATTCCGAACCCCTATAACCAGATCCCAGGCTTTTCTGTTCTGGAGCATTACTTTGTCCCAGGTTTTCCAGTGATGGCTGCGCCGATGATGGCCTGGTGTCTTGATACGCATTATCAAAACCTATTTCATCGTGAAAACTGGGCTGAGCAGAGTTTCATTGTTCCTAAGGGTATTGAGTCGACCTTAACGCCATTAATGGAGCGTATAGAGGCGAATTTCCCTGGGGTGAAGGTCTTTAGCCTTCCATCAGTTGGCGACCCTTCTAAGGGCGGTGTTTACGCTGAACGTCACATAGAGCTGGGTATTAAGGGCAATGCAAATCTATTGGAAAGTGCTTGGATTGCGCTACGTACTGGTACCGAGGCCTTGGGTTATGAAATTCACGATATTGCTAGACCAGAATAAGCACTAATATGGTGCAAAAATAGTATTTTTAAGGGTTTTGAGGGGTATTTCAGCACTTAATTAGTGCAATAATGACTGTTCCCGTTTGTTTGCTTCAGTAAATTAGATACATCCCAAGGGCATATTTGATGCCTGGAATGAACAAGGGTGTACACCTTAGGTTTGTATTCCGAATTTAGTTAATAGAGGAGATTTGCATGACGAAGACCGTCGCTGATGTGATGAAGTTGGTTAAAGAGAAAGAATGTACTTTCGTTGATTTCCGCTTTGTGGATACAAAGGGTAAAGAGCAGCACACAACAGTACCTATTTCCCATTTTGACGAAGACAAATTTGAGAGCGGTCATGCGTTTGACGGTTCCTCTATTGCTGGCTGGAAAGGTATTGAAGCTTCTGACATGTTGTTGATGCCAGATCCAACAGCTTGCTACATCGACCCATTCTATGAAGAGCCAACATTGGTGATCACATGTGATGTGATCGAGCCTTCAGATGGTAAAGGTTATGACCGTGACCCACGCTCTATTGCTAAGCGTGCTGAGTCTTATTTGAAAAGCACTGGCTTAGGCGATACAGCCTATTTTGGTCCAGAGCCAGAGTTCTTTATTTTTGACGGTGTCCGTTGGGGTGCCGATATGCAGGGTTGTTTCGTTAAGGTGGATTCTGAAGAGGCTCCATGGTCTTCAGCTGCTGAAATCGAAGGTGGTAATCCTGGTCACCGTCCAGGTAAAAAAGGCGGGTACTTCCCAGTTGCTCCAGTCGATACATTCCACGACATGCGTTCTGAAATGTGTTTGATTCTCGAATCCCTAGGTATTCCTGTCGAAGTGCATCACCATGAAGTTGCTGGCCAAGGTCAAAACGAATTGGGTACAAGATTTAGCACATTGGTAGAGCGCGCTGACTGGACTATCTGGCAGAAGTACGTTATTCAAAACGTAGCTCACGCTTACGGCAAGACAGCGACATTCATGCCTAAGCCTATCGTTGGCGACAACGGCTCTGGTATGCACGTTCACCAATCTATTTGGAAAAACGGCGAGAACTTGTTTGCTGGTAACGGCTACGCTGGTTTGTCAGAGTTCGCATTGTTCTACATCGGCGGCATCATCAAGCACGCTAAAGCATTGAATGCGATTACTAACCCAGGCACAAACTCATACAAGCGTTTGGTCCCAGGTTTTGAGGCTCCGGTGAAGTTGGCTTACTCTGCACGTAACCGTTCTGCTTCGATTCGTATTCCACACGTTTCTAGTCCTAAGGGTCGTCGTATCGAAACTCGCTTCCCTGATCCATTGGCCAATCCATACCTCTGCTTCGCTGCTTTGATGATGGCAGGTTTAGATGGTGTTCAGAATAAGATTCACCCAGGTGAAGCTGCTGACAAGAATTTGTATGACTTGCCACCAGAAGAAGATGCAAAGATCCCAACCGTTTGTGCAAGCTTGGAAGAGGCATTAGAAGCTTTGAACAAAGACCGTGAGTTCTTGACTCGTGGCGGTGTCTTTACTGACTCTATGATCGACGCATATATCGCTTTGAAGATGGAAGATGTCACACGTTTCCGTATGACGACTCATCCGATCGAATTCGATATGTACTACTCCCTGTAAGCGAAGGAGACATGTTGAGCGCAGGTCTGTTGCGCAATTCGTTCAAAGGGGCAGCTTCGGCTGCTCCTTTTTTTCCGACATTGCTTGATCAGATGCCTAATGCCATCGTGGTATTTGAGGCTGAGACCCAACAATTGGTTTATGTGAACCCCGCTGCAGAGTCTGCGCTGGATCTTTCACGAAAATCACTTGAGGGTCAGTCTGTGCGCGACCTATTTGGGTCTAGTGAATCCTTAAATCACATGATTGAAGAGGTAAAGGCAGGGCACTTCCCTGCTCAACGCCAAGAGATGGTCTTGCATTCTTTGCCAGGTAGCATTCATCAGGAGTCGATTCCTGCACACGTGGTGGTCGCGAGTCTTGAAGACCCAACCCTCATCATGATGGAATGGTTCCCGATTGATCAGCAGTTACGAAGTGAGCGCGATGAGCGTGTAACTCAGCAAGTAGAAGCAAATAAACAGCTAATGCGTAACTTAGCGCATGAAATTAAAAATCCTTTGGGTGGTATTCGGGGCGCAGCTCAACTGCTGGAGTTTGAACTTCCAGAGAAAGGCTTACGTGAATACACTCAGGTCATTATCAAAGAATCGGATCGACTGCAGAACTTAGTTGATAGATTATTAGCGCCACATCGTAAAGCGCACGCCATGGAATCGTTTAATGTCCATGAGGCCTTAGAGCGTGTTCGCAGTTTGGTCTTGGCAGAGTTTCCGAAAGGCTTGCGGATTATCCGTAACTACGACACCAGTCTTCCCGAGGTTTTGGGTGATAGGGAGCAGTTGATTCAAGCGGTCTTGAATATCGCCCACAATGCCGCTCAAGCTCTTTCAGAAGAAATACACCAAGGCATTGCTCAAATTGAATTGAAGACGAGGGTAGCCCGCTCGGTCACCATCTCTCGGCAGCGTTACAAGATGGCGATGGATTTACACGTGATTGATAACGGCCCAGGTATTCCGGAAGATATACGTGAGCGCATTTTCTTTCCATTAGTTTCAGGCAGAGATGGGGGCAGCGGTCTTGGCCTCACCTTAGCTCAAACTTTTGTGCAGCAGCATCAAGGTTTTATCGCTTGTGACAGCCGTCCTGGGCGAACCGATTTCCATATTCAAATTCCTTACCGTAGGCAGGAGAAAGCATTATGAAACCCGTATGGATCGTGGACGATGATCAATCTATTCGTTGGGTGCTTGAGAAAGCGCTTACTCGCGAGAATATTCCTCATAAGAGTTTTTCTAATCCCAATGACGTGCTCAATGCACTGGAGAAGGATGCTCCGCAAGTGTTGATTTCTGATATTCGGATGCCGCGCGGTAATGGATTGGATCTTTTGCAAAACGTAAAAGAAACTCATCCACTTTTGCCAGTCATCATCATGACTGCGTACTCTGATTTAGATTCAGCTGTTTCGTCTTTTCAGGGTGGTGCTTTTGAGTACCTCACCAAGCCATTTGATATCGACAAGGCTATCGAGTTAATTCGTCGCGCAATGGAGCAGAGTGAGCGCAACCAATCCGGCAATAAAGAGATGAATGGTTGGAGACAAGATTCAACCGAGATCATCGGTCAAGCTCCAGCAATGCAAGAAGTCTTTAGGGCTATTGGACGCTTGGCCCAGTCTCACTCAACAGTCTTAATTACTGGCGAATCTGGCACGGGTAAAGAGCTGGTGGCACAAGCGTTGCATAAGCATAGTCCTCGCGCTAAAGGCCCCTTTATGGCCTTCAGTACCGCTGCAGTTCCTAAGGATTTATTAGAATCAGAATTATTTGGTCATGAGCGCGGTGCATTTCCTGGAGCCTTGACTTTACGTCGTGGGCGTTTTGAGCAGGCAGATGGCGGCACTTTATTTTTAGATGAAATCGGCGATATCCCATTTGATCTTCAGACCAGGCTATTACGCGCCTTAACCGATGGCCATTTCTATCGCGTTGGCGGTCAGGATCCAATTAAGGCGAACGTACGCATTATTGCTTCGACCCACCAAAATTTAGAGGCTCGAGTTGCCGCGGGAGCTTTCCGTGAAGATTTATTGCATCGCTTAAATGTGATTCGTTTGCGGATGCCGCCAGTGCGTGAACGCGCCGAAGATATCCCGGTACTAGCTCGGCATTTCATGTTGTCTTGTGCAAAGTCTTTGGGAGTCGAGCCTAAAAAACTATCCGATGATGTCTTAAAGGAAATTAGCGGCATGCCTTTTCCTGGTAACGTGCGCCAACTTGAAAATCTTTGTCACTGGTTAACAGTGATGACTCCTTCGAACGTGATTGGGGTAAGTGATTTGCCTGCCGATATTTTGGCCGAGGCAGGAGAGCATCCAGTCTTATTACAAGGTGAATCCAATCCTTCGGCTCAAGTTCCAGCTAGGGGTGCTTCCGTGGATTGGGAGAGCGGTTTAGGGCGCTTAGCAGTCAAGATGCTGCAAGATGGTGACGCTGAGGTGTATGACGTTCTATGCTCTAAGTTTGAAAAAGCAGTACTGCAAGCTGCATTAGAGGTTACTCGCGGAAGACGCGTTGAAGCGGCGCAGCGTCTTGGCATTGGTCGAAACACGATTACTCGTAAATTGCAGGAGCTCGGTATTGATGGTTGAGTCGGTAAGGATAGCTGCCTGGAATGTGAATTCTCTCAAGGTACGCTTACCCCATGCCCTGAAATGGCTGCAGGATCAAGAGCGGGCAAATAAGCCTATTGATGCGCTTTGTCTTCAGGAGCTCAAGATCACAGATGATAAATACCCGCATAAAGAGCTTGAGGAAGCGGGATATATCAGTATTGCTGCTGGTCAAAAGACTTATAACGGTGTCGCCATCATTGTGCGTCGCGCTGCCTTAGCCCCAATTGCAACAGATTATGAAACCACTTTTCTAAAGCCGATTAGAAATATTCCTGGCACTACAGATGAACAGCAGCGCATCTTGGCGGCCACGATCTGCTTTAAAGGAATGCAACCCATTCGTCTGGTATCGGCTTACTTCCCCAATGGCCAGTCTCCTGATAGCGACAAGTTTATTTATAAATTGGGATGGCTCAAAGCCCTGGAAAATTGGTTAAAAGAAGAGCTGGCCCAAAATAGTCGTTTAGCTCTTTTAGGTGATTTCAATATCGCACCGAGTGATGAAGATGTCCATGATCCTGCCAAGTGGATTGGTCAGAATCTGGTGTCGCCACCAGAGAGAGCAGCATTTCAGCAGCTATTAAATTTAGGATTGACAGATTCTTATCGAATGTTCGAACAGGCGCCTAAATCGTTTAGCTGGTGGGACTACCGAATGATGGGCTTTAGACGTAATGCTGGAATGCGAATTGATCACATCCTACTAAGCGCTGCACTCAAAGAAAAATGCAGTGCGAGTCTGATCGATAAAGAGCCTCGTACTTGGGAGCAGCCTTCGGATCACGCCCCCGTGATTGCGGAAATTAAAGCCTAACTAGGCTGGAGCACTTAAACCACCATGACGTAGCAATGCGTCTACGTTTGGTTCCCTGCCTCTAAATGCCCTAAAGGATTCCGCAGCAGGGCGGCTGCCTCCAACTTCTAAAATTTCTGTGCGATAGCGCTTTCCAGTTTCCGCATCTAAAACACTACCAGTCAACTTTGCCGCCTCTTCAAAAGCAGCATAGGCATCTGCAGATAGAACCTCTGCCCACTTGTAACTGTAGTATCCAGCCGCATACCCGCCAGCGAAGATATGGCTAAAGGTATTAATCCAGCGAGAGATCTCCGGTTGCGGGATCACATTAAATTCTGCGGCGATTTCTCGAGATACATTGAGCACTGCTTGGCCCTGAGCGGATTTTGCATCAAAGCGTGAATGCAATCTCCAGTCCGTTAAAGACATCACAATTTGACGTAAGGTCATTAGGCCATTTTGGAAGTTTTTTGCAGCTAGCATCTTTTCAAAGAGCTCACGGGGTAACGGCTTGCCTGTTTCCGCATGGGCTGTCATTTTTTCAAGCACTTCCCATTCCCAGCAGAAGTTTTCCATGAATTGACTCGGCAATTCCACGGCATCCCACTCGACGCCGTTAATGCCAGAGACACCTAAGGCGGTAACTTGGGTTAAGAGGTGATGCAAGCCATGTCCGCTCTCATGAAAGAGCGTAATCACATCATCATGGGTGATGGTGGGTTGGCGTAACTCACCATCCACTGTGACAGGGGGAGCAAAGTTACATACTAGATAAGCAACTGGTATTTGAATTTCTCCATTAGGCAGTTCGCGACGACCTCGCGCATCATCCATCCAGGCTCCACCACGTTTCCCAGGGCGGGCATAAGGGTCTAAATAGAAGTAGGCCAGGACATGTCCCGCGGCATTGCTGACGGAGAAAGATTGCACATCCTGATGCCAGGTTGGTAAGTCTGCTTTCTTAATCTGCACTTCGAAAAGAGTTTGAATCACGCCAAATAATCCCTCCAATACTTTTGGAAGCGGGAAATATTGCTTGAGCTCATTTTCAGAAAAGGCGTAACGTGCCTGCTTTAAGCGTTCCGCAGCAAATGCAGTGTCCCAAGGCTGAATTCCATCAGCAATTCCAAGTTCAGTTTTAGCAAACTCACCAAGTTCATCCCAGTCACGCTGTGCAAAGGGTTTTGACTTGCGGGCGAAATCAGTTAGAAAGAGATCAACTTCTTCGACGCTACTAGCCATCTTGGGGGTGATACTTAAAGCGGCATAATTAGCCAGTCCAAGCATATGGGCTTCTTCATCTCGTAAACGAAGTTGCTCAAGCATGTTTTGTGTATTGTCCCAATCGAGCTTGCCTTTGGCGTATTGTGGCGCTAGTTCTGAAGCTCGGGTCACATAGGCCTCATACATGAGACGACGCAGTGACCGATTTTCTGCATACTGCATGACTGGATAGTAGGACGGAAAGTGTAATGAAAATGCCCATCCTTGAAGATTCTTCTGCCTAGCCAGATCGGACGCTGCAGCGATAGCATCTTCTGGCAATCCTGTTAGCTCGGTCAGATCGTGAACTACATGAATGAATCCATCTGTTGCATCTAATACATGATCTGAAAATGCTTTACCTAATAGCGCTTGTTCATCTTGAATTGCTGCGAAGCGGGGCTTTTGTGAATCGGGAAGCTCTGCGCCACCCAGGCGAAAATCTCTTAATGAGTTTTCAATGACCTTTTTTTGTGCGGTAGATAGCTTTGCAAAACCAGCGCTCTGATTAAGAGCTTTGAATTTTTGGTACAGCGCTAAATTTTGACCTAAGCTAGAGAAGAATGCAGTGACCTTGGGCATCATCTCGCCATAGGCTGCTCGAAGTTCTGGGGTATCTGCAACACTATTGAGGTGGGGGATGACCCCCCAAGATCTACCTAAAGATTCAGTAGCATCCTCGAGAGATTCCACTAGGTCATTCCATTTTGCAGGAGTAGTTGGGTCAACCGCATGATCTACAGCATGTTGAGCTTGTTCTAGTAGAAAATCAATTGCAGGCGCAATGTCAGAAGGCTTTACTTCGGAGTAGTCGCAAATGCCTCTTCCGAAAGAGATTAGTGGATTCTTTTGGAGTTCAGTAGAAGGCTTTGGGAATGTTGATGTAGTCATCCCTATAGCTTAATGGACGGAGGAAAATTTTGCCAACTAGGCGGATTTGTAAAGCGATTAGTTGGATGGTTTAGCTGCTTTTTCAGCTGCCTCTAGGGTATTCATCAGGAGCATCGTGATAGTCATCGGCCCTACGCCTCCTGGTACGGGAGTAATCCAACCAGCAACGTATTGGGCAGCATCAAAATCCACATCGCCACACAGCTTACCATCAGGCATACGATTAATACCCACGTCAATGACAACGGCACCATGCTTCACCATGTCACCAGTAATCATTTTGGGTTTACCGGTGGCAACTACCAAAATATCGGCATCTTTAGTGTGATGCGCTAAGTCACGCGTTTTGCTATTGCAAATAGTGACAGTAGCCCCCGCTTGAAGCAAGAGCATCGCCATTGGCTTGCCAACAATATTAGAGGCCCCAACGATCACTGCACGCGCACCACGAATGGGGTATTCAATACTCTCGAGGATCTTCATGCAGCCATAGGGTGTGCAGGGCTTGAATTCGGGTTGACCAACCATTAAGGCGCCTGCATTGGCTACGTGAAAACCATCGACATCTTTTTCTGGTGCAATTGCTTCTAATACACGCTCAGCTGCAATATGTTCTGGAAGAGGGAGTTGAACTAAGATGCCGTGGATCGAAGGATCAGCATTGAGTGTCGCAATGCGAGCAAGTAATTCTTCTTCACCCAAATCCACTGAGTAGCGCTCAAGCACAGAATGAAAGCCCACATCTTCACAGGCCTTCACTTTATTTCTGACATAAACCTGGCTAGCAGGATTCTCGCCAACAACAATCACCGCTAAACCAGGCCTCACACCTTTGGCGGTAACTATTGCGCCACGCGCGGCAATTTCAGTGCGTATTTTTTTAGATAGGGCGACGCCGTCGAGTAGCTGTGCAGGCATGAGAAATTAATTAGGTTGTGGATCTGATAGCGCTAAGCGAAGGAGGTCTGCAACGGTATTGACGTTCAGCTTTTCCATGATGTTGGCGCGGTGAGCCTCTACAGTTTTAATGGAGATACCTAGATCATCCGCAATTTGTTTGTTTAGGCGACCAGCAACAATACGCTCAAGCACTTGACGCTCACGACCAGTCAGTTTGCTTAAGAGACTCTGAGTAATCTTGCGTTGACTTGCTTGTGAGTAATCAATGCGCGCTTTTGCAAGCATGCGATCGACTAAACCACAGAGATCATTTTCTTTAAAAGGCTTTTCAATGAAATCCACTGCGCCACGTTTCATTGTAGAAACTGCCATAGAGACATCGCCGTGACCAGTAATGAAGGCAACTGGCATTGGCAGGTTTTCACTGATCAAGCGTTCTTGTAATTCGAGACCTGACATGCCTGACATGCGGACGTCGAGGATGGCGCAAGAGATGGTTGATTTATCTGTGCTTTGCAGGGATTGCAAAAAGCGTTCCGCACTAGCGTGGCAACGAACGACATAGCCATTACTTTCGAGAAGCCAGGTGAGGGAGTCGCGAACCGCCTCATCATCATCGACTACATAAACCACTTCGGCTTGGTTGGGTTTGCTAGCGGTGCTGACGTTCATATTAGTTCTCACAGGTAAATCAAAACACGAAAGTTAAATATTACTCTTAGATCCTGGACTCTCCAGGGGTAGCAATATTGTAAAGGTGCAGCCGGAAAGCTTAGTTTGCTCTGTATCCATCTGATTTTTGGCCCAAAGTCGACCCTGGTGGGATTCAATAATGGACCTGCAGATATTCAATCCCATGCCCATGCCATCATTTTTAGTGCTGAAAAAGGGCTCAAACATTCGCTCAATTACCGAATCTGCAATTCCAGCACCTGTATCGGTAACTTGAATGCGCAGCATGGCTGGGAAGGTGCTTGTATCCAAGTCAGCTGAAATCTTGACTGGAGGTGCTGACCATCTGGAGGAGAGGGGGTAAACCTCCCTTACGCTATCCAGAGAGTTCTTCAGGAGGTTAACCAGAACCTGAAGAATAAGGACTGGATCTAAATCTACCATTGGTAGGTTCTCGGCAATATGAGAGCTAATGCTCAGTCGATGACGATGCGCTTCAATCTCAACGAGGCCAACAGCATCGTTAATGATTTCGGAGATGTCACAAGATTTACGCTGAGGCTCGCTCCGTTTCACGAATCCCCTGATCCGCTGAATAATAGTACCGGCTCTATGTGCCTGATCAGAAGCTTTTTCTAGCGCCGGGAGGATATCTTTTTGCAAGGTGGGATCTAAATTGCCCTGCAATCTTTTTGCAACACCCATGCAGTAGTTTGAAATTGCGGCAAGCGGCTGGTTTAATTCGTGAGCCAAGGAGGAGGCCATTTCACCCATGGTCGTGAGACGACTAGCAAATTGCATGCGTTCATCTTGTTGCCGCGCTAAATCATCCGCTTCGATACGAATCGTAATATCTGTTGCAATTAAGAGTTGTGCTAATTGCCCATCAACCCAAGGAACAAAGCGACGACGTACCTCATACCATTTTGAGGTGCCGGTGGATTCGTCAAGAAGCTGAATTTCTTCTGACTCTGATTCTTGATAAAGAGAAGAAGGTGGAATGCCCGGCGTAAGATCAGCAGAACCCTCGGTTAATTCTTGCATCGTGTTCTGAACAATGTTGCCACCAGCTAATTCAAAATGTCCTTTAGCCGAATTGCCAAATCGTTCACGATAAAAGCGATTTGCAAACAGCAACTCTCCAGTTTCATTCGAGACTACGGAAACGGCAGCATCCAAACCTTCTAAAACAGTAACGAAACGTTCTTGTGACGCAGCTAATTCTTCACGAATTTTCTTCGGCTCAGAAATATCAATTAACGAGGTTACCCAGCCCGTTTGTTTGCCATTTTCATTAATTAATGGCGAGATAAAAGTTCGAGTCTGGATGATGGATCCATTGCGGTGCAGAATGGAGCCCTCAATACCAATTTTCTTTTCTTGGCTCAATGCAGTCTTGAGAGCCTTATTCATCTTTTCGGTAAGCTCATCCCTCTTACCTTCGGGCCAGAAGGCAAAGGGTGGATTTTGACCAATTAATTCTGTGGCCGTCCAGCCTGTCATTTCACAAAATGCAGGATTGACATAGGTGATCGCCTTATTCATATCATGCGCACGAATACCTACTGGAGTAGAGTTTTCCATGGCGCTACGGAAATTAGTTTCAGCGCGTAAGTTGGCTTCTGCTTCTTGACGCACCTGCATTTGCTTTAAGACGGACCATAAACTCCAAACCACAAATGCGCTCAAGCCAAGCACCACACCAATTAACATTCTGAAAGTTAAATTGGTAGCAGGTGGGTAGGTATCAATCCGCAAACTCAGATTAGGGCTTAGGACCCCAATGTCCAAACTAGTTTGATTACTAAAGGCGCGTTTAGGCGTGTTCTTATCAGATGAAATTGCTAAGACCTTATCGTCATCAGTGATTAAGGTGAAGCGGTATTGACCTTTGAGTTCGCCTGGGATCATCTCAAGCATGCCTTGGGTTGTATACAAGACAGCCACCATACCTTTAATTTCGTTACCAGAAATTTGAGGGACTGTTTGCCAAAATACATTCCGAATTTCTTTTGAGATTACCTCGTCACTAGGAACTTCAAGCGCAATGAATTGACTGAATGCAGGTCTATTGGTTGCAGTGCTGAGCTCAAGGGTTTTTCTCAATGCCTGATTAATAGCCCCAGCATTATTCACTTTATTAAACCAATCGGTTTTCAGGTTATCTGCTGGAATCCTCCATTGGCGCTGATTTGTTTCATTAATCCAAACAATTTGGGCCATCTCATGATTACTTTGGAGGAGGTTCTCTGCCTGAATAATGGCATTTTCTTTTAATTTCGCAGAGTCTCCTGCGCTAACGTAGTCTCGCCCGATCGATTGCAATACATCCGTATTGTTTGCAAAACGCAATTGGATGCGTTGCTTCGCAAATGAAAGCTCTCTGAATAATGCAGCTTCTTGTTGGCTTTTTTCTTGAAGCTGCAGGGTACCCATGATGACGCCCATGACTACGGTAAAAAGCACAATCGCTATCAAAGGGGTGTAGACAAGCTTAAAACCCCGTATTCGACGGAGCCACTTCACAGGCTTGAGCTGCCAGATTGAAAATGCGATTTTTTTCATGTAATCCGCTTATTTTGCCTCATGGGTAGCTTTATTTACTCTATTTGCATTAATTGACGCTCTAATTTGCAATGCAACAAAATATCACATAGTGAGAAATACTATCATTATGTGGAAAATTGCTTGTTTACACCCATAGACCTTCCTAGAATATTGCCTATAGAGTGAATAAATAAGACCGATGTGACTAATGGAGGCAGTTTATGGCAGCAGTTCCAGATCAAATTTTGGGTAGCGCAGGTAAGCAAGATGCGGATCCCGGTGAAACCCAAGAGTGGTTGCAGGCGCTAGATGGCGTCATTCGTAATGAGGGCCCAGAGCGTGCGGCCTACCTCATTGATCAGCAAATTTCTCATGCGCGAGTCAATGGGGTTAATCAACCCTTCCATGCGGAAACTCCCTACATCAATACGATTCCAGTTGAGCAGCAAGCGCGCTTACCTGGAGATCAAAACGTAGAACATCGGATTCGCTCATACACTCGTTGGAATGCAATGGCTATGGTCTTGCGTGCTAATAAAGATACGAATGTTGGTGGACATATATCTTCTTTTCAATCGGCAGCCACTTTGTATGATGTCGGCTTCAACCATTTCTGGCATGCACCATCTCCAGAGCATGGCGGCGACCTTATCTTTGTTCAGGGACATTCCGCGCCAGGTGTTTACGCCCGTGCTTATATGCTCGGACGCTTGTCTGAAGATCAGCTGAATAATTTCCGTCAAGAAGTTGGCGGCAATGGTATCTCTAGCTACCCGCATCCTTGGTTGATGCCCGATTTTTGGCAGTTCCCAACAGTATCTATGGGCCTTGGTCCAATCATGGCTATTTATCAGGCGCGCTTTATGCGCTACATGCAGGATCGCGGATTTATTAAAGCTGAAGGCCGTAAGGTCTGGGCTTTCCTAGGCGACGGTGAGACCGATGAGCCAGAATCACTTGGCGCTATTGGTATGGCTGGCCGTGAAAAATTAGACAACTTGATTTTCGTAGTGAATTGCAACTTACAACGTCTTGATGGTCCTGTGCGCGGTAACGGCAAGATTATTCAAGAGCTTGAGGGTGAGTTCCGTGGTGCTGGTTGGAACGTTATTAAAGTGGTTTGGGGCGGTCATTGGGATGCCTTGTTCGCACGCGATAAAAAAGGCATTTTGATGCAGCGCCTTGGCGAAATCGTGGATGGTCAGTACCAAACCATGAAGGCCAAAAATGGTGCTTACGTTCGCGAGACTGTATTTAATACTCCCGAGTTAAAAGCTTTGGTCAGCGATTGGAGTGACGATGAAATTTGGCAGCTAAATCGTGGCGGCCATGATCCCCATAAAGTATTTGCTGCTTTTCATTCAGCTGTAAATCATAAGAATCAACCGACAGTTATTTTGGCTCACACCATTAAAGGTTACGGTATGGGCGGCTCGGGTGAGGCGATGAATATTGCTCACCAAGCTAAGAAGATGAATGCGGATGATGTCCGTCGTTTCCGTGATCGTTTTGAGATTCCAGTAAAAGATGAGCAGCTAGATGAAATGCCTTTAGTGAATTTTGCCGAAGGTAGTCCAGAGCTTGAGTACATGAAAGCGAGACGTCAAGAGTTGGGCGGTTACTTGCCACAACGTCGCATGAAGGCTGAGAGCTTGCCGGTACCTGCGCTGGATGTATTCACACCATTATTGGAAGCAACTACTGAAGGCCGTGAAATCTCTACAACCATGGCCTTTGTTCGTATCCTGAATACGATTGTGCGCGACAAGGTTTTGGGTAAGAGGGTGGTTCCGATTGTTCCAGACGAGTCTCGTACTTTTGGTATGGAAGGTATGTTCCGCCAATTAGGTATTTGGAATCAGTTAGGTCAGCTTTACACTCCAGAAGATCATGATCAATTGATGTTCTACAAAGAGGATAAGACTGGTCAGATTTTGCAAGAAGGTATCAATGAAGCGGGTGGCATGTGCGACTGGATCGCCGCCGCAACTTCATACTCAACCCATGGCGTCCCGATGTTGCCTTTCTACATCTTCTACTCCATGTTTGGTTTCCAGCGTATTGGAGATCTCTGTTGGGCTGCTGGTGATATGCGTAGCCGTGGCTTCTTGTTGGGTGGTACTGCTGGTAGAACCACTCTAAACGGCGAAGGCCTTCAGCATGAAGATGGCCACAGTCAAGTGTGGAGCGCTGCTATTCCAAATTGCATCAGCTATGACCCTTCATTCTCATTTGAAGTGGCCGTAGTGATTCAAGATGGTATGCGTCGCATGCTGGCGGAACAAGAGGATGTGTATTACTACATCACCTTGATGAATGAGAACTACGCCCATCCAGCCATGCCAAAGGGTGCGGAACAGGACATTATTAAGGGGATGTACAAGCTCAAGTCGGTTGGCGATGCCAATGCGAAATTACGAGTACAGCTATTAGGTTCAGGCACGATTTTCCGTGAAGTGATTGAAGCTGCTGAAATCCTGCATAAAGATTGGGGCGTTGCTTCTGATCTCTGGGGTTGCCCAAGCTTTACTGAGTTAGGTCGTGATTGGACTGCAGTCCATCGCAATAATCTCCTTAATCCAACGGCAGCACCGGCTCTATCTCATGTAGAGAAGTGCCTCAAAGACACTGTCGGTCCAGTGATTGCGGCTACTGACTATGTCCGTTTATTTGCGGAACAAATTCGTCCTGCGATTCAGCATATGGGTCGTCGTTTCGAAGTGTTGGGAACTGATGGTTTTGGTCGTTCCGATACGCGCGAAAAATTACGTGATTTCTTTGAAGTAGATCGTCGCTGGGTTGTACTAACTGCTTTACGCTCTTTGGTTGATGCTGGCCAATTAGATCGTCAAAAGCTAGCCGAAGCGATTAATAAATACGAAATCGACATCACTAAACCAAACCCCATGACGGTTTGATCAGAGACAGATACTATGAGCCAATTAATTGATATAAAAGTCCCGGATATTGGGGATTACAAAGATGTGCCTGTCATTGAAGTCTTAGTAAAGGCCGGTGACCGAGTTGAGAAAGAACAGTCTATTGTTGTTCTGGAATCAGATAAGGCCACTATGGATGTTCCCTCATCACACTCTGGTGTGGTGAAAGAGGTCAAGGTTAAGGTGGGTGACTCGATTTCAGAAGGCGCTATTGTTCTTGTGCTTGAAGAGAGTGGGGCCGCTGCGGCTGCAGATGTAGCTCCAGTTGCTGCAAAAACAGAGTCTGTCGCAGTCGCAAATCCAGCCCCAGCTACAAAAGTGGAGCCACCGATTGTGCGTGCGCCAGCACCACCGCCTGTAAGTAACACTCCGGTTGATGTAGATCCAACAGCAAGTCATGCTAGTCCTTCGGTGCGTAAGTTTGCGCGTGAGCTTGGCGTTGCTGTTCATCAAGTTAAAGGTTCAGGCCCTAAAGGCAGAATTACTCAGGAAGACGTACAGGCCTTTGTCAAGGCTGCCATGAGTGGTGGAGCAGGCGGTGGATCAAACGCTTCTGGTGGAAGCTTGGGCGGCCTCAATTTAATTCCATGGCCAAAAGTCGACTTCTCTAAATTTGGCGAGACAGAGCGTCAGCCCTTAAACCGGATTAAGAAGTTAACTGCAGCAAACCTAGGTCGCAACTGGGTCATGATTCCTGCCGTGACTTATCACGAGGATGCGGACATTACCGATCTTGAAGCATTTCGAGTTCTGACTAACAAAGAGAATGAAAAGCAGGGCCTCAAAATCACCATGTTGGCTTTCCTAATGAAAGCTGCTGTGGCTGCTCTCAAAAAGTTCCCTGAGTTCAACAGCTCTATTGATGGCGATGACTTGGTGTTGAAGAAGTACTTCAACATAGCTTTTGCAGCCGATACGCCAAATGGCTTAGTAGTTCCAGTCATTCGGGATGCAGATAAAAAAGGCATCTTTGAGCTTGCGCGCGAAACTTCAGAGTTGGCCGCGCTAGCTCGCGATGGTAAATTAAAGCCAGACCAAATGCAGGGCGCAAGCTTCACTATCTCTTCTTTAGGCGGTATTGGTGGTACGTATTTTTCACCTATCGTTAATGCACCTGAGGTAGCTATTCTGGGCGTCAGCAAAGCTGCCATGAAACCTGTTTGGGATGGCAAGCAATTTGTGCCGCGCTTAATTTGCCCGTTGTCATTAAGTGCTGACCATCGCGTGATTGATGGTGCTTTGGCAACACGATTTAATGTCTATATTGCTCAGCTGATGTCCGACTTCCGTCGCGCAGCACTATAAGGAAAAGATATGGCTAAGCAAATTATTCTCGTTCCGGATATTGGTGATTATTCAGATGTACCAGTCATTGAGGTGCTCATCAAGGTAGGTGATGTCATTGAAAAAGAACAGCCACTACTCGTTCTTGAGTCAGACAAAGCAACCATGGAAGTTCCAGCTGATGCGGCTGGTACCGTTCTGAGTATTTCCGTTAAGAATGGTGACAAGGTGAGCAAGGGCAGTGTCGTTGCTGAAATTGAAGTGGGAGTAGCAGCTACGCCTCAAGCTTCAGCACCTGCGGCATCTTCAGCTCCAATCCCTGCTCCAGTAGCAGCCCCTGTAATCAGTGCGCCAATTGCTGGTCAATATAGCGGCAAAGTTGACCACGAGTGTGAAGTGCTCGTATTGGGTGCTGGCCCGGGCGGTTATAGCGCTGCATTCCGTAGCGCAGATTTGGGTATGAGCACTATTTTGGTGGAGCGTTACGCGACATTGGGTGGTGTTTGCTTAAATGTGGGTTGCATTCCTTCAAAAGCATTGCTTCATACAACTGCGGTAATGGATGAAGTTAAAACAATGTCTAAGCATGGTATTAGCTATGGCGCTCCCAAAATTGAAATCGATCAGCTACGCGGCTACAAAGATTCGGTCATCGCAAAGTTAACCGGTGGGTTGGCTAGTATGGCTAAGGCGCGTAAAGTTTCAGTAGTGCGAGGATTAGGCCGCTTCTTGGATGCAAATCACGTAGAGGTGGAACTCACCAAAGGTGATGGTCAAGATTTGGACGGTCAAAAAGAAGTGATCCGTTTTCAGAAGGCGATTATTGCGGCAGGAAGCCAGCCAGTGAAGTTGCCATTCTTACCAGAGGACCCGCGCATTGTAGATAGTACTGGTGCTCTATTGCTTAAGAGTATTCCAAAGCGCATGTTGGTGATTGGCGGCGGCATTATTGGTCTGGAGATGGCTACCGTCTACAGCACCTTAGGTTCCCGTATTGATATTGCCGAAATGATGGATGGCCTAATGGCAGGTGCAGATCGTGATTTAGAAAAGGTATGGGAGAAATTTAATGCCGGCCGTTTTGAAAAGATCATGCTCAAGACTCGTGCCTCTAAAGCCGAAGTAAAGGCAGATGGTATTCAGGTTAGCTTTGAGGGTGAGAATGCTCCAGCAGAACCTCAGACTTATGATTTGGTTTTGGTTGCAGTAGGGCGCACACCTAACGGCAAAAAGATTGATGCATCTGCTGCGGGCGTGATGGTAGATGAGCGGGGCTTTATCGCGGTCGACAATCAAATGCGTACTAACGTGCAAAATATCTTTGCGATTGGCGATATCGTCGGTCAACCTATGCTTGCTCATAAGGCAGTACATGAAGGTCACGTTGCGGCTGAAGTAGCTGCTGGTGAAAAATCCTGCTTCGATGCCAAGCAAATTCCATCGGTTGCCTACACTGATCCAGAAGTAGCATGGGCTGGTTTGACAGAAGAGCAGTGCAAAGCCCAAGGCATCGCTTACGAAAAAGGTTTATTCCCATGGGCAGCCAGCGGTAGAGCAATTGCCAATGGCCGTGATGAAGGTTTCACAAAACTAATTTTCGATGCTACAAGTAAGCGCATTATTGGTGGCGGTATTGTGGGTACGCATGCTGGTGATTTAATTGGCGAAGTGTGCCTTGCGATTGAGATGGGAGCTGATGCGGTAGATATCAGTAAAACGATTCATCCACATCCAACCTTAGGCGAGTCTGTTGGTTTGGCTGCAGAGGCTGCTCTTGGCCATTGCACCGATTTACCACCAGTGAAAAAGAAAGCCCATTAAAAAGCTATCTTCCATCATTTACTAGAAAAGAAAAGCCCCGAGAGATCGGGGCTTTTTACTACCACTGTCACTACAAGAAATCTATAGCGAGATAAATATTACTTTTTCTTACTAGTTTTACTTGTAGCGTTTCCAGCTGTTTTCATCGTTTTTTCAACTGAGCTAGTAGCGTTGCTCAAATTAGTTTGAGCAACTTCTACCGCGTGCTTTACTGCCTTTTGGCTAGTTTCGTAAACGTTGGTAGCGGATGCAATCGCTTGTTTCATCGCAATGACTGCGGCATCGGAACCTGCTGGCGCATTCTTTGTCCAATCTTCTACTAAGGCATTAATCTTTTTCTGCCCCGCTTGAAACTCTTTTTCAGCAGACTTAGTAAAACTTTCTTGAGTCTCATGAGCTAATTCATAAAGATGGCGACTATAGGCCATAATTTTTTCCGCCATGGGCTGAACTGCCTCAGCTTGATGCGCGAGGAGTTGTTGAATATCTTTTACTTCTAAGGCTTTTTTAGCGCTGCTCATGCTTTCGCCAAGACTTTGCTTTGCAATATGCATGTTCAACTCAACTAATTTCTCAATACTTTGAAGAGCTTGATTAGTCAGGCTGCTCAAAGTTTCTAAATTCGCTTTTTGCGCTGCCGCGATTTGTTCTGGCGTTAAATTCATTTCAATCCCTTTCTGACGGACTTCATATCTTCACTCACTATGAGCTTTATCTTAGTAATGTCAATTTATTTATAGAGCATTTTACAGAATTTATATTGCGGTGCAGCATGAAGCTAGCCCATCTTCAAATATGGCGAGCGGTATTTAAATAAGCCTAAAATCATAGGTTGAATAAAAAACTCCACATTTTCAATAAGTTATCCATGAGATTGAAGCTAGACAGCCTGATTGCACCATTCTTTGTATTGATCTGGAGCACTGGCTTTGTGATTGCACGCTTAGCCATGCCATACGTTGAGCCAGCCACCTTCTTGTTTTGGCGTTTTTCAGGCGTGTTAATGGCAATGGCATGCCTCAGCCTTATTTGGAGAATTAGTTGGCCAAGCTGGTCTCAAATGAAGCACATTGCAGTGGCGGGAGTTTTGCTGCAATTTGGCTATCTTCTGGGGGTTTGGTTTGCCGTTCGCTTGGGTATGACTGCTGGCTTAGCGGCGATCATTGTGGGCTTGCAACCGATTTTGACTGCCTGGTTTGCCGCTTGGGTTTCTGAAAAAGTAACAGGACGCCAGTGGATTGGCTTAGGTTTTGGTTTCGCTGGTGTAGCTTTGGTAGTGGCAGAAAAAATTGGTTTTGCTCACATCCCCTTGCTTAGCTATGTTCTTGCCTTTGCCGCCTTGCTCTCTATTACGTTCGGCACCCTCTATCAGAAGAAATTCTGCCCCGTATTTGATCTTCGTGCCGGCTCTTCAATTCAGTTTAGTGTGTCTGCTGTCCTCTGTTTTATTTGCATGTATTACTTTGAATCTGGTGTCATGGTTTGGAATGCCTCCGTTATTGGGGCTTTGCTCTGGGCAATTTTCCCTCTATCGATTGGATCCATCAGTTTGCTATTTATGATGATTCGCAAAGGTGCGGCAACCAAGGTAAGCAGTCTCTTGTATTTAACGCCCCCAACTACGGCAGTAATGGCCTGGTTCTTGTTTGATGAGCCTTTTACTTTAATGATGGCAGGGGGCTTGTTGTTAACTATGACAGGGGTTGTGCTTGTGAATCGTGGGCAAGCAAGCGTTGTTGCTACGATTGCTGAATAAGTCTGCACTAAATATAGGCATTATTAGCGCCTATGAAAGCAATAAACGCGGCCTAGTGGCAAAAGTTATTTATCATTCGGTATGTTAAAAGTTTTGGAAGGTAATTGGGGATGCATTTGAATCGTTTTTGGCTCATCGCTCTAGTTGGTCTAATGTCATTTGGCTTAGCAACTTCTTTTCAGGCAAGTGCAGCCAATAAAGATTCCCAAACAACAAAGCAGGCCAAGGCATCGTCCAAGACACCAGTTAAAGCGGAATCTAAAAAAGTAAGCAAATCCCCAAAGAAGTCAACATCTGTCCGAACCACCGTTACACGTTCAAGCGAGTCAGTTGTAGAGGCTAGACCTTCTTTTGCTACTGCTCTAGGATTGCGTGGCCAGCATGATGATCTCAGTCTGAAGTCCAGCGTCGCAATGGTCGTTAATCAAGATACCAAAGAAGTCTATTTTGAGAAGAACTCTTCGATAAGCCTCCCGATTGCCTCCATCACCAAATTGATGACCGCAATGGTGGTACTTGATTCCAAATTACCCCTCGATGAAACTATCGTTATTAATGCGGATGACGTCCATATATATCGAACTTCACGCCTAGCTGGCGGAACGGTCTTAACGCGAGAAGAGGCTTTATTGTTGGCGCTAATGTCTTCCGAGAACCGTGCCGCCTATACGCTTGGTAGAAATTATCCAGGCGGCATCCCCGCTTTTGTGGATGCCATGAATCGCAAGGCAAAAGAAATTGGTATGACGCATTCTCATTTTGCGGACCCGACTGGGTTAATGAGCGAGAACGTGGCATCAGCAGAGGATCTTACGCGGATGCTCAGTGCCGCCTATCAGTACAAAATGATTCGAGAGTTTTCTACTTGGCCTGATCTGACTATGGTAATTGCGAAACGTCCACAAAAGTTCTTAAACACCAACCGCTTAGTGCGTGCTGGCGATATGAATATCGGCTTACAAAAAACAGGCTTTATTAATGCAGCAGGTAAGTGCTTGGTGATGCAGGCCCGAGTGAATAACACGCCGTTGTTGTTGGTTTTCTTAGACTCTGTTGGTACGCAATCGCGTTTTGCTGATGCGGTGAGAGTACGTGATTGGTACGAGCGCATGCCCTCTGGGGAGCCTCATGCAATTCGTCGCCTAATGTAGTAATTGCACTCTCAAACAAATTTGAGGATTGGGCCTGGGTATTAGGTGTTGGAGTCGTTGACCTTGGGTTTGTAACCCATGCCCTTTGAAATCTGTAGGGCGGTATCTTGCAAAAGCTTTAACCAGTCTTCCTTAATGCGATCAGTAGGCGAGCTCAATGAGAGCCCCGCTACTAACTTACCGCTGTCATCAAAAATCTCGGCAGCGACACAGCTCACACCCAGCTCTAATTCTTCATTGTCACGTGCATGACCTAATTTTCGAACTTGATTGAGTTCGGAATCCAGCTTTCCTAATTCGGTAATGCTATTTCTGGTGTGTCCAGCTAATCCGGTGCGGGTGACATAAGCGCGTACTTGGCCAGGGTCATCACTTGCCAGAAATAATTTACCTACGGATGTCAGATGGAGTGGCGCTCGACCACCGATAGCACGCACCACTTGCATGCCGGAACGTTCGCTGTAAGCGCGATCAATATAGACAATCTCATCGCCTTGGCGAACAGAAAGATTGATGGTTTCACCTGTGAGCTTGTGCAAGGCGCGCATTGGCGCTTGGGCTGCTTCACGAACCGATAAACGCGCTTTAACTAAGTTACCTAGTTCTAGTAGCTTCAGGCCGAGTCGATACGTGCCACCATCGCCACGCTCTACTAAACGGCAGGCTACCAAGTCATTAAGGATGCGGTGAGCTGTAGAGGGGTGTAAATCAGTCTCTTCGGCGAGGTTTTTAAGACTACTAGACTCTTCATGAGTGGCTAAGGCATCGAGCAGGTTCATCATGCGCTCAACTACCTGGATCGCTGTTTTACCAGCCTCACCAGGTACTTTTGCCACTTTTTCAGGTTTGCTCATCGTCATACTGTCAATTGTAGCGATTTTTGCTGAAATTGCACAATATGAAATTGAGTTTCAATTCTAAAAGTATTGCTGGTGACTAGCTGGTTACTTTCTTAGCGCAGCAGCACACTCGGCAATGAGTTTTGGTCCACGGTAGATAAGGCCGCTATAGATTTGTACAAGGCTGGCACCAGCCTCTATTTTATCTTGCGCGTCTTTGCCAGAGAGGATGCCGCCAACGCCAATAATCGGAATAGCATTGCCCAAATGCTGCTTAAGACTTTTGACCACTTCAGTAGAGACGATTCGAACAGGGGCACCAGATAGGCCACCAGCTTCTTGTCCAAACTCGAGTCCTTGAACGGCATCGCGGGCAATGGTGGTATTTGTTGCAATGACCGCATCAATCTTAAATTCAAGCAAAAGATCGGCAATGAGTTTGATATCGTTTGGATCTAGGTCGGGAGCTATTTTTAAAAAAAGAGGCTTACGAACACCATGCTGATCGCTGAGGGCTTCACGAGCTAAATGCAATGAACCAAGCAAAGAGCGCAGCATTTCCTCGCCTTGAAGAGCGCGTAAATTCTGGGTATTGGGGGATGAGATGTTGACCGTGATGTATGAGGCGACCTCATAGACTGCCTCCATGGCAGTAACGTAATCGCTAGCCGCATTCTCGATGGGCGTACTCGCATTCTTGCCAATATTTAAACCGACGATGCCGCCACTTTGCCAATAAGCAGAGTTGCGAACACGCTTCACGCAAGCATCGACACCATCATTATTAAAGCCCATACGATTGATAATTGCTTGAGCTTGCGGTAAGCGAAACATGCGGGGCTTCGGATTGCCAGGTTGGGGTTTGGGCGTAACAGTTCCAATTTCTAAAAACCCAAAACCTAGAGAACCTAGAGCATCAATATGTTTTCCATCCTTATCTAACCCAGCAGCTAGGCCAACTGGATTTGGAAAGGTAATGCCACACAAGTTGCGGGGATCGGGAGCTGGCTGCTCCACTAAGCGGCGTAATAAACCCCAGCGCTCAGAGCGATCTAAATTGCTGAGAGTAATGTTATGGGCTTGCTCTGGGTCAAGAGAAAAAAGCAAGGGACGTAGAAGGGGGTAGCTATCGATCATGGGTAGATATTATGGCCCAATGATGGGTTGCCAGTGGTCATCAATCAAGCCTTCGATCGGCTGAAACTTAGCCTTGTAGGCCATTTTTTCACTACCTTCAATGTAATAGCCGAGATAGAGGTAGGGAAGATCAAGCTCCAAGGCCTGCTGAACTTGCCACAAAATACTAAAGCTGCCATAACTTGCGGAGGTATTGCTGGTATCAAAGAAGGTGTACACAGAAGAGATGCCTTGATCCAAGATATCAATCATGCTAACCATGCGCAGACGTCCCGGATGGGAATCCTGCTGTCCATCACGAAACTCAACGATTCTGGAGTTCACTCGGCTCTGCAGTAGAAATTGCATGTACTGATCTTGGCCATCTTGATCCATATCCCCGCCAGCATGACGCTCATTTTGATATTGTTGATATAGCTGGTAGTGCTCTTCTTGGTAGCCTAAGTTGAGAACGCGAATATCGAGTCCAGCATGTTTTTTCCAGGAACGTTTTTGACTGCGATTGGGTGAAAAGCGCTTTACTGGAATACGGGTAGCAGTGCAGGCATTGCATTCGTCACAATAGGGTCGGTAGGTATATAAACCGCTTCGTCGAAATCCTGCATTCACTAGCTCACCATATAAATCAGCATGAATTAAGTGCGAAGGTGTCGCCACTTGTGAGCGAGCAGTTTTACCCGGCAGATAGCTGCAAGGGTAAGGTGCCGTTGCATAAAACTGGAGCTCGGTTAATGGAAGTTCTTTTAGTTGGGTCATAGCCAGTGACGCAGAATCTCTTTATCAAATTTCCAGGGAATCTCTATATTAGTTTGCTTTAATGCAATGTGCAGATGGGCTAAAAATTCATCTCGAGAAATGGGTGCGGCACCTAGAGAATCGAGATGTGCCGTTTCTTGCTGACAGTCGATCATTTCCACCTGATTTTGCTCACACCAACTAGCAAGAGCAGCCAGGGCAATTTTGGAGGCGTCGGATTGGTGGCTAAACATCGACTCCCCAAAAACCATCCCACCAAAAGCCACGCAATAGAGGCCTCCTATTAGCCGTCCATCTTCCTTCACTGCAATACTATGAGCCTTGCCTTGTTCGTGAAGCTGGGTATAGGCATCCATGATTTCATGGGTGATCCACGTGCCATCTTGATCTTTTCTTCTGGTAGTTGCGCAGGAGCGAACAACCGCCCCAAAATCTTCATCGACGCAGATATTTTTCTGCGGATCCGCTAAAAAATGACGAATCGTTTTTTTAAGCGAATCATGGCATTTAAAGTGAGCGGGCTTTAATACCATGCGGGGGTTTGGTGACCACCATAAGACGGGTTGATTATCTGAGTACCATGGAAAAATTCCCATTTGATAGGCTCGAGCTAGTTGCCCTGGATAAATACGGTCACTGACTGCAATTAAGCCTGGAACACTGGGGTCGGGATCTGGGCAATCCATAGGATTAGGAAATTCATCCTGAGATCCTAGCCAGTTGATATTGCTCATAAGCTTGCGATGACTAGATTTTTTCTGTTGGCAGAATATCTCTGCTGCGGACACTAAATTCAATATTGGAGCTAAATACTCCAGCAGTGCGATCAGCAAAGAACCACTCTAGAGTTTGTTTTACCGTAGGAAAGGCAATCTCATTCCATGGAATATCTTGCTCATCAAATAGGGCAACCTCTAAACTTTCTTCGCCAGCAAGAAATTCCGGTGAAGTCATTGTCGCTAGATAAAAAAGGTGTACTTGCTCTGCATGAAGAACATTGAGTAGGGAGTAGAGGGGGCCAATTTGAACAAGGGCACCGGCCTCTTCTTGGGTTTCTCGGGCAGCTCCAGCGCTAGTGCTTTCACCCAACTCCATAAATCCAGCCGGTAGAGTCCAATAGCCATGCCTAGGTTCTATGGCGCGACGACACAACAAAACTTGATTGCCAAAGACAGGGATGGTGCCAACTACGTTTCTAGGATTGAAGTAATGAATACTTCCACAAGAGTCGCACACATGACGCTCCCGCGAGTCATCCGCTGGAATCTTGATGCTAATGGGCGCTGCGCAGTGCGAGCAAAACTTCATGCGGGCTTTCTAAAAATGGGCGGGGATGATTCCACGTAATGCATTACTAAGAATAATCTCTTTCGCATTCCGAAGATCATCAATAGTCAAGTTAGCCTCATGGGCATTCGATTCTGGGGCATTTAAGATAATTGATCTCATTACTCCTGGCAGGAGGCCGGCTGAGACAGGTGGCGTAAGCCAGCGATCTCCAGTGTTAATGAAAACGCTACTTCTACCCCCCTCAGTCACAAAGCCTTGCTCGTTCATAAATAGAGCGTCAAAGCCACCAAGACCTTCTGCTAATTTCCAGGCCTGGTCATAGATAGTTCGACTACTCACTTTATGTCTCAGCAATACATTCCCCGAGTGAAGAATGGCGTCGCTTGAGCATGGAAGAATGTCGCTTGCCCAGAAGATTTTTACCGATTCTTGCAGTGGACTGATTGGAGAAATTTGATAGCTTGGCTTTCCCGCATGATCGAGGTCTAATCGCAGACGATAGTCGGTATTGCTAGAGCAGTTTGCGCAGGCGATTTCAATCACTTTATTGATATCCGAGATGGAGCAGGGTATTCCAAGCGCCAGGGCTGAATCAGCTAACCGCGCTAAGTGAAGTTGAAGATGTTGAGCTTTACCTTTATGAACCAAGATGGTTTCAAATAAACCCAACTCACTAGGCATCTTGCTCAAGAAGGCTGCTTTAATCTGACACTCTTCCCATTCTTTTCTAGCTTCCGAGTCAATCGTAATACCAGCACCTACGCCTAAAGTAAACGGTGATGCATAGGTTTTGGTGTCGCGATCAATCTCTAGCGTACGAATGGGGACACTAAAAGCAAAGTCACCATTAGGGTCTAGCCAACCCAGGGCGCCACAGTAATAGCCACGATCCTCAGATTCAAGCTCCTGAATAATTTGCATGCTTCTTTTCTTTGGGGCTCCGGTAACAGAGCCACAAGGAAAAACAGCATTCAGGACCTCTCTTAACCCAATCCCAGGTCTTATCTCTGCTTGCACCGTAGATGTCATCTGCAGCACATCACCGTACCTAGTAACCTCAAATAGCTCCGGAACAGTTACTGTTCCTTGCAAAGCAAGTCGACTCAGATCGTTGCGTAAGAGATCAACGATCATGACATTTTCAGCTTGATTTTTACTATCTTTTGACAGGTGCTCCGCTGAATCCCTTAATGCATTAGCGGTACCTTTCATGGGCATCGCCTTTAAAGTGCTGCCTTGCTTTTGAATGAATAACTCGGGTGATTGAGACAGAATAAAGTTTGAGTCACCCGCTATAAATGCGCCAAATCTGCCAGGCTGTCGATCTCTTAACCTTGCATAGAGTGCTAGTGGGTCACCATAAATTTCACCCGTAATTCGAAAGGTATGGTTAATTTGATAAGTATCGCCGTTGCGGATGTACTCTTGAATGGTCTGAATATCTGAAGTGAACTGCTCTTCATTTATAGAAAATTGAAGATTGGCAACGCCTGCGATTTGAGACTCAGGCTCCAAGCTTGCTAGTCTCTTCTCGATAAAAGTATCGACATCCTCTTTGCTGAAACTTTCATAAGATTTGAATGACCACGCCTGAACTAAAGGATGCTCATTGTGCTCATGATTTATAGGCTGACTAATCTGATGAATGTATTGCCCTAATTCATAAGCAAATGCAGCGACAACATATTCACCCTGGGCAAGAGCCCCATTGATATCCTGAAGACATTGATCTACTGCTGCCAGGGTTTCTGAATGGCTAGACCGGGGATACACAGTCCAGCTCTGAACAGAATGCTGATAGTGGCGACTACTAGGCTGAGCCTGAGTGCTTTGGGCGTCATCTAGCAATATCATGTTGATTACCGTCAGAGCTCAAGTAGCCTGAAGAAGTTACTTTAAAACGGTAGCCGATTCGATAGTGACTGTCTTACTTGGCACATCCGACATGCGACCCATTTTTGGTGCTGTTGCAATCATGGTGGGGATTTTTCGAATTGCATCAATAGTTTGAGTGCCAGAAATTACTTTTCCGAACACGGTATATCCACTGCCCATCGCATTGGGGTAATTTAAACCTTCATTGTCTTTAACGTTAATAAAGAACTGGGCTGTTGCGGAATCGGGATCAGATGTGCGAGCCATAGCAATCGTGTAAGTTTGATTCTGAAGTCCATTTTGAGCTTCTGAAACTACCGGTGCATTGGTTGGTTTTTGAGTCAAGTCCGGAGTAAAGCCTCCCCCTTGAATCATGAAGCCATCAATCACGCGGTGAAAAATAGTGCCGTTATAAAAACCACTGTTTACATAGTTCAAAAAGTTGGCAGTAGTTTTTGGTGCTTTTACAGAATCTAATTCGACAACAAAATTACCCATCGTGGTTTTGAATTCAACTTTAGGCCCAGCAAAGCTAAGGGTGCTAGCAAAAAGACCGGTTATCAAAAATAGGGAAGCAATGATTTTACGCATAATGAAGATCCTTAAAAATCTAGTAAAAAAGTAAATGTAATTGTATTGCTCAAAGGCCTGAGGGCACTTGGCCGGCATATCGATAAGCCGCCTCTTCAAACATATTGGGCCTATCTAAATATTCCAAAGCCCAATCGATGGTGTCTACACCCCAAAAGGCATGGCCATTAATCACTAGGGTGGGCACACCAAAGGCACCATCTGATTTGGCGCTTTCGGTATTGCTAATGAGCTTGGTTTTGATTTCAGGAGCATCTGGCTTCGGAGTATCCATTGGTAAGCCAAGATATTGGCAAAATTCTAGCCAATATAAATTGGGATCTTTGCCTTCTACCCAGACATATTCAAACGCTCGCTCCACCATATCCCACTGGGCATTTTGCTGCACCAAGAGGCGTTGTGCTGCGACAGTGAGAAAGGGATGGTGTTCTGGAAAGCGAAATGGCAAACCTAATTTTTCAGCGAGCCATACGCAGTATTGGTAGGTGTGAGGGCGCTTGGCCTCCACCTCTCCAGGGCCACGATTATCAGTCGCCCTAAATAGCCCGCCCAATAGGATTGGTACAGGCTTAATGTCTACGCGTTTATCAAGGCGATGGCGTTGCTTAATATAGAAATAGGAAAATGGTGAAATGATGTCGTAATAAAAAGTCCCCTTGATCGGGTTTGTATTCAGCTGATCTTGAATCATTTCTTTTTGGTTTCCTCATCTAACTTGTGTAAGAAAGCCATTTTCTCGGCAATCTGACTTTCAAGTCCTCGATCAACTGGCTCATACCAATGGGGCTCTGCCATTCCATCTGGAAGGTAATTCTCTCCAGCAGCGTAGGCATGAGGCTCATCATGTGCATAGCGATATTCCTTGCCGTGACCTAACTCTTTCATGAGCTTAGTTGGAGCATTACGTAAATGATTGGGGACTGCTTTGCATTGATCATTCGCAACATAGGCTCTTGCTGCGTTGTATGCCTTATAACTTGCATTGCTTTTAGCGGCGATGGCCAAATACACAACCGCCTGCCCAAGTGCCAACTCACCCTCTGGTGAGCCAAGCCGTTCAAAAGTTTGAGCTGCATCATTCGCTAGTTGCATTGCCCTAGGATCAGCAAGTCCAATATCTTCCCAGGCCATGCGAATTATTCTTCGGGCGAGATAACGCGGATCTGCTCCGCCATCCAACATTCGGCAAAACCAATATAAAGCTGCATCAGGATTGGATCCGCGTACAGATTTATGCAGTGCGGAAATCTGATCATAAAAGTGGTCCCCACCTTTGTCAAAGCGACGAGCCTGGACGGTCAAGGCGTTCTCAATGAACTCCTGATCGACAGTGCTGATATTGGAATTGGGTGTGGTGACTGCGTTAAGGACTTGTTCTACTAAATTCAGTAATCTTCTAGCATCGCCATCTGCATGAGAGATGAGGCTATCGATTGCCGCAGATTCAAACTCAATATCAGGCATTGCATGCGCGCGCGCCTGATCAAATAATTGCTTCAGCTCTGAAGCGCTTAATGATTTCAGTACATACACTTGGGCACGTGAAAGCAGTGCGGAGTTCACCTCAAATGAGGGATTTTCTGTAGTTGCACCAATAAATGTAAATAAGCCAGATTCAACATGGGGCAATAAGGCATCTTGTTGGCTTTTATTAAAGCGATGAATTTCATCGACAAATAAAATAGTTTGTCTGCCATATTGAGACATACTTTGTTGAGCTTGCTCGATTGCCTCGCGAATTTCTTTTACACCAGCAAGAACGGCTGAGATTGCAATGAACTCTCTATCAAAGGCCTTGGCTGAAAGTCTTGCTAGGGTGGTCTTACCAACCCCTGGCGGCCCCCACAGAATCATCGAGTGTGGCTTGCCAGAGGCAAAAGCAAGATTGAGTGGCTTGCCAGGGGCTAATAGGTGCGTCTGCCCAATGACTTCTTCAATTGTTTTTGGGCGTAAGGCTTCCGCTAAGGGTGGGGGAGGCGCTTGATCAAATAGATTGCCCATATTCATTTAGTTAGTTTTGTACAAACAAAATAACTAGGGCTGCCCAAATCAAGCAGCTTGCGGAAACTAGCGTTAGTCGATTGCGTAAAGTGATAAATGCATTGCATGCCACTTCGCTTGAAAAATAATATTGATAAGTTTCCTTGTCAATATTTCTCTGGATTACCAATGCAGACGCCAAGATCACCAGGCCGACTGGAATATAGATGTGCAGTGCAACCCAAGCTACTAAAGCGGGGATTACGCCCCAAATCCAAGCGTTGCGATCTTCCCAGCGATCCCCTGGAGGTGCTTTGCCTAAAGTATGTAAATTGGCGCCCCAATGTAATGCACCCATGAAGGCGGTGATGACCGCACCATAACCAGCTAGCGACTCAGCGCTTAAATAATTCATTGGGGTGGGAGCTAGCTGCACCATTAGGGCGAGTCCAACAAATGGAATTAGACCTGCATAGGCTAATTTACGAACTAGGGGAGGCAGTGGGTTCACAAAAACTTCTTTATTTGGATTGATAGGTTACGAGCGACAAAATTACTTTTCATAGGTGTAGACACCGCGTCCAGTCTTCCGACCAAGGTATCCAGCGGCAACCATCTCGCGTAACAGTGGGCAAGGGCGATACTTTGAATCACTAAAGTTTTCAAAATAGACTTCCATGACTGCCAAGCAAGTATCAAGACCAATTAAGTCAGCTAAAGCTAGTGGGCCAATAGGTTGATTGCAGCCTAACTTCATACCGGCATCGATGTCTTCTGGACTAGCAAGGCCTTCGTGCAAAACAAAGAAGGCTTCGTTAATCATTGGTAACAAAATACGGTTTACAACAAAGCCGGGAGAGTTTTTAACGGTGATAGGCTCTTTACCAACGCGCTTAGCCATTTCAATAATGGCAGCGTGTGTTGCGTCTGAAGTTTGCAAGCCCCGAATCACTTCTACCAAAGCCATCATTGGGGGCGGATTAAAAAAGTGCATGCCAATAAAACGGCTTGGATTAGAGTCCAAAGCGGCAAGCTTAGTAATCGAGAGTGAAGAAGTATTTGTAGCAATGATGGTTTCTTTGCTGACGATTTCATCTACCTGCTTCAAAATTTTCTCTTTGACAGCCTGGTTCTCGGTGGCAGCTTCAATCACTAATTGCAGGCCTTTAAAGTCAGCGTATGAAGTGCTACCTTTGATACGTTTTAATGCCGCATCTTTATCTTCGGCTGTGAGAGTTTCTTTTTTAACAAGGCGATCTAAGCTCTTGCTAATTTGACTCAAGCCGCGCTCGACAGCGGCATCATTGATATCAACCATCACGACATCTAGACCCGCAACTGCGCAGACCTGCGCAATACCATTGCCCATCGTACCTGCACCAATTACTCCGACTGATTGAATCTTCATGCTATTTCCTTTTTTGATACTGTGATGAACCAAATAATTGCTCTCTTGCTTTGTCATCATGCAAGGGCTTACGTAATGCGGTTAATACTTCAACGCCACGCTTAACGGCAGGACGCTCACCAATCATTTCAAACCAGTGCTTGAAATGCGGAAATTCATTGATATCGATTCCTTGATTCTTCCAATTGCGGGTCCATGGAAAGATGGCGATATCTGCTATTGAATAACCTTTACCAGCAATATAAGGATTATCTTTCAGTTGATGATCGATAACGCCATACAAGCGCTTGGCTTCATTAGTGTAGCGAGTGATTGCATAATCAATTTTTTCTGGGGCGTAAATCCGAAAATGGTGGTTTTGGCCTAAAAGAGGGCCTAAACCTCCCATCTGGAACATGAGCCATTGCAAGACTACGTACTTACCTCGAGTAGATTTGGGCATCAACTTCCCCGTTTTGGCCGCCAGGTAGAGCAAGATTGCGCCAGACTCAAATAGGTGAATAGGCTTACCATCGGGACCGTTTGGGTCGGTAATAGCTGGAATCTTATTATTGGGACTAATCGCCAAGAATTCTGGTTTGAACTGATCGCCAGCCCCGATATCAATGGGATGGGCAATCCAATCTCTGCCTAACTTGTAACCACACTCTTCGAGCATGATGTGAACCTTATGACCATTTGGGGTTGGCCAGCTGTAAACATCAATGATGTCTTTGCTTGGTTTACTTATTGCCATGATTAATTTCTCTTATTTAGGGTTTGTAAACGCTCTAGGGCTGAAGAAAGCGTCGCTTCTTTTTTGGCAAAACAAAAACGGATTACGCCTGATTCAACTGGCTTGGAATAAAACGCGGAAACAGGAATAGCGGCCACTCCAATTTCGGTAGTCAGCCAGGAGCAAAAATCTGCTTCATTCATCTTTGCCTGGAGAATATTCAGACTTGTGTAGTTCACACATTGAAAGTAGGTTGCCGGCGTGGGCAATAATTTGAAGTCAGTCTGCTCCAGACCCTGGATAAAGTAATCCCGTTTGGCTTGATAAAAAGCGGGTAGGCTTAAATAATGCTCAGCATTTTTTAGGTAGCTCGCTAAACCATATTGCATAGGTGTATTAACGGTAAATACATTGAACTGATGCACCTTGCGAAACTCTTTGCTCATCACTGTGGGGGCAGCTACGTAACCTACCTTCCAGCCCGTGACATGATAGGTTTTACCAAAACTTGAAATAAGAAAACTTCTTGCCGCTAATTCAGGATGGCTTGCAATGCTCTGATGACTGCATCCGTCGTACACCATGTGCTCATAGACTTCGTCGCTCAGAATCAGCGCATCAGTGTGAGAGACTAAGTTCCACAAGCGATCAAGATCGGATGTTTGCCACACCATGCCGGTTGGATTGTGTGGCGTATTGATGATGATGAGTCGGGTTTTTGGGTTTATGGCCTTTTCTAAATCATCCCAAGGTATTGAATAGAAGTTAACTGAGCCATCACCATCTCGATTAGCAATTAAAGAAACTGCAATGGTTTTGCCGCCAGCCAATTTGATTGAGGGTCGATAGCTATCGTAGGCGGGTTCAATAATGACAACCTCATCTCCCGGGCTAACGCACGACAAGATCGCCGTCATGATCCCTTGAGTGCCACCTGCTGTAATGGTGATTTCAGTATCGTGATCGTATTGGTGGCAATACAAAGCAGAAATTTTTTGTGCCACACCCTGGCGTAATTCCGAAACTCCCGTCATCGGTGGATATTGATTGTGATCCGCTAGCATTGCCTCATTAACCTGGGATATGAGCCCTAGGTCACAAGGGAAGTCTGGAAAACCTTGACCCAAGTTAATTGCTTGGTGCTTTGTAGCTAGCGCAGACATTACCGTAAAGACTGTAGTTCCCACCTCGGGCAGGCGACTGGGAAATGCTGGGGTCAGAGGGGTGTTTTGGTCCATGCAGGCGATTTAGGGCAAATAAGGTAGGTAGTCGCTAGAATGATAGAAATTCATATTCAAATTGTGCCATGCTGATCGTACTTTCACCCGCTAAATCCTTAGATTACAAAACCCCAGTCAAGGTTAAGGCTCCCACCTTGCCGGAGTTTGCTTCGGAATCCGCAAAACTGATTGCAGATCTGAAGAAGCTTTCGCCTCAGGAGGTCGCTGATCTCATGGGCCTCTCGGATCAGTTAGCCGCTCTGAACGTAGGGCGCTACCGTGATTGGTCAAAGAAATTTACTGAAGAAAACAGTAAGCCGGCCATCTATGCCTTTAATGGCGATGTCTATGATGGGTTTGACGTGAAGACCCTAAGTGCCAAGGCTGTGTTTTGCTCAGGACCATATTCGTATTCTTTCGGGTTTATATGGCGCTTTGCGCCCCCTTGATTTAATGCAACCTTATCGTTTAGAGATGGGAACATCCTTTAAAAATACTCGAGGCAAAGATTTGTACGCGTTCTGGGGTGAGCGAGTGACGGATTCGCTTAAGCGTGTGCTTGAGAGTCAAAAGAAGCCTGTCCTGCTCAATTTAGCCTCCGAAGAGTATTTCAAAGTATTGCAGGCTAAGAACCTAGATTGCCCAGTCATTTCTCCGGTATTTCAGGATGCCAAGGATGGCAAGTACAAAATTATTTCTTTTTATGCCAAACGAGCTAGGGGATTAATGGCCCGCTATGTGGCTGAAAACCGCATCACCGATCCCGCCGATTTAAAGGGTTTTAATTTGGATGGTTACACATATGTTGCCTCTGAATCTAAGCCAGAAAAACCGTTATTTAGACGTCCCGAAAGAAAGTAGGAGAGTGCATCATGGCTGTTCATCGCACTAAATCCTCGCAACGCGCCTCCCCAGATGTTGAGCGCTTAGTAGCCGACGCTATCTCTTTGGCAGCCTCTGGCAGTCAAATTGAAGATCGTTTTTGGGAGGAGCGTTTAAACGTTCGCTTAATGCGATTATTAAAAAGCCAAAATCAGAATGTGATTGATGCTGCCCTAGATCAAACATTCAGAATTAATACCGTAGCCTTCGAAGTGCTGGCTGATTCAGCGGAGACTCTTGCTGAATCACTCAGCATGGAGCATGAAGGTCAGGGCTGGGATGTGCTGTTATTGGCTTTACCAATTGTTGCGCATACCCGCTATCAGATTCCCTCTGGTGCGCTACCGGTTCATGTTATTGAATCTACTGCGGCCGCATTGCATCATTCAATTGCTTCATCGGACACGCGCTTAGCTATTGTTCCTTGGCTTTACAGCATTGATCAAATGCCGCATTCCCATTGCCAAACACGATTACTTACTGAAGCCTTAGCAACAGCGGCTATCACTGCTGGTGACGTCAAGTTAGAGCTTCGCGATATGTCAGAGACGATTGCAGTTTTAGCTGACCCGCGCTTCATCATCGCCGCAGTCGCAGCTCCATCAGGGACGCCATTGTTTCGCTGGCAAGCAGAGCCCCCAACTCGACAAGAGCGTGGTGTTAGTTTGATTGGCTGGCAAACTGCGATGCAAGAACCTATTGCCGCACTCCTGCCGGGTTGTGAGTTCGAGCTTTTGCTGCCGGAAGCCTATTTCACTAATTGCCGTTTGGCGGATAAGCAAGTTCGTCCATTAAGTATTCGGGCTGGCGTCAATTTCTTAGAAAGCACTCTTGGTGTACTGCCGGCTGGATTATCTTGTGTAGTAGGGGCATTTGGCGAGGAGCAGGCTGATGAGTATCGAATTTCCTTCAGCTTAAAAGGCTCCCCTGAAGTTGTCTATGGTGTGATTTGGCCTTTGTATGACAGGGAGAGCGTTGCCAATGACGCGCTGAATGATTTATCTGATGATGACAGTCCAATGAAGCGAATTGCAGATGCACTGCGTGATGCTGGCGTTGAGGATGTTTTTCGCCATGCAATGCTGTTTGACCCAGAGCTCTGTGATGATTGTGGAGCACCGTTATTTCCGGATCGATCGGGCGATGCTGTGCACGCTGAGTTGCCGGACGATGCGCCAATACAGCAGCCTTTATTTCACTAGCCTAATTCTATCAATCTTAAAAAGATGGTGATAAAAAAGCCGAGAAATTCTCGGCTTTTTCTTTTGATTCAACTTCGATTAGTTCTGAGTAAAAGGCTCTGAGTCGGCAAATAAATGTGGCAACTTACCTGTCTTCATTTCTGCGGTTTGGCAGAAATCAGCAAGACGAGTTCCAGATTTAATGTTAAACAGCATTGCTTTATTGCCCAGCACTACAAGGTCATGCCCACTGGTAGTGTTCTTGTAACGCAAGCTACCAGGCAAAGAATTTTCACGCTTCAAATCAAACGTTTTCGATTCCCAAGTCAGGCGAACCTTTTCTGTTGTTCCTGAAGTTTTAAATTGTTTACTTTCGCTACAAGTCCAAGTAGTTACTTCTTCGCTAGCAATAGCTGATGCGGAACCTAAGAGGCTTGCTGCAGCCAAGCTAACGATGAGAAGAGTTTGCTTCATGTGTATTAATCCTTATGAGAGGAGGTGCTTAACGCCAGCTTGTTCTTCAAGCAGCTCGTTCAAAGTGTGGTTCATACGTTCACGTGAAAACTCATCAATCTCCAAGCCTTCGATCATTTTGTATTCGCCGTTTTCGCAAACAACTGGATAGCCATAAATCACTTCAGCTGGAATGCCGTATTCACCTTTAGATGGAATACCCATAGTGACCCATTTACCATTCGTGCCGAGAACCCAGTCACGAATGTGATCGATTGCGGCATTAGCTGCAGAAGCTGCTGAAGAGAGGCCGCGGGCTTCGATAATGGCTGCACCACGTTTGCCAACTGTAGGAATGAAAGTATCTTTATTCCATGCCGCATCGTTGATGCTGTCTTTTACGGACTTACCGTCAACAGTCGCGAAGCGATAGTCAGGGTACATCGTTGGGCTATGGTTACCCCAAACAACCAATTTCTCGATATCAGCAACAGGTTTGTTCAACTTGCTTGCTAGTTGTGAGAGAGCACGGTTGTGATCCAAGCGCAACATGGCTGTGAAGTTTTTCGCAGGAATATCTGGTGCAGATTTCATGGCAATGTAAGCATTGGTATTTGCTGGGTTACCAACAACCAATACCTTCACAGTTTTCTTAGCAACTGCATTCAATGCTTTGCCTTGTGCTGTGAAGATTTGTGCATTTGCAGAGAGCAAGTCTTTGCGTTCCATGCCTGGGCCACGTGGACGTGCACCAACCAACAAAGCAACGTCGATATCTTTGAACGCTGTCATTGGATCAGAGTGAGCTGTCATGCCAGCCAACAATGGGAATGCGCAATCTTCCAATTCCATCATCACGCCAGCCAAGGCTTTTTGAGCTTTTTCGTCTGGAATTTCTAGTAACTGGAGGATTACTGGCTGATCTTTGCCTAACAGGTCGCCATTGGCGATGCGAAAGAGGAGGGAATATCCGATTTGACCGGCTGCACCGGTGACTGCAACACGCATTGGGGCTTTTGCCATTACTAATAACTCCAGTTGAGGTTAATTAATTGAAATCTTTCTTATTATCCATTCAAGTGTATGGACTTTCCATTTACACTGTCAATCATGTCTTCTATAAGATATGAGATAAGCTTGAATTTTATCCAATAGCAGCAGTCCTGGAGTTAATTTGTCACTGATATCCGAACCGATTGCCTCATTTAGTCCGCTTTATGAGCAAATCAAAGCCATGATCTTGGCAAGTTTGCAGGCCTCCGAATGGTTGCCTGGTGATGCCATCCCCAGTGAAATGGAGCTAGCAGCCCGTTATGCGGTGAGTCAAGGCACTGTGCGTAAGGCAATTGATGAGCTGGCCGCCTTAAATTTGCTGGTACGTCGTCAGGGTAAGGGCACTTTTGTAGCCACCCACCAAGAAGAAGACTTCCAATATCGCTTTTTGCGTTTAGAGCCCGACTCCGGAGAGAAGCTGCATCTTAAAAACCAGTTTTTAGCCTGCGAAAACATGCAATCAGACGCTTATACAGCGCAGTTGCTTAAATTAAAGGCAGGCGACCCCATTATTCGCATTGATCGAGTTCAAAGCTCTGCCGGTCGCCCCATTGTGTTTGAAGAGATTTGGCTACCAGAAGGGCGCTTCAAGGGGCTGACTCTCGACGCATTAAATGCCTGGCCTGGTCCAATGTACGCTTTTTATGAAAGTGAATATGCCACCCACATGGTGCGTGCAGAGGAAAAGATTAAGGCGATTCTAGCTAGCTCAGATCTTGCTAAGCACCTGCAGGTTCCTGAAGGGGCTGCCTTGCTGTCGGTCGAGCGTGTGGCTTTTACCTACGGGAATAAACCAGTAGAAATTCGGCGCGCTAGGTATGACACTTCTGATCAGCACTATGAAAACAAATTGAACTAGGTAGTAAACTCAAAAAATCAGTAAAAACCACTATTTAACCCCTTTAAACGCTAAAAAGTCCCCACCACCCCCAAGGTTTCCAATAGAATATGTTGCAACACAACAAAACCACACTGAACCTCCACCGAAAGATTGAGATTGCCCATGGTTGATGCACAGCAAAACGTAAAAAAAGATAGACCGGTTTATCGAAACATTGGTCTTGCCCAGTTGATCAAATACCGCCTGCCTTGGGCTGGAAAAGTATCAATTCTTCATCGTATTAGCGGAGCGGCATTATTTTTGATGTTGCCATTCTTGCTGTATCTCTTGGATCAAAGTTTGGCTTCCGAGATGAGTTATCAAAAGTTTCAAGCAATTACTGGCCATGTGCTGGTAAAGATCATTCTCTTGGGATTAATTTGGTCTTTCTTGCACCATTTTTGCGCTGGTATTCGCTATCTCCTGTTGGATTTAGAGATTGGCGTTGAAAAAGTAGATGCTAACCGCTCAGCGATCTTTGTATTTTGTCTAGGTCTTGCTTTGACTGCGATTGTTGGTCTCAAACTTTTCGGCTTGTACTAAGCACTTCTTCATTAAGGAAATCTAATGCCTATTTATCAAATCGGACCGAAGCGCTTAGTTGTTGGCGCTCATTACGGCCTTAAAGAATGGATTATTCAGCGTGTGACTGCCATCGTGATGGTAGTTTTCACAATCGTTTTAGTGGTTGACTACTGCATTACTGGTAGTGCGACTTATGAAGGGTGGGCTGCATTATTTAGCAATCAGTTTATGAAGCTTTTAACGCTTCTATTCTTTATCAGCTTGTTCTATCACGCTTGGATTGGTATCCGCGATATTTGGATGGATTACATCAAGCCTGTCAGCATTCGTTTAACGCTTCAAGTGTTAACTGTTTTGTATCTCGTAGCCTGTGCGGCCTATGCCGTACAAATTTTGTGGAAAGTGTAATTCAATGACCGCGATTAAAAAAGCATTGCCACGCCGCCGTTTCGACGCGGTAATTATTGGTGCAGGTGGTTCGGGTATGCGTGCTTCTTTGCAATTAGCAGAAGCTGGCCTGAACGTTGCGGTGTTAACTAAAGTTTTCCCAACGCGCTCACATACCGTTGCCGCTCAAGGTGGTATCGGTGCTTCACTCGGAAATATGAGTGAAGATAATTGGCACTATCACTTTTATGACACGATCAAAGGATCCGACTGGTTAGGTGACCAAGACGTGATCGAGTTCATGTGTCGTGAAGCTCCAAAAGTAGTTTATGAGCTAGAGCACTTCGGTATGCCTTTTGACCGCAATCCAGACGGCACGATTTATCAGCGTCCTTTCGGTGGACACACTGCGAACTACGGTGAAAAAGCTGTTCAACGCGCCTGTGCTGCAGCTGACCGAACCGGTCATGCCATGTTGCACACTTTGTATCAACGTAACGTTCGCGCAAAAACCAATTTCTTTGTTGAGTGGTTAGCGCTTGACCTCATTCGTGATGACGCAGGTGATGTAGTTGGTGTTACTGCGCTCGAAATGGAAACAGGTCAGGTTTATATTCTGGAGACCAAAGTTGTCATGATGGCAACTGGTGGTGCAGGTCGTATTTGGGACGCATCCACAAATGCCTTTATTAATACCGGTGACGGTATGGGCCTCGCAGCACGCGCAGGTATTCCATTGGAAGATATGGAGTTCTGGCAATTCCACCCAACTGGCGTAGCCGGTGCGGGCGTGTTATTGACAGAGGGTTGCCGCGGTGAAGGCGGCATCTTGCGCAACAAAGATGGTGAGCGATTCATGGAGCGTTACGCTCCTACCTATAAAGATTTAGCGCCTCGCGATTTCGTTTCCCGTTGTATGGACCAAGAAATCAAAGAAGGTCGTGGCTGTGGACCAAATGGTGATTATGTCGTCCTCGACTTAACTCACATTGGTGCTGAGACCATCATGAAGCGTTTGCCTTCTGTTTATGAAATCGGTATTAACTTTGCTAACGTTGACGTTACTAAAGAGCCAATTCCCGTTGTGCCAACTATTCACTATCAGATGGGTGGTATCCCTACCAACATCAACGGTCAAGTGGTTGTGCCTGGTAATGGCAAACATAACGACATCGTTAATGGTCTGTATGCTATTGGTGAGTGCTCTTGTGTATCCGTCCACGGTGCGAATCGTTTGGGTACAAACTCATTGCTCGACTTGTTGGTTTTCGGTCGTGCAGCAGGCAATCATATTGTGGCGATGGATCTCAAGAATCGTGAATTCAAGCCATTGCCTGCGAATGCTGGTGAGCAAACATTGGCGCGCATTGCCTCTCTTGATAACTCTACCTCTGGTGAGTATGCGCAAGATGTTGCAAACGATATTCGCAAGACGATGCAAAAGTATGCTGGTGTATTCCGTAATCAAGAGTTGATGGACGAAGGTGTTCGTCAAATGGCGAAGCTCACTGAGCGCGCGAAGCACTTGTGGCTCAAAGATAAGTCTGAGATTTTCAATACTGCGCGTATTGAAGCCTTGGAAGTTGCTAATTTGATTGAAGCCGCTAACGCGACAATGATTTCAGCTGCAGCTCGTACTGAAAGTCGTGGTGCGCACTCACATGATGATCACCAAGAGCGTGATGATGACAACTGGATGAAGCACACTCTTTGGTACAGCGAAGGTAATCGCTTGGACTATAAGCCGGTTGTATTAAAGCCTCTGACAGTTGAGTCTTTCCCTCCTAAAGAACGTACTTTCTAAAAGAAGAGAAATTAATAATGAGTGATATCCGCATATTTGAAATTTACCGCTACGATCCAGATGTCGATGCAGCTCCGCGCATGGAGCGTTATGAGCTTGAATTGACTGGTGAGCGTATGTTGTTGGACGCCTTGATTTCTCTCAAGAGACAAGATGAATCCATTTCTTATCGTCGTTCATGCCGTGAGGGTGTTTGTGGCTCTGATGCCATGAACATTAACGGTAAGAATGGCCTGGCTTGTTTAACCAATATGTTGACTCTGCCTAAAGTTATTACATTGCGTCCATTGCCTGGCTTGCCAGTCGTGCGCGATTTGATTGTCGATATGACTTTATTCTTCAAACAATATTTGTCTATCAAGCCTTACTTGGTCAATGACAATCCACCTCCAGAAAAAGAGCGCCTCCAGAGTCCTGAGGAGCGTGAAGAGCTGAATGGTTTGTATGAGTGTATTTTGTGCGCATCATGCTCCACCTCATGCCCATCTTTCTGGTGGAATCCAGATAAGTTCGTTGGCCCAGCAGGTTTGTTGCAGGCTTATCGCTTTATTGCGGATAGTCGTGATGAAGAAACTGCACAGCGTTTGGATAATCTGGAAGACCCTTACCGTTTATTCCGTTGCCACACCATCATGAACTGCGTGGATGTATGTCCTAAGCATTTAAATCCAACCAAGGCAATTGGAAAGATTAAAGAGCTGATGGTTCGTAGAGCGGTATGACCCTCAGTAATGCAGAGTTATATCGCTTAAAGAGTGATGCCCGCAGGGGCTTGCTAGAGAACGATTTAATTCTGCAGCGTTTTTTTGAGCGCCATGGTGCCCAACTCAATGCGGAAGATGGAAAAGTATTAACCCAGTTGCTAGCCTTAGAAGACAATGACCTCATGGATTTATTGATTGGTCGAAAAGATTCTGTAGCAGCATTGGAAAAAGAATCACAAGAAGCTGCCTTTAAGGCTGTTTTACAAAGGCTGAGGCAAAAGTAATTCGGTATTTTGGTGCAAGTGCAGTGCAGACGCATGATCAAATAGTGTATTAATCATCAATTTGAATGACTAAGGATTAGAAATGATTGAATCGGACATCAAGGCAAAATTATCGTTTTCGGACGGCACACCAGACATCGACTTGCCAATTTACAAGGGCACAATTGGTCCTGACGTCATTGATATTCGTAAACTTTACGGTCAAACCGGTAAGTTCACCTACGATTCAGGCTTTCTCTCTACCGCTTCTTGCAATAGCAAAATTACTTACATCGATGGCGATAAAGGTGAGCTGCTCTACCGCGGTTACCCAATCGAAGACCTCGCGCATAACTGCGACTTCTTAGAAGTTTGCTACTTGTTGCTCAATGGTGAATTGCCAAATGCCGATCAGAAAAAAGATTTCGAAGAAATGGTGATGCACCATACGATGGTTCATGAGCAAATGCAATTCTTCTTGCGCGGATTCCGTCGCGATGCACATCCAATGTCAGTGTTAACTGGCCTAGTTGGTGCAATGGCTGCGTTCTATCACGACGCAATTGATTACAGTCAGCCTAAAGCGCGCGAAGTAGCTCAGATTCGTTTGATTGCGAAGATGCCGACATTGGTTGCAATGGCTTACAAATACTCTGTTGGTCAGCCGTTTATCTATCCAGATAATTCGCTTTCATATACAGCTAACTTCATGCGTATGATGTTTGCAACGCCTTGTGAAGACTACAAAGTTAACCCAGTATTGGTTCGCGCCTTAGATCGCATCTTCACATTGCATGCTGATCATGAGCAAAACGCTTCTACATCGACAGTTCGCTTGTGCGGCTCTTCTGGCACCAATCCATTTGCTGCTATCTCTGCTGGTATTGCTTGCCTATGGGGCCCAGCTCACGGTGGGGCGAATGAAGCCTGCTTGCAAATGTTGAATGAAATCCAAGCAAATGGTGGCGTAGACAAGATTCATGAATTCATTGCTCAAGTTAAAGACAAGAACTCTAGTGTTCGTTTGATGGGCTTTGGCCATCGCGTTTACAAAAACTTTGATCCACGTGCAAAGTTGATGCGTGAGACTTGCCATGAAGTATTAAAAGAAATGGGTCTCGAAAATGATCCTTTATTCAAGTTGGCGATGACTCTCGAGAAGATTGCCTTAGAAGATGACTACTTCGTCAGTCGTAAGCTCTATCCAAACGTTGATTTCTACTCAGGTATTGTTCAGCGCGCTTTGGGTGTTCCAACAGAAATGTTTACTTGTATTTTTGCCTTGGCAAGAACAGTTGGTTGGATTGCTCAGTGGGAAGAGATGATTACTGATCCGGAGTATAAGATTGGTCGTCCACGTCAGTTATATGTTGGAGAAACTTCGCGCAAGGTTCCTAACATTTCTGTACGTAAATAAAAGCTTTAGAGGATTTACATGTCACGTACGCTTTATGACAAATTGTGGGATGACCATGTCGTCTATTCTGAACAAGATGGCACGGCCACGATTTATATTGATCGTCAGTTATTGCATGAGGTGACAAGCCCTCAAGCGTTTGAAGGGTTGAATTTAGCTGGCCGTCCAGTTTGGCGCATCTCCGCCAACCTGGCGGTTTCGGATCACAACGTTCCGACAACGGATCGTTCGCAAGGAATCGCTGACCCGATTTCTAAATTACAAGTTGATACGCTGGATCAGAACTGCGATGCCTTTGGCATTACTCAATACAAAATGAACGACGCCCGCCAGGGAATTGTTCACGTGATTGGGCCAGAGCAGGGCGCAACGTTGCCTGGGATGACCGTTGTCTGCGGTGATTCACACACAAGCACTCATGGCGCCTTTGGTGCGCTGGCTTTTGGTATTGGTACTTCAGAAGTTGAGCACGTATTAGCCACTCAAACCTTGCTCATGAAAAAGAGCAAGAACATGTTGGTCAAGGTGGATGGACGCCTTCAACCGGGCTCTACTGCAAAAGATATCGTGCTGGCAGTAATTGGCAAGATTGGTACTGCTGGTGGAACCGGTTATACGATTGAGTTTGCTGGTGAAGCCATTCGCAACCTGTCCATGGAAGGTCGTATGACCATCTGCAATATGGCGATTGAAGCAGGTGCTCGCGCTGGACTCGTAGCTGTTGATGAAACTACTATCGAATACATTCAAGGGAGGCCTTATTCCCCAAAAGGCGAGGCTTTGCGTCATGCCTTGCAATACTGGCGGACTTTACATTCGGATGTCGATGCGAAGTTTGATGCTGTTGTTGAGTTGCGCGCTGAAGAGATTGCTCCTCAAGTGACTTGGGGTACATCTCCAGAAATGGTTCTAGCCATTAGTGATCGCGTTCCAGATCCTGAGAAAGAGCGTGATGCGAATAAACGTGCAGCGATGGAACGTGCGCTTGAGTACATGGGCCTAGTTCCCAATACACCATTAAGCAACATCTCAGTTGATAAAGTATTTATCGGCTCTTGTACTAATAGTCGTATTGAAGATATCCGAGCTGCCGCCAAAGTGGTGGATCGTCTTGGTAAAAAAGTGGCAGCTAATGTCAAATTGGCAATGGTGGTCCCTGGCTCTGGATTGGTCAAAGCCCAAGCCGAGCGCGAAGGCTTAGACCGTGTATTTAAGGCTGCTGGCTTTGAATGGCGTGAACCCGGTTGCTCAATGTGCTTGGCAATGAATGCCGATCGACTTGAGCCAAGCGAGCGTTGCGCCTCAACCTCTAATCGTAATTTTGAGGGTCGTCAGGGCAATGGCGGAAGAACACATTTGGTAAGTCCAGCAATGGCTGCAGCGGCTGCTATTGAAGGTCACTTCGTTGATGTGCGTAAGATTTCTTAAGGAATTACAGTGTTTAAATGGTCTTCTTTCACAATGATTAAAAAATTAACCATCGTTGCTATCGCCGGAATTGTTCTTTCTGCTTGCAGCAATATGATGGAAGGTCTTGGAAAAGACATGCAAACTATGGGCAACTCCATGGGTGGCAACTCTACTAATACCAATCAATCCCAAACTTCAGGGAAAGATGTTGTTGTGACGCCGGTGAAGTAAGCGCTCAGTAGAAATTCAGCAAAGACCATTATGGAAAAATTTACCGTTTACAAAGGCTTGGTTGCTCCGCTTAATCGCGAGAATGTCGATACCGATGCCATCATTCCTAAGCAATTCTTAAAGTCCATCAAAAAGACCGGATTTGGACAAAACTTGTTTGACGAATGGCGCTATCTGGACCATGGTGAACCTGGTCAAGATTGCAGCACTCGCCCAATCAATCCAGATTTTGTTCTGAATCAAGCGCGCTATAAAGATGCTGGTATCTTGTTGGCTCGCAAGAACTTTGGCTGTGGCAGCTCCCGGGAGCATGCTCCTTGGGCTTTGGGCCAATACGGCTTTAGGGCGGTCATTGCGCCTAGTTTTGCAGATATTTTTTACAATAATTGCTTTAAAAATGGCCTTTTACCGATTGCTCTCTCTGAGCTGCAGGTTGACCATTTATTCAATGAAACTCTGGCTTTTAACGGCTACCAGCTCACAATTGACCTAGATGCCCAGCAAGTGATTACCCCCGATGGAACCGCCTACAGCTTTGATGTAGCTCCATTTAGAAAGCACTGCCTGCTCAACGGCTTGGACGATATTGGCTTAACCCTGCAACATGCAGATAAAATCAAGGCTTACGAAGCTGAGCGCATCCTCAAGATGCCTTGGCTTGCTACACAACTGCCGTAGTTTTATTGAGTTAAAGGCCTTTCATGAAAATTGCAGTCCTCCCGGGCGATGGTATCGGCCCGGAAATCGTTGCTGAAGCCGTTAAGGTATTAAACGCGCTTGGCCCTAAATTTGATCTCGAGACAGCTCCCGTTGGCGGCGCTGCTTATGATGTAGCGGGTCACCCATTACCGCCAGCGACATTAGAGCTTGCTAAAAAAGCAGATGCTATTTTGTTTGGTGCTGTAGGCGATTGGAAATATGACACCTTGGCGCGTGAACTTCGTCCAGAGCAAGCAATTTTAGGTTTACGTAAGCACTTAGAGTTGTTCGCCAATTTCAGGCCTGCTATTTGCTACGACGAACTTACGGCTGCATCCAGCCTTAAAGCAGAAATTGTTGGTGGTCTGGATATCTTGATTATTCGTGAACTAAATGGCGATATTTATTTCGGTCAACCGCGTGGCATTCGTACTTCCGAGCTCCCTTTATTTAAAGGTGCTCGCGAAGGCTATGACATGATGCATTACAGCGAGCCAGAAGTAGAGCGCATTGGCCGCGTCGCCTTTGAAGCTGCGCGTAAACGTGGTAAAAAAGTTTGTAGCGTGGATAAGGCAAACGTTTTAGAGACTTCACAGCTGTGGCGTGATGTCATGATTCGTGTGGGTAAAGATTACCCAGATGTTGAGTTATCACACATGTACGTTGATAACGCAGCGATGCAATTAGTTAAGGCCCCTAAAGCCTTCGACGTTGTCGTGACTGGCAATCTTTTCGGAGATATCCTGTCAGATGAGGCGGCTATGCTCACTGGCTCAATTGGTATGTTGCCCTCAGCCTCATTGGATAAAAACAATAAAGGCTTATATGAGCCAAGCCACGGCTCTGCGCCTGATATCGCTGGTAAAGGTATCGCTAATCCACTGGCGACTATCCTATCTGCCGCCATGATGTTGCGTTACTCATTGGGTATGCCCGCTGAAGCAGATCGTATTGAGGCAGCTGTACAAAAAGTCTTGTCTCAAGGCTTGCGCACTGCTGATATCTTTACTGAAGGCACAAAAAAAGTTTCTACTGTTGAAATGGGCGATGCTGTTGTTGCCGCTCTTTCAAAATAAGCATTACTTACATACAAAAAATACATCATCACACTGAATAGATAGTTGATCATCATGGCAAATACAAAAACACCATTAGTAGGCTTAGTTGGCTGGCGCGGTATGGTTGGTAGCGTTCTCATGGAGAGAATGTTGGCCGAAAAGGATTTTGATCTCATTGAGCCGGTATTTTTTAGTACTAGCCAGGCTGGTGGCGAAGTCCCGCTTTTGAATGGTCAAAAAGTTACTAAGAGCGAAAATACTTTGCAAGATGCAAACGATATCAAAGCGCTATCACGTTGCGACATCATTTTGACTTGCCAGGGTGGCGACTACACCAATGAAATTTTTCCTAAGTTGCGTGCTGCTGGCTGGCAAGGCCATTGGATTGATGCGGCTAGTGCCTTACGTATGAAGGATGATGCCGTTTTAGTTTTGGATCCAGTAAATCGTCCAGTGATTGATAAAGCTTTGGCTGCTGGAGGAAAAAACTGGATTGGTAGTAACTGCACAGTTAGTTTAATGATGATGGCTATGGGTGGTTTAGTAAAAGCTGACATGGTCGAGTGGATTAGTGCCATGACCTATCAAGCCGCTTCTGGCGCTGGCGCACAAAATATGCGCGAACTTCTCTTGCAGATGGGCGCATTGCGTGACAGCGTGGCTACTGAATTAGCTGAGCCATCCTCTTGGATTCTGGATATCGATCGCAAAGTTACAGAGACTTTGCGCTCACCAGATTTTCCTAAGAAAAATTTCCGCAACACACCTTTGGCAGGCAGCTTAATTCCTTGGATTGATGTCCCGGTTGAGAATGGCCAAACTAAAGAAGAGTGGAAGGGCGGCGCTGAATTTAATAAGATCTTGGGTCGACCTGCATTCAGAACGCCTGGAAGTATTCCTATCGATGGTTTATGTGTCCGTGTTGGCGCTATGCGTTGTCACTCACAAGGTTTGACCATCAAACTTAAAAAAGATATCCCACTCAAAGAGATCGAAGCAATTTTGGCTAACGATAATCAGTGGGTGAAGGTTGTTCCGAATGATCGCGAAACGACTGAGCGTGAATTATCCCCGGCTGCAATTAGCGGTACGTTAACAGTACCTATTGGCCGTTTACATAAGATGGCTATGGGCCCTGAATACCTGGGTGCTTTTACGGTCGGCGATCAACTATTGTGGGGTGCTGCTGAGCCATTGCGTCGCATGCTCCGCATTTTGTTAGAGCGCTAATGTTCAGGTTTAGCCAAATTCATTTTGTAAGAGCGCTTTGCTTAGTTTGGCTAAGTTGGTCATGTACAGCAGGAGCTATTTCTCTCGGCTCCCCAAAACTACTCTCTAGACCTGGTGAGCCCCTCAAAGTAGAGTTCCCAATTCGGGTTGGGGCGGATGAACAGTCTGCTCTCTCTAGTTTGAATGTCGGTATTGCTAACAAGTCTGCCTATGATCGTTTGGGTATCTCCCAAAAGATCCTATCCCTCAACCCGCAGGCGATGATCTATCGCAATCAACAAGAGCAGTTGATGGTCTTGCTCGAGACGGTTGAATCTGTGCCCATGACAGACGACCCTTTCTTGGATGTTTTGGTAACGCTAAATTGGTCAGCTGGTAGCCTTACTAAAACCTATACATTGTTACTTGGCGATACTCAGAAAATTCTGGTCAAACCCGGTCAAACTCTTTCGGAAATCGCAGCGCAGTTAGCGCCTCAATTGCAAGGTGCCACGCTAAATCAGACGATGATGGCTTTATTTAAAGCCAATCCTGATGCATTTGCCAGCGGCAGCATTAGCCGCCTAGAAGCTGGTGCTGAACTGAATCGGCCAAATCAAGCTTTACTGCGCTCGATTAGCCCGGCTGAGGCTCAACAATTTGTAGCCGAATCAAATGCTCAATGGATCGCTGAGCGCGAAGCTAAGGGTGGGGCACAAAGTGCAAGCACTCTGAAGAAGGGCGAAGATACGCCAGCAAAAGATAGACTCAAAATTGGATCAAGTGCAGAAGGTAGTTCTGAGGAACGTCGCTATACAGAAGATCTCGTTGCGCAAGAAAAAGCGCTTGAACAAACGCGCATCCGTGTAGCTGAGCTTGAAAAGAATATCGCTGATTTGCAACGCTTACTGGATCAGGCCAAAGGCAAGTCCTCAGAGCAGGCAAAGCAGAATGGTGCGTTTGGCTTGGGTGGATTTGCACCAGCGATTTTTGCTTTGGGCTTAATGGGGCTCACAGGTTTATTGCTTTGGTTGCTAGCAAAAAATGCGCGACGTTCCGAAGTGCGCAATTTTTCAGATGCGATTCCTGAGGCGGCTACAACTACTAAACAGCCTGACCTATCTCAAGGCGTTATGCCAGCTCGCGCTAAGGCATTGTTTGCGGGGATTGATTTAGATCTAAGCCCCGCTAAAAAATCTAGTAAACCACCGGTAGCCGAGGTAAACCCACTCGCAGATGCGCTTCGCGTCAAGTTAAATTTAGCCCGCGCCTACATCACTATTGAAGACTTCGCAGCAGCTAAAAAATCCCTTCAAGAGATTGTTCATATTGGTGGATCAATAGATCCTGCCATTACGGTCGAGGCTCAAGGCTTGTTGGCCGAGTTGTCCCACAGAAATAGCTGACTTCACGATGAGGATCGCCTTAGGCCTTCAGTATGATGGCAGCCCTTATTCTGGGTGGCAGTCTCAAGTTAATCAAATCACGATCCAAGATGAATTAGAAAAAGCTATTTCTGCGTTTGTGGGAATCGATGCTCTAAAATCTAATCCTATCCGAGTAATCACAGCAGGTAGAACGGATACAGGTGTTCATGCGCTAGGCCAAGTTGTTCACTTTGATGTCGGGGTTGAGCGAGAAAACTGGTCTTGGGTCAGGGGGGTAAATACCTTCTTGCCTGAATCGATCGTAGTCAATTGGGCTCAGCCAGTTTCTGAAGAATTTAGTGCGAGATATTCTGCGCACGAGCGTACTTATATCTACGCATTGCATGCGGGGCCGTGCCGCTCTCCCATGACAGCGGATCGTGCGGGTTATGTGATGCTGCCAGCAGATCGCTGGTTTGATGTTGATGCCATGAGGCTTGCTGCTGAGTGTTTAATTGGTGAGCATGATTTCACCTCATTTCGGTCTTCAGAGTGCCAAAGCAAAACTCCCATAAAGACAATGTATTCCATCGAGATTTTCTCGAATGCACCTTGGTTGTATTTCAAGATTAAAGGTAATGCATTTCTGCATCATATGGTTCGCAATCTAGTGGGTAGCTTTATACAGATAGGTGTCGGCAAGCAAAAAGCAGAATGGATGGCAGAGGTCTTGGCAGCCAAAGACCGCAGCATTGCAGCACCTACATTCTCTCCAGCAGGCCTCTACTTAGCTCAAATTGCTTATCCTGAGGAGTTTCACATTCCCAAACCCTGGCTTGAAAATTCTTGGCTGCCTAAGGCGGTTATTGCCTAAGGCCTTATCATTTCCCTTATGGGCTTACTTACTTACTCTCCCACTCGAACCAGAGTCAAAATCTGCGGCCTAAAGACGCCAGCAGATGTAGATGCTGCTGTTGCCGCAGGCGTGGATGCCGTTGGCTTTGTTTTTTACCCGCCAAGCCCTCGGGCTGTAAGCCCCAATATCGCTGCTGCCCTGATTTCTAGACTTCCAGCAGGGGTGGATGCTGTTGGACTGGTCGTAAATGCTTCAGATGCTGAATTTGAGGCTATTAGAGCGGCCGCCTCCATTACTTTGTGGCAGTTTCACGGGGATGAGTCACCTCAGGAGTGTGAGCGCCTTGCTGCGGGTCAGCCTTGGATGAAGGCTGCGCGCGTTGGGGCAGGCTTCGCATTTGATGATTTTTCCCTACAATATAGCCATGCAAATGCCTTTTTGCTCGATGCTCTAGTTGAGAGTTATGGAGGAGGGGGTGTTCCTTTTGATTGGTCAGGAATTCCACAAGCATGGATAAGCGCAAACGCGCCTCAGGTCGTTTTGAGTGGTGGATTGAACGTTCACAACGTGGGCGAAGCGATTGCTCGTCTGCATCCTTGCGCGGTTGACGTCTCTAGCGGCGTAGAAATCAGCAAAGGTGTAAAAGATCACGTCTTGATGAGGGGGTTTATCGAGGCGGTTCGTGCTGCTGACGCAAGCACACCATCCTAATTATTTGCAGTAACTAATCAAAGAGGTATTTATGTACGATAAGCCAGATGCACGAGGACACTTCGGTCCTTACGGAGGCGTATTTGTTTCTGAGACGTTGATGTTTGCTTTGGATGAACTCAAAGCAGCTTACGCTAAATATCAATACGATCCAGAGTTTCTTGAAGAGTTTCATTATGAACTCAAGCATTTCGTAGGACGTCCATCACCGGTTTATCACGCTAAACGTTGGAGCGAGATGTTAGGTGGTGCGCAAATCTATCTCAAACGCGAGGATTTGAATCACACTGGCGCTCACAAAATTAATAATGTAATCGGTCAAGCAATGTTGGCTAAGCGCATGGGTAAGCCGCGCATTATTGCTGAGACTGGAGCAGGGCAGCATGGGGTTGCGACTGCAACTATTTGCGCTCGCTTTGGTTTAGATTGCACTGTCTATCAAGGTTCTGTTGATGTGGCGCGTCAAGCGCAAAATGTCTTTCGCATGAAATTACTTGGTGCAAAAGTAGTTCCTGTTGAGTCTGGTACTAAAACACTTAAAGATGCGTTAAATGAAGCAATGCGTGATTGGGTTACGAATGTAGAAGATACTTTCTACATCATCGGTACTGTCGCAGGTCCTCATCCGTATCCCATGATGGTTCGAGATTTTCAGAGTGTGATCGGCGAAGAGTGCAAAGTGCAGATGCCTGAAATGACTGGACGTCAGCCTGACTACGTAATGGCGTGTGTTGGCGGAGGCTCCAATGCGATGGGTATTTTTTATCCTTACATCGATTTCCCTGAAGTGAAATTGGTTGGTGTAGAGGCTGCAGGTCACGGTTTAAATAGCGGGCTTCACTCTGCAGCGCTCTGCGAAGGTAGGCCGGGTGTGTTGCACGGTAACCGTACCTATCTTTTGCAAGATGAGAATGGCCAAATTTCTGAAACACATTCCGTTTCCGCTGGTATGGATTATCCCGGTGTTGGTCCTGAGCATGCTTGGTTGAAAGATTCAGGTCGCGCTGATTATGTGGCAATTACCGATGAAGAGGCGTTAAAAGCGTTTCACGACTGCTGTCGTATTGAGGGCATCATTCCCGCTTTGGAGTCATCACATGCGATTGCATATGCCTGCAAATTAGCGCCAACACTATCTAAAGATAAAACAATCTTGGTGAACTTATCTGGCCGCGGTGATAAAGATATGCATACGGTTGCGCAAGCTACCGGCTCCGAAGGTTAAATCAAGAATCAATACAGAATAGATACGAATTTCAATGTCAAAAATTACCGCACTCTTTAATGAATTAAAAGCCTCTGGAAAAAAAGGGCTCATTCCTTTTATTACTGCGGGCGATCCGGACCCCAAGCTCACCGTTGAATTAATGCACGCAATGGTTCGTGGTGGCGCCAATGTTATTGAGCTCGGCGTACCTTTTTCTGATCCGATGGCAGATGGTCCAGTGATTCAACGCTCATCCGAACGGGCGCTGTCCCAAGGCGTTACCTTGCACGGCTGTTTGGATATGGTGAAAGAGTTTCGAAAGATGGATGCCAAGACACCAGTTGTTTTAATGGGATACGCTAATCCTGTGGAGCAAATGGGGGCCGAGCGCTTCGCAACTGAAGCTAAGGCTGCTGGTGTAGATGGTGTGTTGATTGTTGATTACCCGCCAGAAGAGTGCGTTGATTTCGCTGCCCGCATGAAGGTGGCAGGTGTCGATCCTATATTTTTGCTGGCTCCTACTTCATCACCAGAACGCATAAAAGATGCTGCCAAAATAGCTTCTGGTTATATCTATTACGTATCCATGCGAGGTGTTACAGGCGCCTCCCACCTGAATACGCAAGATGTGGCCAGCATTATCCCCAAGATCCGTGATGCTACGGCCATCCCCATTGCCGTCGGCTTTGGCATTAATGACGCTGAAAGTGCCCGTGCGGTATCAAAAACAGCAGATGCAGTGGTCATTGGCAGTCGAATTATTCGACTTTTGGAGGATTCTGCACCTGGCCAGGCGGTACAATCACTTGAAACCTTCATACGTGAAATTCGCGTCGCTTTAGATAGTTAATGCACTGGATAGTTGAAAACTGATGAGCTGGATCGATAAATTACTACCCCCACAAATCCAACATACGGATCCTGCTAACCGCAAATCTGTGCCTGAGGGTCTGTGGGTTAAGTGTCCCAGCTGTGAAACAGTGCTTTACAGCACTGATATTGAGGCGAATCTATCGGTTTGCCCTAAATGTAGTCATCACATGCGCATTGGTGCACGTCAGCGACTCGATAGTCTTTTGGATCCAAAAGGGCGTTATGAGATTGGCGCAGATATTTACCCAATCGATCCACTGAAGTTTAAAGATTCCAAAAAGTATCCTGACCGCCTAAAAGAGGCTACTGATGCCTCAGGCGAATCCGAGGCTATGATTGTTCTCGGTGGGAAGATTGAGAGTATTCCTGCAGTAGTCGCCTGTTTCGAGTTCCAGTATATGGGTGGCTCTATGGGTTCCGTCGTGGGTGAACGATTTGCTCGCGGCGTGCAAGAGGCAATTGCTAAAAAGTGCGCCTTCATCTGCGTTACTGCTACTGGTGGTGCACGTATGCAAGAAAGCTTGCTGTCGCTCTTTCAGATGGCAAAAACGAATTCTATGCTGACTTTGTTGTCCAAAAAAGGCTTACCGTATATCAGCGTGCTAACAGATCCAACAATGGGCGGAATTTCTGCCAGCTTCGCGTTCATGGGTGATGTAGTAATAGCTGAGCCAAAAGCTTTAATTGGTTTTGCAGGTCCGCGCGTCATTGAGCAAACAGTCCGTGAAAAATTACCAGAAGGCTTTCAGCGCTCTGAATTTTTATTGCAAAAGGGCGGTATTGACATGATTGTGGATCGCCGCCAAATGCGCGGTGAAATCGCCCATCTGCTGGCATTGCTGCAGCAGCTTCCTGAGCCTGCGATCGCGGGTAGCGCAGCTGTATAAAGCGCTTGAGTTCCGCACACCAACCCCCCATTCTTTTTTCTAGCCTTGCGGCTTGGCTTAGTCACCTCGAAACTGCTCACCCTGTCGGCATCGATATGGGTCTTGATCGAATCAATCGCGTTAAAGCTGCCTTAGGCCTTCATTTCGAATGCCCCGTTATTACCGTGGCCGGAACCAATGGCAAAGGTTCAACTTGTGCCTACCTTGAAAGTATTTTGTTGGCATCTGGCTACAGAGTCGGTTGCCATATGTCCCCACATTTACTGAAGTTCAATGAACGCGCTCGTTTTAATGGTGAGGAAGTAAAAGATGATCTATTGCTCGAGCATTTTGCGGCTGTAGAGAAAGCACGCGTCAGTTTGGTGGATGCGCCAACCTTAACGTATTTTGAATTCACCACCTTGGCAATCATGCATTTATTTTCTAAGTTGAACTTAGATGCTGTAGTGCTTGAAGTTGGCATGGGTGGTCGCCTTGACGCAGTCAATATCGTCGACGCAGATTGTGCGATCGTCACGAGTATTGATATTGATCATGCCGATTTTTTGGGTGGTACGCGCGAAGCAATCGGACGTGAAAAGGCTGGAATTTTTCGCCCTGGCGGCATCGCAGTTTGCGGGGATCCAGTACCCCCACAATCCTTAATTGATTACGCCGAGAAACTCGGATGTGATTTATGGCTTCAGGGTCGTAACTATAATTTTCAAGGTGATAAACAGCAGTGGGGTTGGGCTGGCCGCCAAAAACGCTTTAGCGGATTGGGTTATCCCGCTTTACGTGGGGCTAATCAAATCCTGAATGCCTCTGCTGTGATTGCCGCCTTAATGGCATTGCATCAGCGCTTGCCAGTGAGTGCTCAAGACATTCGCAATGGCTTTGCTTTGGTCGAGTTACCTGGACGTTTCCAGGTACTCCCAGGTCAGCCTACGATAGTTTTGGATGTTGCTCATAATCCTCATGCTGCTGCTACCTTAGGGCAAGGTTTGGATAAGATGGGCTATCACCCCTATACCTATGCCATATTTGGGGCTATGGCTGACAAAGATATTGCAGGGGTCATTAAGCCTTTGTTAGGCAGTGTTGATTTCTGGTTTTGTACTGATTTACCGACTCCGCGCGCAGCTAGCGCCAAATCCTTATCCGAGAAGCTAGTTGAGCTCGGCGTATCCGTCAAAAATGGGGAAGATGGCGGTATTGAGTGCTTCCCAGATCCTGCTGCAGCGTATCAAAAAGCGCTCTCTAAAGCAGGTGAGGGTGATAGAATTGTCATCTTCGGATCCTTCTATACCGTTGCCGGCGTAATGGCATATCGAAATAACCAGGCGCATTGATCCATGATTCGTTTACCGAAGCTTTTTAAGCGAAACTCTGAGACTGAAGACCTTGACCGAGGTTCAGTGAGGGGTCGTCGTACAGTCAATAAATTAGCTCCCCGTAGCTTTCAACGCGCTCAAGAAAATGAAGAGCTCGCCCTTACTGAAGATCCAGAACAGCAACGTGCCCGTCATCGCCTCATTGGCGCAGCTGTCTTAGTCTTAATTGCTGTAGTGGGTTTACCTCGTATTTTGGATAACAAACCCAAGTCTGTGAACAACGATATTGCTGTGAATATTGTTAGCAGCCTTCCCGCGCCTAATGCTGCATTGCCAGTGAGTGATGAAAAGACTAAGCCAGCCGTAGTTGTTGAAACACCCGTAAAAGAAAAAGAAGTTACTCAAGCTAAAGACCTTGTAGTGACGCCAACCCCTGATGCAAAGTCCGAGACCAAGGCCGACACCAAGTCGGCGCCTACTGCAAGCAAAGCCAACGCGATTGGTTTGGCTGCTGGTGAAGAGGTAGTAGCAGCACCCAGCGTGGTTACTAAATCTAAAACTGAAGAGCTTCCAAAAAAAGCAGGCCCCGGTAAATATGTAATTCAGATTGGTGCTTTTGCTTCCGAAGAGCGTGCTAAGGGCTGGATTGCTAAGATGAAGGATCAAAAGATCCCTAATTATGTACTCAATAAGACGGGCGCTGATGGTACGAAACTTTATGTTTTAAGGGCTGGCCCATTCACAGACAAGGATGCAGCTGAAGCTGCTGAGAAAAAGGTCAAAGCCATGGGTCTATCTCCAAGGCTGGTTGAGGTTGGTGCGCCCTAATGGAATATTTATCCACCCTGAAACTAACCCCGGTGGATTACTTCACCTTAGTAGTCCTATTGGTTTCCGCTTTAGTGGGAATTTCTCGAGGCCTATTTAAAGAAGTATTGGCCCTAGCCTCTTGGTTTATTGCGGCCTGGGTTGCCTATCACTACACCAGCTATCTTTCTGTTGAGTGGTTATCCACTTTTCACATGGATGAGCTACTGAGTTTGGGTGTGAGTTTTCTAATTCTGTTTATTCTGACCTTGATTGTTTGTGGCTTGGTCGGCAATGTCATTCAAAAAATTATCTTGTCCGCTGGCTTGAGCATGACGGATCGTTTTCTGGGTCTTGTTTTTGGCTTAGTCCGCGGCGGAGTAGTGGTAGTCGTGATGGCAACATTAGCGGCATTAACCCCAATACCTCAGAGCATGGCTTGGCAAAAAGCAATTACTCGTCCAGCTATCGACATGGCAACTGGATTAATTAAAAATTGGCTACCTGCCGATTGGGCTAAACAATTAGGTGATGCAATGCCTAAAATTACACCTACCGTTACACCTTCATTAACAATAGGGATCTAGGCTTATGTGCGGCGTCGTTGGAACAGTTTCCCACTCCCCAGTTAATCAGCTGATATATGACGCATTGTTGCTATTGCAACATCGTGGTCAAGATGCGGCCGGCATGGCAACGATGAATGGCAACTCATTCACGATGCATAAAGCCAATGGTTTAGTACGAGATGTATTTAGAACGCGCAATATGCGTAGTTTGTTAGGTAGTGCCGGCATTGGTCAGGTGCGCTATCCAACTGCTGGCTCAGCCAGCAGCGAAGAAGAGGCCCAACCGTTTTACGTCAGCGCGCCTTACGGAATTATCTTGGCGCATAACGGTAATCTTACAAATGCGGCGAGCCTGCGTGTTGAGATGGCTTATCGCGATCGTCGTCACATTAATACCAGTTCAGATACGGAAGTTCTATTGAACGTATTGGCTGATGAGCTTCAAAAAGAAACCAATAGCGCTGCCTTAGATGAGGGCGCTATGTTTAATGCGGTCACTCAAGTCACTAAGCGCGTTAAAGGTTCTTATGCAGTTGTTTCTTTGATGGCTGGTTATGGTCTATTAGCATTCCGCGATCCATTTGGTATCCGTCCTTTGTGTATTGGTCGCATTGATACGCCTAAGGGTCCAGAGTGGATGATTGCTTCTGAGTCAGTAGCGCTTGATGGTCTGGGCTTTACCTTTGTGCGTGATGTCAATCCTGGTGAGGCGATCTATATTGATTTGGATGGTAATTTCTACTCACGTCAGTGTGTGGCTGATGCAGTTCTGACGCCTTGTATTTTTGAATACGTTTATATGGCTCGTCCTGATTCAACTATTGATGGTGTGACTGTTTACAACGTACGTATGCGTATGGGTGATTATCTTGCCGAAAAGATTCGTAAAGAAACTATTCCAGGTGAAATTGATGTGGTGATGCCGATTCCAGATTCTAGTCGACCAGCAGCAATGCAGGTTGCCAAGCGTCTAGGCGTTGACTATCGCGAAGGCTTCTTTAAGAATCGTTATATCGGTAGAACCTTCATCATGCCAGGTCAGGCAGTTCGTAAAAAATCAGTACGCCAGAAACTCAATGCCATGCGTATTGAGTTTAAGGATAAGACAGTATTAATTGTGGATGACTCGATTGTTCGGGGCACTACCTCGTTTGAGATTGTGCAGATGGCTCGTGAATCCGGTGCTAAGAAAGTGATTTTTGCTTCTGCCGCACCTCCTGTGCGATTCCCCAATGTCTACGGCATCGATATGCCGACACGCAGTGAATTAGTCGCTTACGGCCGTACTGATGAAGAGATCAATAAGATGATCGGCGCGGATCAATTGATTTATCAAAGCGTCGAAGATATGAAGCAGGCCGTGAAGGACATTAATCCTAATATCCAGCATTTTGAGGCTTCTTGTTTTGATGGTAATTACATCACGGGCGATATTAATGAATCCTATCTAGATGCTCTAGAGGCTGCGCGCAATACCTCTGAGGCTAAGGCTGATCGCCAACGTGATTCCAGTGACTTTGCGCGTTCACAGCTTCATTTGCACTTGGCTACCGAAGACTAAAAACAACGATAGGGTTCCTCAGGCGCTACTGTCTGAGGCAATTCTCCGATTCGGTGTCAAAATAGCGGTATGAAGAGCACAACCACACGTAAAAAACCTGATTTCTCAAAGCTTGCACTTGAAACCTTAGCGGTTCGTGCTGGCACTCGTCGTACTGCTGAATATCAAGAGCATTCAGAGGCGATGTTCCTGACCTCTAGCTTTTGCTTCGATAGCGCTGAGTTAGCGGCTGATGGTTTTGCTCACGCAGATCAGGGCTTCATTTATTCCCGCTTCACCAATCCAACAGTAAGCATGTTTCAGGATCGCCTGGCCGCTTTAGAGGGCGGTGAGGCTTGCATTGCGACTTCTTCTGGCATGGCTGCTATTTTGACAATGGCGATGTCTCACTTGCAGGCAGGCGATCATGTGGTTTGCTCTCGCTCTGTTTTTGGTGCGACCATTCAATTGTTCAGCAATATTTTGGGCCGTTTCGGCATCACCACTACCTATGTGGATTTGTCGAACACTAAGGCTTGGCAGGATGCCGTCCAAGAAAACACTAAATTGTTTTATTTGGAAACACCATCGAATCCATTGACCGAGATTGCAGATATCAAAGCCATCTCCAAGATAGCTAAAAAAGCGAAGGTTCTTTTTGCGGTTGATAACTGTTTTTGTACGCCTGCTTTACAAAAGCCTCTCGCCTTGGGAGCTGATGTCGTGATTCATTCTGCGACCAAATATTTAGATGGACAGGGACGTGTGGTTGGTGGCGCCATTGTGGGAAGCAATGATTTCATCATGGGCAAAGTATTTCCTTATGTGCGAACTGCTGGTCCTACGCTTTCAGCATTCAATGCTTGGGTATTCCTAAAAGGCTTGGAGACTCTAGAGTTGCGTATGAAGCAACAGAGTGCAAATGCTCTAGCAATTGCTGAATGGCTAGAAAAGCAGCCTGGGGTAGACCGTGTTTACCATCCAGGCCTGAAGTCTCACCCTCAACATGCGTTGGCTAAGCGCCAACAAAAGGCCGGTGGCGCAATCTTATCTTTCACCCTAAAGGGTGGTAAGAAAGCTGCATTCAAGCTGATTAATCAAACTAAGCTTTGCTCTATCACCGCTAACTTAGGTGATACGCGTACAACCATTACCAATCCTGCGACAACGACCCATTGCCGAGTCAGTCCAGAGGCCCGTAAAGCTGCTGGTATTACTGATGGCCTGGTTCGCATTGCGGTTGGTTTGGAGAATGTAGTTGATTTAAAAAATGATCTCATTGGTGGTTTGAAAAAGTAATTCATTATTTAATTAACCTGAGGCAAGTTATCCAATGAGCTTTACTGATGCTACCCAGTTCTGGAATGAACGATTTGATAAAGAAGAGTTCATCTTTGGTAAAGAGCCAAATGAGTATCTTGTTGCGCAAGCCCCCCAGCATCTAAAGCCCAACTCTTCTGTTCTCTGTATTGCCGATGGAGAAGGGCGCAATGGTGTATGGCTAGCAAAGCAGGGAATGCGCGTTACTGGCTTTGATGTCTCTGACATCGCGCTTACTAAGGCCAATCATTTTGCCAAAGAAAATCAGGTCAATATCCAATATAGCCTCTCTGACACGGACAGTTTCGAGTGGCAGCCCAATACCTTTGATGCGGCAATAGGAATCTTTATTCAGTTTGCCGATCCAGAAATGCGTGTTCGGATTTTTAACCAGGTTCGTCAAACCCTGAAACCTGGCGGCTTATTTATCCTTCAGGGGTATACGCCGAAGCAGTTGGAATACAAAACTGGTGGTCCATCACTAATTGAGCACTTGTATACCGAGGAGTTAATTCGTGAACTAACTCCGGGATTTGAGATTCTAGATTTACAGTGCTATGAAAAAGAATTGTCAGAGGGCGCCCGCCATGCTGGCATGTCAGCCTTGCTTGGAATGGTAGCTAAAAAAATTAATTAGGTATTGTGGATTCTTGGAATCTACGGGGATCATTGATAGGCCGTAATGGCATGATATGAATTTGATCACCATCTAATTCAATGTGCATTAACTTGTCAACTTCAATTTGCAGTCGCTTCACTTCTGCGGCTGATGCCTCCCATTCAATCGTATTCGAACTGTTTTCAATTCGAAACTCAATGACTGCGATTTGTCCTAAGCTACTCACTTTTTCCACTGTGGCACAAACGCTGATATCAGAAGGGTTGGCATGGACGCTTAGACCATTTTGTGGAATGACCCAAGCAACGCGCATATTGGGAGGAATCTTGCCCTTATCAGCCACGGAGAATATGTGCTGGCAGCCATCCCAAGTAAGACTCCCAGAATCAAAGATGCCATGAAACATATTGCTTATTCCCACTAATTCAGCAACCCTAGAATTTCGAGGTTTTTGAAATAAGGTCTGCGGGGTAGCGGTTTGTAGGCCTATACCTTGATCAATTACGGTAATTCGATCGGCTAGTAAATCAGCCTCTCTCAAGTCATGAGTTACCAGAAGAATCGGGATATTTAAATCTTTCCTCAGATCTGCCAATGTCTTATAGAGGCTTTGTCGTGTTGGGGTATCAATGGCGGAGAAGGGCTCATCAAGTAAAAGTACCTTAGGTTTTCGTGCGAGCGCCCTAGCAAGCGCAACCCGTTGCTGCTGTCCACCCGACAACTGATGTGGCATGCGATCCCCCAGTTCGGAAATCTCCATTTTTTTTAGCCACTCAAATGCAATTGCCTTGCGTCCATTCGTATTGAGGCCTGAATTCTGTAGTGGAATACAAACATTCTCTAGCGCGGTAAGGTGAGGGAAAAGGGCGTACTGTTGAAATAGAAAGCCGCAAGAGCGCTGAGCTGCAGAAAGCGATTTGCTTGTGCCGCCGAATTCCTCAGCCTCAAACCAGATTTCTGTATCGCACTCAATTTTTCCAGCGCTAGGATTTCTTAATCCGGCGATAGTTCTTAGTACGGTTGTTTTTCCACTGCCTGACGGCCCCACTAGGGCATGTAACTCACCAGGCGCGCATTCCAAATTGATTTGGATAGGCATAGGCAAGCTCTGGATAAGTCTAAGTTTTAACACTATGCTCTGCCCCTCTGACTAACGAGCGTGGCTCGTCCAAATAAGCCATAGGAAATAGCAATGGCCACTAAGGAGATGCCAAGCAGTAGCAGGGAGAGTGACCCAGCTCCAGCAGTATCGAAGCTCTGAACTTTGTCATAGATCGATATGGATACTGTTTTGGTTTCCCCTGGGATTGCACCGCCAACCATGAGGACGACACCAAACTCACCCAGAGTATGGGCAAAAGTGAGTGCAGCCGCACTGGTAATGCCTCGCCAAGCCAGCGGCAGATCTATTAAGCGAAAGATTTGCCAATTACTCAAACCACTCACTTGGGCAGCTTCCCTGATTTCGGGATTAATGGCCTCAAAGGCCCTCTGAATAGGCTGAATTGCAAATGGGACATTCACAATCAAGGAGGCCAGCAAGATTCCCGTAAATGAAAAGACGAGAGGAATGCCTAAGATGCTGGTATTTCCAAATGAAAGTAAAAAGTAATAGCCCAGTACGGTTGGGGGGAGGACTAAGGGCAATGCCAATACCGCCTCAACCCAGGGGCGGCTTCCGCGTAGTGTTGCCAGCTTGTGTGCAACCCAAACACCAAAGGGCAATATCAGTGCCATGGTCCAAAAGGCCAGCTTTAAAGAGAGCAATATTGCGTCAATATCCATTCATTTCATTGTATTGGTTGTTATGCCTAGGGTAACTCTCTATATGAGGAGCTGGTATTGAAGTGTTAAATATGCACATATACGCATATAACATCTTGATGCCTTAAATCATGAGCTCTAAATTCGCAAACGCCACAAAAAAGCTATCCCCAGAATCAATGGAAAAGGTATTCGCTCGGGTAGCTGAATATTTCAACGTACTATCGGAGCCATCGCGTTTGCGCATCATGTATGCCATATGTAGCGGGGAAAAGTCAGTATCTGAAGTGCTTGAGTTATGCGGTTCTAGCCAGGCCAATGTTTCTCGTCATCTTTCAGCTCTCCACAAAGCTGGAATCTTGCTTAGACGCAAAGAAGGTACGACTGTTTTTTACTCTATTGCTGATAACGCAACTGTCGAGATGTGCCAAACAGTTTGCGCGAAGATTGCAGAGAGTATGCATTAAGTTTTGAGGCATCTATTCATTAAAGTAAAGATCACATGACCAAAAAACAAATTGAGATCAGCACACAGGACATCGGTGCTATCGAAAAGCCGGTTAATCGAGCTCGCCTAGTTAAGGCGCCTGAACATTTTATTTCCCAGGAGCTCATTGCCGATATCAATGCTAACGGTCTTGATGAAAACCGTCGCGGTTTCTTGCGCAAGGGGTTTATGTCCGCTCTAGGTGGGGCGACGGCTGGCCTAGTGGCGCCACTTGCTATGGCGACAGGTGAAGGTGATCCAGCTATTTTGGAAAAACAAGAATGGCAGACTACCTTAGGTAAGAACGTGGCAACTATGCCGTATGGCGTGCCATCTATTTATGAATCAAACCTGATTCGTCGTGAGTCTCCTGGTTTAACACGAGTTTCAGCTGCTTCTGTTGCCTTCACACCCCTACAAGGATTATTCGGAACCATCACTCCGAATGGATTGCATTTTGAACGTCATCACCAAGGTTGGTACAACATCAATCCTGAAACACATCGCTTGATGGTAAATGGTTTAGTGAAAAATCCACGTGTTTTCACTATGAATGATTTGATACGCTTGCCTTCAGTTTCTCGTACGCACTTTATTGAGTGTGGTGCTAACACTGGATTAGAGTGGGGCAACGTGGCTGTTCCTACAGTTCAATATACCCATGGCATGCTTTCATGCTGTGAGTTTACCGGTGTACCTTTAAAGGTATTGCTTGAGGAGTGTGGTGCTGATCTCAAAAAAGGCAAGTTCATGCTGGCTGAAGGCGGAGATGGTTCGGGTATGACCCGCACCATTAACCTTGAAAGTTGCCTCAATGACACTATTGTTGCCTGGTCCATGAATGGCGAGATGTTACGCCCTGAAAATGGATTTCCTTTGCGCTTAGTAGTTCCTGGCGTTCAGGGCGTTAGTTGGGTGAAGTGGTTGCGTCGTTTAGAGGTCGGAGATGCGCCATGGAATGCAAAAGATGAGGCAGTTCATTACATCGAGCTCATGCCTAACGGCGATCATCGCCAATATGCATCTATCCAAGAATGCAAATCTGTTATTACCACTCCATCTGGTGGTCAGCAACTGTTGGATAAAGGTTTCTATAACGTCAGTGGTATGGCTTGGTCTGGTCGTGGAAAAATTACACGTGTTGATGTCTCTTTTGATGGCGGCAATAACTGGCGCACAGCTCGTCTTGAAACACCAGTTTTAACTAAGTCCATTACCCGCTTCAATATTGATTGGATTTGGGATGGCTCCCCGGCGATCATGCAATCGAGAGCAATGGATGACACGGGCTACATTCAGCCATCAATCAAGACTCTGCGCAATGTTCGCGGTACTCGATCGATTTATCACAACAATGCAATTCAATCGTGGAAGTTGGATTCAAACGGCGAGGTGAGTAATGTTCAAGTTGGATAAATTCTCTACTCGCTTAGGATTTGTAGCATTCCTCGCTATTGGTGCGCAGCTATCATTTGCCCAACCCAGTTCAGCAAAATTCCCAGGCATTGGCAGAACAGCAACCCCTGCAGAAGTTGCGGCATGGGATATTGATGTGCGTCCTGACTTTAAAGGCCTGCCAAAAGGTTCGGGCTCAGTTGAGCAGGGGCAAGTCATTTGGGAGGCCAAGTGTGCAAGTTGCCACGGCACCTTTGGTGAGTCTAACGAAATCTTTACTCCTATCGCTGGAGGTACAACTAAAGACGATATCAACACTGGTCGCGTTGCTTCACTCAAAGATATGAAGCAGCCGCAACGAACCACCTTAATGAAGGTACCTACAGTATCAACACTGTGGGATTACATCTATCGTGCCATGCCATGGAATGCACCAAGATCTCTTACCCCTGACGATACCTATGCTTTGGTAGCCTTCATCTTGAGTCTCGGAGAAATAGTTCCCGATGATTTTGTGCTGAGCAATACCAATATTGCTGAAGTCAAAATGCCGAACCGTAATGGCATGACTACTAAACATGGTTTCTGGAGTGTGACTGGCAAGCCTGATGTGAATGGCAATGCCTGTATGCATAACTGTGTACCATTTGTCCAAATTGGATCGACGCTACCCGATTTCGCTAGAAATGCGCATAACAATATTGCAGAGCAAAATCGTATGTATGGCCCATATCGCGGTGCAGATACTACTAAACCCCCGCTTAAAGAATTACCTGGCAGCTCAGGCGTAGGCTTGGCTCATGCGGCTGATACGCATTCAGCAAGTACCAAAGGCCCTGCAGTATTGTTTAAAAATGAAAACTGCTCAGCCTGTCATGCTCAAAATACCAAGCTTGTTGGACCGTCGATTGCGGATATTGCCAAGAAATATGAGGGTCAAAGTGGCGCCTTGGATAAGCTAATGGCCAAGGTCAAAGCGGGTGGTGCTGGAGTGTGGGGTTCCATCCCCATGCCGCCCCAGGCGCAGCTTTCGGATGAAGATCGCAAGACTTTGGTATCTTGGATGCTATCTGGCGGAAAATGATTTAAATTGGCTTGTTCATTGAGGGATTTGAAGCAAAATAGCTTATGTTTGTAGGTAAAGATTATTAAAGGAGTTTTTATGAATCAACAGCGTCGCAGTCTATTGAAATATTCAGCAGTATTCGGTCTGATGGCCTCAACCGGGCTTATTAGTGTAGCGCAAGCACAGGAGTGGAACAAGGCGGCATTCGAGGGCAAAAGCTTGGATGACGTTTTTAAAATCCTTGGTGCTGGTACCCCAGACAAATCCTCTGCGGTTACTTTGAATGCTCCTGATATTGCTGAAAACGGTGCAGTAGTGCCAGTCGGCATCGTCACAACGCTAAAAGCTGAACAAATGGCTATTTTGGTTGAAAAGAATCCGAGTGCATTGGCTGCTCAATTCTTCATTCCAGCAGGCACTGACTCTTTTGTAACTACCCGCATCAAGATGGGTCAAACATCGAATGTTTACGCCTTAGTGAAAGCTGATGGCAAGTGGAATATGGCTGTTAAAGAAGTCAAAGTAACGCTTGGTGGTTGCGGCGGTTAATTCCAAGGCAAGCGATAAACACAATATATTTATATACAGAATAAAAGAGGAACAAAATGGCTGATCCAATGCGCGTAAGAGCTGCTGAAAATGGCGGTACTGTAGACGTAAAAATTTTGATGAAACATGATATGGAATCTGGTCAGCGTAAAGATGCTTCCGGTAAGACAATTCCAGCTTGGTTTATTAGCACAATCAACGTAAAAGCTAATGGCAAAGATGTATTGAATGGTCAATTTGGCCCGGCAGTTTCTAAGGATCCGTTCTTGAACTTTAAGTACAAGGGCGCTAAGGGCGACAAGATTACTGTAACTTGGATTGATAGTAAGGGCGACAAGCGTACTGATGAGGCAACTGCTTCTTGATGTTTTTTGCTTTAACAAAATCTTCACCGCCTCCGTGGTTCTGAAAGGGTAGGAAATGCAGCGTAAATTGACCTTAGGGTTAGCTACTGGCTTGGTAGCAACTTTATTAACAATGACATCTTCGGTGTCAGCACAGAAAAGTGCGACAGACGATATTGCTAAATATCGAGAGATGATTGCAGATGGCAACCCTTCTGAACTTTATGAGGCGGCGGGTGAAGATTTATGGAAGAAGCCAGCTGGCCCAAAGAATGCCACTTTAGAAAAATGTAACCTTGGCTTAGGGCCAGGAGTGGTGAAGGGTGCTGCGGCACAATTACCTCGCTATTTCAAGGATACAAATAAGGTCCAGGACCTAGAATCTCGCTTAATGACTTGTATGCAAGTCTTGCAGGGTCGTGATCCCCAGGAGATGATTGATGCCCAATTCCAAAAAGGTCCGAAGAAGGATATGGAAGCAATCGTCGCTTATGTCGTGACTCTTTCAAAGGGTGACAAAATTAAAGTGAGCACGGCTCATCCTAAAGAAAAAGAAATGTATGACTTAGGCAAGCGCGCCTTTTTCTTCGAGGGTGGCCCAATGGACTTCTCCTGCGCTTCATGCCACGGTGAGAATGGCAAGCGCATCCGCTTACAAGACCTTCCAAATATTACGGAGCAAAAGGGTGCCGCTTTAGGCTGGGGCTCTTGGCCAGCCTACCGTGTATCCAGCGGTCAGTTTTGGACAATGCAACAACGTCTAAATGATTGCTTCCGTCAGCAGCGCTTCCCATTCCCTATTTATGGATCCGATGTCACTATCGCTTTGTCTATGTATATGGCGAAGAATGCCAATGGCGGTACTGTTGAAACCCCTGGCTTAAAGCGTTAATTGATAAGAGACCGAGATCATGAAAATTAAACACATCAAACAGCTCTTAACAATCACAGGATTTATTGTTGCCTCTGCTTTAATGCAGTCTTCAGCTGTAGCTCAACAGAAGAATGATCCTAAATTCAGCAAGATGATGCATGACAGTTTTAGGGCTGAAGGCATTGCTGGATTAAATCGCATTGATCAAGATGCTACACAAAAATTCTGTTCCGATCCGCAGTTTGCAGCTAGCAAGCAAGGCCAAGCCATGCGCGAGAAAATCCAGAAGATCAATATGGACTCGATTCAACAGCCGTCTGATGGTAAGTACATTGGCGACTGGAAGAACGGTGAAAAAATTGCCCAAAGTGGTCGCGGTGCGACTTGGACTGATAAGGTGGACACTCCAATTGGTGGAGGTTGTTATAACTGCCACCAAATTGATCCTAAAGAAATCTCCTATGGAAATATTGGTCCATCTTTGACAGGTTATGGGAAATTACGCGGCTACTCCAATGAGGTTGTAACTTACACCTGGAATCGCATCAACAACTCAAAGGCCTATAACGCCTGCAGTAACATGCCGCGATTTGCTCACTTCAAATTGTTAAACGAGCAACAAATCCAAGATGTCATGGCTTTATTGCTTGATCCTGAGTCGCCTGTAAATAAATAACACATTAAAACGGGCCGCAAGGCCTGTTTTCTTAGGGGGAGTTTCCATGTCTTTAAATCGCCGTGAGTTTTTGCAAGCTCTAGCTATCGCTTCTGCAGGCGGTATGAGTTTGCAATCCAATTTTGCTAGCGCTCAGACTACCGCACAAAAATTCTATGATTTACCGAATTTTGGTAACGTGCATTTTCTGCACTTCACAGACTGCCATGCGCAACTTCTGCCAATTTATTTTCGTGAGCCAAATGTTAACTTAGGTATTGGCGCCCAGGAAGGTAAGACACCTCATTTGGTTGGGGAATATTTCCTCAAGGCAAATGGTATTGCTGCGGGTACGCGTGATGCTCATGCATTTACTTATTTAGATTACGTCGCAGCCGCGCAAAATTACGGCAAGATGGGTGGCTTTGCTCATATGGCGACCCTGATTAAGCAAATGAAGGCTGCTCGTCCAGGAGCGTTGTTATTAGATGGTGGTGACACTTGGCAGGGCTCTGCTACAGCGCTTTGGACTAATGGTCAGGATATGGTTGATGCGGCCTTGTTACTAGGTGTTGATGTCATGACTCCCCACTGGGAAATGACTTTAGGTGAAAAGCGGGTCATGGAGATTGTGAATGGCGATTTCAAAGGCAAGGTTTCTTTCATCGCTCAAAATATTAAGACGGCCGATTTTGGTGACTCTGTTTTTAATCCCTACGTCATGAAAGTGCAGAATGGGATTCAAGTGGCCATCATTGGTCAGGCATTCCCATATACGCCGATTGCAAATCCTCGCTATTTCACGCCGGATTGGACATTTGGCATTCAGGAAGAAAATTTACAGAAAACAATTCAAGAAGTACGTGCTAAAGGCGCCAAGGTGGTTGTCTTACTATCCCATAATGGTATGGATGTTGACTTGAAGATGGCATCGCGCGTCAGTGGACTTGATGCAATTATGGGTGGTCATACTCATGATGGCGTACCAATTCCAGTCAAGGTTAAGAATTCTGGTGGAGTAACTTTGGTTACCAATGCAGGCTCCAACAGTAAGTTCTTAGGCGTGCTCGATTTTGATGTTAAGGGTGGCAAGCCAGTTGATTTTCGTTACAAGCTCTTTCCAATCTTTTCGAATATGATTCCAGCCGATCCTGCAATGAATAAGCTGATCGCTAAAATGCGTGCCCCATATGAAACTAAATTGAATGAAAAGCTAGCTACTACAGATAGCCTTTTATATCGTCGCGGTAATTTCAATGGCAGTTTTGATCAATTAATTTTGGATGGATTAATGACTCAGAAGAATGCGGAGATCGCATTTTCGCCTGGCTTCCGCTGGGGTACTAGTTTGTTGCCAGGGCAGGCCATCACTCGTGAGAACCTATTAGATCAAACTGCCATTACCTATCCATACACCACCGTCAACAATATGACTGGTGAAACTATCAAGACTATTCTGGAAGATGTGGCTGATAATTTATTTAACCCGGATCCGTATTACCAGCAGGGTGGTGATATGGTGCGCGTAGGCGGCATGCAATACACGATTGACCCAGGCGCATCGGCCGGTCAACGTATTAGCGATATGCGTCTTAATGGCAAGGATATTGATCCAAATAAGACTTATAAAGTGGCTGGCTGGGCACCTGTTAGTGAAGAGGCGAGGAACCTTGGTGGAGAGCCGATCTGGGATGTGATCGAACGTCATTTACGCGATGTCAAAGTAGTTAAGGCTGTGAAGCTGAATGAGCCAGTGATTAAGGGTGTAAAAAATAATCCAGGAATGGTCTCTCTCTAAAATTTTATTTGAGAAAATAATGAAAAAATTACTTCAGTACTTTGCAGTCACCTGTTTTGCGATTCTTTCTATAACTTCTTATGCTGCAGGTCCTACAGAGGTCGTCTACCATATAGATGATGCTGAGACTCAAGGCATTAAAGGCTTGCGTAATATTCGCAATCATTTAGATACATCACCCCAAACCAAAATTATTGTGGTTACTCATGCCAATGGCGTAGATATTATGATGGAAGGTGCTAAAGATAAAAAGAATGGGATTGAATATGCTCCCCTGGTCGGAGCATTGAAGTCTCGCGGCGTTCGTTTTGAGGTCTGCGAAATAACTCTAAAGAATCGTAATCTCTCTAAAGATCAATTCACTCTTGACACAGACTTCACACCATCTGGTGTTGTTCGAGTTGCCGATCTGCAATACCAAAATCATTTTGCCTATATCAAGCCTTAAGTTATGTCTCTGTCGGGTCTGAAGATGCGCTCTTGCGTAATGTGCACAATGCTTCTCGGCTTCCTTGCTCTATTTGTATTGACAGCCCCAGTTAATGCATCAGACGATTTGCTCTTAAATCCCATTCAGGTTGCACCGCATACCTATTTTGTTCAAGGTCTCCCAGAGATGGGTAGCAGTAAAAATCAAAACTTTATTTCGAATGCTGGTTTTGTCATCACACCTAAAGGTGTCGTGGTTATCGATGCCTTAGGTTCCCCAGCTCTCGCCAAGAAACTCATCGCCGAAATTAAAAAGCTGACCGCTCAAAAGGTGGTTGCTGTGATTGTGACGCACTACCATGCCGATCATATCTATGGCCTTCAAGAGTTTAAGAGCATCGGGGCGAAAATTTATGCGCAGGGAGAGGGTCGAAACTACATCTCCTCTGAAACAGCTAAACAGCGCCTGATTGCTTCTCGGATCGATTTTGCACCTTGGGTTAATGCTTCAACTAAATTAATGTCAGCTGATGTGTGGATAGATCAGGCTTACACGCTGACAATTGGTGGCGTTGAATTTAAGATTTCTAGGGTAGGACCCGCTCACGCCCCTGAGGACTTAATTACTTATGTTCCATCAGAGAAAGTGCTATTTGCTGGAGACCTCGTATTCCGCGGCCGCATTCCTTTTGTGGGCAATGCGGATAGTAAGGGTTGGTTACACGCCTTGGATGAAATTGAGTCATTAAACCCCAGCATCGTTATTCCTGGTCATGGCGCCTATTCAAATAGCCCAATCGTTGATATTCGCTTCACCAGGGATTATTTGCAGTATTTACGTACATCAATGACAAAATCAGCCATCAATATGGATCCTTTTGAGGAAGCCTATCAACAGGTTGATTGGTCAGAATACGAAGGAATGCCCTTGTTTAGGGCTGCAAACCGGATGAATGCTTATAACGTCTACCTCTCAATTCAAGCGGAATAAGGCAGATTTGTCATCTGGGCTTTAAAATAGCTCTTTACTACGCTAAATGACTGATTTCAAATGAAATTACCGCTGATTAGGCTTGCCGGTGCCATTATTGCCGTGTTTGGGCTGAATTTGTCTGCCCATGCCACGCCTGATCTCGTCAATGGAAAGAAGATTGATCAGCAGAAATGCTACGCCTGCCATGCCAAGAAATCGGGCTTTGGTAATGGCGATATGATTTACACGCGCAGCGATAGTAAGGTAAAAAACCTCCAGAATTTAAAGTCCATGGTCGCAATGTGCAACACAGAACTGCGACTTGATCTTTTCCCTGAGGATGAGGCTGATGTAGCAGCCTTTCTCAACAAGCAGTTTTATAAATTTAAATAATTTCAGTAAAGAATTTTGATTATGGATGCGGTAGATATTTCTTCTCTTAGTAAATCAGTTTTATTAGCTACCTTTGCAATTACTTTTTTACTTGGTGCAGTAATGCAAAAAACGGGTTTTTGTAGCATGGGTGCAGTTTCAGATATTTTCATTATGTCTAGCTGGGGTCGCTTGAAGCAATGGTTCCTTGCCATTGGTGTCGCAATCATTGGTTTTACCTTAATGTCTTATTTGGGATTAATTGATCCCTTGAAGAGCATGTATACCGGTAGTAAATTCTTATGGCTTTCTAGTATTGTTGGGAGTACCTTATTTGGATTAGGCATGGTTCTTGCATCAGGTTGTGGTAGCAAAACTCTTGTTCGTATTGGTGGCGGAAATCTCAAGTCTGTCATTGTCTTCATGGTTCTTGGCCTTACTGCCTATATGACCATGAAAGGCTTCCTCGGGGTTATTCGCATCAACACATTAGATTCTGTATTTATTGCGCTGGCTACCCCACAAGATTTGCCGAGTATTTTGAGTTCAATCACTGGTATTGCCCGGAGTCAATTACATCTGGCTCTTGGCTTAATTATCGGCTTTGCTTTTATTGCGTTTGCCCTTGCAGATAAAACCTTTTGGACCTTAGAAAATATTTTTGCCGGCACCTTTGTTGGGCTTGCTATTTGTGCTGTGTGGTGGGTATCAGGTAGCTTAGGCTATGTGGCTGAAGATCCAAACACTTTGGAAGAGGTCTTCCTAGTAACCAACTCTGGACGCATGGAGAGCTTATCCTTTGTTGCCCCTTATGCCTACTCCTTAGACTGGTTGATGATGTATAGCGATACCTCTAAGGTGATTACTGTAGGTATTGCCGCTGTCATTGGGATGATTTCAGGGTCTGCTTACATCGCTATATTCACAAAGTCTTTTCGTTGGGAAAGTTTTCGCAATACAGAGGACACCGCTAATCACTTGATCGGCGCGGCTTTGATGGGGTTCGGTGGGGTTACAGCACTTGGGTGCACGGTCGGTCAAGGACTGAGCGGCATTTCTACCTTGGCAATTGGGTCATTTCTCGCTTTGCCGGGATTTATCTTTGGCGCATACTTAGCACTACGCTATTTGGAATCGCGCAATGCACCTAATCCCTGTAGTTAATACTCTCTAACTTAGACTAAATAATATGCAAATAGATTGGCTAGCTTTCACTCCAGGCCCCGCATTTCTTGGCGGGATCTTATTGGGTGTGGCGGCAGCGTTATATGTCATTCTCCATGGGCGGATACTGGGCATCAGTGGAATCGTATCTGGATTACTCTCACCCAAAGAGGGTGATATCAATTGGCGTCTAAGTCTTTTACTTGGATTATTGAGTGCGCCATTTTGGGCAAGCTTACTCTTTGGTCTTCACGCTACAGCAGTGATTGATGCTGATTGGATTGCTATCATTATTGCTGGTCTACTGGTAGGTTTTGGGACGAGCTATGGTTCTGGCTGTACTAGTGGGCATGGTGTCTGTGGCTTATCCCGTTTATCCCCAAGATCCTTAGTCGCCACCTTATGTTTTATGAGCTCTGGTTTTTTGATGGTGTTTATCACTCGCCATCTACTAGGCCTATAAATGATGAAAAAACATTTCAGTTTCTATAGCCAGTATTTGATTGGCGTCTTATTCGGTTTTGGTCTGATCATTTCCAGTATGAGCAACCCGCAAAAAATTCTTAATTTCCTCGACATCACTGGTAACTGGGATCCATCCTTAATATTTGTGATGGGTGGAGCAATTCTTGTTGGTCTCGGCGGCTTTTATCTGGTCTCCAAGCGTACGGAAGCCTTTTTTGGTGGCGCGCTCCATATTCCAACTCGAAGAGATATATCCAAGCCCTTGGTCATTGGCGGCCTCATTTTTGGGGCAGGGTGGGGGATGGCTGGCTTCTGCCCCGGGCCTGCAATTGTTGCTCTTGGGGCTGGCCACTTGAAGGCTCTAGTCTTCATATTAGCAATGCTTGCTGGCATGTCAATTTGCAATCGCTTCTTTACGGGCCACAAAAAGTAAGTCTGATTTAGAATCTAAGTTATTAGTTTTTAAATACTTTTTATTTTTTGAGGTTGAAATGAGCCTTCCTATAGCTTGTCATACAGATCAGTTCGGTACGCTGGGTCAAATTGATCCAAGCCATTTGGCTGAGATTGTTAAACAGGGTTACAAAAGCGTAATCAATAATCGCCCAGATTTTGAGGGTGGTCCTGATCAACCTACTAACGCCCAAATTCAGGCGCAAGCAGAAGCCCTTGGCTTGAACTACGCCTATTTACCAGTAGTCCCCGGTGCTTTTACACCTGATCAAGTTGTTGAGATGGCACGTTTGCTGAAAACAATGCCTGGCCCCATTTTGGCTTTTTGCCGCTCTGGTGCACGCTCCACAAATTTGTATCAAATGGCCCTCCAAGTTCGCTGATTATTCAGTGAGTACTTATGCGTATTGAGATTCCAGCGGAGAAAAAGTTTGTTCATCAGATGAACATGCCGATTCGTTGGGGCGATATGGATGCCTATGGGCATGTCAACAACACCGTGTATTTTCGTTACATGGAACAGGCTAGAGTGGAGTGGATTACTTCACTCGGATATAGCGTTGCTCCTGGCGAAGAATCCATGTTGATGATCAATGGCTTTTGTAACTTTCACCAGCAGCTTATCTACCCAGGTGAACTAATCTTAAGAACTTACATTGGTAATATTGGCCGTTCAAGTTTGGATGTCTTCACCACGATGGCTTTAACAACAGAGCCAGATTCAATGGCTGCGGTTGGTGGCGCTACGATGGTGTGGGTAAACCTGAAGACAGGTAAATCTTCACCTTGGCCTGATCACGTACTCAATCAGCTACGCTAGGATATTGTTTGCAACCTAGCAATCCTCATATTCTCAACATTGATAAACTAGCATCATCTTTAGGCGAATTTGATGCCATTATTGATGTGCGATCACCAGCTGAATTTGCTTTAGATCACATCCCTGACGCCATTAATCTTCCAGTATTAAGCAACGAAGAGCGCATTGAGATTGGAACTCTGTATAAGCAAGTTTCCCCATTTGCCGCGAAGAAATTAGGTGCTGCTTATGTCTCTCGCAATATTGCTAATCATTTAGAAAATTCTCTCATTGATTTTCCGAGAGAGTGGCGTCCTTTGATTTACTGCTGGCGCGGCGGCGAGCGCAGCGGTGCTTTTACCCATATTCTGAATCGCATTGGCTGGAAGGCTATGCAGTTACAGAGTGGCTACCAAGGCTTTAGACGCATTGTGATTGATGGCCTAGATCAGGCTGCTAAAGATTTTTCTTTCCAAGTGATTGCAGGAATGACTGGAAGCGGTAAGACACGCATTCTTCAGGAGATAGGCGCGCTAGGTCAGCAGATTCTGGATCTTGAGGGTCTGGCTATCCACCGAGGGTCCGTGCTTGGCAATGAACCTAATATTGAACAGCCTACTCAAAAAGCCTTTGAAACTCATTTATGGAATGCGTTTAATTCGCTAGATCCAGCAAAGATTGTTTTTGTAGAATCTGAAAGCAAAAAGGTCGGAGGATTGCATATTCCTGATCCTTTAATGGAGCGCATTCGCGAGGGACAATGCATTGAACTTCGCTCTAGCGCTAATACAAGGGTCTCTTGGCTATTGCGTGAATATCAGCACTTCGTCTCTAACCCGGAGAGCTTTAAACAAAAGCTCAGCTTACTGATATCGCGTTATGGCAAAGTCCAAATTACAAAATGGCATGAGGCAATTGATGCGGGTAATTTTTCGGACTTAGTTGAGGAGTTGCTGGTAATGCATTACGACCCATCGTATCAGTCTTCAATCATTCGAAATTTTCCGAGCTATCAAGAAGATCATTTTGTCGAACTTGAAAACGATAGCGATGAGGCCTTTGCAAAAACTGCAAACGACCTCATCAATAAACTTGGCTATTAACTAAAAGCCTGAATACCAGTTTGTGCGCGACCTAAAATAAGGGCGTGAATATCGTGAGTGCCTTCATAGGTGTTGACTACCTCAAGATTTAGCATATGGCGCACCACACCATATTCATCTGAGATTCCGTTTCCACCATGCATGTCTCTAGCTAGACGCGCAACATCCAAGGATTTACCGCAGGAGTTGCGTTTCATCATGGAGGTAATTTCTGGGGCTGCAATACCTTCATCCTTCATGCGACCCAATCGTAAGCAACCCTGAAGGGCTAAGGTGATTTCAGTTTGCATATCGGCGAGCTTTTTTTGAATGAGCTGATTGGCTGCAAGCGGGCGATCAAATTGCTTGCGATCCATGGTGTACTGACGTGCTGCATACCAACACCATTCGGCCGCACCCAGCGCTCCCCAAGCAATGCCATAACGCGCTGAGTTTAAGCAGGTAAATGGGCCTTTGAGGCCAGTAATTTCAGGGAATTCATTTTCGGCCGGAACAAATACTTCGTCCATCACGATTTCACCAGTAATAGAGGCGCGTAGACCCATCTTGCCGCTGATCTTCGGTGCAGATAAGCCCTTCATGCCTTTTTCGAGAATGAAGCCCCTAATCAGGCCCTCATCATTTTTAGCCCATACAACAAATACATCTGCAATGGGAGAATTAGAGATCCACATCTTAGAGCCAGTTAGGGAGAAACCACCAGGCACTTTTTTAGCTCTGGTGATCATGCCGCCAGCATCCGAGCCGAAGTTAGGTTCAGTCAATCCAAAGCAGCCAATCCACTCACCAGAGGCTAACTTAGGAAGATATTTTTGTTTTTGGGCTTCACTACCGAATTCATTAATTGGAACCATGACTAAGGAAGATTGCACACTCATCATGGAGCGATAGCCGGAGTCAACGCGCTCTATTTCACGAGCGATTAGTCCATAAGATACGTAGTTGAGATTTGCTCCGCCATATTGCTCGGGAATGGTGATGCCCAAGAGGCCAAGTTCACCCATTTCACGAAAGATTGCTGGGTCTGTAGTTTCATTGCGAAACGCATCATGAATGCGCGGCATTAAGCGACCTTGGGCATATTCGGCAGCAGCATCACGCACCATGCGCTCTTCTTCTGTTAGTTGAGTATCAAGGAGTAGGGGGTCTGCCCAATTAAAACTAGCTTTACTCATGGTTCTTAGTCGTCCTGTCTAGGTTTTTTACCTGCATCCAGTAAATTTTCAAGAATGCAGATATTCTTGATTCTATTATCCATTTTTTCTTGACTGATGGACGCACCTAGACGCCACCACCGCTACTACGACCTGATATTGGCAGCCTTTGTCGTGGTTCTGCTGTGCTCCAACTTTATTGGCGCTGGCAAGGCTGCGGTGGTCGACTTGCCCTATTTTGGTAGTGTGACCTTTGGGGCCGGAATCCTTTTTTTCCCGATAGCCTACTTTTTTGGCGATATCTTGACCGAGGTATATGGGTATGCTTATGACCGCCGAGCAGTTTGGGCTGGATTCACCGCCCTTGCATTTGCCGCCATCATGGCTCAAATGGTCATCGCTTTACCGGTCGCACCTGGATCTTATATGGCTAATTACCAGCAGGGCATGGAAATAGTATTTGGCAATTCTTGGCGCGTGGCTCTTGCCTCTATGACTGCTTTTTGGTGCGGTAGTTTTGTCAATAGCTATACGCTGGCCAAAATGAAGATTTTGACCCAAGGACGCTTCCTCTGGATACGAACCATCGGCTCTACCGCTTGTGGGGAGTTGGTGGACTCATCTTTGTTCTATATGTTGGCCTTTTACGGCTTGTGGCCTTTAAATGAGGTCTTGGCAGTAGCTGCCTCTCAATACGTCCTTAAAACTGCCTGGGAGGTTCTGGCAACCCCCTTAACGTACTGGGTAGTAGGTTTTTTGAAGCGCAAGGAAAATCAAGACCACTACGATATTCACACTGATTTCACGCCATTTAAGCTGAAAGTCTAATTTACGGCTTTTTTAGGCGCAAGCCGTTAAAATAACGGTCTTTGATGCAAAACCTGCATCCGCACCCTCGAATTGACCTATCAGAAAGTAAGAATACATCCGTGCTGTCCGCATCTAATATCACTATGCAGTTTGGGGCAAAACCCCTGTTTGAAAACATCTCCGTTAAATTTGGCGGCGGTAATCGCTATGGCTTGATTGGCGCCAATGGTTGCGGTAAATCCACTTTCATGAAGATTTTGGGTGGCGAGCTAGAGCCTAGTAGCGGTAACGTGAGCTTGGATCCAGGCATTCGTTTGGGTAAATTGCGCCAGGATCAATTTGCATACGAAGATCAGCGAGTACTGGACGTAGTGATGATGGGTCACGAAGAAATGTGGAAGGCTGCTGCTGAGCGTGATGCCATTTACGCCAATCCAGATGCTACTGATGAAGATTACATGAAAGCTGCTGAACTCGAAGGCAGTTATGCCGAGTACGGCGGCTATACAGCAGAAGCTAAAGCAGGGGAGTTGTTATTGGGAATTGGTATTCCAATCGAACAACATAATGGCCCGATGAGTAATGTGGCTCCTGGTTGGAAATTGCGTGTGCTTTTAGCGCAGGCTTTGTTTTCTGATCCGGATGTATTGCTTTTGGATGAGCCAACCAATAACTTGGATATTCATTCGATTCATTGGCTTGAAGATATTTTGAATGAAATTAAAAGCACGATTGTGATCATTTCTCACGATCGCCACTTCTTAAATGAAGTGTGTACGCATATGGCTGATATGGACTTCGGAACTTTGAAGGTTTATCCCGGTAACTATGACTCCTATATGTTGGCTTCTGTTCAGGCTCGCGCACAACAGTTAAGTTCGAACGATAAGGCTAAAGAAAAAATTGCTGAACTACAAGCTTTCGTTAGCCGCTTCTCTGCCAATGCTTCAAAAGCACGTCAAGCTACTTCACGTCAAAAGCAATTAGAGAAAATTGAGATTACTGAGATCAAGCCTTCTTCACGTCAGAATCCGTTTATTCGTTTTGACTCTGAGAAGAAATTGCACAATATGGCTGTTGAGTGCAATGCGCTCTCCAAAGCTTTTGATCGTCCTATCTTTAAGAATTTCAAGATCGCTATTCGCGCTGGTGAAAAGATTGCGATTATTGGTCAAAACGGCGCTGGTAAAACAACGTTGCTCAAGACTATTTTGAGCAAACGCTTTAGTGGCATTCAGGCGGATAGTGGTGATGTGAAGTGGGCAGAAAATGCTAACGTCGGCGTTATGCCGCAGGACAATACTGAACTCTTCGCTAAAGATGAAATCCTGATGGATTGGATGAACGAATGGCGCAATACTGGTGACGATGATCAAGTCATTCGTGGCACTTTAGGTCGACTCTTGTTCTCTGGCGATGACATTGGTAAGTCTGTCAAAGTTCTTTCTGGTGGCGAGAAGGGGCGCATGATATGGGGTAAGTTGATGCTGCAAAAGCACAATGTACTTGCGATGGATGAGCCAACCAATCACATGGATATGGAGTCTATTGAGAGCTTACAAATTGCGCTTGAGAAATACGAAGGTACTTTGATTTTTGTCTCCCATGACCGTGAATTTGTTTCGGCTCTAGCTAATCGCATCCTGGAAGTCAAGATGGATGGAACGATTACTGACTACTCTGGAACCTACGAAGAATATCTACGTAGCCAAGCTTTAGCTGGCTAAGTATTTTCTTTGGCTTGACGTTGGAAGCGCATTGCAGTGCCATCTGCACGAATGCGTTTCCATACCAAATCTTTTTCTTCCTGACTAAAGAAGACCCAATTACTGACTTCGCCTAGAGTGCGACCACAACCCTGGCAGATTTCGTCATATAGCGTGGTGCAGACCCCGATACAGGGTGAGTCAGAGGCGTCATCTCCAACTGCTAAAGAATTGGCTCCAGCTTGCTCTGGCGCATTGTTATTGGATACGGTCATGCCAGTACTTTAGACGATTTCAAGGGAATGTGTTGCTCGAGCTCATCAACATACGCCGCCATACCTTCATGCTCACGTTCTAGAAAACGTTTCACTGCACCAGCAAACCCTGGATCCGCTATCCAATGGGCGGATTGCAGTGTCGTAGGCAAAAAACCTCTAGCCATTTTGTGCTCCCCTTGAGCGCCGCCCTCAAATATTGCTATACCTTCTTTGATGCAATATTCAATTGCTTGGTAGTAGGCTAATTCAAAATGCAGGCAGGGGATATGTTCGATAGCACCCCAATAACGTCCATATGCTTTTGAATTTAGTTGATCCACTACTAGCAAAGAAGAGGCAATTGCAATTTCATTGCGGTAAGCAATAATTAAATGAAGATTTTCAGGCATGCTTGTCCCAAGCATTTGAATGCACTCTTCAGTTAAGTATGGTGATGAATGATGCTCGATATAGGTATTTTCATAGCAGCGATAAAAGAAAGCCCAATCATCTGCCGTTGCGATTGCCCCTGAAACATGTCGATAAGTAATTAGCTGGCTGGCAACGGATGCTCGCTCTCGCCGAATATTCTTTCGACGCTTCATTGTTAAGGCCTGAAGAAATTGCTCAAAATCCTGATATCCCTGGTTATGCCAGTGAAACTGGACTGAATCACGCAGCATAAATCCTTGCTTCTGAAGCTCCTCTAGTTCGCGATTCTCCGGAAAGAGCACATGAGCTGAGGAGAGTGCATTTTGAGTAACTAGCGCTTTTAAACCAGCAATCAAGATCTCTTGAATTTCACTTTGATCGGAGGTTGGTGAAACAAGTAGTCTTGGGCCGCGAACTGGCGTAAAGGGAATGGCTGAAAGTGCCTTTGGGTAATAAGTCATATTGTTTTGCTCATAGGCCTGCGCCCATGCCCAATCAAATACAAACTCTCCGTAAGAGTGTTGCTTTAGGTAAAGCGGCATAGCTCCGAGAAGTCTTGACTCAGCGTCTTCGGCCAATAAGTGAGCCACTTGCCACCCAGTTTTACCGCCTACACAGCCTGATTTTTCTAAAGTATTTAGAAACGCATACTTCAAAAAAGGTCCAGCATCTAGGGCTAGTAGGGCATTCCAATCGACCTCAGAAATCTCTGAAAGACTATGAATAACTCGAAGTTGGATGGCATTTTGTATCAACTGTAGAAGAGGAAATTCAGTGTTGAATTAACTCAATCTTGTAACCGTCTGGATCAGTAACGAATGCGATGATAGTATCACCACCCATAACTGGACCAGCTTCTCGAGTGACATTGCCACCGGCCGACTTGATCTTCTCGCAAGCAGCATAGGCGTCAGGAACGCTGATCGCAATATGTCCATAAGCACTACCTAGGTCATAGCTATCAACACCATGGTTATAGGTGAGCTCAATCTCAGATTGCCCATCTGCATTCCCTTTTCCAAAGCCCACAAATGCCAAGGTATATTTTTGCTCCGGACGCTCGGTAGTACGAAGCAAGTTCATTCCTAGAACTTCTGTATAAAAATGAATTGAGCGAGTCATATTGCCGACTCTGAGCATGGTATGGAGAATCATCATTCCGTAAATATAAAGCTAAACATGGTTTCTCGTTGGACAAGAAAAAACCCAGGGGGTAGGCCTGGGTCTGAAGACTTGAGCAACTTGTGCTTTATTGGATCTTTGCCTTAGAACGGAGCTTTTGCATTAGTTCAGAAAATTTAGCTTTTTGCCAATTTTGATCTGCTGTGATCATCTGCTTCAACTGATCCTTGATTTCTTCCATGCTAGGCGCCTTCACATCGCGCACGTCATCCAATTTGATAATGTGCCAGCCATATTGTGTCTTTATTGGTTTGTCAGTGATTTGACCTTTTTTGAGTTGTACCATCGCCTTAGAGAATTCCGGCACGAGCGCTTTATCGCTTACCCAACCAAGATCTCCGCCATTTGGAGCTGAGCCAGGGTCTTTAGACTTTTCTTTGGCGATTTGCTCGAAGTTGCCACCAGCCTTAACTTGGGCAATGATGGCTTTAGCATCAGATTCCTTTTCCACGAGAATATGCTCTACGTGATACTCCTTACCAGTGTAGTGTGCTTTGACTTGCTCGTAGGCCGCCTTCAGTTCAGACTCCGCAACACCTTCTTTTTCTACGTAATCTTCAAAGACAGCTGCAATCAAAATACCCATCTTGGATTGTTCGAGTTGCTCGCGTACTGATTCCTTTTGCATAACACCGCGATTATTGGCTTCTTGCAAAATAAGCTCACGAGTGACCAACATTTCTCTCGCCTGATCTCGTACTTGAGGATTATCCGGTTGATTGGATTTTTGAACCAATTTATCCAGCTGGGCTTTTGGGATTGCTTTGCCATTCACAATGGCAGCATTTTGCGCACATACAGCCGAGGAGAGAAATGCGGCAGTAAAAGCGCTAATAGTTAGAATTTGACGTGAGTTCAACATGGGCTAGTAAATATCAATAAGGGGTAAAAGGCAATCTTAAATCAATCTGCGGCTAATTGGTGCTTTCACTAGGTGTGAACGCCAAGATAGTAAGCGCATGGATAGCGGCAGGGAAGTGGCTGTTTAAGGCGCTGTAGATCGCCCTATGACGGGCTACCTTAGTCATCCCTTCAAATTCTGGAGCAGTGATGGTGAGTTTGAAGTGACCGCCGCCTGAAGCTGCTCCGGCATGGCCTGCATGGAGATGGCTTTCATCCTCTATATTTAATTGGACTACTTGAAATGCAGACCTTAAATCGGTCTCAAATAGCTTAATTCGATCTTGATTAATGCTCATTCTGCGGGGTGCTCCATATGGCGACTTAACCAAACGCCCTGAAGGATGACAAAGACCACTAGCAATCCTGTGCTGCCAAATAGCTTGAAGTTAACCCATGTTTCTTCTGAGAACTCAAAGGCAATGTAGAGGTTGAGAGCCCCCATAAAGAAAAAGAATAACGCCCAAGCCATATTTACTTGATGCCAAACAGATTTAGAGCTGTGCTCTTTCAGGGTGATTTGCTTGCCCATTAATACTTGAATCCAATTCTTTTGGAAGAATTGGGCGCTGATAAATAGAGCGCCTGAAAACAACCAGTAAAGAGCAGTTGGCTTGAGCTGAATAAATGTTTTATCGTGCAAGAAAATAGTGAGGCTACCAAAGACCAGAATCATTACAAGGCTAACCCATTGCATTGCATCGATCTTGCGATGTCGGTAATAGACCCATAAGATCTGTCCGATAGTGGCAACCATGGCTACGATGGTTGCGGTATAAATATCGCCAAATTTAAAGGCGATAAAAAAGAGGATGATGGGAAAGAGGTCGAAGAGAAATTTCATGCGTTGATTATCCAGCTATTTAAGAATTATTCTGTTTTATTAGGAGCGGCATTTTCAGACGGTTCAAATTTCAAAGATGCGGAGTTGATGCAGTACCTTAGCCCCGTGGGTTGCGGCCCATCATCAAATACGTGCCCTAAATGTGCATCGCATTTAGTGCAGCGCACTTCGGTGCGAATCATCCCATGTGAGGCATCTCGAATTTCAGTAATTGCCGCATCCTTATCTGCCGCGTTATAGCTAGGCCAGCCACAACCAGCATCAAACTTTGTGGAAGAATTAAATAAGGGGGTGTCGCAGCAGACACAACGATATTGACCATTCGCCCAATGGTCCCAGTACTCTCCAGTAAAAGGTCTCTCGGTCGCAGCCTCACGCGTCACTCGGTATTGAATATCGTTGAGTGAGTTTTTATATTCTTGATCTGTTTTTTTAGTCATGGCAGTAAGGGTCTGTGGTTATGAGGAGCAACTAACTGAAACGCGTTGCATATCAATGGGCGGTGGCTTTGAGTAATGATCAAAGTCTTCCTGCTCATCAAAAGGCTGACTCAGTATTTGCTGCAATTTTTGGATTTCGGAAAAATCATCTTGCTGGGCTTTTTCTATCGCATCCTGAGCTAAATGATTTCTGAGAATGTACTTGGGGTTAATCTGGTTCATCAGTGCTTTTCTAGCGCCATCACTGATGGTCTCAGATTGAAGTCTCACTAGGTAGTCGGCAAACCATTTCTCAATATTTGGACGATCAATAAAATCATTTCTTTGCATGATTTCTGTTGGCATGGAATCTTTCTTAAGATCACCAAGGCCACGAAAGAAGCTAGTGAAGTCCACCTGAGAATCATGCATTGCCTGCAGCAGGCGTTCAATTAAGGCAACATCGCCATCCTGCTGCGACTGTAAACCTAACTTTCGGCGAAATAACTGTTGCCACTCTCTCGCGTAGATAACAGAAAAGTCCTCCAAAGCGGAGCGTAAGAGTGCCTGTGATTCCTCTGAGGAATATTCAAGTTCGAGTAGCGGTAGCATTGCACTAGCGAGGCAGGCCATGTTCCAATGCATCACTTGTGGCTGGCGTTGATAAGCATAACGACCGCCATGATCACTGTGATTGCAGATATGGTCGATTTCAAAATGATCTAGAAATCCAAAAGGGCCATAGTCAATAGTGAGCCCTAGAGCGCTGATGTTATCGCTATTTAAAACGCCATGACAAAATCCCACCGATTGCCACTGGGCAACTAATTTGGCATTGCGCGTACTAATTTCTTTGAATAAATTTAAATAGGGATCTTTTCCAGGGCTGCACTCTGGATAGAACTCGGAAATTAGTAGGTCTGCCAATTCTTTTAGGCGAACAACATTCTGTAGTGACGCAAAATGTTCGAAATGACCGATGCGAATAAAGCTTGGAGCAATTCGAGAACACACGGCTGCCGTTTCCATAGTTTCTCGTCTAACCGCTTGTTTTGATCCCACTACTGCAAGTGCGCGGCTCGTGGGTATTCCTAGTGCATGCATTGCTTCGCTACACAGAAACTCACGTATAGATGACCTTAAGACTGCTCTACCATCACCCATTCTGGAGTATTGCGTTCTACCAGCCCCCTTTAATTGAAGCTCCAATCCATTGATATCGCCCAGCAGAATGGCGCGACCATCGCCCAATTGACCTGCCCACACTCCAAACTGATGCCCGCTGTAGACCGTTGCAATAGGGTCTGAAAATTTGGTTTGACCTGCATCCAATTGGTTGCCGGCCAATACCTCTAGCCAAGAAGCCTCAATAGGAAGACCGTCGCGTCCCGTCTCTAGCTTGATTAGTTCGGCTGCAGAAGCTGAAAATGCAACCCAATAAGGATTCGGTATCGGGGAGGGTTGGGTAATCTGGCAGACATCGTCGCCGCGAAGGGTAAAAGGCATATTTGTATTCTATGGGTAATTCACAACCGTCGCAGAAGCATCTAAAATGCCCCTATGACAAATAAAGTACAACTGAATGCGGCAACTCAGCTTGCCAATCTGGGCGAGGAACTCAATGTCCCATTTTTGAAACTACTGGGCGTGCGATGCATCAGCGCTGAAATGGGTAAAGGTGAAATACTCCTGGCCCTCAAGCCCGAGCATACGAATACTTGGAATGTAGCTCATGGTGGAGTCTTGCTCACCCTAATGGATGTTGCTATGGCAGTTGCTGCTCGCTCTGGAGATCCTGGCGATCGTAGCGTTGTCACCGTTGAGATGAAAAACAACTTTATGCAGGCTGCAAACGGTATCTTGCGCGTAAAGGCCGATACAGTGCGTCGCACAGCCACGATGGCCTTTTGTGAGGCCAAGCTATACAACGATCAAGGTGAGATCTGCTGTATGGCGACAGGCACGTTCCAGTTTCTAAAGAGGCTGGCTACCAAAGATGCGAATGGTGAACGAGTGGTGAACGAGGACTCGCGTCAGAAGTAATGCTTTACCGTGTACCGAGTCCTTAAACCGAGAGATTTGATCCAGGGGCGGCGCTCAGTTCTCCAGTGACTACATCATGGCCTACGGTGCCGTTTGCATCAAATCGTCTTTCCACCATCTCAAACTGTCCGTCTTTTCGAACACGCAAAATCGTACTTGATCGCGTTCCATAAGAAGGTGTCTTAATAAATGCGGCAGATAAGGCTTTTTCCCAATCTGGATTAACGCCTGTACTGGGTAGCTCCTGAGGGCTTGCTTCATGGGCATCAGCCAAAACGCGCAAATAGTGATCTGAGTTTTTAAGTTGGCCACTATCCATCGCCAATGTTTGAGCAAACGCGGCTACCCGATGATTGACTTTAGGCCATGGGGTGTCAAGCATTGCGTTTGATAAGCCATACACTCCGGGACTCAATGCTTGCTCCGGAAATATTTTTCTTGGGCGAATATTTTGTCCCATCATGAGGCGATTGCTGACCCAGTGCATTTCGGCATTCTCTGGATCGCTAAGATCTGCCATTAGCAAATTAAAGCCGTTGTATTGCTCAAACCGTTTAGCATTTTCCTGAATGTAATCATGCGGCTTTTGATTACCCGTAAGGTAACGCAGGCTCAGTTCACCACGAGTTCGCGCATCGGGATTCTTTTCACTTGGTGCCCTGACATTCGTCAATGCAGAAAAGCGACCTGTCTTGGTAAAACCAAGCCAAGTTCCTGGACTGCCCAACACATCTGCCCGGTCTTTTCCGGCTAATAGATGAGGGTGTTCTGGCCACCATCCCATGGGATCAGTATCTCGCTCATAAAATTCGTCTCGATTCGCCGCAACTACCAAAGGGTAGTCTGGATGTGACTTCCATGCGAAGAGAATTAGGCACATAAGAAAATGAATGAAACGATAGTGAAATTAAATTTCTAACAAAGGGTAGGGCAGTAGATCTATTTTTAACACAGGGCCATCACTCGTGCCTAAATGAATTTCTCCAGCCTCAAGCGCATCTAACTTGCACTCAATCTGAAGATCAATGCGATCTGTATGTTCTGGATTAATAGCTGCAAGCACTACCAGACCGCATGGCTGGTCAGCATCGCCCGGTTGAAACAGCTCCACGCCAGGTTTAGCAAGCTCTAAGGCGGATGCACTTGAACTGGAGTGTGCTAGTTGTAGCCTACGCTTTACCGCACCGCGATATTGGCTCCGGGCAACTATTTCTTGGCCCGGATAGCAACCTTTTTTGAAATCGACGCCCGCTACAGACTCAAAATTAATCATCTGCGGAACAAATTGCTCTTGTGTGGCTAGAACAATTCTAGGAATTGCACTGAATACCTCTAAAGAATTCCACTGCTTGAGTGCAGACTCATCAATCGATGATTGACTTATCTCCGACTTCTTTTGCGCGATGAGGGTACGTTTAAAGGATTGATTCTCGGTGAGCACATCCGGCATACGCAATGAGATAGTGCCTTGGTGTTGAGTGATGGATTCTTCATCTTCCTCAGTTTGATAGCTGCCAAAAACTTCCCATTCGCTTGAGGCATCTAGCACTTTTACTTTTGAGCGCAGCACGTACATCGAGAGGCGTTTAGCAGTGCTGGCAGCGATATCTTTGGAGATAAATAGGGCAAATCGATCTTCTGCATCAATAGATTCTGGAAATAAGCCAATCCATGCGCTCGCCAAAAGACGACCTTTAGGGTTGCAATAACCAACCAATCTAACCGAATCCGATCCCTGTGCAATACCACCCAATGGGGTTCGCTTGAGACCAAGCACAGAGTTACTTAATTGACTTTGAAGAAGGGTGGCGGCATCAGGCCCTTCAACTAGGATCAAACCCCAATCGTTTAGTGGGGTAAATCCGTGGGTCAGGCTGGTGGAGGGCATTTGCTTGTTTTCTGGTCTTGGGGTCATGAGCTTTTATCATAGCTCTATGAGCAGAAAATTTCAGAGAAGAACTCTTTTTATAAAGCATTCAAATAATAGGTCATGGAAATCCTATGCGCTCTACCTGTTTGCCTTTCTAGTATTTTTATATGGCGCCATCTTTTTATGGCCCGTGGTGCCCGCTGCCTCCAATATGGCAGAAGCCGCCTCATACAAAGTGAAGATTGCTCCTCAATCCGGCCTATCAGCCATTTCAGGTCAGCTAGCAGAGCAGGGTGTGTCGGTCAATATACTGACCTTTCAGGTTGCAGCAAGAGCACTTTTTGTAGGCTCAAAGCTAAAGCCGGGCACCTATCTTTTGTCGCCTCGTGCCAGCTTAGGAAATATCTTGCTACAAATAGCTCGTGGCGATCGGATTCGCGAGAGTGTAGCCATCATTCCAGGCATGACCATATGGCAACTCAGGAGCTTGATTGACAATCACCCAGCCCTGATTCATCAGACTAAAGGGATGGGCTCTAAGGAGTTGTTGCAGGCTATTGGCCTTTCTTATCCTGGTTTGGAGGGGCTTTTCTATCCGGATACCTATATCTTCGATCCAGATGACTCCGATATTTCCATCTATCGAAGAGCGTCGCAAGCCATGCAAAAGCAACTTACAGCGGCCTGGGAGCAAAAAGAGGCCGTATCGCCTTTAAAAACCCCTTACGATCTTCTTGTATTGGGCTCAATAGTCGAAAAGGAGACGGGGCGCTCTAGTGACCGATCCCTTGTTGCCGCAGTCTTTGTCAATCGCCTCAAGATCAATATGCCATTACAGACAGATCCAACGGTGATTTACGGTATTGGCCCTAATTTTGACGGTAATCTCCGAAAAACAGATTTACGTAAAGACAGTCCCTACAATACTTATATGCACAAAGGTTTGCCACCAACGCCAATCGCTATGCCGAGTAAGGAATCCTTACAGGCGGTGATTCATCCAGCAAATAGTGAGGCAATTTATTTTGTGGCTCGTGGTGATGGCGGTAGCCATTTTTCCAAAACATTAAAAGAGCATGAAAATGCTGTTGATCAGTTTCAACGCAAACGCAATACTCCCAATAAATCGAACTCACTGTAATTGTTATGACAACTCAGCTTCCAGGTTATTTCATTAGTTTTGAGGGCATCGATGGTGCAGGTAAAAGTACGCATATTGAATCCTTTAGTAAGTTATTGAAAGAGCGTTATCCAGAACGCCAAGTTGTGATGACTAGAGAGCCAGGCGGCACTCAGTTAGGCGAGCAACTACGAGCCTTGTTGCTTGATTCCCCGATGAATCTAGAAACTGAAGCATTACTGATGTTTGCCGCTCGTCGTGAACATATCGCACAAGTCATAGAGCCAGCTTTAAAAGCTGGAAAAATCGTGATCTCTGATCGCTTTACGGATGCTAGCTTTGCTTATCAGGGGGGCGGCCGAGGTTTAAGTCTTGAGAAGTTAAATGATTTAGAGCGCTGGGTGCAGGGTCGTCCAGACGGCTCCTTACTCCAACCCAATCTGACTTTTCTCTTTGACTTACCTGGCTCGGTTGCTGAAGCCAGAAGATCCAAGGTGAGATCACCAGATAAGTTTGAGAAGATGGATTTAGATTTCTTTGAAAAAGTTCGCCAAGAATATTTGCGTAGGGCAAAAGCGGATCCAAATCGCTTTTATCTAGTAGACGCCACCCGAACGCCGGAAGAGATTTGGAAAGATCTCGAGTCCTTGGAGATCAAGCTGTAAATGAGTGATCTGATGTTTTCACATGAGCCTGTTAAGAAAATAGCTCCCTGGCTAGAGCCCATCTGGGATGGTATTAATTTAACTGCATTTCCTAACGCCGTTCTCATTCATGGGCAATCGGGCGTTGGTAAATTTGAGTTTTCCATTGAGTTGGCTAAAGCACTACTGTGTGAGACATCAGCTGGAACAAAACCTTGCAATCAATGTGAGGCCTGCAGGTGGTTTGATTCAGGTAACCACCCTGACTTTATTGCGCTTGTTCCTGAAACGCATCGCAAGCTTTTGCCTCATGGTGACTTTGATTCTGATGCTGAAGCACCTAAAAAATCGAAGGCAAGCCAAGTCGATAGCGAGGGTGATGCGCCTGAAAAAAAAGAGAAGAAAAGTATTTCTATTGAAGATGCCCGTAGTGCAATTGAAGGGCTTTCCATTGGATCTCATCGCGGTGGCAATCGGGTTATTCTGGTTTATCCGTTAGAGATGTTGAGAGCGGATTCTGCAAATACTCTACTGAAGTCTCTAGAAGAGCCGCCGAAAAATACGATATTTATTTTGCTTGCAGATCGCCTTGATCGAGTCTTGCCAACGATTCGATCACGTTGCCGTCTTGTATCTGCGCCAAGACCGGATCGAATGAGTGGATTGAATTGGTTGCGTAATCAGCTTAATCAAGTCCCCGGCTTAAAAATTAGTGATCCTGATATTGAGTCAATTTATGACGAGCAGGGCGGGGCGCCCTATGCAGTTCTGGACTCCTTAATCGCTCGTCACAATAAAGATGAAAAAGATGAGCTCACTATTGCGATTCAAGCATCCCGATATCTATTGCAGGCCATGTCACAGGGTGCCCGAATTAATTGGCTAGATGCCGCTGATAAGATTCAAAAAGCGCGCTATTCAGTGCTATTAGCCACCATGCAGCGCTGGGTGTCTGACCTTCAAAGCTCCGCTCAAAGCGGCTCACCTCGGTATTACCCCAAGCATGAGGCTAGCTTTAAGGCCCTTGCCCAACAAGTACGTCTACCTAAACTGTTGCGCTTCTGGAAGTCCCTAATACAGGCGCGACGCCATGAAAACCACCCCCTGGCTTCCCGCATTCAGCTTGAGGCATTGCTTTCCCAATACCAGCAGGTATTTGAAGACTAAAATAGCGAGTCATGTTTATAGACTCACATTGCCATCTCGACTTCCCGGAATTTCAAACCCGCCTTCCTGAGGTTTTGGCTAATATGGCCGCCTACAAGGTGAGCCATGCCTTGTGTGTTTCAGTGGATATTCCTGATTTTCCAAAGGTACGCAAGCTAGCCGAGGATCATGCCCATTTGTATGCCTCTGTTGGAGTTCATCCGGATTATGAAGATACTCCGGAGCCAAGCTTTGAGTTCTTAACTGAGGAAGCCAAGCACCCCAAGGTGATTGCTATTGGTGAAACTGGCCTTGATTACTACCGCATGGGTGACCGCAGTTATGAATCTATGGAGTGGCAAAGAGAGCGCTTCAGAACCCATATTCGTGCAGCCATTAAATCTAAAAAGCCTCTCATCATTCATACGCGCGCATCTTCGGCAGACACTCTCAGAATCTTAAAAGAAGAGGGTGCTGACCGCATTGGTGGTGTTATGCACTGTTTTACAGAAACTACTGAAGTAGCCAAAGCAGCGATGGATATGGGGTTTTATATCTCTTTTTCGGGGATTGTGACCTTTAAGAGCGCCAGGGACCTGCAAGAAACCTGCAAGCAAGTGCCATTAGATCGCATGTTAATTGAAACTGATTCACCGTATTTAGCCCCCATTCCATATCGCGGTAAGACTAATGAGCCTGCCTGGGTCTCTAAAGTAGGTGAATTTGTAGCAGATTTAAAGGGTGTGTCTGTTGAGAGTTTGGCTGAACACACTTCTAATAACTTTTTCAAATGTTTTCAGATAGATAGAGCAATTTCATGAGAAATTCATTTAAATTTAACCTAAGCTTAAACGTGGCTTTGTTATCCTTCTCTAGCCTTATTTTTGCGCAAACTGCTGAGCAAATTGCGGACTTCACCAAGGCGGCAAAGTTTGATGATGTCTCCGAAGTTCAGTCACTAATTAAATCTGGGGTCAGTCCTAATACTTTGGATCCGAAAGGTAACCCAATGTTAATTGTGGCTATTCGGGATAAATCCCTCAAAGTAGTTGATTTACTGCTAACCAATCCAGCTACTGACGTTAATTTATCCAATAAAAGTGGTGAAAACCCACTCATGATGGCCTCTATTGAGGGTGAATTGCCTTTGGTTGAGACTCTTGTTCTTAAGAAGAAGGCGGATGTGAATAAGTCAGGTTGGGCGCCTTTGCATTACGCCTGTTCAACCGGAAGACTTAGTGTTGCAGAATTTTTAGTGGCAAATGGCGCCAAGGTCAACGCGCTAAGCCCAAGCGATACAACGCCATTAATGATGGCTGTGAATTCTGGTAACGAGGTGCTGATTAAATTCCTTTTGGATAACGGCGCCGATCTTCGTATGCGCAATCACGAGGGGTATTCGGCGATTGATGTAGCCACATTGTTTAGCAGAGAGGATATTCGTGAAGGCTTGGTTTCACGATGGGAGAAGCTTTATAAACAGCCATATCCAGGTGGTCCTAAGAAGTTTCCTTCATAAATGACATATCCACTAATTGCGCATAATCATTATTATGTCAAACAAGAAATGGTTTTAAATTAGCCTTGCCATATTGCCTTCAATCATGAACCTGCTCGATCATATTTCTAACCTACCTGGTTTTCATAACCTCCCTAGTTTCAGCACATTGTTTGCTGAGATTAATACGGATATGGGCAATAGCGAGATTTGGTTTGTTTTGGTGCTGGCATGCTTAATGCTCACATTTCATGGCTTGGCGGTATTGATGATTGCGGGCGCATTTCACTGGATAGACCGCAAACTCGAAAATAAACGCGTATATGGCGCCAACTTCTTGTCGTACTTCATCGCAATTTTGTTGATTATTGCCAGTCATTTAATTGAAATCGTAGCTTGGTCTTATATCTGCGTGGCACTACAGGTTTTCCCAACCAATCCACAAACCTTCTACTTTGCTGGTGAAATGTATACAACGGTTGGTTATGGTGACTACAGCCTATCTGAGCGCTGGAGAATTCTCCCCATTATCATTTCCTTCTCTGGCATCTTTGCTGTCTCAATGTCTGGAGCTGCCCTGTATTCCATGATGGGGGCCTTAATAGGTAGATCAAGCCAAAATCCAAAATCAGGATCAGGGTTTTAAAATCATTCTTTTTGAGCGATTTCTGGCTTAATTGATGAGCTTTGCCTTGTCAATTGGTGCCTTCTGCTTAAAAAACAGCTCCAGAACGCGTCCATTAGCCTCTAGAGAGCGCATTCTGCCAGGAAGCCAGTCAAGGTCTTTAGCTAGCCAAATATCAACCTGGCGCTTATATGGGTCGTTTTCACGCTGCATAAGCGAGTAATGTCGGTTGACTGCTTTACCCAGATTGGGGATAGCCTCGGATTCAGTCTCTCCATAGCTTTTGAATTGCCACATTTCTAGGGTGTTGTAGTCCACAACAGGCAGCGCCCGGATGCTCCCAGCATCATCAATTTTGTCGCTGCCATTTAAAAGAGAGGCAAATTGGAGCATGAGACTAAATCGATCTTGGGTTCCAGGCAGTAGATCGGGGGTAAATTCAGGCTTTTCGGAGAAAAACATCTTCCCTCCCCCATTCTGATCCCTATCAAACCGAGAATATCTTGGTGGCTTCTCTCCACGTTGCGTCCAGTAAATGGATGGCGCTATTCCATAGGCGTCGACAGAACCCCGGGATTCAAATACAAAGGGGCCAACAACAGCGTAAGGTATGTTGATGTAAAGCCGGTAGTTATTACCCTCCGTAATCCAGTCCAGTTGTGCAGTTTGATAAAGCTGACCATCAACATAGGCATCAAAGTAATAAGTCCCAGAGTCGGGTAGACGAAACGCTTGCCCAGATTGATTTCCCAGAGCCCCCTGCTCTCCCTTGGCTTGATCTGGTAGCGGGTCTGCTGAGACGGCATTGGGCTTCTTGGGAAAAGATTTTTTCTTTGGCGTACTAGCTAGTTGAATCTTCTTGGGTGGCTCAACCCGAAGCTCAGTTTTGATGATGAGATCTTCGGCAATAGTCGGTGGACTCCCAAAAGAAATAAATGGAAGTCCAAAAAATAAAACTAAGTGACCAACAACAGACAGAAAAATTGCAGCAATCAGAATCCACAGAGATTTTCTGCGTATGAACGTCAGCAAATTATTGAACCAATCAATCAAGAAATTAATGCTCGATAAATTCGATTACCGCGGGAAGATGATTGGCATAGTCAGCAATTCCATGATCGCTTCCTTCAAGAATTAGCTGCTTAGCACCAGAATAAAAAGCAGCCATTTCTTTCCAATCTAGGAGTTCATCACCTTTTGCGGCTATTAAAAAATATCTTTCTGGATTCGTAATGTGACTAACCTGTAGAGCGCGCAACTCATAAACGTACTCAGCCTTAAAATTAAATGGTTCCTCACTATCGTAAGCAGTCATCATGCCAACATGAGGTTCCAATTCTCTGGCTGCATAAACAGCGGGATTGAGTGCGATGCCTTTGCACTGGTATTTTTCAGCAAGGTAGTTTGCATAAAAGCCGCCTAAAGATGACCCGATGATGACAATGCGATCCGCCTTAGATTGATCAATATGCTTGACTACCAAATCGATACTTTCTTTGGGTGAAGCTAGCAGTTGAGGGCAATACCATTCATAGGTAGGATCAGCTGTTGAGAGCGCCCTCACCGCCGCACCGGTCATCACCGCCTTACTTGAATTTGGTGATGAGCGAAAGCCATGAAGATAAACCAATAACGTTTTTCTCATTAAAGTATTTTAAGCCTTTTGACCAATTTCAAAGTTCGCCATTTTTTCTAGAGCTTTCACCATCGCTGAGTGATCCCAGGCTTTTCCGCCATGGGCACTGCAAGAATTTAATAACTCTTGGGCGTTTGCAGTATTTGGTAAAGAGACGCCCAAAGCCTTAGCGCTACTGAGTGCTAGATTTAAATCTTTTTGATGAAGCTCGATCCTAAAACCAGGATCAAAAGTTCGCTTGATCATGCGCTCGCCATGAACCTCTAATATCTTGGAGCTGGCGAAGCCACCCATTAAAGCTTCGCGGACCTTAGCTGGATCAGCACCAGCTTTAGAAGCAAATACCAGTGCTTCAGCAACGGCTTCGATATTTAGTGCCACGATAATTTGATTGGCTACTTTAGTAATTTGACCGGCGCCATTGCCGCCTACCAATGTAATGTTCTTGCCCATCAACTCAAAGACTGGCTTTACTGTTTGAAAGGTTGCTTCACTACCACCCACCATGATGGTGAGTGTTGCCCCTTTTGCACCAAGCTGCCCTCCAGATACGGGCGCATCTAGATACTCGCAACCAAGGGCATTAATCTTCTGAGCAAACTCTTTGGTAGATATCGGAGAGATGGAGCTCATATCTACGACAATCTTGCCCTTACTCAAGCCAGAAGCTATACCATTTTCTCCAAACAAGACTTTTTCAACGTCCGGTGTATCGGGGACCATGGTGATGATGATGTCAGCCTTACTTGCGACCTCTGCAGGGCTGGAGCATACGACGGCTGCGCTTTTGGTAAGCTCATCTGGAATCTTACTGCGGGTATTGATAAAAACTTCGTGCCCAGCATTTATCAAATGACCTGCCATAGGCGCACCCATAATTCCGAGTCCAACAAAACCTAGTTTTAATTTATTCATGATGTCACCCTTATTTTTTCATTGTGATGGTTGATTGCTTCAAACTTATTCGTATTGACCCATCCAAACCAGTCCAGCTTCAGTAGTTTTGAGTGGTTTATATTCACAACCGATATAGCCAGAATAACCAAGTCGATCTAACAATCCAAAAAGGTACTCATAGTTGATTTCTCCAGTACCGGGTTCATTGCGCCCTGGATTATCGGCCAATTGAATATGCGCAATTCGACTGAAATATTTTTGAATGGTGTTGGCTAATTCGCCCTCCATACGTTGCGCATGGTAGATGTCATATTGCAAGTAAGCGTTATCCGCACCAACCGCATCCAAAATGGCAATGCCCTGCTCAGTCTTGGATAGATAAAAGCCAGGAATATCAAATGTATTGATTGGCTCGATCAGCAACTTTAAGCCAACTTTCTTCAGTTCGCTAGCTGCGTATTGAAGATTGCTTACAAAAGTTTCGTGAAGCGCTTTTGGGTCAGCTCCAGCAGGCACCTTGCCAGCGAGACAATTTAACTGAGGTACGCCTAGAATCGTGGCGTACTCAATGGCCTTAGCGACGCCGGAACGAAACTCGTCAACGCGATCAGGCAAGCAAGCAATTCCTCGCTCTCCTGCGTTCCAATCGCCGGCTGGAAGATTATGAAGCGCCAACTTTAAGGCATTGTTGTCTAAGGCAGATTTGATTGATTGAACATCAAAATCGTAAGGGAAGAGAAATTCAACGGCTTTGAACCCGCCAGTCTTGGCAAGGGCAAAGCGCTCCAAGAATGGAGCTTCATTGAAAAGCATGGTGAGGTTGGCTGCAAAACGGGGCATCTCATTCCTTTTTGGGTATAGCGCTGCAAAAGAACTGATGTTATCAAAGAAGCCTATAAGTTTCCTTAAGCCCTTGGATAAGGCGTTTTAGGTGAAATTAGGGGTAAAAATACGCTAATATCACTACAGAACCACTAATTATTAAGGAAAAATATGAAAATGAAATTCACTCCAGTTGCCCTCGTGGCCTCAGCCCTATTGGCAGCCCCAGCGTTTGTAATGGCCCAAACACCTAGCGCAGCAAATGCAGTAGTGGTTGATGCGGCTGTTACTGACAATATTTTCCAGTTGTATGAGGGTACTGTTACCAAGATTGACAAGAAAACACGTACTATTTTCTTTAAGAACAATGAGGGTGAATCTAAATTCGTTGCTGGTCCCGAGATCAAGAACTTTGATCAAATCAAAAAAGGCGATCGCCTGAGCGTAACTTATGAGCTCGCCGTCGCGATTGAATTAATTAAGACCAAGAGTGATGGTATTCGTAGCAAAGTAGAAACCTCGTCTGAGGTGGCTTCAAAGCCTGGTGAAAAGCCAACTCGCACTATTACCAACACTACAACGATTATTGCCGACATTGTTGATGTTGATCGCGCTAAAAAATTAGTATCAGTTAAGGGTCCAAGTGGCAAAGTGACTGTTGTTACAGTAAAGAACCCGCAGTTATTGGCTGATGTTAATGTTGGAGAGCAAGTTAAGGTAGTTTATTTTGATGCAATGGCTGCATCTATTACTCCACCAAAAAAGAAGTAAGCTAAAAAGCATTTCGTTGTAAATGCAAGGATCTATTTTGAGCGTTCGCACCCTTTGGGTCCTTGCAGTTGTCGCTCTTCTCTCGGCTTGCGCCAGCACTACACGACCTGGGGCTGTAGGCGTAAATCGATCTCAATTCATGATGGCATCCTCCGAAGAGGTGAATCGAGCCTCTGCAACAAGCTATAGCGAGCAAAATCAAAAAGCAAAAGAGAAAAATATATTGGTCACTTCAGGACCAACTTATGATCGCTTGAAGGTTATTGCGAATAGGCTGATTCCGCAGACAGAGGCATTTCGCGATGATACTAAGCAATGGGATTGGCGCTTGACCCTCATTGATGCGCCAGTTCTCAATGCCACCTGCGCGCCCGGCGGAAAGATCACTTTCTACACCGGAATTATTGAGCAACTGAATTTAAATGACGATGAAATTGCCGCCATCATGGGTCATGAAATCGCTCATGCCTTAAGAGAGCACGGCCGAGAGCGGGTATCTCAAGCTGCGGCTCAGAATGTACTCGTCAATATTGCTATGGCAGTTGCAGGTCCATATGGTTCCGCGGTTAGTGCCGCCAATCAAGTAGCTCAATATGCAATTGTTCTGCCTAACTCAAGAGAGAATGAGTCGGAAGCTGATGCAATTGGATTGGAGCTTGCGGCCAGAGCGGGATATAACCCTTTAGGTGCAATTAGCGTTTGGCAGAAGATGCTTAAGGCGACGAAAGATTCGAGATCTCCAGAGTTCTTATCTACCCACCCTTCTGGTGAAACTCGAATTGAGCAATTGACGATGCTCCTGCCTGCAGTAGAGCCGCTTTATAAAGCGGCCCCAAAGCCCACGAAAGCCACAGCAAAAAGTAAATAATTAAGCGCTTTTCTGCCCCGAAGCGCTTCTTAAAAGGGATCGGATTTTATGATCACCTTCAAGCATTAACTTAAATCGAGTATCGCTTACGAGCATTGCCATTTGAGCATTGTATTGTTCTCGCCTTAGCAACTCGACTAAGATGCCAGTAACTAATGTGTAGGAGAGATAGACAAACAATGTTGTGATGTCTCGTTGATCCAGCACGGTGAATTGATTGAATGGCGCCAAGAAAAAATAAACTAATAATGGACCACTCAAAAACATGGTCATAAGCGCAGGACCAATACCAAAGAAAAAAGCGATAAGTATGGTGTTTATCTGAAAAAAGAATAGAGGTAAGGACCCCTCTAGAACTGGATGAAGCGCGAATCGCAGGGAAAATGCAATAGTCACGCCAACAAAAGCCATGAGATATCCATAAGGCTTATTTTGGCACCATCGATTTGCGTTGCGGTTATTTCTCATAGTTCATGTATCCTACAACAACTCAAATAAAAGCTCTGCAATCAATATGACAGGGAATACACAGATACCCATTAAACCTAGCCTGACCATACTTATCCCTGGTTTAAACGGGAGCGGGCTAGAGCTTGGCCAGCTACCCCGCTTCTTGGAGAAAAATGGTCATGATGTGCTGGTGCCAGACTTAGATGGATTTTTATTTGGTACCCCCGCAGATAATTTCCATACTTGGCTCTCTCAGCTACATTTTTTAATTGATTCAATGGCTGGTAAATATGCCTCCATCCACCTCGGTGGAATAAGTATGGGCGCCACATTGGCTCTTGCTGTAGCTTCGCAACGTTCAGATATTGGCTCAATTATTTTGATGTCTCCAGTGCTTAAGTATGACGGTTGGTCGGTACCGTGGTACCGCCCCCTTTTAGATGTGCTCTATCTCATTGGGGCAAGATCATGGAAATATCGGGAGCGTGCCCCCTTTGGCGTGAAAAATGCGGACTTGCAAAGGCGTATTGCGGAGAAATTTAAGACGGCTGAGGTATCTGAAGTAGGTGCTGCCTCCATAACCTCAAGGCATTTACACGAGGCAAAGGGTTTAATGTCTTATGCAAAAAGTCATCTCGATCTGATTTCTAATCGAGTTTTGATTATCCAATCAGTAGAGGACGATACCTGTTCGATTTGGTCTGCACAGGAGATTTTGCACAACATCAGCTCCGAGCTACGCCGAGTAATTTGGCTCGGCAATAGCTATCACATTGTGACGATTGATAACGAGCGAGAAATCGTACTCAATGAATGTCTCCGCTTTTTGGACCGGGCAAATGCTATTGATACTGGTATGGAGCACTACTACTCTACCCATAAACCCAAATTGCTAAAAGCGCGTAATCAAGAGCGGATTGATTTGGGATGAATCTCGCATTAAAAACTTCTGTATTGTTGATCGCATATTTAATTAGTATGCCCGCCTATTCAGATGGCGAATTTCCGGATGGCATACCCGATAGATTGATTGGTGATATTGGCGTAGCTGTGTACACATCCAATTTACATATCGGAACCGAGGGGGCTCAGTCCCTTCCCCTGCCTTATGCTTTTTTTGACTACCAGCGTTTTTTTATGCGGATTGATGAGTTCGGAATCAAGACTTTTAAAATGGGTTATGGTTATTTTGAGGTAATTGGTAAAGTCAGTCTCGACTCTTACAAGATTAAATCTCCGTATAACAATAATTCAATCAACAATAGCGATCCAATTCCCTTAGGGTTCGGGACGCTGCAGGAAACGCCGGTAGGCTCCATATTCCTCAATGCATATCATGACTTTGGAAAATCTAAGGGAGCTCTATATGAGTTGCTCTATTTTGCTGAAATTGAAACCGTCAAAAAGATCACTCTTTACCCCCAAGTTGGTATTGAGCGCCAATCTTCTCAATACACTAACTACTACTACGGTTTAAATCAAGGGCAAGCAAGTTCATTGGGATACTCAGCTTATGCGGCACCTGCCACTAATAATCTACTGGCAGGCGTATTGATTGAGGTGCCTATCGTAGAGAACTGGTATTTGAATGTGTATGCCAAGAGAAAGTGGATGGGTGCCGGAATAAATAACAGCCCCGTCATGACGAAATCATTCCAAGATAATATTTTTGCAGCGGTTGCTTACCGCTTCAAATGATCTCCAGTAAGTAGGAAAGAAAAAAGCCCCATAAAGGGGCTTTATCTATACATCTGGCGGAGCGGACGGGACTCGAACCCGCGACCCTCGGCGTGACAGGCCGATATTCTAACCAACTGAACTACCGCTCCAAGTACATCAATTGCTACTTGTGTCACTTCTTACTGCTCACAACTAGCCAAAAATTTTGGCGTCCCCAGGGGGATTCGAACCCCCGTACTCACCGTGAAAGGGTGATGTCCTAGGCCTCTAGACGATGGGGACCTGGACTACTACTTAAACTACTAAAACTAATGCTGCTATTTTAAATGCTTGGTGGAGATAAGCGGGATCGAACCGCTGACCTCTTGCATGCCATGCAAGCGCTCTCCCAGCTGAGCTATACCCCCGTAATCTCGCTAAAAATCTACAAGACACTCAAAACAATCCAAGATTTTATCCTATTTTTGCAGGAGGACGCAAATTCTGTATTAGACGACCTTAGAAAGGCGTTGCACAGCCTCCTCTTTGCCCAAAACAACCAATACAGAATCAATGGCTGGAGTCTGTGTGGTGGCAAATAAAGCATAGCGAACAGGCATCGCTAAAGCGGGCATTTTGATCTGGTGTTTGGCCAATACTTCTTTAAACGCTGCTCCATAAGCAGCCTTCGTATGATCGGCTGACTGAATAGCTGCAATTAAATCCTTGAGGGCTGGAATAATTTCTTGTGGAATATTTGCAGACAGTTGGTCGGCACTATGTGTTGGCGCAGGCAAATAAAACAACTTTGCGCCCTCCGCGATTTCAATTAAGGTATTGGCACGATCTTTTAAGAGCGCTACGACTTGTGAAAAATCAGGACCCTTTTCTGTATCAATACCAAGTTCGTGCGCAAAAGGTTTAGTCACTTCTGCTAAGACACTTGGATCAGCATTCTGAATATATTGATGATTTAGCCAAAGTAATTTTTCAGGGTTGTGTTGCGCCGGTGATCGACCAAGACTATCGAGATCAAACCAGTTTACAAATTGCTCTTTAGTAAAGATCTCGGCATCCCCATGAGACCAACCCAGTCTAGCTAGGTAATTCAAGATGGCCTCTGGGAGATACCCTGCTTTTTGGTAATCACGTACGCTCATGGCGCCGTTACGCTTGCTCATTTTTTCACCAGAGTCATTGAGGACGGTTGGTAAATGGGCATATACCGGGGGCGTTCCACCAAGAGCTCGCATGATATTGATTTGCCGTGGCGTATTGTTCACATGATCATCACCACGAATGACGTGGGTAATATTCATATCCAAATCATCCACCACTACACAGAAGTTATAGGTTGGCGTGCCATCAGGGCGGGCAATCACCAAATCATCCAATTCATCATTACTAATTTCAATCTTGCCTTTAACAGCATCATCCCAGGTAACGGATCCGCCAATCGGGTTCTTAAAGCGAATTACCGGCAATACCCCCTCAGGAATTTCTGGCAGAGTTTTACCAGGCTCAGGGCGCCATTGGCCGTTATAGCGCGGCTTTTCTTTATTTGCCATCTGTTGATCGCGAAGCTTATTCAACTCATCCTCGCTCATATAGCAAGGGTAAGCAAGGCCAGCATCAAGCATCTGCTTTACCACTTCACGATAACGATCAATGCGCTGCATTTGATAGATCGGGCCCTCATCTAAGTCCAGGCCAAGCCAAGCCATTCCCTCGATAATGACGTCGACAGCCTCTTGGGTAGAGCGCTCTAAATCGGTATCCTCGATACGCAGGATGAAATCGCCCTTGTTATGACGGGCAAAAGCCCACGGATACAAAGCGCTGCGGAGGTTGCCCAAGTGAATAAAGCCCGTTGGACTAGGGGCGAATCGTGTACGTATATGCATAAATGACATTATCTCAGGTCGGCTTTAGATTTCCTGATTTAGCACCCCAATCCTCAAAAAAGTGGATACTTTCACTTATGAACGAATTACTTGTATTTATGTGTGATGGCGCCCCAGTGCGCGGGGAGATTGTTTCCATCAGCAGCGCCTGGCAGGCCGTTTTAGAGCGTCGCAACGATCCCCCGGTAGTACGCCGAATACTGGGTGACTTTGTGGGCGCAGCGACCCTCTTAAGCGCTAGCCTGAAATTTGATGGCACTTTAATTATTCAGGCCCAAAGTAAGGGCCCCATCCAGCTGCTGGTAGTTGAATGTAAGTCTGATCTAACCATGCGAGCAACCGTAAAGCTGTCAGTAGATGCCGCTAGCATTGACCCAAACGCCACTCTAGGCGAGTTATTGGATGCCGACAATACAGGCCGTCTCGTGATCACCCTAGACCCTTCTGACCGTCAGCCAGGGCAACCCCCTTATCAAGGCATTGTGGCCCTCCAGGAGCACCGTGGGACCGTAATTAAGCCTGTTACTAGCGCTGCTGAAGCCATCGCTCTCTATATGCAAAACTCGGAACAGTTGGATACCCGTATCTGGCTTACATCGAACGATACTCATGTGGGTGGACTGCTTTTGCAGCGACTACCAGACTCTGGGGGTCATGCCCATTTAGATCCTCAACTTGCCGCTGAAGGCTGGACCAGAATTCAGACTCTTGGTGAAACTGTCACCGATGAAGAGTTATTAACCCTGCCACCAGAAACAATTCTGCGACGCCTATTTTTAGAAGAGTCAGTTGAGAGTGGTGTTCGGAGCTTTCCAGCTCGCCCTATTCGTTTCAGCTGCCGCTGTTCACGCGCGAAAGTGGCTGATGTTCTCAGAATGCTTGGAGAAGCCGAGGTTGAAAGCATTCTTGCGGAGCAAGGGGCGGTAGAGACTGAGTGTGATTTTTGTGCCAAGGCCTATCGCTTTGATGCGGTAGATTGCAGACAAGTATTTAAAACGGATTTATTGGCTGATGCTACAAGACCACCATCAAGCGGTCATTAGGCGGCGGTAGTTATTGCTTAGTCGTTGTAGGCTTCACACCGTCAGCAGAGTTAGCGGCTGATTTCTCGGTCGGCAAAATTTGTACGAAGAATTCGCCCTCTTTAATCATGCCGTGCTCAACCCGAGCACGCTCTTCGATGGCGCGGGTACCATCTTTTAAATCTTTAACATCTCCCGTCAACTTAGCATTACGCAAACTCAGCAAGCCATTTTTGGCCTGCTGTAATTCAAGCTGCTTCTCCATCTCATAAACCTTAAGCCATCCACCCTTACCCAACCACAGTGGGTACTGTATTGCGATTAGCAATAACAGCATAGAGTAGATGACGATACGCATAGATTCGAAAGTAACTATCTATTAACGCTTAAGGTTATAAAAAACAGACTTACCTGGATAAGTAGCAACGTCGCCCAAATCTTCCTCAATACGCAAGAGCTGGTTGTACTTTGCAATTCGATCAGAGCGAGATAAAGAGCCCGTTTTAATTTGGCCAGCATTGGTACCAACAGCAATATCAGCAATCGTACTATCTTCAGTCTCACCAGAACGATGAGAAATCACCGAAGTGTAATTAGCACGCTTAGCCATTTCAATCGCGGCAAAGGTCTCTGTCAAAGTCCCGATTTGATTAATCTTAATCAGAATCGAATTAGCAATACCCTTCTCAATGCCCTCTTTGAGAATACGTGTGTTGGTTACAAAAAGATCATCGCCAACCAGCTGGATTTTTTTACCGAGTTTTTGGGTAATATCAGCCCATCCATCCCAGTCGCCTTCATGCATGCCGTCCTCAATCGATACGATTGGAAATTGATCAGCCAAATTGCCAAGGTAGTCAGAAAATTCACTAGAAGTCAGTTGCAAACCTTCGCCTGATAAGTGGTATTTACCATCTTTATAGAACTCGCTAGCGGCACAATCTAAAGCCAATAAAACGTCCTCACCAGCTTGATAGCCAGCGCCTTCAATAGCCTTCATGATGGTCTGCAGACACTCTTGATTGCTTTTAAAGTTTGGAGCAAAACCACCTTCATCTCCAACGGTGGTTGGCATACCTTGAGCACCCAAAATTTTCTTCAACTCATGGAAGATTTCAGCGCCGCAACGTAATGCTTCACGGAAACTTTGAGCACCGACTGGCATCACCATGAATTCCTGAATATCCAGACTGTTATTAGCGTGAGCGCCGCCATTGACGATGTTCATCATTGGGACGGGCAACTGCATACCGCCGGAGCCACCAAAGTAGCGATACAACGGTAAGCCAGCCTCTTCTGCCGCAGCGCGTGCTACCGCCATAGAGACAGCTAGCGTCGCATTGGCTCCTAAGCGAGCTTTATTGTGAGTTCCATCCAATTCGATCAGAGTGTGATCCAGAAATGCTTGCTCACTTGCATCAAGACCTAGAATTGACTCAGCGATCTCGATATTGATATTTTGAACGGCCTTAAGAACGCCCTTACCTAGGTAGCGCGCTTTATCTCCATCGCGAAGCTCTATGGCTTCACGTGAGCCAGTTGAAGCGCCTGAAGGCACTGCTGCACGCCCCATAACACCTGACTCTAGCAATACGTCGCACTCAACCGTAGGGTTGCCGCGTGAATCCAAAACTTCTCTACCGATAATGTCAACAATGGCGCTCATGCACCTTCTCCTAAATAAAATGAATATGGGGGTTACTTAAAGCTATCTTCTAAAAATGAGCCAGGCTTTTTAACAACTGCATCAATTGCAACCAACGATTCGAGAAGCTCTTTCATGCGGTTCAGTGGCACGGCATTTGGACCATCGGAAAGTGCTTTAGCTGGATCAGGATGGGTCTCCATAAATAAACCGCTAATACCTACTGCAACTGCGGCGCGAGCTAGCACAGGAACAAATTCACGCTGGCCGCCACTCGCATTCCCTTGACCGCCTGGAAGTTGAACTGAATGGGTAGCATCAAAGACAACTGGTGCTTTTGCTTCGCGCAAAATTGCCAGGCTACGCATATCGGAAACTAAATTGTTGTATCCGAATGAGGCGCCGCGTTCACAAACCATAAACTGATCTGGAAGGTTTACTTCGGCTGCTGCCGCGCGCGCTTTATCGATAACATTGAGCATTTCATGGGGAGATAAGAACTGTCCCTTTTTAAAATTCACTGGTTTACCGCTTTGAGCGCAAGCTCGTATGAAGTCAGTTTGTCTACATAAAAAAGCAGGTGTCTGGAGTACGTCCACCACTTTTGAGACTGGCGCAATTTCACTAATGTCATGAATGTCCGTTAATACTGGCACACCAATTTCACGTTTCACGCGCGCCAGAATCTCCAGCCCCTTATCCATGCCCAAGCCACGGAAAGAGGTTCCAGAAGAACGATTGGCTTTATCAAAGGAAGACTTGTAGATAAAGGGGATGCCAAGAGCACTAGTAATTTCTTTAAGCTCACCAGCAATATCCAAAGCTGATTGCTCTGATTCAATGACGCAAGGCCCTGCAATTAAAAAGAAACGGTGGTCGAGGCCGACATCAAAACCACAAAGCTTAAATGCACTCATTTGTCTCTCCTAGGCCGCTTGCTTTTGAGAGGCCGCTTGATGAATTAATGACGCCTTAATAAATGCAGAAAATAATGGATGCCCGTCACGTGGAGTCGAGGTGAACTCTGGGTGGAACTGCACACCGAAGAACCAAGGGTGCATGGTGCTAGGTAACTCCATCATTTCAGGCAAAGACTCATTTGGTGTTCTAGCGGAAATAATCAGACCAGAGTTCTCTAGGCGAGGAACGTAAACATTGTTCACTTCATAACGATGACGATGACGTTCATTGACTTCTGCGCCATAGATTTCATGAGCCAAGGTACCCGCTTTTACTGGGCAACGCTGTGAACCTAAGCGCATGGTTCCACCAAGATCGGAATCATTAGTGCGCTTCTCAACGCGACCTTCGCGATCAACCCACTCGGTAATCAGAGCAACAACTGGACTTTCGGTCTCTGGGTCAAACTCAGTACTGTTTGCCTGAGAAATATTGGCAACATGACGAGCAAATTCGATCACAGCTAGTTGCATACCTAGGCAAATACCAAGATATGGGACATTGTTTTCTCGAGCATAGCGAATTGCAGCGATCTTGCCTTCAGTACCGCGTTTACCAAAACCGCCCGGCACCAAAATCGCATCTAAATTGTGAAGACAGTCGATACCATCTTTTTCAATGACTTCAGAATCAATGTAATTAATATTGACGCGAGTGTGATTATGAATACCTGCGTGACGCAAAGCCTCAATGAGTGACTTATAGGATTCAGTTAACTCAACATACTTACCCACCATCCCAATAGTGACTTCATGTTGCGGGTTAGCTAACTCATAAACTAAGTTTGCCCAAACAGATAGATCCGCAGGCTTAGCTTGGATATCCAATTCGCGACAAATCAAATCATCCATACCCTGGGCTTGAAGCATCTCAGGAATCTTGTAGATGGTGTCAACGTCCCATACCGAAATCACAGCCTCTTCACGTACATTGGAGAAGAGGGAAATCTTGGAGCGCTCATCCTCAGGGATTGGCCGGTCTGCTCGGCACAAAAGCACCGTAGGCATGATGCCTATTTCACGTAACTTTTGTACTGAGTGCTGAGTGGGTTTTGTTTTTAGCTCCCCTGCACTCGCAATATAAGGTACCAAAGTGAGGTGCACAAAAGCGCAACTGTGTTTTGGTAGGCGAATGCTCATCTGACGAGCTGCCTCAAGGAATGGTAGGGACTCAATATCACCTACAGTGCCACCGATTTCGCAAATAGCAATATCCGCATTGCCATCGTGACTGGCTTGTGCTCCGCGTTCTACAAATGCTTGAATCTCATTTGTGATGTGCGGAATCACCTGGACAGTTTTGCCAAGGTACTCGCCACGACGCTCTTTGCTGATAACAGATTCATAGATCTGGCCAGTCGTGAAGTTATTACTCTTGCGCATCTTTGCCGAAACAAAGCGCTCGTAATGTCCAAGGTCGAGATCGGTTTCTGCTCCATCTTCAGTAACGAAGACTTCGCCATGTTGAAGAGGACTCATTGTCCCCGGGTCAACGTTGATATAAGGGTCTAATTTTAGGAGGGTGACTTTCAGGCCGCGGGATTCGAGAATCGCGGCAAGCGAGGCAGCTGCGATTCCTTTCCCTAAAGAAGAAACCACACCACCAGTGACAAAAACGTATTTGGTCATCGCTTAAGCTCTGTTGGAAAAAGTAATTATAACGATAGGCTGTCCTACAGTCCCAAATTTTGAGCGGTAAGATGTTCGTAATTGCCACCACCCCCTAGGAAAAAGCTAAAGCAATGATTAAATACCGTAACTTAGCCCTGTCTACGCTATTAATGGCCGCGGCTATTACCCCTCAAATTTGTGCTGCCAATGATTTCAGCTCAATTACTGGCATCTGGAGGACTTTTGATGACGAAACAAATCAGCCTGCCGCCCTCATCGAGATCACCACTAAAGACGGTATTTATAGCGGCAATATTAAGCGACTTCTTGACCCAAACTCACCAGCTTTATGCGATAAATGTACCGACTTCCGCAGAGGTAAGCCGGTCCTGGGGATGAAAATTCTGAGCGATCTTAAATTGACTGATGGGGTCTACTCTGGTGGGCAAATACTGGATCCAGATAATGGTGAGATCTACCGCGTTGAAGCTAAGTTAATTGATCAAGGGTTCAAATTAGATGTCCGAGCGTATATTGGAATTCCGTTGTTAGGTAGGACTCAGACCTGGGTTAGGGAAAAATAGCCCTTAATTACCATTTTTTAGTCATTAATATCTCATGCTTACAGAATTCCCTATAAAAATCAGTAACTTAGATTCTAGATCTTATATTCTTTATCACTCCCCCTTTATTTTCAATTTTTTAAGTTTTTTGTTAATTAAGTCTTATATAAGACATGAATTTCCAATTACAATAGACTAGATAGGGAAACACACCCTGCTGAGCCTTAAGTTGATAACTCTTACCCGATAGGAAATACGATGCTAGAAGCCTACAACGCCCAAGTTGCCGAACGCGCAACCCTTGGAATTCCAGCCCTCCCTCTGACTAAAGATCAAACTGCAGAATTGGTTGGTTTGCTCAAAAATCCTCCAAAGGGCAAAGAGGCGGAATTGGTTGAATTGATTACCAATCGAGTGCCTGCTGGCGTCGATGAAGCGGCCAAAGTTAAAGCAGAGTTTTTAGATGCCGTTGCAAAAGGTACAGATAAGTCTCCTTTGATCTCACGCATCAAAGCGACTGAACTCTTGGGCACGATGCTGGGTGGTTACAACATCAAGCCTCTGGTTGAATTACTGTCTGATGCTGAGTGCGCAGCAACTGCCGCAGCTGCATTGAAAAAGACCTTGTTGATGTTCGACTACTTCCATGACGTTCAGGAATTGGCTGAGAAAGGTAATGCACAAGCCAAGGAAGTGCTACAGAGCTGGGCAGATGCTGAGTGGTTCACAAGCCGTCCAGCCGTTCCAGAGAGCATGAAGCTCACTGTATTCAAAGTCACTGGTGAAACGAATACCGATGACCTGTCCCCTGCTCCCGATGCATGGAGCCGCCCAGATATTCCGCTGCATGCAACCATCATGTTGAAAAATCCACGTCCAGGTATCGAGCCTGACGAGGTTGGTGTCCGCGGCCCAATGAAGCAGATTGAAGCTCTCCAGAAAAAAGGTAATCAAATTGCCTATGTTGGAGATGTAGTTGGTACAGGTTCATCACGCAAATCTGCAACCAACTCCGTGTTGTGGTGGACTGGCCAAGATATTCCCTTCGTTCCTAACAAGCGCTTTGGTGGTGTTTGCTTGGGCACCAAGATTGCCCCAATCTTCTTTAACACCATGGAAGATGCTGGCGCATTGCCAGTAGAGCTAGACGTATCCGATATGAATATGGGCGACGAAATTGAATTGCGCCCATACGAAGGTAAGGCCTTCAAAAATGGGAAAGAGATTGCCTCGTTCTCACTCAAGTCACCAGTAATTCTGGATGAAGTACGCGCAGGTGGACGTATCCCTTTGATCGTGGGTCGTGGCCTCACTGCTAAAGCTCGTGCAGCCCTTGGCTTGCCAGCTTCTACAGAATTCCGCATCCCTGTTAGCCCGCCTGATAACAAAAAAGGTTTCAGCTTGGCGCAGAAGATGGTTGGTCGCGCTTGTGGATTGCCGGAAGGTCAAGGCGTTCGCCCAGATACCTATTGCGAGCCACACATGACTACCGTTGGCTCACAAGACACCACTGGTCCAATGACCCGTGATGAATTGAAGGACTTGGCTTGCCTAGGCTTTTCTGCCGACTTGGTAATGCAATCGTTCTGCCATACATCTGCCTATCCAAAGCCAGTAGATATTCGTACTCACCATGAGTTGCCAGCATTTATGACCAACCGTGGCGGCGTTGCTTTGCGTCCAGGTGATGGTGTTATTCATAGTTGGTTAAATCGCTTACTTTTGCCTGATACCTGCGGCACTGGTGGCGATAGCCATACCCGTTTTCCAATTGGTATCTCCTTCCCGGCTGGATCCGGTCTAGTCGCTTTTGCTGCTGCAACAGGTGTCATGCCTTTAGATATGCCTGAGTCAGTATTGGTTCGCTTCAAAGGGAAAATGCAGCCCGGCATCACTTTGCGTGACTTGGTAAATGCAATTCCTTTGTATGCCATTAAAAAAGGTTTGTTGACTGTTGAAAAACAAAACAAGAAGAACGTTTTCTCTGGCCGTATCCTAGAAATCGAAGGCCTGCCAGATCTCAAGGTTGAGCAAGCATTTGAGTTGTCTGATGCTTCAGCCGAGCGTTCAGCTGCAGGTTGTGCGATTCAATTAAGCAAAGAGCCAATCATTGAATACATGCGCTCCAATATCACTTTGATGAAGTGGATGATCGCAAATGGTTATGAAGATAAGCGTACGCTAGGCCGTCGTATTAAAGCGATGGAAGCTTGGATTGCGAAACCTGAATTACTCAAAGCTGACGCTGATGCAGAATACGCAGAGATTATCGAAATCGATATGAGCGAGATTAAAGAGCCGATCTTGGCTTGCCCAAACGATCCAGATGATGTGAAGTTCTTGTCTGAAGTTTCTGGCGAGAAAATCGATGAAGTATTTATCGGCTCTTGCATGACTAACATTGGTCACTTCCGCGCAGCTGGTAAGGTGCTTGAAGGCAAGAAAGATATGCCTACACGCCTCTGGGTTGCTCCTCCAACCAAGATGGATCAGATGATCCTGACTGAAGAAGGCTATTACGGAATACTAGGCGCAACAGGTGCGCGTATGGAAACTCCAGGTTGCTCACTTTGTATGGGTAACCAGGCACAGATCCGTAAAGGCTCTACAGCCGTCTCTACTTCGACACGTAACTTCCCAAATCGCTTAGGTATTGATACACGCGTATATCTAGCTTCCGCTGAGCTTTCAGCAGTTGCGGCACTGCTAGGACGCTTACCTACTCCAAAGGAATACTTCGATCAAGTGGAATCATTAAATGCGAAGGCTGGCGAAGTTTATAAGTACATGAACTTCGACAAGATCAAGTCATTTAGCGATGTAGCTGACACAGTAACAATCTAAGCAACAATTAGCCCTGATGTTTAGGGCAACAAAAAAGGCGATCAGTTGATCGCCTTTTTCTTATCTAAAATTATTTAGATAGTGAGCTTATTTTCTTGATGGGCGTTTTCACGATTTAAGCCCGAAGCCCATGTATTGGTAGGCAAACCAGTTTTTTCCATGATCAATTTAGCACGTTTAGAGACCTCTTTCCATTCAACGTCTAACTGCGGGCCTTTAAACGCGATGGCAACGACATTGCAATCATGCGATTCAGGAAACAAGAGTACCCTGCTATCAAAGGCTTCACAGATATTATTTAGATTGATGTTAAAACTTTTGTGGCGAGAAAATAAGTTCACCGTTAGTACGCCTGGGGATTTCAGAATATCGTAACAGCCCTTGTAGAAGTCTAAGGAGCTCGCTGCAGGCCCATCACAAATAGCGTCATAGAGATCAACTTGGACAGCGTCAAAATGGTTCTGATACTTTGCGTTCTGAACGAAAGCCTTGGCATCTGTTTGTAAGGTTTCTAGGCGCCGATCATCATCAGGCGTGAAGAACATACTGCGAGCAGAAACAATCACTGCGGGATTGAGCTCAACCACAGTAGTTTTTACAGCGGGACAATAGCGATGAGAAAACTTGGTTAACGCACCAGTACCCAGACCAAGTTGAGCGATACGCATTCCAGGTTTGGTTTCTAGAAAAAGTAACCAAGCCATCATTTGCTGGTTGTACTCGAGATAAATCTCATCTGGATCCCGAATGCGCATGGCACCCTGAATGAGCTCGCTGCCAAAATGCAAATAACGAATGCCGCCACTTTCAGAAAAAGTGACTGGCTCCATGGTTAACTTAGAATCTGTCATTAAATTACTTAGCCCAGACTCTAGCATTGCGGAATAGGCGCATCCAAGGACTAGCACCATCCGGTGTATCTAACCAATCTTTTGGAGCCCAACTCATTTGTACGGCTCTAAATACGCGCTCAGGATGAGGCATCATGACCGTAAAACGTCCATCTGGAGTGGTTACACCAGTTAACCCACCAGGAGATCCATTTGGGTTCATCGGATAGGTTTCAGTAGGATTACCCTGGTGATCTACAAAACGTAGAGCTGCTAAACCTTGCTTCTGAAGCGCTTCTAAATTCCCTTGCTGGCTAAAGTTGGCAAAGCCTTCACCATGCGCAATTGCAATCGGCAAGTGGCTACCTTTCATGCCTTGAGTAAAGATCGAAGGCGAAGCTAGGACTTCAGCCATCACTAGGCGAGCCTCATACTGCTCAGACTGATTGCGCGTAAATTTAGGCCAAGCCTCTGCGCCAGGAATAATTCCAGCAAGGTTGCTCATCATTTGGCAGCCATTACAGACACCTAAGGCAAAACTATCTTGGCGATTAAAGAACGAGGAGAACTCGTCACGCAGTTGAGAGTTAAATAAAATAGTTTTTGCCCAGCCCTCGCCTGCACCCAACACATCTCCGTAGCTAAATCCACCACAGGCTACCAGACCGCGGAAATCATCTAACTTAGATTTGCCTGAAAGCAGGTCAGACATATGAACGTCATAGCTATCAAAGCCAGCCCAGTTCATGGCATAGGCCATTTCTACATGAGAGTTAACGCCCTGCTCTCGCAAGATCGCTACTTTAGGTCGCGCATTCTTATTAATGAATGGTGCTGAGACATCATCTGCAATGTCGAATGTGAGCTTAGGGGACATCCCAGAATCCGCAACATTATCAAGCAGTGCAAACTCGCTATCGGCACAATTTGGATTATCGCGTAAGCGGGCAATTTGATAGCTAGTATTGGCCCACATTTTCTGTAGAACTTCGCGCGGTTCGGCAAAGATATTTTTAGCATCACGCCAAATTTCAATACGGCCATTAGCATTTGGCTTGGCAATCACATGACTGTAGGCGCTGAGACCGAGCTTGCGCAGAACCGCGAATACCGCATCACGATCTACTTTGCGAATTTGAATTACTGCACCCAACTCTTCGTTGAATAAAGCGCGTAAGGTTTGCTCATGGCGTCGACCAGACACTTGTTCTGCCCAGTTCTTGGCATCACCCCAATCTGCTTCTTGTCCAACATCTACCGCAATCATGTCGACATTGATAGAGATACCGCAATGCGATGCAAAAGCCATCTCTGCAATACAGGCAAGCAATCCACCGTCAGAGCGGTCATGATAGGCCAGCAGTTGATCGCCCTTGCGCAACTCAATGATTGCTGTAGCTAGAGCTTTCAGATCCTCTGGATGCTCGACATTCGGGGCAGATTTACCTGATTGATTAAGTACTTGAGCCAGTATGCTTCCTGCCATACGGTTCTTCCCGCGTCCTAAATCAATCAAAATTAATTCAGTTTCTAAAGCTATTCCAGACTCATCTTTGAGCTTGAGTAAAGGCGTTGTCGTTTTGCGAACATCCTGCACTGCTGCAAAAGCAGAAATAATTAATGAAACAGGAGAAACAACCTTCTTCGACGCATCGCCTTCCTGCCAGGCTGTTGCCATAGATAAAGAGTCTTTGCCAACCGGAATAGAAATTCCAAGGGCTGGACATAAATCCATGCCAATCGCTTTAACGGAGTCGTACAGCTTTGCATCTTCACCGGGAGCGCCACAAGCAGCCATCCAGTTAGCGGAGAGTTTGACATCCTCAAGACGACGAATATCTGCAGCCAGCAAATTGGTGATCGCTTCACCCACGGCCATCTTGGCAGCTGCAGGGGCATCAATCACAGCCAATGGAGTACGCTCACCCATGGTCATTACTTCGCCGTGATAGCCCTTGTAATCCATGAGCGTAACTGCGCAGTCGGCTACGGGAACTTGCCATGGCCCAACAAATGGGTCGCGCGCATTAAGACCACCGACAGTGCGGTCACCAATGGTAATTAAGAAAGACTTGCTGGCAACGGTAGGTTGTTGCAGGACCCAGGCAATACATTGCGCTAGATCTGAATCTGTTACATCCAATTCATCAAAATTTTGAGCTACACGCTTCACATCTCGGTGCATGCGTGGAGGCTTACCGAGCAATACCTCCATTGGCATATCAATCGGCATAGCAGCATCGCTACCTATAGTCTCTTTACTGTCGCTGAGTTGAAGTTGGCGCTCGGCTGTTGCTTCGCCGACAACAGCAAATGGACAACGCTCACGTTCGCAAAGGGACTTGAATAAGTCCAAGTCTTTAGCTTCAATCGCCAGTACATAACGCTCTTGAGATTCGTTACACCAAATCTCCGCAGGGCTCATACCGCTTTCTTCCAATGGAACTTGACGCAATTGAAATTGCGCACCTAATCCAGCGCCATCAGCTAGCTCTGGGAATGCATTGGAAATGCCGCCTGCACCAACGTCATGAATAGAGACAATGGGATTGTTCTGACCCAGAGCTATACAAGAGTTAATCACCTCTTGCGCACGACGTTCCATCTCAGGATTGCCGCGTTGTACTGAATCAAAATCTAAATCCGCAGTATTGGTGCCGGTTGTAACAGAGCTTCCCGTCGCGCCACCCATACCAATACGCATACCAGGGCCACCTAATTGAATAAACAAGTGCCCTGCTTTAATTTGCTTCTTTGCCGTATGAATAGAATCAATGGCGCCGATGCCACCCGCAATCATGATTGGCTTGTGATAGCCGCGACGAACACCCTCTAGAGTTTGTTCAAATACACGGAAATAACCACCTAAAATGGGGCGACCGAATTCATTGTTAAAGGCAGCGCCCCCTAATGGACCATCAATCATGATCTGGAGTGGCGTAGCAATGCGCTCTGGCTTGCCGTACTTCTCAGTCTCCCAAGGCAGATTTGTGCCAGGAATGTTGAGGTTCGATACCGAGAAACCAGTTAATCCAGCCTTAGGGCGACCGCCAACACCCGTTGCCCCTTCATCCCGGATCTCTCCGCCAGCACCAGTAGCGGCGCCTGGGAATGGCGCAATGGCCGTGGGATGATTGTGTGTCTCTACTTTCATCAAGGTATGGACTAGACGTGTATCTTTTTCGTAACGACGGTCTTGACCTTTCGGAGACCAAGTTTCAGACTCAGCGCCAACCATCACCGCTGAGTTATCGGAATAAGCAACGATCGTCCCCTCAGGTTGAAGTTGATGCGTATTGCGAATCATCGCAAATAGGGATTTTTCTTGATCATCACCGTCGATAGTCCAGCTTGAATTAAATATCTTATGGCGACAATGCTCACTATTCGCTTGGGCAAACATGATTAACTCAACATCACTTGGATTGCGCTCAAGACGAATGAAATTCTCTACAAGGTAAAGCACCTCATCCTCTGACAAAGCGAGACCTAAATCTTGGTTAGCCTTATCAAGTGCCGCTCTACCCTCGGTTAAAACTGGGATGCGAACAAATGGACGATCAGGGAGGGATTGATATAAAGCACTCGCTTCGTTGATATCGAAAATAAGTGCTTCAGTCATTCGATCATGCAAAGCTGCGAACACGAGCTGTTCTTGCTCTGAGCTTAATGATTTTTTGCTTTGCCAGCCAAATTGAACCCCACGTTCGATACGCAAAATATGAAGGCCGCATTGGCGAGCAATATCAGTGGCCTTACTAGCCCATGGAGAAACTGTACCAAAACGGGGTATGGCGATGGCTAATGGCTTAGCGCTTGCTTTGCCAAATAAGGAGCTGCCGCTTTTGATCTGAGACACAAAAGGCTCTCCATAGGTCAGGAGACTTTCGAGCACCTCTTTGTCCTTGGCGTTGAGTTCAGACTCAGACCAAATGAAATGAAGATACTGAGCCTCAATGGACTCAAGATGAATTCCTTGTGCTGCGAGCGAGGCTAAAAGTCGCTGTTGGCGGAAGGCTGAAAGGGCATTTGCCCCGGGCAAGCAACAGAATGATGACATGCCAAGATTATAAGGTTTTGACTAAGCTAGGCGCCCGCCATGAAGGGATAATTGACGTCCACACCGAGCAGCTAAGGCTGGATCGTGGGTCACGAGAACCAAGGTTGAGGAATTCTCCCGATTTAACTCAAAAAGAAGCTCGATCACCCTATTTCCACTAGCCTCATCTAGGCTCCCAGTAGGCTCATCCGCAAACAGGATGGCTGGCTTATTAATGAAGGCACGGGCCAAGGCCACGCGCTGTTGCTCACCACCGGAGAGAGTTTTAGGGAAATGACTTGCTCTAGAGCCTAGACCAACTTTTTCCAACCATTCAACAGCCACCTGCTTGGCTATAGTCTGAGATACACCAGCCATTTCTAAAGGCAGCATTACATTCTCTAGGGCCGTCAGGTGTGGTAATAATTGAAATGATTGAAAGACAAAACCAACGAACTGACCTCGTAAACGTGCCCTGCCGTCTTCATCAAGCAGATTGAGGTTTTGCCCCATTAAGTCAATTTGTCCTGAGCTTGGCAGGTCTAATCCAGCCAAGAGGCTTAATAAGGTACTTTTTCCAGAGCCTGAGGCGCCAACAATCGCTACACTTTGGCCCTGCTCAATTTGAAAGCTGAGGTCGTGCAAAATGGCTAAGTCACCATCAGCCGTATTTACCAGCTTGCCCACTTTATCGGCAACAATGGAATTAGACTGTTTGTTCATGTGAAATTTTCTAGAATGGAAAAATGCGGACTCAGCTTTTAACTGCCAATAAATTCATTACAGCGCTATTTTGCCTGTTAATGAGCATTTCATCCTGGGCTCAAGTAAAGCCAGTGATCCTGATATTGGGGGATAGCCTTTCGGCTGAATATGGCTTACCGCGTGGGACTGGCTGGGTCAATCTACTAGAGGAACAGCTTGCGAGGGATAAGAGCCCGTGGAACGTATTTAATGCCAGCATTAGCGGGGAGACAAGCTCAGGCGGCTTTAGTCGCCTTCCCAATCTCTTGAATCAGAAAAAGCCTGGGATTGTCATCATTGAGTTAGGCGCAAATGATGCCTTACGTGGGCTGCCGGTAAATCAAACCGAAGCAAATTTACTCAAAATGATCCAGATGAGTAAAAAATCGGGGGCAAAGGTATTGCTGTGCGGAATACAGATCCCCTCAAACTATGGTCAAACCTACACCCAGCAATTTAAAAAACTTTATCCTCAGATCGCCAATCAGGAGCATATTGAGTTGATGCCGTTTTTCTTGGAGGGTGTAGCCACTAAGCCAGAATTATTTCAGGTAGATCGCCTGCACCCAAATGTTGAGGCACAAAGCATTATCTTTAAAAACGTATGGGGCTCAATGGCCCCATACAGTAACTTGCTGAAAAAAATACCTTAGGTTTAGCTACCTGCACTACCAGCACTTGCTTGTTTGAGTGGGTTAATTACTTTAACCCCGGCACTGTTACGCCAATAACCCATAAAGCCTGCAAATTCTGACTGTGCAGCTAATGCTTGGATTTGTTGCGCCTGTGCTTTATGAGCCTTGGTATCTACAGCCGTAGGTTGGCGAACCTGATCAATGCGATAAATCGTAGTGCCAACACCTGGATTAGATACTGAAACTACTGCAGGTAATGTCTCTCCACTAATAGCCATCACTTCATCCATGGAGGGACCAACCAAACTACCTGGCTTATTACGTGAAATCCAGCTGGTAGCACTAAAGCCAGCAGAGTTCTTAGGATCTTTTTTGAGATCGGCTAATTTCTCGTCAGCAGCAGCAATTGCCAGCTTCTCTGCCGCACGTTGACTGACTTGACGCTTGACCTCTGCGGCAACCTCTTTATAAGGCAAGATTTCTGCAGGATGCAAAGTCACAACCCGAGCAGATACAAATACGCCTGGCGCCGTTTGGACAGCTTCCGTATTGCGTTTATTTCTTAAAGCCTCATCACCATAGAGCGACTGGACTATCTTTGGATTGGCTAAGGGGTGATCTTTAGATACGCCTGGCGCACCAGCGCGGGTGACTCCCTTTTGAGTTTGAATGCTGAGCTTCAATTTATCCGCCGCTGGCTTCAAGCTATCAGACTGGTCAAAAGTCATATTCGCGAACTGATCTGCTTTTTCATTAAAGGCTTTGGAATCTTCCTTTGGGTCTGCCTTAAGAACAATGTATTCCACGTCAATATATTCAGGACGTTCAAATAACTTTGCATTGGATTCATAAAAAGCCTGAAGCTCTTCAGGAGTCGGATTGACCTTAGCTAAGTAGTCCTTCGCATTGAACTGCAAAGTTTGTACTTGTCTTTCGGTCTCATATAAGGATGAGACGATCTCAGATAATTTTGGAGTAGCCAGTTCTGTTCGCGCCACAGAGTTCACTAACTGCTGAATTTTCAAATCAAAACTTTGACCAGCGTAAAACTGCTCTTCATTCATACCGTTACTTGCAAGTAACTGTTTAAAACGCACATCATCAAATGTGCCATCTTGACGATATAAAGCGCGAATCTGCGGAATCTTTTGCAGGCTGTTAACAAGTTCTTGCTTGCCTACTTGTAGTCGTAGGTCACTAACTGCGAATCCTAAGATGCGCTGTTGAAGCAATTCATTGAGGACTGCTTGACGGAACGGCAAACTTTGAGCAATTTGCATATTTCCACCGACACGCTCAGCTTGACGTTTGGCGGCCATATCAACCTCTTGAGATGAGATTGGTTTGCCATTAACTTTAACGATATCAGTTTCTTTATCCATGAAGCTGGAATAGCTTGATATCCCAAACATGGCAAATGAAGGGACGATGAATAGCATCAGCACAAGCTGAAGAATCTTTTGGTGCTTACGTACGGTATCAAACATGAGTAATCGCTAGAAATGAAGTCAGTAATGCGAGTGTACTAGGCGGAAGGTCTAGAGGAACTAGAAAGCCTATAAGAAGAAAAACAAATTCGAATTGGGAAACTGGTGGGCGCTGACGGGATCGAACCGCCGACATTCTGCGTGTAAGGCAGACGCTCTACCATCTGAGCTAAGCGCCCCAAATTAATACAGACGAGATTGTAACCTAGTGCAAGAACAAAAGAGAGATTCTTCATCAAATAGGACTTAAAAAAGCTGGTCAATTTAACTCAAAATCCCTCAAATGTCCCTAGACATCAATGCTTCAAGGCCTCGCCAGAAGAAATCTTTTCATTGGCTTTGCTGGCTTCAGCAGCCTTTTTAGCAAGTTCTTCTGGGGTTGGGTCTGGCAAAGCAACTGGATATCTCTCCAAGGCCAACTCCAGGACCTTATCGATCCAGCGCACCGGCACAATCTCAATCGCGTTCTTGACGTTATCAGGTATGTCGATCAAATCTTTGACATTCTCCTCAGGAATCAGGGCCAACTTGATTCCGCCCCTATGCGCCGCCAATAACTTCTCTTTCAAGCCGCCAATGGGAAGCACTTCGCCACGCAAGGTAATCTCGCCGGTCATAGCCACATCGGATCGAATTGGAATGCCAGTAAATACCGAGACCAAGGCTGTCGTAATCGCAATGCCAGCTGATGGGCCATCTTTTGGTGTGGCGCCATCTGGGAAGTGAATATGAATATCCTTCTTCTCAAATGCTTCATCTGCAATTCCTAGAGCGCGAGCTCTGGAGCGAACTACAGTTTTTGCCGCCTCAACAGATTCCTTCATCACATCGCCGATAGAGCCAGTTCGAGTAATAACACCTTTACCAGGCATCACTGCTGCCTCAATCGTCAGGAGATCACCACCAACTTCTGTCCAGGCTAAGCCAGTTACTTGGCCCACTTGATTCTCTTTCGCTGCTAGACCAAAGTCATACATTTTTACAGACAGGAATTTTTCTAAATTATCTGCATTAACGGTGATAGGAGCGGCCTCTTTCTTGAGCAGGAGTAGCTTCACAACCTTACGGCAGATCTTGCTAATTTCTCGCTCTAAAGAACGAACACCAGCTTCGCGAGTGTAGTAACGAATCATGCTACGAACAGCGGATTCCTCAATCTTTAATTCATCTTTCTTGAGGCCATTATTTTTAATCTGTTTAGGAATTAAATAATTAGTCGCAATGCTGGTTTTCTCATCTTCAGTATACCCAGCAAGACGAATAATTTCCAATCGATCCAAAAGTGGCCCAGGAATATTCAAGGAATTAGACGTCGCAACAAACATTACATCCGAGAGATCAAAGTCAACTTCAACATAGTGATCTTGGAATGTATGATTTTGCTCTGGATCTAAAACCTCAAGTAATGCACTTGCAGGATCACCGCGGAAATCCATTCCCATCTTGTCCACTTCATCCAAGAGGAATAAAGGATTGCGCACACCCACCTTAGTGAGGCTAGAAAGAATCTTACCGGGCATGGAGCCGATATAAGTACGGCGATGTCCCCGAATCTCAGATTCATCACGAACGCCACCCAAGGCCATGCGAACAAACTTACGATTGGTTGCGCGAGCAATAGATTGGCCCAAGGAAGTTTTACCAACTCCAGGAGGACCAACTAGGCACAGGATTGGAGCCTTGACTCGCTCAACGCGCTGTTGAACCGCAAGATATTCCAGAATGCGTTCTTTAACTTTATCTAGACCATAGTGGTCTTCATCTAAGACTTTTTCAGCATTGGCCAAATCATTATTGATCTTGGTTTTTTTCTTCCAGGGAAGATTGACCAAGGTGTCAATAAAGTTACGAATGACTGTAGCTTCAGCAGACATTGGCGACATCAGCTTGAGCTTCTTCAACTCAGACTCAGCCTTCTTCAATGCTTCCTTAGGCATGCGTGCCGCCTTGATGCGCTTCTCAAGCTCCTCGAGATCAGCACCCTCTTCGCCCTCACCCAATTCTTTCTGGATGGCTTTAACTTGTTCATTCAAGTAATACTCGCGTTGACTCTTTTCCATCTGACGCTTTACGCGTCCACGAATACGCTTCTCTACTTGCAAGATATCAATCTCGCTCTCAAGATCTGCCAAGAGACTCTCTAAGCGCTGTACTACATCAGTCATTTCTAACAAACGTTGCTTTTGCTCCAGCTTGACTGGCAAATGCGCGCAAATGGTATCCGCCAAACGGCTTGGATCATCAATTCCACCCAAAGAAGACAGAATCTCTTGTGGGACCTTCTTATTGAGTTTTACGTACTGGTCGAACTGAGCCATGATGGCGCGACGTAATGCTTCAGTTTCATGAGCATCCAACAGTGACATTGCGCTTGGCGTAGCTTCGCAGCAGAAATAGCCTTGGCTATCTTCTACTTGACTCACTTCGGCGCGTTGGACACCCTCAACCAAGACCTTAACGGTGCCATCAGGTAGCTTGAGCATTTGAAGGATATTGGCGATACAGCCGACCTCATAGAGGTCCTCAACACCAGGTTCATCCTTGGCGGCAGTCTTTTGGGCGACTAAAAGCACATTTTTGCCAGTTTCCATGGCAGCTTCTAGAGCTTTAATTGATTTTGGGCGACCCACAAACAAAGGGATCACCATGTGCGGAAACACCACGACATCCCTCAAGGGAAGCAGCGGCAGTTGAATAGGTTCAGAGGGTAGTAATAAGTGGCCAGGCATGGGGCAATTCCTCCAAAATAGTCATTCCGTAAAAAACTCTAAAAAATGTCGTACCACTACATACGGACATTATCTGAGAATAGGATACTACCTATATGGGCGCCGCCTACTGAAAAACAAGGGGGAAATACGTCAAAAATGAGCAAAAAACTACTGAAAACTATGAAAAATGTCAAAAATTAAGCTTTTTTGCTTAATTCCGTAGATTCGTCAGCTTGCTTGTAGACCAAAATAGGCTTTCCACCCTCTGCAATGGTGGTTTCATCAATGACTACCTTTTGGACATTCTTGAGTGATGGGAGGTCATACATGACATCCATGAGCGAGCCCTCTAGGATAGAGCGCAGACCACGTGCACCTGTTTTGCGCGCAATGGCTTTTTTGGCAATGGCTGACAAGGCTGCTGGGCGAACTTCAAGCTCAGAGCCTTCCATTGTTAATAGGGCCTGGTATTGCTTAACCAAAGCATTTTTTGGCTCAGTCAAAATCTGAATCAAAGCGGTTTCATCGAGTTGCGCCAAAGTGGCAACCACTGGCAAACGGCCAATTAACTCAGGAATCAAGCCAAATTTAATTAAATCCTCAGGTTCAACTTCGATCAGAAGGTCGCTGACGCCACGATCATCTTTGCCTGGAACGGTTGCATTAAATCCAATACCCGTCTTCGCAGTGCGCTGCTGAATGACCTTCTCTAGGCCATCAAATGCTCCACCACAGACAAACAGAATGTTAGTGGTGTCCACTTGTAGGAAATCTTGATTCGGGTGCTTACGGCCACCTTGAGGAGGTACAGATGCCATCGTCCCTTCAACTAGCTTTAATAGTGCTTGTTGAACGCCCTCACCTGATACATCGCGGGTGATTGATGGGTTATCTGATTTACGAGAGATCTTATCGATCTCATCGATATAAACGATACCGCGCTGCGCTTTTTCTACGTTGTAGTCACAGGCCTGCAACAACTTTTGAATAATGTTTTCAACGTCTTCACCAACATAGCCAGCTTCGGTCAAGGTCGTTGCATCAGCCATAACAAAAGGGACGTCAAGCATACGAGCTAAAGTCTGCGCTAACAATGTTTTGCCAGAACCAGTTGGACCGATCAACAAAATATTGCTCTTGGCTAATTCAACACCATCAACCATTGCCTTGGCGGGAACTTTTGATTCTTTCTTATCACTAGCCTCAACAGGTTTACCGTCTTTGTCGAGCTTCTCTTTTTTCGGCTTAGGCAAATACTGTAAGCGTTTGTAGTGGTTATATACCGCGACTGCTAAGGTCTTCTTTGCATGATCTTGACCAATCACATATTGGTCTAAGTTCTCGCGAATCTGGTGCGGTGTAGGCAAGGAATCGTCGCCATCCGCTTTGGGAAGCTTAGCAAGCTCTTCTTGAATAATGTCGGTACAGAGATCGATACATTCATCACAAATAAATACAGAGGGTCCAGCAATCAACTTCTTTACTTCATGCTGGCTCTTGCCACAGAAGGAGCAATACAGAATTTTGTCTGCGCTATTGGTAGTGTTTGTATCGCTCAAGGTAGATATCTAAATATGAATGCGGATTAAGGGCGCTTATCGATTACTTTATCAATCAAGCCATACTCTTGAGCCTGCTCAGCAGACATAAAGTTATCGCGATCGGTATCTTTGGCGATTGTTTCAATTGTTTGTCCAGTGCGGTCGGCCAAAATCTTATTGAGACGCTCACGCAAGTAAAGAATTTCACGGGCTTGAATTTCAATATCAGAAGCTTGACCACGGGCGCCACCTAATGGCTGATGGATCATCACGCGTGAGTTAGGTAAGGCATAACGCTTACCTTTCTCGCCAGCGCATAACAAGAATGCACCCATGCTTGCGGCCATACCCATGCACAAGGTGCTTACGTGTGGCTTGATAAATTGCATCGTGTCGTAGATCGCTAACCCGGCGGATACTGAGCCACCAGGAGAGTTAATGTACAGAGAAATTTCTTTATCTGGATTTTCACTCTCAAGGAATAACAATTGGGCAATAACCAAATTTGCAGTTTGATCATTTACTTCGCCAACTAAGAAAACAACGCGCTCTCTAAGTAAGCGAGAGTAAATGTCATAGGCCCTCTCACCCCTACCAGAGGTTTCAATGACCATTGGAACTAAACCCAAACCTTTGGGCTCTAAATTCTCAGACTGGAAATGATTCTGGTTCATGTGATGTGACCTTTATTAAGTGAATGCTTAAGCTTAGTTGAACTTAGTTAAGTTTGCTGAGTTCTTCGAAGGTAACCGCTTTATCAATCACTTTAGCTTGCGAAGTGAAATACTTAATCACGTTATCTTCAAGAACTAAGTTCTCAATATCCTTGAGGCGACTTGGATTGCTATAGAACCAACGCACTACTTCTTTTGGATCTTCGTAAGTAGCGGCTTGCTCATCAATCTCAGCCTTAATTTGATCCGCGGTAGCGGCCAAGTTTTGCTGTTTTACTAAGTCGCTCAAAATCAAGCCGAGACGAACGCGCTTGAGGGCTTGCTCAGCAAACATCTCAACAGGAATTGGCGCATCTTTAGCGTTTGGAATACCGCGTTGCATCAAGTCTTGACGTGCAGACTCAACTAAACGCTCTTGCTCTTGAGCAACCAAAGACTTAGGCGCATCGAGTTCACAAATACTGTTGAGCTTTTCCATTACTTCGCCTTTTAACAAGGAAGTAATGCGACGTTTTGTTTCGCGATCTAAATTTTCTTTTACTTCTTCACGCATTTTTGCAACGCCACCTTCGGTAACGCCTAATGACAATGCGAACGCATCGTCAATCGCAGGAAGATGCGCCCAGTTCACAGACTTAACAGTGATGGTGAAGTCAGCAGTTTTACCAGCAACATCTTTGCCGTGGTAATCCGCTGGGAAACTTAATGGGAAAGTCTTGCTCTCGCCTGCCTTGAGGCCCAAAGTAGCAGCTTCAAACTCTGGGAGCATGCGGCCTTCGCCGAGAACGTATTCAAAATTTTCGGCTTTACCGCCAGCAAACTCAACGCCATCGATCTTGCCCACGAAGTCGATCACAACTTGATCGCCAGCTTGAGCGGCTGTGTTCGCACCGCCATCACCATGAGGGCCTGCTTCGCCGCGCGTATGGTAATGAACTTGTTGTTTACGCAAGACATCCAATGCACGATCAATCTCTGCGTCGGAAATATCCGTAGTGTATTTAGTTACTTCTGCTTTGCTGAAGTCGCCAATCTTCACTTCTGGCAAAACTTCAAAGTAAGCGTCAAACACAATTTTGTCTGCGTCTAATTCTGATTTTGGGTCGAGGCGTGGTTGACCAGCCAAGAGGATTTTTTCTTTTTGAGCCAAGTCATAGAACAGCTCTGAAGCTTTATCGAACTGGAGCTCGAAATCTACCTGCATGCCATATTGCTTTTCGACCATATTCTTAGGCACTTTGCCTGGACGGAAGCCTGGGGCTTTCATGGTCTTACCCAATTTAGCCAATCGGTCTTCTCTTGCCTTAGCCAAATCGGCACGAGCGAACTCTAAGGTCACTTTGCGGTCTAACTGACCTAAATTTTCTATCTGCACAGCCATTCTCGTCTCTTAATTGAAAATCGGAATATGTGAAGCCCAAGCCAAGTAGCTATCTTGTGGTGCGAGGAGGGGGACTCGAACCCCCACACCATTGCTGGCGTCAGGACCTAAACCTGGTGCGTCTACCAATTTCGCCATCCTCGCGCGAATTCCGCAAACACTACCGAGCTGAAGCTTCACTCTAAAGACCGTAATTCTACAATGCTTGGCGGTTTTAGAGGATATTTAGGCCTTGTAGAGCAAAGCTACCGAATGAACCGCGATCCCCTCGCCTCTTCCTAGGTGCCCAAGAGATTCATTGGTTTTGGCTTTGAGGTTGACATGGCTTGGCGTAACAGCCAAATCTGCTGCAATATTGCGAACCATTTCGGGCAAAAAAGTGGCCAATTTAGGCTTTTGACAAATAATCGTTGCATCGACATTGCCGACCTGAAATCCAGCGGCTTGGATTTTTTGCAGGGCGGCCCTAAGCAAAATTCGGCTATCCATATCCTTGAACTGGGGATCTGTGTCAGGAAATAACTGCCCAATATCATTTAAACCAGCGGCACCAAGCAATGCATCAGTTAAGGCATGTAATAAGGCATCGGCATCTGAATGCCCTAATAAGCCTTTTTCATTGGGGACATGCACTCCGCCCAAGATGAGCTTGCGGCCTCCAACCAAGGCGTGAACGTCATAACCTTGACCAATGCGAAATTGAGGGATGTATGGAGTATTTTGGGTCATGAAGTTATCGATATATTTTCTTAGGGCTTACTAAGTAGATGCCTGCAGTATGGTTTGCATCAGCTCCCAATCCGCTGGGTGCGTTACTTTGAAGTTACGTGTCGCACCTTCGATTAACAATGGGCTGGATCCAGAGAGCTCCATAGCGCTGGCCTCATCCGTGATGTCTGCCTCAAGCCGAATACCCTCATCAATAGCATCATGTAGCCGCTTTAAGCTAAACATCTGAGGAGTTTGAGCCTGCCAAAGGTGATCTCGAGAAATCGTCTTGATCGCTCGATTAGGGTTACCAGCAATAGCTGAGCTAGCATCTGCCATCTTTAAAGTATCGGCCAAAGGCATCGCCAAAAGACCGCCTTGGTCTGTTTGGGTCACTACATTAATGAGTTTTTGAATGAGCTCAGGGGAGATTCCGGGTCGAGCCGCATCATGAACCAAGACCCAATCATTCTCGGGAACGCCCGCCTTTAGCATAGCTGCCAAGGTGTTTCTGACGGTTTCTTGACGCGTTGGACCACCACTGGGCAAGAATTGGACCAAGGAAGATTTACTGGAAAGGCTGCCCAATATAGAGTTATCAATAAAACTAGGGCTTACACCAACCCAAATAGAGGCAATCTCTGGAGTTTGGATAAATGCATCTAATGCATAAGCCAGCATAGGCTTACCCGCCAGTTCCTGAAACTGCTTTGGCAATGCCCCACCAAGTCTAGAGCCTGTACCAGCCGTAGGTAACAAAGCATGGCAACTGGCCAAGGACTGCGAAGTTTGAATTCCAGAGTGCATACCTGATTCTATAATGAGGCTCGATGTCTGATGCATTAAAACTAGCACCCCCCATACCTGCACCGCGGGCTGGGCAGCGCTTTACCTTTTCAGGCTTGATTGGCTCATCTGATGCCGCATTAATTGCCCAATCCGCCCTTCGCTACCGCTCTGAATTCTCCGTCATGGTCATTTTCTGCGCACAGGCACAGGAAGCGCAGCGTCTTTTGGAAGAAATTCCAGCTTTTGCACCGCAACTCAAAACACGCCTATTGCCTGACTGGGAAATTCTTCCGTATGACCATTTTTCACCACACCAAGATTTAGTTTCAGAGCGCCTAGCGACCCTGTATGAATTGCTAAACGGTAGCTGCGATATTGTTTTGGTCCCGATTACTACCGCGCTACAAAGACTGGGCCCACCCAACTTCCTATCTGGCCACACCTTCTTTTTTAGGCAAGGCGACAAACTCAACGAAGCAGCGCTCAAACTTCAACTACAACAGGCTGGTTATGATCCCGTAAGTGCTGTGATGCGACCTGGTGAATACAGCATTCGCGGTGGCTTAATTGATTTATTTCCAATGGGTTCTAGCCTGCCTTATCGCTTGGATCTATTCGGTGATGAGATAGAGCAAATCAGGGCTTTTGATCCAGATACTCAGCGCAGCCTCTACCCGGTTAAAGAAGTCAGACTGCTACCAGGGCATGAATTTCCATTTGATGATGCTTCACGCACTGCCTTCCGTGGCAGGTGGCGTGAAGTATTTGAGGGTGACCCAACACGTTGCTCGATTTATAAAGATGCCAACCTCGGCATCCCTAGTGCCGGTATTGAATCCTATCTACCCCTCTTTTTTGAAGAGTCGTCCACTGTATTTGATTATTTCCCGCGCTCAGGTGATCCCGTCTGGATTGTCAGTATTGGCGATGTCGAAGAGTCCATTAAAAGTTTTTGGAAAGATACGCTCTCAAGATATGAATTCTTAAAGCATGATCTTGATCGCCCTATTCTTCCGCCACCGGAGTTATTTCTCGATGTAGATGAATTCTTTACCGCAGCCAAACCCAATGCACGATTGGTGTTGGATAAAGAAACCAAAGAGACTCCACAATTTTTAGCGGTCCCAGATCTTGCTGTTCATCGTCGTGATGCGGATCCAATCAATCGACTGCGCGCTTTAGTCTCACAAGAAAAAGTACGAGTTCTTATTTGCAGCGATAGCAACGGCCGTAAAGAATCAATCCGCCAGCTCTTTGAAGAAAGCAATTCAGTTGCCGGGCAAAATGGCAAACCACTCTACCCATTAAAGCCAGAAGGCTTTGAAGGCATTGCTGATTTCATTAAGAGTGATTCGCTATTCGGCTTAGTTACAGCGCAACTCTTTAATGGCTTTACCTGGCCAGCTGAAAATCTCATCGTCGTAACAGAGGCCGAGCTCTTTACAACTACCGCTCGCCAACGCCGTAAGGGTAAAGAGAGTGAGAGCGCTGATCCGGATATGCTCTTCAAAGATTTATCTGAGCTCAAGATTGGTGACCCTGTCGTGCATTCTGATCACGGGATTGGTCGTTACCAAGGTTTGGTTCTGCTGAATTTAGCACCACCCAAAGAAGAGCCCATTTTTGAAGAGTTCCTTCACTTGGTCTACGCCAAAGATGCGACCTTGTATGTGCCCGTGCAACAACTGCAAATGGTGACACGTTATGCAGGATCTGATCCTGACTCCGCACCATTACACCAGCTGGGTTCAGGACAGTGGGATAAAGCAAGACGTAAAGCAGCTCAACAAATTCGGGATACCGCTGCTGAGCTATTGAATCTGTATGCAGCAAGAGCCATTCGCAAAGGCCATGCCTTTGAATTCTCGGCCCATGACTATGCTGCTTTCGCAGAAAGCTTTGGGTTTGAAGAAACGCCCGATCAAGCCAATGCGATCGCCGCAGTGATTGGCGATATGACTAGCGGCACGCCGATGGATCGACTAGTCTGTGGCGATGTGGGTTTTGGTAAAACTGAGGTAGCTTTACGCGCCAGCTTTGTCGCTGTGATGGGTGGCAAGCAAGTGGCCATCCTAGCACCAACCACTCTACTCGCTGAACAGCATGTAGCTACTTGGAAAGATCGCTTTGCAGATTGGCCTGTTCGCATTGTTGAGCTATCCCGCTTTAAAACTACTAAAGAAATTAATGCTGCACTAGAAGCGATTGCTAAAGGTGAGGCTGACATCATCATTGGCACACATAAGCTGCTATCAAAAGAAACCCAGTTCGCCAACTTAGGTTTAGTGATTGTTGATGAAGAGCATCGCTTTGGCGTTCGTCAAAAGGATGCGCTCAAGGCATTGCGTGCTGAGGTCGATATTCTGACCTTAACTGCTACGCCAATTCCAAGAACACTGGGAATGGCAATGGAAGGCTTACGTGAGTTTTCTATCATCGCCACAGCGCCTCAGAAACGCTTAGCTATCAAAACCTTTGTGCGGCGTGAAGGTGATGGCGTTATTCGTGAGGCAGTACTGCGTGAGATTAAACGTGGCGGACAAGTCTACTTCCTGCATAACGAAGTTGAAACCATTCAAAACCGCAAACATGCCTTACAAGAACTGATCCCAGAGGCAAGCATTAGCGTAGCCCATGGTCAGATGCATGAGCGCGAACTTGAATCTGTCATGCGTGAGTTTGTGACCCAACGCACCAATATCTTGTTATGCACCACCATTATTGAAACGGGTATTGACGTCCCTACTGCCAATACCATCATCATGCATCGCGCGGATAAGTTTGGCTTAGCGCAGTTGCATCAATTACGTGGACGTGTTGGACGGTCACACCACCAGGCCTATGCCTACTTGCTCGTTCCGGATCCTGAGGCACTCAGCAAGCAGGCTCAATTGCGTTTAAATGCAATTCAGGCTATGGAAGAGTTGGGCTCTGGTTTTTATTTGGCAATGCATGATTTAGAAATCCGCGGAGCTGGCGAAGTCCTTGGCGATAAACAGTCCGGTGAGATCCATGAAATTGGATTCCAGCTCTATACCGAGATGCTCAACCGCGCAGTCAAATCCTTACGTAGCGGCAAGGAGCCTGACCTCCTATCACCACTGCAGGCAACTACGGATGTCAATTTGGGCGTGCCAGCCCTCTTCCCAAATGATTATTGCCCTGATGTCCATGAGCGACTCTCAATGTACAAGCGTTTTGCCGGGACAAATGACTTCTCCGAATTAATGGGCTTGCGTGAAGAGTTAGTTGATCGCTATGGTGATCTGCCAGATCAAGCTAAATCACTTTATGAAACCCATCGCTTACGCCTAGAGATGGCCGGCTTTGGGATTAAAAAAATTGACGCCACTCCAGCATCAATTCAGATTCAATTTATCCCCAATCCACCAATTGACCCGATGAAGATTATTCAATTGATCCAGTCTTCAAAGTATATCCAGCTCAATGGGCAGGATAAATTGAAAATTCTCCCGCAGAAAGAAAAAGATTTTGAGAGGCTGGAACAACGTCTAGACCATATCCGCAAAATACTGAGAAGTCTTAATGAGTCTGCCATGCTCAATTCTGTTCAAGCCAATTAAATACCTACTGCTCATATATGCCAAAGCACCTTACACTTGTTGCCCTAGCTAATGCCCCAATCCCTGCAGAATTAAATACTGCATTGATTGAACATGCAAAAGTCTTGGGCCTCGAATTAACCCCACTCTTAAAGTCCTCACATTCAAAATACTTCAGCGCTCGCTGGAGTTGTCCGCACGTTTTAATGCCTGAAGCTAGAGTAGCTATGCGCGATATTGCCGCTGCGCACGATGCGGATTTGGCCTTTCTTTCTCCGGGATTTAAAGCGGATGAAGTAAAGGTATTGGCCATGGATATGGATTCCACCCTGATCAATATTGAGTGCATCGATGAGATTGCAGACTTCACTGGTAAAAAGGCAGCTGTTTCAGAAATTACTGAGGCCACGATGCGTGGAGAGATCAAAGACTTTAAAGAAAGCTTGCGCAGACGAGTAGCACTTTTAGCCGGTGTTTCTGCTAATGTCTTGGACTCGGTCTACCAAGAGCGTTTACGCCCTAATCCTGGCGCTATTGAATTACTAGCAGGAGCTAATGCTAAAGGGCTTTATACCCTCCTGGTTTCTGGTGGATTCACCTTCTTCACAGAAAAGCTACAACAAGAGCTAGGCTTTAAACAAGCCCAGGCCAACACCCTAGAAATTATTGACGGCAAGCTGACGGGTAAAGTGATAGGCGATATCGTGGATGGCGCAGCGAAGGCCGCCTACTTGGAGCAAGCCTGTACTCTCATGAATTGTCAGAAGAAGAATGCCATCACCATGGGTGATGGATCAAACGATCTGCCAATGATGCATAGCTCTGGCATTAGCATTGCTTATAAAGCAAAGCCGATCGTTAAAGAAAAAGCCGACGCGGCTTTTGACCGAGTCGGCTTGGATGCTGCTTTACTGCTAATCGCCTAACTTAGATCAAGTTTGGCTTTAGCAGTAACCGAGTGCTGATTAGAGGCGCTCGAAAATCGTAGCGATACCTTGTCCACCACCAATACACATCGTAACCAAAGCATATTTACCTTGAACACGATGTAATTCATGGATTGCTTTAGTAGCAATTGCAGCACCAGAGCAACCGATTGGGTGGCCTAGTGCAATGGCTCCACCATTCACGTTAGTTTTGGCTGGATCTAAACCCAACCCTTTAGTGACTGCCAATGCCTGAGCAGCGAATGCCTCATTAGATTCAATCACATCAATTTGATCCAACTTCAGACCTGCGCGCTCAAGAGCGATCTTCGTTGCAGGAATTGGGCCTTCACCCATGATGTGGTTAGGCACACCAGCAATAGCATAAGAAACTAAACGCGCAATTGGCTTGTGACCAGCTTTTTTGGCAGCCTCAGCCTCAGCCAGAACGAAGAATGCAGCACCATCATTGATGCCAGATGCATTACCAGCAGTAACACTGCCGCCTTCTTTCTTGAAGACACCCTTCATCTTCGCTAAAGTTTCCATCGTGGTTTCTGGCTTGCAATGCTCGTCTGTATCAAACACTACATCACCCTTGCGAGTTTTGATGGTGATGGGAACGATTTGAGATTTGAAGCGACCTTCTTTGATAGCGTGCGCTGCGCGACGATGAGACTCAACCGCTAAAGCATCCTGCTCTTCACGAGTGAACTTCCATTTTTCTACTAAGTTCTCAGCAGTAACGCCCATATGGCCAACGCCAAATGGATCAGTTAATACCGAGACCATCAAGTCCAACATTTTAGTGTCGCCCATGCGAGCACCGCTACGCATTGCTGGAGAGCCGTACATACCACGAGACATCACTTCAACACCACCGCCAATGCCGTAGTCACAGTCACCCAACATAATGGCTTGAGAGGTAGTAACAATCGCTTGCAAGCCTGAGCTACACAAACGATTCAAGGCCATCGCAACAGACTCCATTGGCAGGCCAGCCTGAATAGAGGCTACACGAGCAACGTAGGCATATCGACTATCCGTAGGAATGGTATTACCTACAGTAACGTAATTAATTAAGGCTGGATCGACTCCAGAGCGCGCAACCGCCTCTTTCATCACGATACCGCCGAGCTCGCATGGCTCAAGGCTGCTTAGTGATCCATTGAATGTACCAATTGCAGAACGTACAGCACTTAAAACGACGACATCACGACTCATATCAATCCCCTTTACGGTACCTATATAGGCAAAATAATGACCCCAACGACAGGCCAAAACACTATTTTTATTCTAATAGTCAAGTTTCGGCTATTAGGTCATGCCCTTGGGAGCTAATCACCGTTACCTTGATGATTTCACCAGCACGGAAGCGTTTGGATGGCTTGCTTGGGGGCAAAACCCTCACCAAACCATCAATTTCAGGGGCATCGCCGATAGTTCTGCCAATTCCACCTGAATCGTCTACCCGATCAATAATGACTTGAATACGCCTGCCTATTTTTTTAGCAAGTCGTTTTGTCGAGATTTCCTCGGCCTTGGCCATAAAACGAGCACGGCGCTCTTCACGTATCGCATCCGGCACTGGATTCTCTAAGGCGTTGGCAGTAGCGCCATCAACTGGTGAATAGGCAAAACAACCTGCACGATCAATTTGGGCCTCATCCAGGAAATTCAAAAGATATTGAAATTCTTCTTCGGTCTCGCCTGGGAAGCCCGCAATGAAGGTGCTGCGAACGACTAAGTCTGGACAAGCGGTACGCCATGCCTGAATACGCTCTAAATTCTTTTCTCCGCTAGCGGGGCGCTTCATACGCTTCAAAACATCTGGATGCGCATGTTGCAAAGGAATGTCTAAGTAAGGCAATACGCCATAACCATGCTCGGAAAACTCAGCCATTAAAGGCAAGACATCATCTACATGCGGATAGGGATAAACATAATGCAGACGAACCCATGCTTGATGCTCCCTCGCAATTTGGTTTAAGGCATTCACCAGATCAAACATCCGCGTCTTCACGGGCTTGCCATCCCAGAAACCAGTGCGATATTGAATATCAACACCATAGGCACTCGTATCCTGCGACACGACTAATAACTCTTTTACGCCAGACTCAAATAACTTTTTGGCTTCTAACAATACTTCGCCAATCGGGCGTGAGACAAGATCACCACGCATGCTTGGAATAATGCAGAAAGTACAGCGATGATTGCATCCCTCGGATATCTTCAGGTAGGCATAGTGCTTAGGCGTGAGCTTGACGCCAATAGGTGGCAGCAAATCTGTAAAAGGATCATGAGGCTTTGGAAGATGCAGATGAATCGCCTGCATAACCTCTTGTGTAGCGTGTGGGCCAGTAACTGCAAGGACTTTAGGGTGAATGCTCTGAATCAGATCGGTACCGTCAGCATTTTTTCGAGCACCCAAACAACCCGTAACAATCACTTTGCCATTTTCGGACAGGGCCTCACCAATTGCCGCAAGACTTTCCTCAACCGCGGAATCAATAAACCCACAAGTATTCACAATCACGAGATCAGCACCAGAATAATCTTTGGCAGTCTCGTAGCCTTCAGCACTCAATTGGGTGAGGATGAGCTCAGAATCAACCAGAGCCTTAGGGCAACCTAAGGAAACAAAACCAACTTTCCCCGCCACAACTATTCTTTTTCTGTCGGGTTAGGTTGACCTGGAAATGGGAAACCACTGAATATCGTTGGGGAGCTTTGCATTTGCTCTTGCATCTTTACAAACAGATCTTTGCTTTGTTCTAGATAGTTACCCATCAAGCCCTGCATCAAGGGGTTTTGAAGATTCATCATCTTGGCCCATGCCTCAGGTGTGCTACCCGCACCTAGGCCTTGCGTTTGATCGCCCAACTTATTGTGAATATCCACAAACGACTGCATTGTTTTTTCAAGGTAGCTACCCATCAAACCTTGCATAGAGTTGCCGTAGAAGCGAATGATTTGAGAAAGCATTTGAGTTGAAAAAACCGGGGCGCCACCAGCCTCTTCTTCCAAAATAATTTGTAGCAAGATATTACGAGTCAAATCATCTTCAGTTTTTGCATCTACAACGCTAAAAGCATCGCCGGCCATCACTAAATTTTTGATGTCTACCAGCGTGACATAGGTGCTGGTTTGGGTGTCATATAAACGACGATTGGGGTACTTCTTGATCAAGCGGCTATCGCCGGCTTTTTTAGAACGTGTGGCCATGTAATTTTTTCCTAACTCTCGGTACCGCAATGCAACATCGGCATAGTTTATCCCTAGTTTGACCTAAAGGTAAATATGCCGATGAGCACACATCTAAAACTGCATTTTTGGCAGCTTTAACCGGTATGAATACCGCCATTCAAGGAAAAGTCTGCTCCAGTCGCGTAACCGCCATCATCAGAGGCAATCCAGCAGCAAATTGAGGCAATTTCCTCTGGGGTACCAAGACGCTTGACCGGAATACCGGCCACAATCTTCTCGAGAACGTCCTCACGAATGGCTTTAACCATATCCGTGCCGATGTAACCAGGAGAAACCGTATTCACAGTCACACCTTTAGAAGCCAGCTCTTGTGACAAGGCCATCGTGAAACCATGCAGACCCGCCTTTGCAGTGGAATAGTTAGACTGACCAAATTGGCCTTTTTGACCGTTTACGGAAGAAATATTGATAATGCGACCCCAGCCGTTATCAGCCATGCCATCAACCACTTGCTTTGTGACATTGAACAAGGAGTTCAGGTTGGTATCAATCACTGCTTTCCACTGATCTGGGGTCATTTTGCGGAATACGCTGTCTTTAGTAATACCAGCGTTATTCACCAACACATCGACACGCCCTACTTCAGCTTTGACCTTATCAAAGGCCGCAACTGTGCTGTCCCAGTCAGAAACGTTGCCTTCAGAGGCGATAAAGTCATAACCCAAGGCTTTTTGTTCGCCAATCCAGCGATCTTTACGCGGGGAATTCGGACCACAACCAGCGATCACTTTGAAGCCATCTTTGGCGAGACGTTGACAAATAGCGGTACCGATTCCACCCATACCACCAGTTACATATGCAATCTTTTGAGACATGATTTCCCCTTTTTGAAAATTATTTAACAGCAACTGATACTTTTTCTTTCACGTACTTACCAGGCGCTGCTTCTAGTTTTTTGTACCGTGCATTACCAAACGTTTTGCTGGCTTTAATTTTCTTGCCACCAAATTGCTCCAACCATTTTGCGTAGTTAGGCCACCAACTACCTTTGATGTCTTTTGCGGCAGCTAACCACTCATCCGCAGTCTTAGCCAATTTATTGTTTTCAAAATAATGACGCTTATTTTTTGCTGGTGGATTGATTACGCCAGCAATATGCCCTGATGCACCCAAGACAAAACGATTCTTACCTTTGAGGATATGGGTCGACTCATAAGCAGATTTCCAGGGCACGATGTGATCATCATGCGAAGCGTAGATATAAGCTGGTACAGTAATCTTACTTAAATCGACTTTTTCACCACAAACTGTCAGCTTGCCTGGTTTGATTAATTCATTTTGCAAATAGGTGTGACGCAGATACCAGCAATACATTGGGCCAGGTAGATTCGTTGAGTCGCCATTCCAATACAGCAAATCAAATGGTGGTGGCGAATTACCCTTTAAGTAGTTCTCGACAACATAGTTCCACACCAAATCATTTGGACGTAAGAAAGAGAATGTGTTGCCCAGATCTAAACCGGACATCATTCCAAAATGACCCCCCTCGCCGCCAATCGTACTTTCACGTAACTTGACCATACCCTCATCAATAAAGACATCGAGGATGCCGGTATCACTGAAATCCAATAGGGTTGTGAGCAAGGTTAAGCTGGCAACATAATCTTTTTTGCGGGCTGCCAATACAGCTAGAGCTGTGGAAGTTAAGGTTCCCCCAACACAGAAACCAAGTACGTTAATTTGATCTGTACCGCCAATATCTTTTGCAACTTCAATTGCCTTAATGACACCCTCACCTACATAGTCGTCCCAGGTAATTTTGGACATTGAGGCATCCGGGTTTTTCCAGGAAACTAAGAAAACAGTATGGCCCTGCTCAACCATGTAGCGGACTACTGAGTTGTCTGGTTGCAAATCTAATATGTAGTATTTATTAATGCAAGGTGGCACCATTAAATAAGGGCGCTCATAGACCGTATCGGTCAATGGTGTGTACTGAATCAGCTCAAAGAGATCATTACGAAACACCACCTGACCTTCAGTTGTGGCAATGTTCTTGCCAACCTCGAAAGCACTTTCGTCGGTCTGAGAAACTTTGCCCTTTTTCATATCGCTTAATAAATTGACGATACCGTTCTGAATAGACTGGCCTTGTGAGCTAATGATATTTTCAAGAACTTCTGGATTGGTTGCGATAAAGTTTGATGGCGATAAAGCGTCAATCATTTGTTCCGTAGTGAACAAAATTTTGGTCTTGGTTTTTTCATCGGCCTCGACCGCTTTGGCAAGCGCAAGCAAGTGCTTAGAGTTCAGCAAATAGGTTGCGGCAATCATCTTGCTCCAAGAGGAATGCCAGGCCTTGCCGGAGAAGCGACGATCTTTTACTTCGATAGCCTCTGGATTGGTTGCAAGGTGAGCGAACTCCGCAAAGTATTCTTTTTGAATTTCTGCCAAACGCTCTGGTGGAATTAAAGCCATGTGGTGTGGAGCCAAAGATGGCGCTACACCTGTATTCATACCTGCAAACATAATGATCTCGTAAAGTTATTGCGACCATTCTGCATCTATAAGGCTGGAAGGGTTATACGCACTAACCCTAGCCCTAGAGCTAAGCTAGTAATAACCCCAAGATTAGGTCAACTCAGAAATCCAAATAAGGGAAGCAAAACGCCCCGTTTTTTTATCTCTTCGATATGAAAAGAAATTCTCTGAATCATTGAAGGTGCAAAATTCACCGCCATCAATTTGCTCAATACCCAATGACCGAAGTCGCTCCTGGGCAAGTAGATATAGGTTAGCCAAATATTTACCAGGGCGTTGATTAATTGGCTTAAACGCTTGCTCCAAAACAGATTGGCTGTGTGCAGAAAAAGCTTGCAGCACGTCTTCACCAACCTCAAATTTGCTTGGCCCAATAGCTGGACCCATCCAAACCTGAATGTCGCGAGGGCTGAGGCCTGGAGATAAAGCGAGCATTTCTTTAACAGTATTTTCGAGCACACCACCGCTTAGGCCGCGCCAGCCAGCATGAGCTGCCCCGATGACATTCCCGTCTCTGCTTGCTAACAATACCGGCATGCAATCTGCAGTCAAAATAGCAAGTACTTCATTTGGAATATTGCTTACGGAGGCGTCCGCCTCAACTACCCCGCCAACTAAAGACGCCCTTGAGGATGGGGTACTGACGCCAACTCCATGAATCTGTTTGAGCCAGATTGGTTCGTTGGGAAGATTAGATCTTACGATGCTGCGATTTTGTAGAACATCCGCAGAGTCATCCTCAGCATTCAGCCCTAGATTGAGGGTGGCAAATGGTGTTTTACTAACTCCACCTTCCCGAGTTGTGCAAAAAGCATTAATTTGCCGAGGTACAAGCCAGTTTGGGTCAATCTTTTTAATTGCGTTGATCATTTTTAATGGATGCCATTAATGCCTCTTCCTTAGGCAGATCTGCTTCAGTCATTCCCACTAAGGGGAGTAGTTCAATTAAATCTTGCGGGGGCAATCTGAACCAAGTCATCACTTCCTGTGTTGCTGGGTGCTGCAAGCTCAGAGCATAGGCATGAAGAGCTTGGCGACCAAAAGGGAGTGATTTAGCTACTCCTGGCGTTCTTTTGCGGTAAACCGGATCACCCAAAAGAGGAAAACCCAAGGATTCCAAATGAACGCGAATTTGATGAGTTCGGCCCGTCTCTAGCCGACACTCCAACAAAGCAACTGGACTTCCATCAAAAGCACCTTTAGCTAAGCGGCGAAATAACGTAGCCGCAGGCTTACCTTGAGCAGAGCCAGCCGCCATTTTGAGGCGATCACGTTGATCACGGCCCACAGTCGCCAAGACCTTACCCTGTGACGGGGCATCACCCCATACCCAGGAAAGGTAACGTCGCCCCACGGTCCGCTCCTGCAACTGCCTCACCAAAGCCGTTTGAGCTAAGTCAGTTCTAGCTACCACCATTAACCCAGATGTGTCTTTATCTAGGCGGTGTACTATCCCCGCCCTTGGAAGCTGTTTGAGCTCCGGAAAGCGATATAACAGGCCGTTTAACAAGGTGCCCGTCCAATTACCAGCGGCTGGGTGAACTACAAGCCCTGCTGGCTTGTTGACTACAATAATCGTCTCATCCTCATAAACAACGTCCAAAGGGATGTCTTCGGGGGCAAAAGCAAATTGCTCGGGCATTTCTTGTGGAAAGACTTTAATACTCTCGCTCCCACGGAGTAAATGACGGATTTTGGTGACTTTTCCATCTACCGTGACCGCCCCAGCCTCAACCCAAGCCTGAAGCCGATTGCGGGAGTAATCAGGCAAAGCCCCGCCAAGAAACTTGTCCAAGCGCTCTCCACTGACCTCGGGGGGAACTTCTAGAGTGATGAAGTCCTCATCATCGATATAATCAATGGGATTCGAATCGGGAGTATGCGGCAATGCCACGCTTAAAGAGCCTTTTAGTTATGTCGGACGTTATTACAGACGCCAGTTTAAGGCTTGCTGCCTCTGTTCGGTCATCTTCCAGAAAATCCCTTATTGGTTTATTTTTTGGAGCTAGTGCTGCCTGCCTGATTCTTGGTGGCTGTGCGGGTAGCGATGGCTCAAAAGACGACTCCGATCTGTGGTCTGAAACAAAGCTATATTCCGAAGCAACTGAAAAGCTCAATGATGCTGACTATGCCAAATGTGGCAAGTACTTTGAAAAGCTTGAAGGTCGATTCCCATTTGGACCTTATTCGCAACAAGCCCAAATCAATGCTGCTTATTGTTACTGGAAGGGTCAGGAACAAGCCCAGGCTTTGGTTGCCATCGATCGCTTCATCAAGCTGCATCAAGGTAGTCCTAATTTAGATTACGGCTACTACCTCAAAGGCCTAATTAGCTTTAATGATGATCTGGGCTGGCTCGGCAAATTTACTGGGCAAGATTTAAGTGAGCGAGATCCAAAGGCGGCTAAAGAAGCTTTTGAATCTTTCAAAGTGGTAGTTGAGCGATTCCCTGATAGTAAATATGCACCCGACTCTTTGGATCGCATGCGCTATATCGTTAACTCTTTAGCGGAAGCGGATGTGATCGTTGCTCGCTTCTATTATCAACGTGGGGCATATCTAGCTGCCGCCAATAGAGCGCAACTCGTCATTCGCGATTACGATCGTGCGCCCGCTGTTGAAGAGGCGCTCTACCTTCTGACGAAATCTTATGAGAAGCTAGGTATGACTGACTTGAGTAACGATTCGCTTCGTGTGTTCAAACTCAATTTCCCAGAAAGCCAAATGATGGTTACAGGGAAACGCGTTCAAAAAGAAACTCGCTGGTGGCAGATCTGGAATAAGTAAAAAGATGCTTGTTATCAATTAACTCCGCGTTACTTGATAATAACTGGCACCCTCTGCGCCAATGCGCAAATCAGTTCGTAGCCAATGGTCCCGCTCATCTGAGCTACATCATCGACTGGCACTTCATTACCCCAAAGCTCCACAACACTACCGATCTTAGCTTTTGGGGCTTCGCGCAAATCGATCGTCAGCATGTCCATTGAGACACGCCCAACAATCGGACAAATCACGCTACCACCGTCAACATCGGCGGCATCAACCCAGACGGGCGTGCCATCTTCCGCATGACGAGGATAGCCATCCGCATAACCACAAGCAATTACGCCGATGCGCATATCTTCTGGAGCTTCGTAGCAGCCTCCGTACCCTATATGATCGCCCTTCTTTAATTCTTGAATATCGATGATCTCGCTACGCAATTGCATCACAGCCTGAAATTCAGATCGAACAATGTCGGCATGCATTCCGGTTGGTGAAACGCCGTACAACATAATTCCTGGGCGAACCCAATCGCCTAAGGCATTGCGATGCCACAAAATCGCCGCTGAATTAGCAAGCGAAGTTGGGGCTTCGAGACCCTCGATTGCCTGATCAAAACATTCCATCTGCTCACCTACGGATGGTAGACCATCAACTTGATCGGCATTAGCAAAATGAGTCATGTGATGCAGGTGATAGCCGGCAGAATGTAAGCGATGAAAAGCGGTCCGGTACTGCTCTGGCCTGAAGCCGAGTCTATTCATACCGGAATTCAGCTTTAAAAAGATATTGATTGGGTGGCCTGAATGATTTACAAAGGATTCAAGCCAGGTAACTTGCTGTTCACTATGGACCACTAGGTCACACCTGAGCTTGCATGCCAATTCAAGTTCCTGCTGACTAAAAAGCCCCTCTAACAGGAGGATGCGACCACCCCAACCATGTTCCCTTAGCCATTGCGCATCTGCAATATCCAGCAAGGCAAAGCCATCCGTAGATTCCAGTCCATTCAGGGCAGCCGCTAGGGTATGACCGTAGGCTTTAGCTTTAACAACAGACCAAATCTTTGATTCGGGAGCAAGCTCTCGAATGCGACCCAAATTATGACGAAAGGCATCAGTGTGTATAGTTGCCAGAATTGGTCTATTAATCAAGCGATTAGCTGATGAGCTCATATCCACCCCTCCTTTCATGTTTTAATTACAGTAATGACTAGATTGTACGAATGAACCGCAGTTTTTACATCATTATGGCGGCGCAATTTTTTTCGTCGCTTGCTGATAACGCATTGCTGATCGCAGCAATCGCCCTCTTGGTCCAGCTCAATGCTCCGGCCTGGATGACTCCTTTACTCAAATTATTCTTCGTTCTCTCTTATGTATTGCTGGCAGCCTTTGTCGGAGCCTTTGCAGACTCCCGCCCTAAAGGTAACGTCATGTTCATCACCAATACGATCAAATTCATCGGTTGCGTGGTCATGCTGTTTGGAAGTCACCCTTTGTTGGCTTATGCAATTGTTGGCCTAGGCGCCGCCGCTTACTCCCCAGCCAAATATGGGATTCTGACTGAATTGCTTCCACCAGAAAAACTGGTTGCAGCTAATGGCTGGATTGAAGGCCTGACTGTCGGCTCCATCATCATGGGTACTGTACTCGGGGGGGTCCTCATCAGCAAAACCGTCTCCCAGAGCCTCCTAGGGCTTGATATGCCTATTCTGGAGACCAGCATTGATACTGCAGCAGAATCAGCCATTCTGATCATCATGATGATTTATGTATTGGCCGCCCTAATCAATTTACGCATTCCAGATACTGGGGCGCGCTATCAATCTCAAAAAACCAATCCAATTGAGTTGGTAAAAGATTTTTCCGTTTGTTTTAAGACTCTTTGGGCTGACCGTTTGGGACAGATTTCATTGGCAGTCACTACCTTGTTTTGGGGTGCTGGTGCTACCTTGCAGTTCATTGTCATCAAATGGGCTCAAGTGGCCTTGCATATGACCCTGTCTCAGGGAGCTATTCTTCAGGCGATCTCGGCATTTGGAGTCGCTGGAGGGGCTATGTGGGCCGCTTGGCGCGTGCCGCTTCGTAGCTCACTCAAAGTCCTCCCTTATGGTATTGTCATGGGCCTAGTGGTCTGCATCATGGCAATCTACAACTCAGACATGCTTCCCAATATAACTATCTGGACTATTGCTGGATTTGAGATCTCCTTGAATCTATTGCCAGCGTATTTCTTATTGGTATTGGTTGGGTGGTTGGCAGGTTACTTTGTAGTACCAATGAATGCGCTGCTTCAGCATCGCGGACATGTGTTGATGTCTGCTGGTCACTCTATTGCAGTGCAAAACTTTAATGAAAATATTTCTGTACTAATGATGCTATTAATTTACTCTGGCTTGATATGGCTGGATGCCCCAATACAGGTAGTAATTATTGGCTTTGGGGTAGCTGTGAGCGTAATTATGTGGTTGGTCATAAGACGCCATGCTGCTAACCAAGCAGAATATGACTCAATGCATTTGATTGGCGAACACAAACACTAAGCCTAACGTTTAGATATTTTGTAATACCGATTTAGCGAGTAATACATCTTGCCAAAAAAGGGCCTTCTCCTTTGGCCTTGCAATCAGCTGATTTAATTCAAAAGTAGCAATCAACGGCAGATCCTCCGCCCCATCCGCATTAATTGCTAAGACGGTTTCGCGAAGCTCTGGCAGCGCATCACGCTCACCCGATAATTTTTGAGCAGCAGCTCCACCAAACGCAAGCGCAACTATCGGCGTTCCATCTTGCGGCAAAAGCTCGGGATTCCATTTTTCTGCAGGATTTTTCCAAGACCATTCTTGCGGAGCTAAACCAAGTGCCCGAATAATATTTTGAAAAAGTAGCGCTGCATCACCCTGAGGCTGGTTTCCAAAAAACCACCACACGCCCGAAGATGCTCTCTCCAATGTCTCTGCAATACCCGAGCTTGCGCCAATTGAAGGATCGGGCTGATGAGCGACCTCCGCAACTGCAAGCATCGTCTGGGCTTGTTCTTGGATGGCATCACGCGAAGTCCATTCGCTTATGCCCATCTCTTTGAGGAAGGTGGAGTTTGTACTCATATTCATGCCTCAAGCTTAATCGATTTAGCTAAAACCAGAGCGTCTTCACGCAAACCGCTAGCAGCATCAGCTGGATAATAATTCTTTCGCAAACCAATTTGCTCGTACCCAAGGCTAAGGTAGAGTTTGAGGGCCGCTGCATTGCTAGGGCGAACCTCTAAAATAATGCGGGGCATATTTTGCTGAGCAGCTACCCCCTCGATTGCATTCATCATTTTTACGCCAATTCCGAAACGGCGTAATTTTGGTGAAACAGTGATATTCAGGAGATGCAACTCATCGACGGCTGGAAATAAAATACAGTAGGCCCATAAAATTTCTGGATCTAAGTAGCTGCCCTTTACTGTATCTGCTAATTGCGGTCTTACGCAATAGGCCCAATGTCCTGCGGCAAGTGAATCTGAAAAATTACCCTTGGTCCAGGGGTGAATATGTGAAACAGATTCAATTGATAGGACGGAATCCAAATCCGCAACAGTCATGGGCAGAAATGAAAGCTCTGATACGCCTTCCGTGTTTGATTGCGGGGACAGGATATTGTCAGCCATGTAGTTGATTTCGCTCGGCGGAGGTCAAGGCAACTTTATTACGGATGTAGAGCGGCTCTAGCAAATGAACATCTTGCTGCAGACCTTTGCTCCACATATCCTGAGCGCATGCCAATACACCAAGAGCATTGACTCCAATGCTTGAATCTAGATGAGTGCTAGGCAGCTGATGTCCAATGCTGGTGAATATGCGATCTCCAAATTCAGCAATTGCACTGCCTGCAAGGAAATTGATATTCGAGAGCTGTATGCCCTCCGGAGCAGTCAGAAGAATGTCACTCTGACGTTGAGGCAATTGATTTGGGACCACTCGATAGCTAGCCCAGTAGGCCTCATCCATGCGGGCATCCACAGCGACAACAAATGACTGGGCTCCTGAAGAAATAAACGCGGGAGTTTCGATCAGCTGACTGGCAATGGCATCAAGACTCGACACAGGGAGCACAGGTAGCTTGGCGGCTGTTGCCAGACCTTGGACGACGGCAACACCTAGGCGGACGCCTGTAAATGCTCCAGGACCGTTTCCGATTGCAATAGCGTCCAGGGAAGCAAGCTCGATCGAAGATTCAAGAAGTAACTCCTCAATCCAAGGCAATAAGAGTTGGCTAGCGCCAGCCGCTACTTTTTGGGTGCGAAATAAAGGTGCTTCATCATTTAACGATAAAGCCACCGAACACCACGCTGAGGAGGTGTCGATGGCCAATATACGGGTCAATTTGGACTCTCTAGGTACTTATGAACTCAGACCCGCAATGATATCTGCTGGTGCCTGAACTAGCTCAATTAATACGCCCTCACCGCAGAAAGGAAACTCCTCATTTCCCTTGGGGTGAACAAAAGTGATGTCATAGCCAGCCGCACCCTTACGAATACCTCCAGGCGCGAATCGCAGACCTTGTGAAGATAACCACTCAACCGCCTTGGGAAGATCGTCAACCCATAGGCCAATATGATTCAAAGGGGTTTGGTGAACGGCAGGTTTCTTCTCGATATCGAATGGCTGCATGAGATCAACTTCAATCTCATGGCCACCTTTACCAATCGCGCAAATATCCTCGTCGACGTTTTCGCGTTCGGATACAAAGGTACTTTTGTATTCAAAGCCCAGCAAATCAACCCAAAGCTTACGAAGGCGATCTTTATTTTCACCGCCGATTGCAACTTGCTGAATCCCCAATATCTTGAATGGCTTAGTCATGATCGGCCTTATTCAAAGCGAATGATCAACTGATCCACCGCCAAGCTTTCGCCAACATTAGCGCAAATTTCAGCAACGACGCCATCCTGAGCGGCAACTAGGGTGTTCTCCATCTTCATCGCTTCAATTGCAGCCAATTTCTGACCTGCAGTAACTGCCTCGCCAACCTTGACTGAAATATTGGTTAAGAGACCAGGCATCGGTGACATTACCAATTTCGAGGTATCTGGCGGAACTTTGACGAGCATACGACGCTGAAGCTCTGCACCTAAGGGGCTTAAGACCATGCATTCGTACTGCGCACCATCTAAGACAAGCGCGTATTTCACACCCTTGCGCTCTACTTGCGCGGTAATTTTGTGGGTTCCATTAATGGTGGCGCGTAAGCAAAGCTCGCCTGGACGCCAACTACTAACGATGTTGTAACGACTAACATCACCCCCCTCTTCAATATAGACAGAGTAAATACCTTCTTTAAGCTCAACGCGAATAGGGATCTCTTTAATCTCCTCGCTTGAGCCTACGCGTGAACCAGTCACCACAACGAACTTCTTCGCAATAGTCATTTCATGACCAGCCAATTGGCCATCAATCATCTTGATGTGCTCAAGGTAGCGGTAGCGCATAAATGCCGCTAACGCAGCGAGACGCTTAGGATCCGCAGGTTGGACTGAATCCTTTTTAAATCCATCTGGATACTCCTCGGCAATAAAGCCGGTAGTAAAGTCACCTGATACGAAGCGTGGATGTTGCAAAAGAGCAGCTTGAAATGGGATATTTGAATGAATGCCACGAATCACAAAATCATTAAGCGCAGCCCGCATCTTGTCAATTGCTTCAGTACGATCTTTGCCGTGCACAATTAATTTAGCAATCATGGAGTCGTAGTGCATCGGTATCTCACCACCCTCATAGACGCCTGTATCTACACGAACACCGTCTAACTCCTCCGGCGGACGATACTTCACCAAGCGCCCAGTAGATGGCAAGAAATTGCGGAATGGATCATCGGCGTTAATACGGCACTCCATGGACCAGCCATCAAGCTTGATATCTTCTTGTTTAAATGCCAACTTCTCACCAGCAGCAACACGAATCATCTGCTCAACCAAATCCAAACCAGTAATACCTTCTGTAACTGGATGCTCAACTTGCAAGCGGGTATTCATCTCGAGGAAGTAAAAGGACTTGTCTTTGCCGACAACAAATTCCACGGTACCTGCAGATTGATAGTTAACCGCTTTTGCCAATGCAACAGCTTGCTCACCCATCGCTTTTCGCGTTGCAGGATCAATAAATGGCGATGGCGCCTCTTCAATTACCTTCTGATGGCGTCGCTGAATAGAGCAATCGCGCTCACCCAGATACACAACATTGCCTTGAGAATCACCCAGTACCTGAATCTCAATATGACGCGGGCCTTCAACAAACTTCTCAATGAAGACGCGGTCATCACCAAAGCTATTGAGTGCTTCAGTGCGGCATGCTGTAAATCCTTCAAACGCCTCTTTATCGTTAAACGCTACACGCAAGCCTTTGCCGCCACCGCCTGCGGAAGCTTTAATCATTACTGGGTAACCAATATCCTGTGCGATCTTGACGGCATCTTCCGCTTTTTCGATAGCCTCGTTAAATCCGGGAATTGTATTGACCTTAGCTTCTAAAGCGAGTTTCTTGGATGCAATCTTGTCGCCCATTGCTGCGATAGATTGGTGCTTAGGGCCAATAAAAACTATGCCCTCTTCTTCGCAGCGACGTGCAAATTGCTCGTTCTCAGACAAGAACCCATAGCCTGGATGAACCGCTTCAGCACCAGTATCTTTACAGGCTTGAATAATGCGATCCATCACCAAATAGGATTCGCGCGAAGGAGCTGGCCCAATGCAAACAGCTTCATCAGCCATTTGCACGTGACGCGCCTCTTTATCCGCTTCAGAATAGACAGCAACCGTCTTAATGCCCATTTTCTTGGCAGTTTTCATCACACGGCAAGCAATCTCACCGCGGTTAGCAATCAAAATTTTCTTAAACATTTTCGTAGTCATGATTTTTCGGCGCCTTAAAGAGGAATATTGCCGTGTTTACGCGGTGGGTTTGTGAGCTCTTTGTCTTTCAGCATTGCCAAAGAACGTGAGATACGTTTGCGGGTTTCATGAGGCAAGATCACATCATCAATGTAGCCACGACGACCTGCTACGAATGGATTCGCAAACTTGGCTTTGTACTCAGCTTCACGTGCAGTAATTTTTTCTGGATCAGACTTTTCTTCGCGGAAAATAATTTCAACAGCTCCTTTGGGGCCCATCACAGCGATTTCAGCGGAAGGCCATGCGAAGTTGACGTCGCCGCGTAAATGCTTAGAAGCCATCACGTCATAAGCGCCACCATAGGCTTTACGTGTAATCAGAGTTACCTTTGGCACGGTGCAATCTGCATATGCATAGAGTAACTTAGCGCCATGCTTAATAATCCCGCCGTATTCTTGCGATGTACCAGGCATAAATCCAGGTACGTCAACCAATGTAACCACGGGAATGTTGAAGGCATCACAGAAGCGCACAAAACGCGCAGCTTTGATAGATGCCTTAATGTCTAAGCAGCCTGCCAATACTAAGGGCTGGTTAGCGACAATACCAATCGAGCGGCCTTCCATACGCGCAAAGCCGATCAAGATATTTTTTGCGTAATCTGGCTGAAGTTCAAAAAACTCGCCATCATCCACAATCTTCGCAATCAACTCTTTCATATCGTAAGGTTGATTTGGGTTGCTTGGAACCAATGTATCAAGAGAGAAATCAGGTTCTTCAGTGCGCATAGCCCCATTGATCATGGGTGGCTTTTCACGATTCGATAAAGGGAGATAGTTGAAGAAGCGACGGAGCATCATGATCGCATCAACGTCATTATCAAAAGCTAAATCACAAACACCTGAAATAGTGGAATGCGTTACGGCACCGCCCAACTCTTCAGCAGTGACATCTTCATGAGTCACAGTCTTCACCACTTCTGGTCCGGTAACAAACATATAAGAACTGTCTTTCACCATGAAGATGAAGTCAGTTAATGCTGGGGAGTAAACGGCACCACCAGCTGACGGACCCATGATTAAAGAGATCTGTGGGATAACTCCAGAGGCAGTGACATTGCGCTGGAAAATTTCAGCATAGCCGCCCAAGGAAGCAACGCCCTCTTGAATGCGGGCACCACCAGAGTCATTTAAACCAATTACAGGAGCCCCTACTTTGAGTGCCTGGTCCATAATCTTGCAAATCTTTTCAGCATGAGCCTCTGATAGAGAGCCGCCCAATACTGTAAAGTCTTGGGAGAATACAAAAACCAAGCGGCCATTAATCATTCCATAGCCAGTAACAACGCCGTCACCCGGAACAGTTTGATCTGCCATACCAAAATCGTGGCAACGATGTTCAACGAACATATCCCACTCTTCAAAGGTACCAGCATCCAGCAAAAGCTCGATACGCTCACGTGCAGTTAGCTTACCCTTGGAATGTTGAGCGGCAATACGCTTTTGCCCGCCACCTAATCTAGCAAGTTCGCGCTTTGCTTCAAGCTGTTGAATGATTTCCTTCATAACTACTCCTTAGAAAAATTCGTGTCCCATTGCTTCGAGCAAACGTCTCGCAGCAACAGAAGCTGCCATGGTTCCTTGATTTACCTCAGCACTCAGGCTAGGTAACAGTTTTTGTACTGCTGGGTGATTCTGGAAAGCGTTCTTCAGGCCCGCATCAATTCGATCCCACATCCAGGCTCCTGACTGTTGCTTACGGCGGGATTGCAATTTGCCGTTTGCATTTTGTAGCTTCTGAAAATGGAGAATTTTTTCCCATAATTCAGGCACACCATTACCCTCTAAAGCGCTTAAGGTCATCACCATGGGGTGCCAATACTCTTGATTGTGAGAGGCATGATCTGGATTACCCTGGAAACCTAAAAGACGCAAAGAACTCGTAATAAATAATTGTGCGCGCATTGCAGCATCCGGATCGATATCAACCTTATTGATCACAATCAGATCCGCGATCTCCATGACACCTTTTTTAATTGCCTGCAGATCATCGCCAGCGTTGGGCAACTGCATTAGGACGAACATATCGGTCATACCAGCAACAGCAATTTCACTTTGGCCGACGCCTACGGTTTCGACAATCACAATGTCAAATCCTGCCGCCTCAGCAACCAGCATAGCTTCTCTAGTTTTCTCGGCTACACCACCTAAAGTGCAGGATGAAGGGCTAGGACGAATAAATGCGTTGTCCAGTACGGACAATTTCTCCATCCGAGTCTTATCACCCAAAATGGATCCACCAGATAAGCTTGAGGATGGATCAATTGCTAGAACAGCAACGCGATGACCTTTTTCGATGAGGTATAAGCCTAGAGATTCAATGAGGGTGGACTTGCCAACCCCAGGAACACCAGAGATGCCAAGACGAAATGACTTGCCTGTCTTGGGCAATAAAGTATTGAGTACTTCATCGGCACGCTTTCGATGATCCATGCGAGTGGATTCAAGCAAAGTGATGATCTTAGCTAAAGCTCTTCGCTGCGCCGATGAGGGAGCAGCGGTGAGATCATTCACCAAAGCCTGGTCAACTGCATTTAGCATGCTGATGTCTTTGATCTAAAAATTACTCTGGCTTTGCAGATTTACGAATCTGCTCGAGTACATCCTTTGCAGATGCTGGAATTGGAGTACCTGGGCCATAAATGCCTTTCACGCCAGCTTCATACAAGAAGTCATAATCTTGCCTCGGAATCACTCCACCCACAAAGACAATGATGTCATCAGAGCCCTGCTTCTTTAGCTCGGCGATGATGGCTGGAACTAAAGTCTTATGCCCTGCAGCTAAAGTTGAAACCCCTAGGGCGTGAACGTCATTTTCAATCGCTTGACGAGCACACTCTTCTGGTGTTTGGAACAAAGGTCCAATATCCACGTCAAAGCCTAAATCAGCGAAAGCCGTTGCAACAACTTTAGCGCCACGGTCATGTCCATCTTGACCAAGCTTGGCAATCATCACGCGTGGGCGACGACCAAAGTCTTTTGCAAAATCAGCAATTTCAACCTTCAATTTTTCCCAGCCTTCTGCTGAGTCGTAAGCAGCTGCATACACACCAGTCACCTTTTGAGTATCGGCGCGGTGGCGCCCGTAAACTTTTTCCAACGCATCAGATACTTCGCCAACCGTAGCACGCAAACGCATCGCCTGCACAGCCAACTCCAATAGGTTGCCAGTATTCTCTTCTGCGGCTTTAGTTAATGCCTCTAATGCAGCTTCAACTTTTTTAGAATCACGCTTCGTCTTAATGTCTTTTAATCGAGCAACTTGGCTTTCGCGAACCTTGTCATTGTCAATCATCAAGACATCGACCAAATCTTCTTTTCCAAGCTTGTATTTATTAACGCCCACGATGACATCGGAACCGGAATCAATCTTGGCTTGCTTCTCAGCAGCCGCAGCTTCAATCTTGAGCTTAGCCCAACCACTTTCAACCGCCTTAGTCATGCCGCCCAGGGCATCTACTTCTTGAATAATTTCCCAGGCTTTATCCGCCATCTCCTGTGTGAGGTTTTCCATCATGTAAGAACCAGCCCATGGATCAATCACGCTGGTGATATGCGTTTCTTCTTGCAAGATTAACTGAGTGTTACGAGCAATACGGCTAGAGAACTCAGATGGCAAAGCAATGGCTTCATCAAATGAGTTCGTATGCAAGGACTGCGTACCACCAAATACCGCTGCCATTGCCTCAACAGTGGTGCGAACAACGTTGTTGTAAGGATCTTGTTCTGTCAAAGACCAACCCGATGTTTGGCAGTGAGTACGCAACATCAAGGACTTTGGATTCTTTGGCTCGAAAGACTTCATAATGCGCCACCACAAGAGGCGTGCGGCGCGTAGCTTGGCAACTTCTAGATAAAAGTTCATGCCAATTGCAAAGAAGAATGAAAGGCGTCCAGCAAAGCCGTCGACGTCCAAGCCCTTAGCTAATGCTGTTTTCACATACTCTTTACCATCAGCCAATGTGAATGCTAATTCGAGAACTTGATTTGCACCTGCTTCTTGCATGTGATAACCCGAAATAGAAATCGAGTTAAATTTCGGCATGTGTTTAGCGGTGTACTCAATAATGTCACCAATGATGCGCATGGAAGGCTCTGGCGGATAAATATAAGTATTGCGAACCATGAACTCTTTCAGAATGTCATTCTGAATGGTGCCTGATAACAATTCTTGTTTCACGCCCTGCTCTTCACCAGCAACAATATAACCAGCCAAAACTGGTAATACGGCGCCATTCATGGTCATGGACACTGATACCTTGTCCAATGGAATGCCATCGAACAAAATTTTCATATCTTCTACGGAATCTATTGCTACACCAGCCTTACCAACGTCACCAGTAACGCGCGGATGATCAGAGTCATAGCCACGATGCGTTGCTAAGTCAAATGCAACCGAAACACCCTGACCGCCTGCATCCAGAGCCTTGCGATAAAACGCATTGGATTCTTCGGCAGTTGAAAAGCCCGCATACTGGCGAATAGTCCAAGGGCGGACTGAGTACATCGTTGCCTGAGGTCCACGTACAAATGGCTCAAAGCCTGGCAAGGAATGTGTGTACTGAAGGCCTTCAATATCTTCTGCTGTGTATAGAGCTTTGAGATGAATACCATCTGGTGTTTTCCAGCCTAATTTATCAACATCACCATTGGGCGCTGATTTTTGAGCAGATTTTTTCCAAGCATCCAAATTGCTATCAGGCACATTTGGCCAAGTATTAGATGAATTTGTTGCAGACTTTTTTTCACTTGTACTCATAAAGCACTCCTGGTTGGCTTTATTACATTGTTGCTAAATTTGTAGGGCTATTTTGCTTGACTTTTTTTAATTTGTCTAGATACTGTATACATAATTATGAATACAAAACTGATTAATAGACCCTTATATGAAGATGTTGCTGAGCGATTACGCGAGCAAATCTTTTCGCATGAATTAGCTCCTGGAAGCTGGCTAGACGAGCAAAGTCTAGCAATCGCCTTTGGAATAAGCCGCACCCCCATGCGAGAAGCTATCAAAGTTCTCGCATCTGAAGGTCTAGTTACAACCAAAATGAACAAAGGCGCCTATGTCACCGAAGTTGATAGGCGCGATCTAGAGCAAATTTTTACCGTACTCTCCCTTCTAGAGGGGCAAGCGGCTAAAGAAACGGCTATTAAGGCATCCGAAGCACAGCTAACGCAGCTGGATAACCTGCATCATCGTCTAGAAAAGGCTGCCGCTGATCGTGATATCGAGCAATTCTTTGAAATTAACGTCAAATTTCATGAGCTGATACAGGAAATTGCAGGAAATAAATGGATGAATGGGGTTATCGAGGACTTGCGTAAGGTTCTTAAGCTTCAAAGGCGCGATTCATTGAGCAGAACTGGGCGTTTATTAAGCTCCCTAGTTGAGCATCGAGAAATTCTCCAATCCATCCTCAAAAGAGATCCACTGGCTGCTGAGCTGGCCATGCGCAAACACCTCACCAGAGGGCTTGAGGCAACCAAATAAGAGAATGATAGATAGTAGATTCTATAAAGAACAAAGGCCTAGGAGATTAATCTAGGCCTTTTTTTGACTGCTACGAATTACCTGGGCTATTTCTTAATAACGAAATTTCCTGGCAATGTGGCGATATAAGCAGCAATATCGTGCATATCCGCATCAGAGAATGATTGAACTTGGGAGCCCATCACGGCATTATTGCGTCCGTACTGAGCATTTCCATTGCCTACCTTGTAAGCTTTTAAAGCGTAATAGAGGTAGTCAGAATATTGACCGGCTAACTTTGGATAAGCTGGCAGGATTGGTGCATTCAGTCCAGCGCCGTGGCAAGAGGCACAGTTCGCCTTCTCTACGAGTGCTTGACCTTTTTCAGCGCTAGCGGCTTGAGCCATGCCAATGCTGGATAACAAAATGGCGGTAATTAGTGCGAATTTCATAAACGTGCCTCTAAATATCACTTCAATGGGTTATTTGGTGAGCTGGCAGTTTGCGCAGCATAGTATTCGCCAAGGTCAGCCATGTCTTGATCAGACAAGCTGGCGGCGATAGAACGCATCGTTGGATGCTTTCTTTCACCTTTCTTATAGGCAGATAAAGCGCTAGCGATGTAAGCGGCATTTTGACCACCCAACATCGGAACTTTATAGACCAAAGGATAGTCAGCGCGGTAGTCAGGAATGGAATGGCAACCAATACAAAGCCAAACCTTGCCTTGTCCAGCTTGAGCGGAGCCTTTGACATCTTGAGCTTGAGCAGCAAATCCAGCAAAAGCTAGGCCTGCGCAGAGGGTCAATTGGGAAAGAATGAGGTGTTTTTTCATAGAAATCATCATTAACGAGTTTGATTCAGATCAATTTGGAGAGAGTATAGCGGAGACAGACCACTATGCCCCGTTTAAGCCCCTCAAATTAGTGAAAACACTGAAAATAAGAGCCCTTTTACCTATACTTGAATGCTATTTACAGACAAATTGATTGCCCCTGACGATGACTAAGACTAATTCCCGCTTTGATGGCTCACAAAGCTATGTAGCTACTGATGACTTGAAATTAGCGGTAAATGCCGCAATACAGTTGCAACGCCCCCTTTTGATTAAGGGCGAGCCAGGTACCGGCAAAACTATGTTGGCTGAGGAAGTTGCCGCAGCACTGAATATGCCTTTGATGCAGTGGCACATTAAGTCGACCACCAAGGCACAGCAAGGTCTATATGAATACGATGCGGTTAGCAGATTAAGAGACTCTCAGCTTGGTGATGCGAAAGTGAATGACATTCGCAACTACATTGTTAAAGGTGTGCTTTGGCAAGCATTTCAAGCGGATGAGCCGGTTGTTCTGCTAATTGATGAAATTGATAAGGCGGATATCGAGTTCCCAAATGATCTACTGCGCGAAATAGATCGGATGGAATTTTATGTTTATGAAACACGCGAACTGATTAAGGCAAAGCACCGCCCTCTCGTCATCATTACTTCGAATAATGAAAAAGAATTGCCAGATGCATTTTTGCGCCGCTGCTTTTTTCATTACATTTCCTTTCCAAATGCGGGAACGATGCAAAGTATTGTTGATGTCCATCACCCGAACATCAAACAAGAGTTGCTGGATGCCGCCCTGAAATCTTTTTACCAAATACGATCTTTACCCGGCCTAAAAAAGAAGCCCTCCACTTCTGAATTAATTGACTGGTTAAAGCTCTTGCTAGCGGAAGATATTCCAGCGGAGGCACTTTATAGCGATGAGCAAAAAATCGCGATTCTACCACTTCACGGAGCGCTCCTCAAAAATGAGCAGGATATTCACTTGTTCGAGCGCCTAGTGATGATGAATCGCAATCATCGCTGATCTCACACACTTCCATACCGCTATAGCTGAGTCATGTTGATTCAATTTTTCCTAAAGTTAAAAGAGGCCAAGGTGCCTGTTTCTGTTCGGGAATTCTTGACCTTACTTGAAGCTTTGAAGGCAGGTGTCATTGAGCCCTCGATTGATGAGTTTTATCAACTAGCGCGTATGACCTTAGTGAAAGATGAGCGGCACTTTGATCGCTTTGATCAAGTGTTTGGGTCATACTTCAACGGTGTAGAGCAAATCATCGCGCTGGCTCCAGACATCCCTCTAGACTGGCTTGAGAAAAAATTACAACGCGTATTAAGCGATGAGGAAAAGGCTGCTCTCAAAAAGTTGGGCGGGCCTGAGGCATTGCAAAAGCGACTTCAAGAGCTCATGAAAGAGCAAAAAGAATGGCATGGTGGCGGCAATAAATGGATTGGTGCAGGCGGCTCATCACCCTTTGGCCATAGCGGTTATCACCCAGAAGGCATTCGCATTGGCGGGGAGAGTGCTGGCAATCGAACGGCTATCAAAGTCTGGGAAGCGCGAGAATTTAAAGATTACGACAGTGACCTCAGCTTAGGGACTCGTAATATCAAAATGGCGTTACGCCGCTTACGTCGTTTTGCTAGAGAGGGTTCCAGCCTAGAGTTAGATCTCGACAAGACCATTCACTCCACCGCTGCAAATGCAGGGATGCTAGATATCCAAATGCGCCCTGAGCGCCACAATCAAGTTAAGGTCTTGCTATTGATGGATGTCGGCGGATCCATGGATGATCATATCCAACGAATTTCTGAATTATTTACCGCGGTCAAAACTGAATTTAAGCATCTGGAGTATTACTATTTTCATAACTGCATTTATGAGCACCTCTGGCAAAGTAATCGCCGCAGACGAGATCAAGTGACCGCGACTCAAGATGTCATCAATAAGTATGGTCCCGACTATAAGCTTATTTTTATCGGAGATGCCACTATGTCTCCGTATGAAATACTGAGTCCGAATGGGTCCGTTGAATACAACAACCAAGAGGCTGGCGCCACCTGGATTAATCGACTCATCGATCACTTTCCTCACTTTGCTTGGCTCAATCCGGAGCCTGAATCAGTTTGGCAATATCGACAGTCGATCGACATCATGCAGGGTCTCATGAAAGATAGAATGTACCCAGTAACACTCAATGGACTAGAAAGCGCTATGCGTCAGCTTTCCAAGTAAGATTTATTGAACACCCTTGTAACTATTTTTTAATCTGATTGATGCCCCTATGACAAACCACATTAGTGATCGCCTTAAAGCCCTCGGAATTGATTTACCACCACCTGGACCACCCGCTGCAGCCTACGTCATGGCAGCTAGCACTAGCAACACTGTTTTTCTATCTGGGCACATTGCCAAAAAAGATGGCAAACCTTGGGTTGGTAAGCTGGGTTTAGACATGGATACAGAAACTGGTAAAGCCGCCGCTAAATCGATCGCGATTGATTTGATTTCTACTTTGCAAAATCATCTTGGCTCGTTAGACAAAGTAAAGCGTATTGTGAAAGTCATGGGTTTAGTGAACTCAAGTTCTGAATTTACTGAGCAGCACTTAGTGATTAACGGATGCTCTGAGTTGCTTTTTGAGGTGTTTGGTGATGCCGGCAAGCATGCTCGCAGCGCATTCGGTGTGGCTCAAATACCCTTGGGTGCTTGTGTCGAAATCGAATTGATTGCAGAGATTTAAAACTACGTCAGACTTAATTTGTGCTTTTGGATGTCTTCCGATGTGTCGACATCCAATACAAATGCCTGATTGCTAGTATGCATAGTCCTAACTTTGCCAGGATTAACATCCATGAATTCTCGGCAAACCATACCTGGGGTTGCCAGAATATTGAACACCGCTTTATGCGAAAACAACACAGGATTGCCACGCTTCCCATTCACTACTGGCAGAATGATTTCCTCTGAGCCCTCTCGCTTAGAGTACTCATCAAGCAATTCTTGAATTTCCTTTGCACCCACTTCGGGCTGGTCTGATAGCGCGACTAGCAAAACATCAAATTCTTCTTGGATTGACTCAAGCCCCAAGCGAACAGATGAAGCCTGCCCCCTCTCTGGAGCATGGTTTCGAACCGGCCGCATTGGGTAGTCCAAGGACGGATTTATCTTTATCACTTCAGACTCAATCTCCTCAGCATGAAAGCCCGTCACTGAGACACATTGAACTGGTTCAAATTGCTGGATGGCATTACACAAAGCTTGTAGGAGCGTAATACCCTCCTTACGTAACAAAGCTTTGGGATGCACCCCCAGACGACTACCCTCGCCCGCAGCAAGCAACAGAACAGCTAGGCGGAACTTTGGGTTTTGAGTAGATGAGCTTGAACTTGTCATTAGAGAGATAATAGTTAAATTGGCAGTATAAAAATAATAAATACAAAAAATATTAGAGATCAGAAATGAACAGTACCGACTTAAGCGTTTTAAAAGCTGCCGTTGATTGGCTCAAATCTGGTCATCCAGTGGCAATCGCTACTGTAGTGCAAACATGGGGTTCAGCCCCAAGACCGATCGGATCTTGGTTAGCCATCAGAGGTGATGGTCAAGTAACGGGATCAGTTTCTGGTGGATGCGTTGAGGATGACTTAATACGTCGTGTTCAAACCGAAATTCTCACTAAAGAATTGCCGGAGATGGTGGTCTATGGCGTTAGTCAACAAGAAGCGGCTCGCTTTGGTTTGCCTTGTGGTGGAACACTACGCTTGCTTGTTGAGCCAAAACCTGAATTGGCAATCCTAGAAAGCATTCTGAGCTCCATTTCCAATCACCAAATTACCTCGCGCACAGTCAATCTCACTACCGGCAAATCCAAGCTGGAAGCTGGTAATCGTAATGAGGCTTTTGTCTGTGATGATCAGATCATGAAAACCACCTATGGTCCGCGCTGGCGCATGGTCATTATTGGCGCGGGCCAGCTATCTCTTTACACAGCTGACTTTGCGCTGGCATCCGATTTTGAAGTCATCGTGATCGATCCACGTGAAGAGTATGCCGAAGGCATTAATCGCGAGCATATCCAGTTCATTAAGGGCATGCCGGACGATGTGCTATTGGAAATTGGTGTCGACTCACATACCGCTGTTGTTGCCTTAACGCACGATCCCAAGCTAGATGACATGGCCTTAATGGAAGCATTAAAGTCACCCGCTTTTTATGTCGGCGCGCTGGGCAGCAGAGTGAATACCCAGAAACGTAAAGCCCGTCTGCTGGAATTTGATGTGACGCAAGAGGAAGTAGAACGACTTCACGGGCCCGTCGGCTTATTTATCGGCGCTTTAACTCCACCAGAAATTGCCGTATCGATTCTGGCTGAAGTGATTGCGGTGAAGTACGGCGCACCGATCCCTAAGAAACCTTAATACGGAAATAAAAAACCCGATCAGCTACTGACCGGGTTTCTTTTTATGCGCTAACAGGTAAAGCCTCTTAGTTCGCCTTCAGTTTTCCGTCTTTCAGTCTTGGCTCTACAAAGTGGCCCTTACGAGCACGATTGCCTGCAAACGACTTCAAGGTTTTTGCATCGAGACTTAACTCAGTTGGCTTGCCAGCACGTCCAGCACCAGAATACGTAGCGCCATCAGGACCCACAGCAATCGCTGAGGCAAGCTTTTCTTTATCGTCTAGACCCATCAAGATCACACCCTTACCACCCGTAGGTAAACGCTTAAGCTCATCTAATGGGAATACCAATAACTTAGAGCCTTCGGATAGGCAAGCTACCTGCTTCATTCCAGCTGTGACTTTAGCTGCACCAAGAGGAGCATCACCACCAGGGAATTTGCTATCGATACCAACAAAAGATTTACCAGCCTTGTTACGAGTCGTCATATCCGCGACATTTGCCAAGAAACCATTACCAGACCTGGTTGAAATCAATACGAGATCATCGGGCTGACCAGCGTAATAAGCAACCATTTGTGAACCAGCTGCTAGGTTTACAAAACTAGTCAATGGTGAACCATCACCACGAGCGCCAGGTAAATCACTAACAGGCACGGTATAGACCCGACCATCACTACCGAAGCCCTGTATGACATCTACCGTGCGGCATTCAAATGTTCCGTAGAGCGCATCTCCAGCCTTAAAGCCAAACTGGGTAGCATCATGCTCATGGCCTTGGCGAACCCGCACCCAGCCTTTTTGGGACACGATTACAGTCACCGGTTCATCCAACACCTTAGTTTCCGCAACAGCGCGCTTATCTTCCTGAATCAAAGTACGGCGATCATCACCAAAATCCTTCATATCGGATTCGATTTCTTTGATGATGCGTTTACGCAAAATGGTATCGCTTTGTAATAAGCCCTCTAGATCTTCGCGTTCAGACTTCAGCTGCTTTAACTCTTGCTCAATCTTGATGCCTTCAAGTCGAGCCAACTGGCGCAAGCGGATATCTAAAATATCTTCTGCCTGTCGATCACTCAGCTTGAACTCTTTAATAAGGTCCGCTTTTGGCTCGTCGCTATTGCGAATGATCTTAATCACTTTATCAATATTCAGAAGAACGATCAGGCGCCCTTCCAGAATATGCATTCGGTCATTCACTTTTCCTAAGCGATACTGAGTACGTCGTGTAACAGTACCTACTCGGAAAGAAATCCATTCAGAGATGATCTCTTTTAAGCCTTTTTGACGCGGACGACCATCAGTACCAATCATCACTAAGTTCATTGGCGCATTGGACTCTAGCGAAGTATGGGCTAGCAATAAGTTTGCAAACTCGTTGACATCGATATTTTTACTCTTCGGCTCAAATACCAGGCGTACAGCCGCATCCTTACTAGATTCATCACGCACACCGTCCAGCACATTCAAGATCGTGGACTTAAGATTGCTCTGCTCAGGAGTCAAAGTCTTTTTGCCGACCTTAACCTTGGGATTGGTAATCTCTTCAATTTCTTGTAGTACGCGCTGGGATGAAGTGGATGGTGGCAATTCGTTAACTACGATTTGCCACTGACCACGAGCCAACTCTTCGATAGACCAGCGGGCACGAACTTTTAAACTGCCACGACCAGCTTCGTAGATCTGCGCGATCTCCGCTGGAGAAGAAATAATTTGACCACCGCCTGGGTAGTCAGGGCCAGGCATGATTTCGAGGAGTTCTGAAGTACTCATTTTGGGAGACTTCATTAAAGCAATAGCAGCACTAGCGACTTCACGCAAATTATGCGAAGGAATCTCAGTTGCCATACCTACAGCAATACCAGATGCGCCATTCAATAGGACAAAAGGTAGGCGCGCTGGTAATAACTTAGGCTCCTGGAATGATCCATCATAGTTCGGCGCAAAATCTACCGTACCTTCATCAATTTCGCTAAGCAGTAAACCAGCAATTTTGGTTAAACGCGCTTCGGTATATCGCATCGCTGCAGCGCCATCGCCATCACGCGAACCAAAGTTACCTTGACCATCAATCAACGGGTATCGCAAGGAGAAGCTCTGGGCAAGACGCACCAATGCGTCATAAGCAGATTGGTCACCATGAGGATGAAATTTACCCAACACATCACCTACAACACGTGCGCTCTTTACTGGCTTAGCATCAGCACGCAAACCCATCTCACTCATCGAGAACAGAATACGGCGCTGAACCGGCTTCTGACCATCCGATACATCTGGCAAAGCGCGGCCTTTAACCACGCTAATTGCGTAATCCAAGTAAGCGCGCTCAGCGTAGACAGCCAGCGTTAGGCTGTCTTTGTCATCCTCATTGAGCTCTACAATTTTAGGGTCATGAGGATCTTTGGGGCCACCAGCTTCTGGAGCAACAGTCTGCTCAATCTCAACAATATTCATTTCAATTGGCTCAGCAGAAAATAAATCAGCTTGCTCAATTGAGCTTGAATCCCCGGGAGTTTTTTTAGTTGCCATTAGATATCCGCCTCGACTTCATTACCGCGCTCTTCAAGCCAATCACGACGCGCCCCAGATTCGGATTTACCCATCAACATATCCATCGTTTTAATTGTTTCATCTTCCGTCCAAGTGCCCAATGTCACCGGCAATAGGCGACGGGTATCTGGATTCAAAGTGGTATCCCACAATTGCTCAGCACTCATTTCTCCCAAGCCCTTAAAGCGGGAAATTTGCCATGCAGATTCCTTCACGCCATCTTTGCGTAATTTATCTTCGATTGCTTGCAGCTCATTTGCATCTAGAGCGTAAATCTTTTGCGCTGGTTTTTTACCGCGCGCGGGAGCATCAACCCTGAACAATGGCGGTCTGGAAATATGAATATGACCCAACTCAATTAACTTAGGGAAATGCTTGTAGAACAATGTGAGCAGTAAGACCTGAATATGCGCACCATCCACGTCCGCGTCCGATAAGATGCAGACTTTGCCGTAACGTAGATTTGATAAATCAGGCGTGTCATTGGCGCCATGGGGATCCACACCAATAGCAACGGCGATATCATGCACTTCATTGTTGGCGAACAAGCGATCACGCTCTGCCTCCCAGGTATTAAGAACCTTACCGCGTAAAGGCAAAATAGCTTGGTATTCTTTATTACGGCCCATCTTGGCAGAGCCACCCGCTGAATCACCCTCTACGAGGAAAATTTCATTCAGTGTGATGTCTTGACTCTCACAGTCAGTCAACTTGCCAGGCAGAACCGCTACGCCGGAAGACTTTTTCTTTTCTACTTTTTGACCAGCACGGGTTCTTGCTTGAGCCTGCTTAATAACTAAGTCCGCTAATTTGCGACCGTAATCCACATGCTCATTGAGCCAAAGCTCTAGTGCAGATTTTGCGTAACCAGAAACCAAACGCACCGCATCTCTGGAGTTCAAGCGCTCTTTAATTTGCCCTTGGAACTGTGGATCCAAGACCTTGGCAGACAAAATGAATGAGGCGCGCGCAAAGACATCCTCGGGCATTAACTTCACACCCTTCGGTTGTAAGGCATGCATTTCAATAAAACCTTTGACAGCATTAAAGAGGCCTTCGCGTAAACCGCTCTCATGGGTTCCACCCGCTGGAGTTGGAATCAAGTTCACATAACTCTCGCGCACTGGTGCACCATCTTCAGTCCAAGCAACAACCCATGCCGCCCCCTCGCCTTCAGCAAAGGAATCATCATCACCATTGCCAGTAGCGTATTGCTCACCCTCAAATGGTGGAATCACTTCTGCGCCATGACCGGCTTGAGCCATCGCTTCATTTAAGTAACCACGCAAACCTTGGGCATATTGCCAAGTTTGACTCTCACCAGATTTTTCTTGAATCAGGGTAACTTTTACGCCCGGCAACAGCACTGCCTTAGAGCGTAATAAACGAATAAGCTCTGGCATAGGGATAGCAGCGCTATCAAAGTACTTTCCATCAGGCCATGCACGAACGCGTGTTCCGTGTGATTTATCTTCTTTACCAGCAGCGCTAGTTTTGAGCTTTTCAATAACTCTGCCATCAGCAAAGGTCAAAGTAGACACTTGGCCTTCACGCCATACAGTGACTTCTAGCCGCTTAGATAACGCATTCGTTACCGAAACACCAACACCATGCAAGCCGCCGGAGAAGGCATAAGCTCCGCCAGTGCCTTTTTCGAACTTGCCCCCAGCATGCAACTGGGTAAAAACGATTTCTACAACCGGTAATTTCTCGGTAGGATGCATTCCAACCGGAATTCCGCGCCCATCGTCTTCAATGCTCACGCTACTGTCGGCATGCAAAGTCACAATGATTTGTTTGCCAAACCCGCCTAAAGCCTCGTCAGAAGCGTTATCCAACACCTCCTGAATAATATGAAGGGGATTGTCAGTGCGGGTGTACATTCCCGGGCGCTGACGCACGGGTTCAAGTCCTTTTAGGACCTGAATAGATGATTCGCTATATTCGGATGTTTTACGGGTAGCCATGCGCGCAAATTGTAGTCATGTCTAAACTAAAACCCGAATTTTCCTGAATTACCCCTATATTCATGCCAAAATTGCCCTATGGGAGCCTTAAGTCATATTCGCGTTTTAGACCTCAGCCGTGTTCTTGCCGGCCCGTGGTGCGCACAAAACCTCGCCGATCTCGGTGCAGACGTCATTAAAGTGGAGCGCCCAGGCGTTGGGGACGATACCCGTCACTGGGGCCCTCCTTTTGTGAAGGATGCCAAGGGTAATGACACAGTTGAAACAGCCTATTTCATTTGTATTAATCGAAATAAACGCTCAATTACGGTCGATATCAGCAAACCAGAAGGCCAAGAAATCATTCGGCAGCTCGCCAAAGAGTCGGATGTAGTGCTCGAAAACTACAAGGTTGGGGATCTGGCTAAGTACGGACTTGATTATGAAAGCCTCAAAAAGGTCAAATCTGACCTGATTTATTGCTCTATTACTGGATTTGGTCAAAACGGCCCCTACGCCCACCGCCCTGGATATGACTTCATTATTCAAGGCATGGGTGGATTTATGAGCGTGACCGGAGAAGCAGATGATGTTCCAGGAGCCAGCCCACAAAAGGCTGGGGTGGCCATAGCTGATATCTTTACTGGCATGTACGCCACAACGGCTATCTTGGCTGCCGTTGTCCACCGGGATCAGACTGGTCAAGGCCAGTACATTGATATGGCCCTCTTAGATACTCAAATCGCCGTCATGGCGAATGTGTCTAGCGCCTATTTATGCTCAAATCACGTCCCTCGTCGCTGGGGCAACGCTTCCCCCGTTATCGTTCCTTACCAAACCTTCCCCACTTCAGACGGCTGGATGATTGTCGCCGTTGGCAATGATGGTCAATTCAAGCACTTTGTTACAGCTGGCGGAGAAGCCCATTTGGCTGAAAATCCCCATTACATTAATAATCCCCTTCGAGTTGAGAACCGCAAGTCCTTGATACCGTTGCTAGAAGTAATGACTCGGCGCAAAACAAAGGCTGAGTGGATCGAGCTTTTAGAGGCTGATAACGTGCCCTGCGGCCCCATTAACAACTTTGAAGAGGTCTTTGATAATGAGCAAGTCAAGGCTCGAGGCGTCCAAATTAACGTTCCACACCCAACGGCAGGCAATATGAAGCTCGTTGCCAGCCCAATGCGACTTTCAGAAACCCCTGTTGAAGTCCGTATGGCGCCACCTACCCTAGGTCAACATACTGATGAGATTCTTCGGGAGCGCTTGAATCTGGATTCTCAGGCTATTGCTGCCTTGCAAGAAAAGGGCGTCGTTTAAATCACATGTCTTCCACCAATCAAAGTCAAAAACTATCACTCAAACAAGTGCTCATTTTTGGGGGGCTGATGGTGACCTTCTCCATGGGTATCCGCCATGGTTTCGGTCTATTCAATCTTCCAATTACGATGGCGAATGGTTGGGGGCGTGAAACCTTTGCTCTCACTATCGCATTACAGAATCTGATTTGGGGAGCCGTTCAACCCATTACTGGAGCATTAGCCGATCGTTACGGCGCATTCAAAATCATGGTCGCTGGTGGCGCACTTTATGCACTCGGCTTAGCTGGTATGGCAGTCTCGACGGATGCGCTGAATTTTTCTTTAGCCGGTGGATTACTGATTGGCCTTGCACAAACTGCAACTACCTACAGCGTGGTCTATGGAATATTAGGTCGTAACGTTGCTGCGGAAAAACGAGTGTGGGCAATGGGTATTGCAGCAGCAGCTGGATCATTTGGGCAGTTCCTCATGATTCCGGTTGAACAGGGTTTACTCACAGGATTTGGTGCCAATGATGCGTTACTCATGTTAGCGCTCATGGCTAGCCTGATGATTCCGATTGCGTTTATGTTGCGCGAACCGGGTGTCATTAATTCCCACCAAGGAAGCGATCAAACTATTAAACAAGCTCTAAAAGAGGCAATCGGAAATCCCAGCTTTAGATTGCTTACTTTAGGTTATTTTGTGTGCGGATTTCAAGTGGTGTTTATTGCTGTTCATTTAGCGCCCTACCTTAAAGATTTATCTAAAATTTATCCAGATGTGGGTGCTCCTGCCGTAGCAACGACTGCACTTGCCTTGATTGGGCTTTTTAATGTCTTCGGTACCTATAGCGCTGGAATACTGGGACAACGCTTTCCAAAGCGCTACCTTCTATCGGGCATCTATATCAGCAGGTCTGTTGCCATCATGGCTTTTGTTTGGCTACCCCTGAGCCCAACGTCCACTTATATCTTTGCAGCAATCATGGGCTTTCTGTGGCTATCTACTATCCCCCTCACAAATGCAATCGTGGCCCAGATCTTTGGCGTCAAATACCTCACGATGCTATCTGGCTTGGTGTTCTTCTCACATCAATTGGGTAGCTTCTGCGGAGCTTATTTCGGCGGCTATTTATTTGACCGAACTGGGTCCTATCTGATTGTTTGGAATATTGCGATTGCCTTGGGTGTGTTTGCGTTCTTGGTAAATTTGCCAGTAAAAGAGCGAGCAATACATCGTGTTGCAACTGCCTAAATTTTTCTGATGAAAATTTCTATTACGCGTTTGTTTTTATACGTCCTATCGCTATTAATCTTAGGAGTTATTTTCACCGCATACTTTGCGCCAGACTTAACCGTAGCAATTACCAATCAAGTTTGGGCGCTCTGCGGCTGGTAAGTGGTAGTTGCATTGGGATGCGTGGATAATGATTTCGCCAAATACCATTTCTAGAGCTTGTTTGGTATTGATTTGATTTTGAGTAGTTACTTTTTTCTCGCCGTAGCACAATGGATAGTGCACATGCCTCCTAAGCGTGGGATACAGGTTCGATTCCTGTCGGCGGGACCACCCCTCAATTCAAAACTTATCCACAGCTTGTGTGGATAAATACCCAAAAGTTTTCGTAAGTCACAGATTTGTATAGAGTGACCTAGCTTGCTTAAATTATGAGCATCCATCTCTGACAAAAATATAAGTAAAGATCTGTTGACAATTCAACTTCATTTATAGATTTTTAGACTAGTTTTTCAGTATTTTTAATTTCTCTTACACTTAGGGCATGCATAAGCTCACCACCAGCACGATCGCCGCTTTAGAGGAGATGCTCCAAAACACCGCGAGATCCGCTCCACAAGATTTTTTACCCATCCAATTTTTGGGTGGCGCCTCATCTGGCCAAGTGATTGGGCACTTAAACCCCGAATTTATTCCCTATTTGCAAGAATCCTTGGCAAAAAATCCCATTTCTCACGTGGAAATGGATCATGCTCACCTGACTATTGCGCATGCGCGACCTTTAATATTGTCAGAAAGCCTGGCTAAATTAGCCGACCGAATGCACCAAGGTGGCTTTATTCCTGGTTGGCGGCACGAGGACTTCGCCTGGATTGACCAAAATGGCCATGAATACTTCCGCTTAGAACGCTCTGCTTTCCGTACTTTTGGCTTTCGTAGCATGGCAACCCACATTAATGGCTATACCAAAGCTGGCAATCTCTGGCTGGGACGTCGGAGTGAAACCAAGTCTACTGACCCAGGTCGCCTAGATAACCTAGCAGCAGGCGGTATTGGGGCTGATGAGACCCCATGGGTTAACGCTCGCAGGGAGTTATGGGAAGAGGCTGGTGTTCCCCCCCAAATTTCAGACCAAATTGAGCCGGTTGGCCGCATACATATGCGCCGCCCCATTCCAGGCCGGGGTTTTCATGATGAACAGCTCTTTATCTATGACCTAGAGCTGGCGGATAACTTTGTTCCCACCAATCATGATGGTGAAGTCAGTGGTTTTATCGAAATCTCTCTTTCAGAGGCTGCTGCCCGCATTTTGGCCGATGAATTTACCAGCGATGCGGCCTTTGTGACAGCGGATTTCATCCTGCGCAATACAAAAGCTAACTAAATCATCCTGAATCGAATTGACGACTTGATTTTGATCATCCAACTGAAAGTCATTTCGTGGTTAAATTAGCTCTAAGGATGAAACAGGGGTGCCCTTAAAGGTTTTGAACTTTGAGGTGCTGAGAAAGACCCTATAACCCGATCCAGGTAATGCTGGCGTGGGGAGTTTTCCATCAGACCGTCACCCGGTTTCGTCCATCTAAACACAGTCAGGAGATGGACATGAGCGATACCAACAAAAAATCAAAACAAGAAATTCCAAGCTTAAAAAGCTTAGAGCGAGACTTCGGCCAAAAATTTGCCTATCCCGCTTCTACAAAAACCTATTTAGAAGGTTCGCGTCCAGACATCAAGGCCCCAATCCGCATGATTGAACAATTGTCTACGCGCGTTGGCGAAGAGATGGTGCCTAATCCACCGGTACCGGTTTATGACACATCTGGCCCTTACAGCGATCCCGACATTGTGATTAACCTTGAAAAAGGTTTGCCTTTACTGCGTAAGAACTGGATTGAAGAGCGCGGCGATACCGTGCAATTAGCTGGCCCATCCTCTGAATATGGTGTGGCTCGTTCACAAGATGAGGCTACCCAGAGTTTGCGTTTTGCCCACATCAATCCCCCTCGCGTTGCTAAAGCGGGCCAGAACGTTAGTCAGATGTATTACGCCCGCAAAGGTATCGTTACTCCAGAAATGGAATATGTCGCTTTGCGTGAGTCCATGGGCCTTGAGCAACTGCGCAAAAATCCTGAATATAAGCAACTACTCAAGCAACACCCTGGCAAGAGTTACGGCGCCAACCTTCCCGACATTGTTACCGGTGAATTTGTCCGTTCGGAAATTGCTGCTGGTCGTGCGATTATTCCTGCTAATATCAATCATCCAGAACTAGAGCCAATGATTATTGGTCGTAATTTCCGCGTGAAGATTAACGGCAATCTGGGTAACTCCGCTGTGACCTCTTCAATTAATGAAGAAGTTGAAAAAATGGTGTGGTCGATTCGTTGGGGTGCAGACACCATCATGGATCTATCAACTGGCAAACATATTCATGAAACCCGCGAGTGGATTATTCGCAACTCTCCAGTACCGATTGGTACTGTTCCAATCTATCAGGCGCTAGATAAGACCGGTGGTGTTGCTGAAGATCTCACCTGGGAAATGTTCCGCGATACCCTAGTAGAGCAAGCTGAACAAGGCGTGGATTACTTCACCATTCATGCGGGTGTTTTGTTACGCTACGTTCCCCTTACTGCTGACCGAATCACCGGCATTGTGTCGCGCGGCGGCTCGATCATGGCGAAGTGGTGCTTAGCCCACCATAAAGAAAACTTCCTCTATACGAAGTTTGACGAGATTTGCGAAATCATGAAAGCCTACGACGTGTCATTTAGCTTAGGTGATGGTTTGCGTCCAGGCTGTATTGCTGACTCCAATGATGCAGCGCAGTTTGGCGAACTACATACCCTTGGCGAGTTAACCGCCAAAGCTTGGAAGCATGATGTTCAGGTCATGATTGAAGGCCCTGGTCACGTCCCAATGCAGCGCATTGAAGAAAACATGACTGAAGAATTAAAGCATTGCTTAGAAGCTCCCTTCTACACCCTTGGACCATTGATTACGGATATCGCCCCTGGTTACGATCACATTACCAGCGGTATTGGTGCTGCGCAAATTGGTTGGTACGGTACAGCGATGCTTTGCTATGTCACACCTAAAGAGCATTTAGGTTTGCCAGATAAAGAGGATGTGCGCACGGGCATCATTACTTACAAGATTGCAGCCCATGGTGCCGACTTAGCCAAAGGTTTGCCGGGCGCTCAAGTACGCGATAACGCTTTATCAAAAGCGCGTTTTGAATTCCGCTGGGAAGATCAATTTAATCTTGGTTTAGATCCTGAGCGTGCCCGCGAATATCATGATGCGACTTTACCTGCTGAAGGAGCGAAGATTGCGCATTTCTGCTCGATGTGTGGACCGAAATTCTGCTCTATGAAGATCACACAAGAAGTGCGTGATTACGCGGCGACATTAGATGCGGATGGCAATCCTAAAGCGAAAGTGATTCCAATTACTGTCGATGCCTCTACTGATCCAGAAAAGGGAATGGAAGAAATGTCCGCAGAGTTCCGTAAGCGCGGTAGCGAGATATATCAGTAAGTGAAAAACGCATTCTCAAACGGCAAATATGCCATCGTTGGCGCCGGCCTGATGGGCCGGTTGCTAGCGGTCGCACTTGCTAAGCGAGGAGCTCAAGTTGAGCTGTTTGAGAAAGGCGCTTCAGATGCCACCGATTCAGCTGCCCGAATCGCTGCTGCTATGTTGGCGCCACTAGCAGAATCCGCTATTACTGAAAATAACGTGGTTCGTATGGGTGTTCATAGCCTGCCACGCTGGAAACAAATCATCAATGAATTAGCCAAGCCAGTCTATTTTCAGCAAGATGGCACTTTGATCTTGTGGCACCGTCAAGATGCCAGTGATGCAGAACGTTTTGCTTCTCACCTAGAAAGAAATTGCGATCGCAATAATTCACTTTCTAAACCCGTCCATCTCGATGGCCAATCGCTTGCAGAAATCGAACCCGGCGTTGCTGATCGTTTTACTCAAGGCCTGTATCTGCCGAATGAGGGTCAATTAGATAATCGCCAGCTGTTGGAGGCCCTATTAGTAGAGCTCACCTTGATGAAGGTGCCCTGCCATTGGCATCAATCCGTTGATCCAGAGCAACTTCGCTACAAAGACAATGGTTTTGATTGGGTCATCGACTGTCGTGGCCTTGGGGCCAAAAATTCTTGGGGGCACCTTGGTGATGGTGACGCATCCAAAAATTTACGCGGCGTGCGTGGCGAAGTCATTCGTCTTTATGCACCAGAAGTTAAGTTGCGACGCCCTACCCGCCTAATTCATCCGCGCTACCCAATCTATATTGCCCCAAAAGAAGATGATGTCTATGTGGTTGGTGCAACTGAGATTGAGTCAGAAGACCTATCGCCAATGAGCGTACGCTCAGCCATGGAATTACTCAGTGCGGTTTATACGGTGCATAGCGGCTTTGCCGAAGCGCGTATTTTGGAGATGGCAACACAATGTCGCCCCACACTCAAAGATAATCTTCCTGAAATTTGTGTAGAGCAAAAGTCCAACACTGCGAGTTTGATGATGATCAATGGACTGTATCGTCATGGCTTCATGATCTCGCCAGCTGTTCTTGATTGTGCCCTTGAGCTATTGAGCTCTGGTACTAGCCCTACCGCCATGAACTTGGGTTTACAGGTAACAACTGCGACTGCCCATAAGGAGTTAAGTGCATGCGCATAATGGTAAATCAAGTTGCAACAGAGGTGCCAGATAACAGCACGATTGATGATGTTTTATCACTCATCGATGCTCGTCCACCATTTGCGGTTGCCATTAATTATGAATTCGTTCCCAAGACTAGGCATGCTGAAGAAGTGTTGCATGAAGGCGATGAGCTGGAAGTCATCGCGCCAGTAACTGGCGGCTAACTCAGACAAAAATGAAGAAATAAATACACCAGTAATTGATCCACATGACCGCCCGCTTATTAAACCCCTCCCATACAGCAGATCCATTGGTACTGTATGGCGAGACCTTTGCTAGCCGTTTATTGCTTGGGACATCCCGTTATCCATCTCCACAAGTTTTGGAGAATGCTGTAAAGCAATCCAACCCCGGCATGATTACAGTGAGCCTTCGTAGGCAAGGCACGTCTACTGCAGAAGCGCATTCAGGCTTTTGGGACTTGCTCAAAAAAATGGCTGTACCGGTCCTACCCAATACCGCAGGATGTCACAGCCCAAAAGAAGTGATCGCTACTGCGCAGATGGCACGTGAGGTTTTTGAAACCCACTGGATTAAGCTTGAACTCATTGGTGATGACTACACCTTACAACCCGATACCTTGCGCTTAGTCTCTACAGCTGAAACTTTAATTAAAGATGGTTTCAAAGTATTGCCTTATTGCACTGAGGATCTGATTTTGTGTCAGCGCTTAGTTGATGTAGGCTGCCAGGCCGTGATGCCTTGGGCCGCACCCATCGGAACAGGTCAAGGCCCTTTAAATCCTTATGCATTAAAACTCCTACGAGATCGCTTAAATGTGCCTCTCTTGGTTGATGCAGGCCTAGGCCTTCCCTCGCATGCATGCGCTGTCATGGAATGGGGTTTTGATGGCGTGTTATTGAACACCGCAGTAGCATTGGCCGATGATCCCGTAGCGATGGCTAAAGCATTTGCGATGGCAGTAGATGCTGGCCGTAGCGCTTATCTTTCTGGTGCCATGAAAGCCCAGCAGTCGGCTCAAGCCAGCACACCATTAGTTGGCACACCTTTCTGGCATCAAAGTTAACGAGCGAAACTGATGAGCTTAGTTCGCGATCTTGCTGACCAAATTATTGCTGCGCATAGCAAGGAAGATTTATGCATTCCGATTCCAGCATATAGCTTCGCATCTCCACCCCCAAAAATTGATAACGAGCATGCCGCTGATCACTACGAGTTAGCGGGCACAGTTGCTGCAATTGAAATGGGCTTTATAGAATGTGATGCCAAAGTCTTAGGTAAGGCATGGTCTCGCATGGTTCACCAAGATGGTGGATTTAATCCATTTAAATGGCCCTCCAGACCTGAGCATTTTGATTTGCTTCCCTGGACTCGCAATATGAATCCCAATGCCTTTGCGGAGTGTCCTAAGCGTTTAGGTCTATATGCTGTGATGCCCGATGCGGATTGGGTTGAGCGCATGGTCGAGGCTGAAGTGCCAACTGTGCAACTGCGCCTGAAATCGAATGATCAAAAACTCATTCGCAAGCAGATAGCGCAATCTGTTCATGCCGTTAAAGGCAGCAAAACTCTACTCTTTATTAATGATTATTGGCAAGAGGCGATTGAAGCTGGCGCATATGGCATTCACTTAGGGCAAGAAGATTTAGAGACTGCAGATTTGGATGCCATTCGATCAGAAGGTATACGCTTAGGCTTGAGTACACACGGTTATGCTGAGATGGTGTGTGCAGATCGCTTTTGCCCAAGTTATATCGCCATGGGTGCTGTGTTTCCTACCAATCTCAAAAAGATGACTACAGCCCCCCAAGGTTTGGGTCGTCTCTATAAATACGCTAAGCTGATGAATCACTACCCTTTAGTAGCTATTGGCGGTATCGATGAGACCAGTATCCATGCGGTAGCTCAAAGTGGTGTTGGCTCTGTTGCCGTAGTGAGGGCTATTAATGGGGCAAGTGACCCTAAAGAAGCCGTCAAGCGGCTACAAGAGCTGATGAAAACTTAAGTCCAGAGATGCATAGCGTCCTGCTTTAAGTTTTAGTATTTGCCCTCTTCCTCTGGCAACGCCGTTGGATAAAAATCATGCATATGCCACAAGGGTCCAGGACCTTCGCCAATACTTAAGAAACGTCCAGCCTCTAGTCCAGCTTCAACGTAAGAGATTGCCTTGGCAACCGCATGAGTAAGATCATGCCCATCCGCTAAATAGGTCGCGATAGCAGATGCTAAAGAGCAACCAGTGCCATGGGTATTGGCGGTATTCACGCGGTAGTGCTTAAATTCTTTTGACTGAACTACTTCAAGACCATCTTCCATAGTTCGCCACATCAGAAAATCAGTCAGCTGAGTGTGGGTAGCATCCAGATGGCCACCCTTGATCAACACAGCCTGAGGGCCCATATCGAGCAACTCTTCCGCAGCCAACTTAAAGTCTTGCGGCCCTTTAAGCTCCCTACCCAAAAGCAAGGACGCCTCCTCTAAGTTAGGGGTGATCAACGTTGCCATCGGAAATAGATCGGCGATCATGGCTTGGGCGGTATCGTCACCACCAAGACTGGCACCGGAAGTGGCTCTTAATACAGGGTCTAAAACGATTCTTTTGACCCCATGGCGCTTCAGAGCCAAAGCCACAGTTCGAACGATTTCTGGGCTGGCCAACATGCCAATTTTGACGATGTCGACCCCAATATCCATCAATACCGCATCGATCTGAGCCTCAACCACATCAAGGTCGATATCCTGAATGCGGCTCACCCCTAAAGTGTTCTGGGCGGTTATAGCTGTGATGACTGTCATCCCGTATCCGCCCAAGGCTGTAATGACCTTGAGGTCAGCCTGGATGCCTGCGCCACCGCCACTATCAGACCCGGCGATGGTCAATACTTTAGGGATCTGCACAGAACTTGGAGTAGATGATTTCATCTTGCTATAATATCGGCTTATTCCTCGATAGCTCAGTTGGTAGAGCGCCGGACTGTTAATCCGTAGGTCCCTGGTTCGAGCCCAGGTCGAGGAGCCAAATACCTAGTAGTAACGGGACTTTCTAGACTCCCACTTCAGTCCGCCGGTGAAAAGGCGGACGACATAAGTAAGGGTCTAAAATGAATCGTTCTACAACGCCCGCCAGTGGGCCTGCAACAGTGATTTCCGGCACGTTGCAAACTGGCACAAGCAGTCGCCCCGCTCTTTATGAGCGCTCAGGCCTCATAACTATCTTCCAAGCAATTGATGCATATATGGCTGCCTATGAGGGCCGTGACGAGAGTCGCGCCCAGCGCATGGCATGGTGGCAAGCCAAAATTGGCCATCTCACCCTTATAGAGGTTGATGAAGACCATATTTTTTACGCAATTGAGGAGCTCTCGAGCAAAAAACCTCGTTACTACGCAGGCAAAGACGCCGATGGAAATTCCATCTATAAAGCCAAGAATAAACCTTATACCGCCGCCACACTTAATAGATATGTGGCTACCATGGCAGCTCTATTTACTTGGTGCATTAAAAAACGTATAGCCCCAAAAGGCTGGTCCAACCCATGCAAGGGAATTGAAAAATCACCCGAACACAACGAAGTTGTTCGTTTTTTGGATAAAGATGAACGTATTACGTTACTCAATGCATGCAAACAATCTAAGTGGCCAAAACTATACCTTCTAACCCTCTTAGCCCTAACCACTGGGGCTCGTAGCGGAGAATTAAAGCGCCTCAAATGGGGCGATATTGATTGCGAAAGAGCTGAAGCCGCCATTCACAGAACTAAAAATGGCGATAGAAAGACCCTCCCATTAGTTCCAGCAGTATTACAAGAGCTTGAGAAATTTAAAACTACAGAATCCAAACTTGTATTTGCTTCAACTTTAAGGCCGGATGCTGCATACCACTTTGATTGGGTGTGGAGAGAAGCTTTAAAACAAGCAAGGATCAAAAATTTTCGCTTCCACGACCTCAGACATACCTGCGCTTCATATCTTGCTCAAAACGGTGCTACGCTTCTCGAAATAGGTGATGTACTTGGGCATCGTAATCTAAGTGTCACCAAAAGGTATAGCCATCTAGCAACCGAACACAAAAGCGCGCTAGTTAATCGAGTATTAGGAGATATAGGCAATGATTCCTGAGATTTACGAAAAACTTGAACAGGCCTATAAAGCCGCATCTGAACCGATTATTTCAACCCACTTTTTTAGAGGTAGCACGGAATCAAGCAAGAGGCAGATTATTAAGCCACGTGTGCTTCCCAGCTCTGCAGAAGTAAGCTGGGGCACCGCAGAACCAAATGGAATACAGCAGGTTAGTAAATTTATAGATCCGGAACCATACTACATCGCATTCCAGTTTGCCTTCATCAAGAATTCAACAAAGGAATTGTGCGAACTTCTCAATAGCCAAGTTGAGATGCATCCCTCATACATGCCAATTCTTGCCTACATTCTAGAAAATTTCAAATCCTCACTGAAGCAAAAGAAAGGACTGCACCAGCAATTTATTCTTTCCCAGAAGAGAATGATTTATACCCTAGTTACGCGGGAATTAATAAAAGGAAAAGGCAAACTTACTCACGCTCGAGCATTTGAAAATATTCAAAACCGATACAAAATTAACTCATCAGAAATTTCTGAAATTTGGAATGAAATAACCGCTGAAATAATTAAGCTTAAAGGATTTGATCCATTCCCCAAAAGAAAAACTAGACCTACCAAAAATAGGGTTTAGTAGAAAAAGATACCTCCGAAATGCTGCATTTTGATGATATTTAAAACAGCATAAAACTCTTAGGATCACGATGCACCAAGCTAATTAACTAGGTGCCGGGGTCGGAAACCTCGTTACTACAAGGTATTTCTTTTTACACTAAGAGGCATTTAATGTTACATACAAATGATTTAAGTCTATTACAGACACCGAAGGATTACATATCCGATGGTCGCACACATATTTTCCCTAGCGAAGCGAGCCTTCAATGGTTTATCAGGAAAAATAAGAATCTTCTTATTCAAGCTTCAGCCCTCTTATGCCCAACCGGCCGCACATTAATTGATGCAAATCATTTTGATGAGGTGGTTTACGCAGTTGGAACTAATGCATTAAAACAAGAGTCAAGCATTAAACAAGTTGGGGCACTTCTTTCATCTAAGGAGGTCGCATGACACAGAAAGTTAATGAACCTTCTTGGCTCGACAATCTCCGTCTTCCCGATGGATACTCCAATACCATAGGGGGTGTAAAGCTACCAACCAAGCCATCATTTGGCAAATTAAATAAGCACCGATTCTCCAGGGTGCACCCGGATCCAAGCTATCAAGTGCCTGTTTTGATTGTGGAGGATAAGGATAGTGGCGAGACCTATATTGCAACGCATGCTGTGGCAGGTTATTTAGGCAAAGCTGCCACCCCAAAGTTGCTTCGATTGGCAGTGGATAACGCTGGAGTCCCAAAAATCATTGCCCAGCCAATTCCGGAACTTAGTGGGCGGCCGAATCTATGGAATGTGACTTGTATTCAAGCAATACAAATTGCCGAGAATGAGTGGGTTCGTATCGAGTCCGATATGAATGCCCAGCAATACACAATCATTAAGGCGGCAAATAATCTCGGAGACCCCCATTGGCCTGACCAGACAATGCCTGAGCTTATTCAAGCAGTTTTTTTAAATAATGTCATCTCCAGCCCAGATCATCCTTACATCAAGCAATTAGAAGGTAGGGTTTGATATGGGCCTCAATAATCTATCAGACTATGAATTCATCCTCATCGATTTTGAATTCAGGCAAATAGGAGGAATTGAAGGCAATCCCATTCAAGTGATTTGTATGGTTTCCTACAACACTAGTACAGGTGAATATAAGCGTATCTGGGCTGACGAACTCTACGCAATGGATGACCACCCTTTCAGGGAAAATCCAAAAGCAATTTTGGTGGCTTTTTATGCAAGCGCAGAAATGGGTTGTTACGACGCGCTAGGTTGGTCATGGCCAGACTACGTTCTTGATCTGTATACCGAGTTTAGAAACCTCACCAATGGCACCACCCTTCCATTTGGCCGCTCATTATTGGGCGCACTACAGTTCTTTGGGCTCCCCTCAATTGAGGGCACTCATAAAACAGAAATGCGCGATCTTGCGCTACGAGGCAGCCCATTTACAGAGCTTGAAAAGCAACAACTTATTGAATACTGCCAAAGCGACGTAGATTCTTTAAAACATCTTTTAGATGCCATGGCGCCGCTATTAGATTTACCAAGGGCACTATTACGCGGACGATACAACATTGCATTAGCGATCATGGAATCAACTGGTGTGCCGATTGATTTTGAGCTTTATCAAGACCTTTGCGTACATTGGGATGCAATTAAAGCCAAGTTAATTGAAGATATTGACCAAAATTACGGCGTTTACGTAAATGGCAGCTTCAAAGAATCATTATTTGAAGAATATTTAAAGGTGCAGAACATACGCTGGCCTAGATTAGCAAGTGGCAGACTGGCCTTGGATGATGAAACATTCAAAACCATGGCTAAGACCTTCCCTATCTTGGCACCGCTTCGTAACCTGCGCGACAGCCTTGGGAAGATGCGACTTAATGCCTTACAAGTTGGACTCGATGGTCGTAATCGCTGCCTGCTATCGCCCTTTAGCTCTATTACTGGTCGCAACCAACCCTCGACAACAAAATTTATATTTGGATTAAGCAAATGGGCGCGTGGATTAATCCAGCCAAAGCCAGGGCTACCAATCGCGTATATAGATTGGAGTCAGCAAGAGTTTGGGATAGCGGCGGCACTGTCAAATGATGAGAATATGAAAGCCGCCTATATGAGTGGCGATCCCTATCTCGCCTTTGCAAAGCAAGCAGGAGCGGTTCCACAGGATGCAACCAAGAAATCCCATGCTGCTGAGCGCGAGCAATATAAGCAATGTGTCTTAGCAACCCAGTATGGCATGGGTGCAGACGCCTTAGCGCTACGCATTAAGCAACCTAAGATTCGTGCCAAGCAACTCCTTGATATTCATCGTCGTGTTTATTGCAAGTTTTGGGATTGGTCAGATAACTTTTATAACCATACTGTCAGTGCAAACAGGGTTACCACGCTCTATGGATGGAATTTGAATGTTCAATCAGATCTCAATCCACGCAGTCTACGCAACTTCCCTATGCAGGCTAATGCTTCTGAGTTATTGCGTATTGCTTGCATTTTGATGGTGGAAAACGATATTACTTTGTGTGCGCCCGTGCATGATGCAGTTCTCATTCAAGCCCCAGATGACCTGATTGAAGAGCATGTATCCATTGCACAAACCTGCATGAGTTTAGCCAGTCAAAAAATGCTTTCAGGATTTGCGCTATCCAGTGATGCGGCAATTCTGCGTTATCCACAACGATTTCTGGAAGATGGCGCAGCAGAGTTTTGGGAGAAGGTAATGGAAATTCTTCAAATCGTCCAGCACGAGGAGTTAGCAAGTTAACACCATCCTGTTAACTAACTTAACACCTGTCCAATCTATTTATCTTTTATTTAATAATATTTATGCATACAAAATTACACTTATTCACAAAAGGTCCAATACCTTATTGGTGGAGTTATAGGGCAAATCAACTTGGCACTGCAACGGGGGTCATTGCCCAATCGCTTTGGTTTTATGTCGGAATTAATGGTTCGTATACCGTTAAGTTGGATCGCAACATTGACCTACTTTCAGGAATCACTAGGCAATCAAGGCAGCGATGCTTAAAGCGATTGCATGACGCAGGACTAATTGAACTATCTCTACTAAGGGGTGCCTATCCCATCGTTACCCTTCTTGATGTTGGTCAGGCGGGTAGACGCAGCCAAACACCAACCTCCACAACTTTAGAAACTAAAACGCAGCCCAAAAGCACCATAGCAGGTACAGGGGCAAATTTTCGCAAGACCAACTTTGAAAAACAGGGGTATTCCCATCATGAAAAACAAACAACATTTAACTTCAGTTAACCAAGAGCCAGATAACGAGGATGTATTACAAAGAATTCCATTGGCGCGCTGGATTAAGGACCCACAAACCTGGAATAAATATACTTTTATCAACGAAGCTTCTCAGTATCTATGGGATGCATACGGGAGCAGCACAGAGCAGGATAAACACGCGCTAGCCATGCTCGCAGAGGTTCTAGAGACCTTTGTTACCTGTTGCAAAGAAATCTCCACCAACGGGCTTGTAGTGACTCACCACAATGGTGTAACCGGTAAGAATCATCATGTCGACATTCGGGATAAGGCTATTACAAAAGCTGTTTTATTGATGAATGAGCTGGGACTGACGCCGAAGAGTCGATTTCCTCTAAAACCAAAACCAAACCCTGAATTTGAGAGATTTATGCGAGGACCCTATGGATACAGCAATGAACCTAAAGAGCCATTTGACCTAGATAGTGTGCTTGCCAAGAAATAGCCCTAGCCATCTTCATTAACCAACGGACCAACGATCCGTTGGTCACTAGAAAGATTTAAAGCAACTATTGATGTAATGCTATTTTGGTGAATATTAAGTTTTTATCGGCATCAGAATAGAGAATAGAGAACGTGCATTCGACGATGGCAGTTTGGGCAGAGGGCGACCGTATTCTCAAGGCTGCCCTCTACGATTACTCACGACACAAAACAACCGTCATTCCAGCAACCCGAAACTATGTAACATTAGCCTCAAAGACCACTAAGAAGTCGTTTACTGACTTTTTAGAAAAACAGCATGTGATGTTACCCTTGATGCCGGCACTAGAAATTTGAGTGGCCGCACTTTGAACCTTATGACAGTACATCCGTTGGTAATGAAATTAAAAAATATTTGGAGCTCATAACACGACGGTCGTAGGTTCAAATCCCATCCAAGATACCAACCTTGAAATCCACCATCTTTTGGCAGTCAATACTCAGCCCAGAAACGGACAATCAATATCCTTCCAGCCCTTTATCTCGACCATGTGAAGCCAAGTCCAATTTTCTAGAATTAAATGGGATCCATATTTCTTGGTAATACAAAGGTTGATTTTGGCCAATATAAGCAAATACCTGCAAAAATTGGCAAATAACTCCAACCTTGATATTCAGTTTTTGCTGAATATCTTTTGGCGGCAGCTTCATTACGAGGTACTGAACTAGCCTACCGACTGGCTGGTGAGTGCTATTCCAGATAATTTCCTTAAAGTTTTCACCAGATAACTTTTTAAGTGGTAACTTTTTAAAACCCGGAAATTTCTGAGCATCTATCCAAAATGAGCTGTGTACTTGAAATTCATTGCCTATATCAAGTATTCGATCTATCTTATAAAGATCCCTTTTGCCGAGATGCTCACTCCATGGGCCCACTTGATTGGCGGCGCCTTTTGAAAGAACAGTTGAATAAACGGGCAAATATGCTTGTCCAGAGTCATCTATAAACCTGCAATGTAATGGGGCATGCATCCTTCCACTATCAGCGCTAGCTAAAAAGGAGCCTTGCCCCTGACGACGAATAACAACACCTTCATCAACCAACATCCTAAATGCTCGCTGTATCGTTCCAAGTGAAATGGGAAGTTCTTTTGCCCACTCCACTTCGGTCATTAACCGCATTCCAGAAGGCCATGTACCAGTTGATGCCATTTCAATAATTGCATCCCGCAACGCAATATATTTCGGCAATCCTGAGCGTAAGTGCGCACTTAAAACCGGCAAAAAGTCCTTCAAAGCGGGGTTTTTATTCATCAAGTCATTTTATCTGTAATTCAATTGATAGCCAAAAACTATATAGTAATATAGTATTTACAAAAACCACCTCTTACTAAATGAGCAAAAACATGGCAAATAATTTTCTAGTCATCATGTCCGACGAACACAATCCCAAGGTGCTTGGACACTCTGGTCACCCCATTATTCAAACTCCAAACCTTGATGCGTTAGCTAAAAGAGGAACGGTTTTCGAACACACTTATACAACCAGCCCCGTTTGCATACCCGCCAGGGCAGGCTTTGCAACTGGAAAATATATAAATCAAATTGGGTTTTGGGATAACGCCGATGCCTATGATGGCTCCATACCCTCATGGCATCACATTATTCGGAATCAGGGATTTAACGTAACTTCCATAGGAAAGTTGCATTTTAGAGAATACGAAGAAGACCATGGATTTACAGAGGAACAAATTCCTATGCACATTCTCAAAGGTAAAGGTGATTTACTTGGATTGGTTCGCGATGATTTACCAAAGCGTGGCGGATCAAAAAAAATGGCTGCATTAGCTGGACCAGGAGAATCTCAATACACTTTTTATGACAAAGAGATTTGCTCAAAAGCTCAAATTTGGCTTCATGAAAAAGCCGCAAAAGAGGAGGCTGTTGATAAACCTTGGGTTCTGTTCGTTTCTTTTGTTGCCCCGCACTTCCCCCTCACAGCCCCACCAGAACACTATTACAAATATTGGGGTAAAAAGTTACCAATGCCCTTAATGTATGCGCGTGAGGAACGACCCAATCATCCTTATTTAGAAGACTATCGAAATTCATTTTGCTATGACGATTACTTTGAAAACGAAGATCAAGTTAAACGTGCGTTATGCGGATATTTTGGCTTAGTCTCGTATTTAGACGAAAACATAGGAAAGATCCTGACCACTTTGCAAGATCTTGGATTTGCCGAAACTACCAATGTCATTTACACAAGTGATCATGGAGATAATTTAGGTGCAAGAGGTCTTTGGGGCAAATCAACGATGTTTGAAGAAATTGCAGGGGTGCCATTAATCATGGCTGGACCAGACGTTCCAAAAGGGGTTCGAATAGAAACCCCCGTTAGTCATGTTGATTGCTTCCCGACAATTCTAGAAGGAATCGGTATTAATTTTGAATCGGTCAAAGATGGACACCCTGGAGTCTCCTTGTTTGATCTAGCCAAAGGCTATCAACCCGACAGAACGGTTCTCTCTGAATACCATGGAATGGGTTCAACCACTGGAGCGTATGCGATTCGTAACGGGAAATGGAAATACGTTTATTACGCAAAATACCCCGCACAATTATTTGATCTTGAAAACGATCCGAATGAAATAAATGATCTTGGTCAAGATCCTGATTACAAAAATATTCTTGCGGAATGCCATCTGAAGCTTCTTAGCGTATGTGATCCAGATGAAACTGACAGAAGAGCCAAAGCAAGACAGGCTGAAAATTTAGCCGCTAACGGTGGGCGCGAAGCTGTAATTGCTCGAGGAGATATTGGGTTCACCCCTGCCCCTGGCGCTGCTGCTGACTTCCTCTAACACTAAGACTGATTGGATAAATTATGAATGCAACTTCGGCATCAAAATTGATTATCACTTTTGTCACCAGTCTCTTACTAAGCAGTAATGTATTTTCTGCAGTTTGGCCTGATAGGCCGATTAGAATTATTGTTCCTTACCCCCCAGGTGGTGGGGTAGATGCAGTAGCAAGAACTTATGCCCAAAGACTGGGTGACATACTTAATACAAATGTTATTGTAGAAAACAAAGCTGGCGCATCAGGGGCAATTGGCGCTGACCTAGTTGCTAAAAGCGCTCCCGATGGGTATACCCTTTTAATTGCATCGCCTGCAGAAATTGTAGTTGGCCCTAGCGCTGGACAAAAGGTTCCATACGATCCAAAAACGGATCTGACGCCAATCTCACTCATTGGAGAAACTCCTTTAGTAATAGCGGCCCACCCAAATGTTCCAGCAAAAAACCTCTCCGAGTTTATTGTGTTAGCAAAAACCAACCCTGGCAAGTATTCATATGGAACTCCCGGCAATGGAAGTTCGATGCAATTTGCTGGAGAGTCCTTAAATGCTATTGCAGGCATTGATGTTTTGCATGTTCCTTATAAAGGAGCCGCACCCGCATTAGCCGATGCTTTGGGCGGACAAATTCCAATTGCAATAATCGGCATGCCACCAACCATTGCTCATGCAAAAAATGGAAAAATCACCATCCTCGCAGTAACCAGTGAAAAAAGGTCTTCAGCCATGCCAGATGTGATGGCCGTGGCAGAATTACCTAATATGAAGGGATATAGATTTACTAACTGGATGGGGCTTTTTGTTCCCGCCAAAACTTCTAATGAAATCGTCTCTAAGTTGGCAATTGCAACGAACAAGCTAGTAAAGGAGCCAGCCACGCATGATAAATTATTATCGCAGGGGGTTGAACCCATCGGTAGTTCGCCAAAAGAATTCGCCGAATTTTTGAAAAGTGAATATTCGACCTACTCAAAAATTGCCGTTGAGCGTAATATAAAAATGAATGATTAATTACTCAGCGCACTCAAAAGCTATCCTACCCAAAGCATCGGCTAATGTCGCTATGAATTAACGGCTGAGTGTATGCAGAACTTAAAAAAATGAACAAACGCTCCCAAGATGCCAACCTTGATTACCTCCCATATGAGACGAGCGTAAACCGACAAAGACTATAAGGCAGGTCTATTCAGCGCTAGCAGTATCACCAATGCTCAGGAATTTTTCTTGGCATTTTTAAGCTCTTCACACAAAATGGGTACAGCTAAATTGCATGAATGAATACCCATCACAGTGGTTAACTGAATAACCTCCAGTATCTCCTCTGGGGTTGCTCCAGCTTTTAATGCATTCTGCATATGTCGCCTTACTCCAGGTCCGTACATATGTGTAGTTGCCGCATTAATAGCCACCAAAATCAATTCCTTAAACTTCTTTGGAAGAGGACCATTCTTATGAGGGACGCTACGAAACTTTAAATAAGACTCCATAAATTCAGGGTCTAGGATTCGCAGCTGGTCCCATAATGGATTCCAATCACCGCTGGCTATGTGCTCCTCTATTAAAGGCGTTGGATAGGAAGCCTTATCTTTATGTTTCATATTAATTCCTGTGAAGAAAGTATCAGATGAGCAGCCCTCTCGCCAATCATCATTGCGGGTGCATTGGTATTTGACGAGGCCACAGTAGGCATGACCGATATATCAGCAATACGAAGGCGTTTTATACCGTGCACCCTGAGATTGCTATCTACTACTGAATTAGATTCATCCCCCATGCGACATGTGCCTACAGTGTGCCACGCAGTTTGACCAATGGTCTTGATGTAATCAAGGATTTCAACATCTTCAACAATTTCATTTCCAGGTCGAGTTTCATCATCTATTACTAATTGCATTTCCTTGGTTTTGGCAATTCTTCGTATTAATCTAATGAGCTCAATTGTTAACTTTTGGTCTTCTGGATCTTTCAAATAATTTGGCTGGATTTTTGGCGGATGATATGGGTTGGCTGACTTGATGTGTGTGGAACCTCTGGACTTCGGATACAGCAAAAATCCGCCTATAGAAAACCCTGAAAATTGATCGATCCCAGCACCTGGACTTCTAGAGTATCTATCAGCCCCACTTATGTGATAAATACGAATCATTACATTAGGATGACTAAGCCCATGGTTTGTCTTTGTAATAGCATGTGCCGTAGAAGAAGTGTTTGCCAAAAGCCCTTTTCTTGTAAAGATATACTGCAACCCGACCTTCATCTTTACTGCTACGCTATTCATCAAATCATTAATAGTCTCAGAAAGTTTTGATCTATAGGTACACCTCACTTGCAAGTGATCAATCATGTTTTCACCAACCGATGGCAAATGCTTTTTTACCTCTATTCCATAAGTTTTAAGAATATTTTGATCGCCAATTCCCGACAACTCTAATATTTGCGGAGATTGGATGGCGCCTGCAGATAAAATAGTTTCCCGCTTCGCATTAAAACGTAGCTCTTTCCCATCTTTAATGCATTCGACACCCATGCATTCATCACCATTAATAATTAACTTAGTAACAAATGTATTGGTAAGTATTGTTAAATTTCGCCTACCTTTTACTTTAGAGAGATAGCCTTTTGCTGCACTCCACCGAATCCCATTATGAGCACTCTGCTCTAAATACCTCACACCCTCATAATTAATAACGTTATAGTCTGCGGTCGGTTTTATTCCCGTCGCAAGACACCCATTGATAAACGCATCAGATATAGCATCCCGCTCCCTAATAGCCCGGTCAGTAACTTTGATTGGCCCATCCTTTCCTCTTAGCGGGTTTGTGCTGTAGGGATTTGATTCAATTTTCTTGAAAAATGGTAGGAGCTTTTCAAAACTCCACCCAGAAACCCCCAAGCCCTGCCAGCTATCGTATTCCTTAGGATCCCCCCATACATACGCCATACCATTTAATGAGCTTGATCCCCCTAAGGTTTTTCCCCTTGGCCAATAAATACTTTGGCCTTTCATAAATTCTTGAGGTTGAGTTTGAAATGGCCAAGCGTATTTTTTATTTGTAAGCAGCTTGCCCACACCCAAAGGGACATGAATCCATATATTACTGTCTGAACCGCCTCCCTCAATCAATAGGACATTAAAGCGATCATCCTCACTGAGACGCGAAGCTAATACCGACCCTGCTGACCCAGCACCAATAACAATGAAATCAAATTCTTGATCAAGCATTATTTTGCCCGGTGCGCAAATGAATCCCTTCTGAAGCTAAACAATGCATTAGGGTCAACTGAGACATCTATTACTGCCGGGGCATTAGCCGATAGGGCATCAACAAATACTCTTTCAAATTCTTTGATGCTTGATGCTCTATAGCCCTTTGCGCCCCATAGCTCGGCTAATTTATCGTATGGTGGGTTTGGCACATCCGCACCCATATAGCGTTTACCAAAAAAATCTTTCTGGTAGGCTTTTTCAGCTCCCCAACACCCATTATTCATGACAATACAAATTGAATTAATTTGGTATTGTGCGGCAGTTCCAAGTTCACTGGAAGTCATTCCAAAACCGCCATCACCCATAAGACTGATGACAGTTCTATCTGGACATGCTAATTTCACACCCAACCCACAGGCATATGAAAAACCAACCAGACCAAAATCTAAAGGTGTGAATAGGCTTGGTGGCTGAGCATAATTGAGGTTATCGGTAGCCTGCAAACATAAGGTGCCTGCATCCATAGTATATGCAGAGTCTTTTGGAGCTAAGTGCCTAATTGAACGATACAACTGGGCAGGTTGAATTAGGGCACTTGTAGAAGAAAAACTCTCACGCTCCGCTAAAAAATGTTTTCTTTTTTCTAAGAAGTCACTAGTCCAGGAAAAAACTTCTGCTGATCGGTGATGCCCGGCTAACGCATGAATTAAGGAAGATATAAATTCGCCAGAATCTGCATAAATCCCAATCTCTACTGGAAAAAATCTACCAATTGCCAAAGGGTCTAATTCAACCTGAATAATCTTTGCATTTGAATTGATGTTTTCGTAACTATAAAAAGTTGTATTGAACCCAATTCGGGTTCCAATCGCCAAAATGACATCTGCTTTCTTCATTAAATTCGAAGCAACAACATTGCCCCGAGGACCCACTTGTCCAGCATACAAATCAAAATCACAAGATACGGCATCCCCATGACCAGGCGACATTGCCACTGGCGCATACAATAAAGTAGCTAATTTTTCAACTAATTTGGATTGACGACCATTTTTAACTCCACCGCCAACTAAAATTAATGGCGACTTTGCTTTTGAAACAATTTTTACAGCGTTCTCAATAGAGGTTGCAGAAGCCCCACAAATAAAGTCGAATTGCCTACCCTTTGGGATATAGTCTTCGGTCTGAGTAATACTCTTAGATAAAACATCTCGAGGTATATTTAGTGCGACAGGTCCTTGTTTTGGGGTTGTTGCGGTCCGAAAGCCATCCCTCATTAACTCGGCAATCCTATCTGTACTTGGGATCAAAACCGATCGCTTCGTTACTGTTGATAATAATGAAGTCTGATCAACCTCTTGAAATGCATCTCGATATTGATGGGCTGAAGATAGCGAACCTGCAATAGCAACAACTGGCGAAAGCGCAGCTTTGGCTTGAGCCAATCCCGTAACTAAATTTGTAACTCCGGGACCATTTTGACCTGCAATAAATACGCCAGGCTTCCCCGATGCCCTTGCATAACCATCAGCCATATGGGTACCCGTTCGCTCATCCCGAACCCCAATAAACTTGATAGATTTTGCATCATACAACCCATCGAAAATTTCCATACCTGCAGAGCCAATTAAACCAAAAGCGGTATTTACACCTTCCTCTATTAAAGAGTTGACTACAATTTTTCCACCAATAATTTCTTTCATACCCGCCTTTTAGTCTGGTTGAATGCCTGCTGCTTTAATAATTTTTCCAAATTTATTAATTTCAGATCCGATGTACTTATCAAACGCATCCATATATATATCGGATGGCTCTAATCCTTGCGATTCAAATTTAGCAATAATTTCTGGATTCATTGAAATTAACTTAATTTCATTTGCGAATTTATCCATGATATTTTTTGGAGCATTTGATCTCATAACAAACCCATACCAAATGCGATAGTCAAAATCTTTGTACCCACTCTCAGCTACTGTGGGCACATTAGGTAATAAACTAGAGCGTCTAGCCCCAGTATTTGCCAGCGCCCTTATACGTCCGTCATTAATAAATGGCAATGCCAATGCAATCGGAGGGAAAGCAGTATCGATTCGCTGTGCAAAAACCTCGCTAACTGCTTCTTGAACACCTTTATATGGAATATGAGTTAATTTAATGTTTGTTTCCATTAAAAAGTACTCACCTGCCAGATGGGTAGCAGAGCCAATTCCTGCGGATCCGTAATTTAATTTATCTGGATTTTTTTTCGAGTACTCAATTAACTCACCTAAGGTCTTAAATTGCGAATTGGCGTTAACTATTATTAATGCGGGCGAACTTGCTACAAGAGCAACCCCGGAAAAATCCTTTAACGTATTAAATGGAAGCTCTTTCTTTAAGCTTGGGTTAACAGCATGTCCAGACGAAACAAACATAAGCGTATAGCCATCTGCAGGCAATGATTTCAGTATTTTTCCCGCTGTTACACCCCCCGCCCCCGAAATATTTTCGATAATCACCGAAACACCAAACTTTTTACTCAACTCCACACCATACATTCGAGCAATTACATCAGTTAATGCACCCGGGCTAAATGGGATCAAAATCTTAATTGGCTTTGACGGCCAAGATTCCTGCGCTACGGCCGAAGCAGATAAACACAGAAAGGAAAACAACAACCCAATCATAGCAATAGTTTTTCTCATCGTTTTCCCCAAAATTGATGATCAAAGATTATCTGTAATAGTTAAAATATAATTCCGATTATCGGAATTAAAGGTGGCAAGCATGACTGTCAAAAATGTAAAAAATTACAGCTCAACAATTAAAAGCGGTATAGATTTGCTTAGATGTTTTAGCCATTCAGAGCCTGTGATAGGAAATAAAAGGCTGAGTGAATTACTTGATCTTCCACCATCAACAGTAGCCCGCATAACCAATACCCTTTGCGATTTAGGATTGCTTAATAAAGCACCTCATGAAAGAAAGTATCAACTTGGTTATGGAGTGCTAAAGCTGGGCTACCCAGTAATTGCAAATATGCCAGAGAGGCACATTGCAAGAAATTGGATGAAAGAACTCACAGACAAGTCTCTCGGTCAAACCTCTATGGCCGTCCTAGATAATTTTGACGCAGTTTATGTAGAAAGCTTTAGGCCAGAAGAGCAGTGGCTGAGCATACCTGAAATTGGGACCACCAGACCAGTTTTATATACTGCCATCGGTCATGCGCTACTTTATAGCCTTGATAAACAAAAATTTAATTACCTCATGAATATTTTTCAATCGAAATATAAAGGGTCTGCTAATAAAATAATTTCGGATATTAAGGCTTCATTTTCACAAATTAACGAATGTGGCTATTGCATCATAAGAGGAACATATCGAAAGGAACTTCATGCGGTCGGAGTACCCCTAACCCCGCCAAATCACCCTGATCCAATAGCACTAAATCTCAGTTTAAGAGTTCAATCTGGCAGACATCCGAACCTAGAAAAATATGCAAAGCAGTTAATTGAGGTGAAAAATAAGACCTTAGCCGCCCTTCACACCAGCTAAACCCTAAGGACAGAATCCGACCCACAGCCGATATTGACGTATGCCACTTTGCTGGCGAATTTTTAATCCATCGGTCTCAATCTAAGATCTCATTTGATCCGCCAGCATTAATATGTATTACCCCAAGGTGTGCAGTGATTTCTATTTTTTATAGCCGCCTCAGCAACAATGAATTAAAAATTCACCTGGCTTGCTCCCTTTAGCTGAAGTAATAATCGAGCTTCATCAGGAGTTGCAATATCCAATCCAAGAGACTCAAGAATATTGCGAATGAGATGCACTTGATCGGCATTACTTTGAGCCAAACTTCCAGGACCCATCCACAAAGAATCCTCTAAGCCGACACGAACATGTCCACCCTGGGTTGCGGAAATACTGGCAATCCCCATTTGAGATTTTCCAGCCCCTAGTACCGACCAAATAAAATCATCACCAAACAAACGATCAGCTGTTCGCTTTAAGTGGGCGACATCATCTGGGTGTCCACCAATACCACCCAAAATACCGAAGACGGTTTGCACAAACAGCGGTGGCGTAGCAAGTTTACGATCGAGAAAGTGCGCGAGATTATACAAATGCGCGGTGTCATAGCATTCAAACTCAAAACGGGTTCCATTTTCTCTGCCGCACCTTAATACATGCTCAATATCAGCAAAGGTATTTTTAAAAACCAGATCCTTAGTACCGTCAAGAAAAGGTCTTTCCCAGGGGTACTTAAATTCTGTATAACGCTTCAACATAGGAAATAATCCAAAATTCATCGAGCCCATATTCAATGAAGCAAGCTCCGGTTTGAGCTCCAAGGCAGGCTGAAATCTCTCTTCCACCGTCATTGAAGGCGCACCGCCAGTGGTGATATTAATAATCGCATTACTTCGCGCTTTAATATCGGATACAAACTCCCGGAATGCTTGAGGTGTTTGAATTGGCCTGCCATCCTGAGGATTCCTGGCATGCAGATGAACAATGGCGGCGCCAGCATTATGTGCCTCAACCGCTGCGTCAGAAATTTGTTTCGGGGTGATAGGTAGATAGGGTGACATCGATGGCGTGTGAATAGACCCCGTGACCGCGCAGGTAATAATTACTTTTCGTTTATTTGACATAGTTATCTCCCGCCCGATACATCTAGCACCACACCATCAACATAAGATGATGCATCTGAAGCAAGCCATAGGATAGCTTCTGCTACTTCATCGGCGCTTCCATGACGACCCATGGGTACCGCTGTTTTTGCAAGCTCTTGCATATGCGCAATGCCGCCATGCACGTTATGGATCTCAGTTTCGATGAGACCCGGACTTACTGCATTCACCCTAATGCCTTCATGACCAACTTCTTTTGCTAATGCAAGTGTGAAAGTGCTTATTGCTGCTTTAGTTGCAGCATATCCCGATCCACCACCGAGCCCTCCGAGCCTAGCGGCTACCGAACTCAGATTTACAATAACTCCGCCAGCACCCCCATGTTTTGTAGACATCCTCCTGACGGCTTCGCGAGAACAGAAATAAGTACTAAAGACATTAGTTCTGAAAATCTGAGAAACATTTTCATCCGTTACATCTTCTACACGAAAATTTGCCAACATTCCTGCGTTATTTACCAAAACGTCTAGGCGTCCCCATTTCCGATCAACCGCCTTAAACATTCCCTCTGCTGCCTTAAAATCGCCCACATCTGCCTGAATAGCAATAGCTTCCCCACCGGCAGCTTCAATCGCTTGAACCACTTTATTGGCAGAAACTTGATCTTTCACATAATTAATTGCGACTCGATAACCTCGCAGTCCAGCCATGAGGGCAACACTTGCTCCAATTCCACGACTTGCGCCAGTAACTAACATTACTTTCTTCATATTTTTTACTCTGGTTGAATGTTGGCCTCTTTAACGAGGCGAGTCCATTTTGTGATTTCTGTTGAGATAAAAGCCTGCAGCTGATCTGGCCCTAAAGGCATAGGAGATAAACCGATTACAGCCAACTTCTCTTTTATATCGGGCTTTTTAAGGGCGCTCATGGTTGCAGCACTTAGTTTATTAACAACATCCTTGGGAATTCCTGCTGGCCCAACAATAGCAAACCAAGCGGTAATATCAAATCCTGGGAGTGTCTCAGCGATAGCTGGCCATTCTGGGGCGAGTGGAGTTCTTTTGGGTGCGGTAACTCCAAGGCTCTTCATCGTTCCACCCTTAGTCTGTGCAAGTGCATTGCCAATATCAGCAAATGTAAAATCTAGCGCGCCACCCATCACATCGTTAATCGCTAGTGGAATTCCTTTGTAGGGAACTGAAAGCACATCAATGCCGCCCAGTTTATTTAATAAGGCAATACAAACTTGTGAGCTTGAAGAACCGTAACCAGCGCTCATTTTTCCAGGGCTTTGCTTGGCATTTGCTATGAGCTCTTGAAGATTCTTCGCAGGGTTGCTACTTTTGGTAATAAGCACCAACATGTTTTCACCTACCCCTACGATTGGGGTGAAATCTTTAGTGGGATCGTAGGGAATCTTCTTGAGCAAGGCGACATTAGAAGAGATCGCAGAATTGGAGGAGAAAAGAAGTGTGTAGCCATCTGGGTTAGAGCGAATAACCTCCATGGCAGCGATTGATCCTGACGCGCCGGGCTTATTATCGATAACCACTGGCTGCCCGAGTGCGCTGGAGATTTGTTGCCCCATAATTCTGGCGGCCATATCGGTTGCTGACCCAGGTGGAAATGGCACGATCATTTTTATTTGTTTTTGCGGAAAGCTTTGCGCAAGCGCGGCTATCGAAAATATATTGATAGATATTGCCAAAAGTAAAACATTAAGGATTTTTTTATAGCTCATGATGTCTCCTAGGGATTTTTATTTTTTATTCGATTGCCATGCTTAACAAGTGAAATGAAAGTGACTTGCCATGCATATCTAGATTCAAAGAGTCATTCACGCCGCCATCTAGGACATCATGAAGAACAAAGTTCATCGCATGTAATTTAGGAAGTAGATAGCGAGTGACTTTACTGGGGGCACGATCAGAAAATTGCTTGATGACACGTTCTTCCGTTACTTCTCGCACCAAAATCTCATAGTCTTCAGACTTATAAGCAATGAGGCTGATATTGGAGATATTACCTTTGTCACCAGTTCTGGCATGAGCAATTTCATATAGGGTTCTTGTCATCTTTTTCTCTAATTCTGAGTGTTAAAGAAGTAAAAGTTCGCTGGTGCGTGGCTACGATTGACTAAGCACGAACGGGTGGAGAGGCGGCGACGCTTACCAACTCGCACGCCGCCGCCGCCAGCGGGGCCCCCAGTCCATAAGGCAGTTAATTCTCTTAATAAGTGGTCGATCTCATCAAGATCCTGATGTTGCCCTGCCACTCTGAGGCGAATATCTTGGGAATTCGTCATAGGGGTCCGTGCAAGCATATGGTTTTTATCGTCGCCAAGAATGCTAGATACCCCAATTAGGTCGAAGCGGAGGTGCATGATCACCCCCATTCTTTTTTGCAGAATATCCATAGCCAAACGTGCGCGACCTTCTGCATTTTGGCCTGCATAAGAAATTTCTCCCTCACCAAACCAGCCGCCATCAAAGAACACATTCGCCTTAAGGGTGGATGTTTGAGGGCGGCCCTTAACCCCGCTCAGGCGAACTTGATTCCTCCCCAATTCCTCTACCGCTGCCTCAGTGATATCTGCCACAACATCTGGAGTGATATACGCTGCAGGATCGTGAAGCTCATAAAGTAACTGCTCCTTAACTGTTTGCATGCTTACAAGACCGCCAGTGTTGTTGGCTTTAGTGAGAATGCACGAGCCATCCGGAAATACTTCCGCAATTGGAAATCCAACATCGTGCATATCCGGCACCTCCTTTTTGCCGGGGTCTGCGAAATACCCACCACTTACCTGTGCGCCACATTCCAAGAGGTGGCCAGCCATAGTGGCTCCAGCAATTTCATCCCATTGATCTGTACGCCACTGGTAGTGAGCCATAGCAGGACCAACAGTAAGGGATGGGTCGGCCACTCTTCCCGCTACAACAATTTGCGCGCCAGATTGGATAGCTCGAGCAATTTCTAAGGCACCTTGATAGGCGTTTGCGCAGACAAATTTTTTACTATCAAACTCGTCACCCAAATGCTCTTCAATAATTTTGCGACCACGCTCACCAGATAGATCATCGCCCTCAACCACTGCAATACGGGGCTCAGGAAGATTTAACTCTTTTGCAATTTTCAAAATCAACTTAGCGGCGCCTCTTGGGTTAGCCGCGCCAAAATTGCCCACAATAGTGATGCCGTGCCTTAAACAATCGGCCAGAATTGGTTTAATTTCTAACTCCAGTAGCGGTTCATATCCCAGATCAGGGTTCAATTGCTTTGTAAGTTGATGGGTGGCTAGCGTGCGCTCGGCTAAATTCTCAAAAATAATGGCGCTTGGCCCACCTCGCTCAATTAAGGTTTTTACAACGGGTAGGGCTACATCCGTCCTATCACCGGAAAATCCAGCGCCGCAGCCAATCGAAATTGTTTTCATAACCAATCTATTTGATAAAACATCCACTATGCGCCATATATGTTATACATGTAAACTTAATTTATTGAACTAATTATTCCAATTTATTAATGAATATATCCGGACGTTTAATCGATGCATTTTTGGCTTTAGAGGAAACAAGGCGCTTTGCAATTGCCGCGGAGCGTTGCCATGTGTCGCCCTCGGCATTCAGCCAGATGATCACTCGGCTTGAAGAAAAGGTTGGCGCCCGTTTATTTGATCGAGACACTCGAAACGTCTCTTTGACTGCCGAGGGAGAAATCTTCTCAAAAGGCGCCCATCGAATTGCTAACGAAATTACCAATTCAATTGCTGAGTTACGGGATCGAGCCTCTTGTGCCGTTGGAAGAGTGTCTATCGCAGCCCCACCTTCTTTATCTGCTTCCTGGTTACCTAAGCAGATGGCGGAATTTAAGCGAGAGCATCCAGGCATTAACTTGCAATTGCATGATGTCGTTTCGGATCGATGCATCGAGATGGTTGCCAATGGTGAAGTCGACTTTGGTTTAAATGCTCGATCATCCCACGCAAAAGAATTTGATTCTGTTCTCTTGGCGCAAGAAGGGATGTTTTTAATTTGTCGCGCCAATCACTACCTTGCTAAACGCAAATCGCTAAAGCTTAAGGATCTATCCGGCTGCGTGATGGTGAATACAGTTAGATCCGGAAGTGTTTGGCAGCAATTGCAAGAGCTACTCAAATCAATTGATATTAAAGACAGTGGATTTGAGGTATCCCAATTTGGCACTTTGGCAGGCCTGGTGGCTAATGATTTTGGGATTAGTGTGGTGCCACAGTTTGCTATTCAGCTATGCAAGTTACCGGGCTTAGCGGCGATTCCTATTGAGGATCAAAAAGCCGTAAGGCCTATTTATATGTTAAAAAGAAAAGGTCGCAGCTTATCTCCTGCAGCTCAAGCTATGTGGTCAAAATTAGTCAAAAATGCGAGCGACTTAACTATTTAGCTCGTTTTCTAAGAATACAAATCCCATCAAAGAGAATGGTCTACTTTCCTGGCTATTTGCCCGGACTGCACACATTACTCGGGCTTAATCCCTGCAGCCTTAACTAATGGTGGCCACTTTGCTAAATCCTTTAACATAAAACTATAGAAATCTGCCGAGCTGGTATTAAGACTAGCATCAAGACCAATATTTGCTAATCTCTGCCTAACCTCCGGCTCTTTTGAGATCGCATTAATTTCTTGTAACAATTTTTGTTGGATTTGCATAGATAAACCAGCGGGTGCCACCACACCAAACCACTGAAGCGTATATACACCAGGGAGAGTTTCACTTACGGTTGGTGTATTTGGCAAAAGATTTGATCGCTTTTGACCAGTTACAGCGATTGCTTTAAGTTTCCCAGACTTAATATAGGGTAAAGATGGCGCAAGACCAAGCATGCCGAACTTAACCTGACCGCCAACTAAATCAGTTATAGCTTGTCCACCCCCCTTGTAAGGCACGTGCGTTATATCAATGCCTGATTTCAACTTAATCAATTCCATCCCCAAATGCTGAGCAGTGCCTTGCCCTGTAGAAGCATAGGGTTCTCCAGGTTTACTTTTGATGTAATCAATTAGCTCCTTGAGTGTGTTTGGGGGGAAGCTTGGATTGGCAACAATAATATGTTGCCCCTCGGCTATCATTGTGATCAGCGTGAAATCCTTAATTGGGTCCGACCCAAGATTGGCATATAGCGCTGGTGCAATCGTGTTTGAATCCAAAAATATCCCCAGCGTATATCCATCTGGAGTAGCGCGAGCTACATAGTCCGTTCCAACAGTCCCCCCTGCCCCTGGTTTATTTTCAACATAAAAGGTTGAGTCCATTCTTTTTGTAAGGTGCTGCGCATAGAGCCTAGCAACTACATCCGTCACCCCCCCAGATGCAAATGGAACAACTATCGTTACGGGTCTACTTGGATAATCTCTTTGAGCCAAAACGATTAGCGAATAAAAGACAATTACCAAACTGAAAATAATTCGAATAAAAATTTTCATACTGATTTCCTAGTGCTAAAAAGCTTTTAGAGGTCATTAATTAGGGTTAAATTTTTTATCTGCCGGTGTTTCTCCCATATAACCAAGCCCGAAGGCAGCGTCCCCGCCACCATATCTCTTGATTAACTCGTTTTGATCATCTTTTGCAAGGCGATCAATTTTTTCGGGGTCTAATAATTCTCTTAACTCCAATTCAAAGCTGGAAAGAATATCTTTATACGCAGGATCTCCTGCCAAATTTTTCAACTCTTCGGGATCTGACTCAAGATTAAATAACTCAGGTTGATACCCTACGTAATAATGATATTTAAAATTGCCTCGAGTTAGCATGAATGCGGCGGTGTCCGCTCCAACAGCCTCATATTCACTAAAGCCCAATCGACTGGTATCGTCTGCCTGTTCTGCAACCTCAAAAAGAGATTTGCCCGGAAGACTTTCCTCATCTTCACTGAGCTCTATACCCATACAATCCAATATTGTGGGGTATATATCCACTAATCCAACATTTGTATTGCAAACTTTTGACTCAACATCAGGCCCTGCAAGAATCATCGGGATGCCAGTTGACTCCCGATATAGGACATCCTTATTCCATAACCCGCGAGCTCCCAAATTATCGCCATGATCACTGCTGTAAATTATTCGGGTTGTTTGCGACAATCCAGTCGAATCAAGCGTTTCAATAATTCTTCCAATTTGGAAATCTAAGAAACTTATCAACCCAAAATAACAGGCCATTGCCAAACGCCTTTTATCATCAGAATCAAAAGTGGCATCATGATCCCAAAAACTTGCCATTCTTTGCACCCATGGATGACGAATATATCCATTTCTTGGCAATAATTTAGGCATTGGAAAATCTATACTTAGATAGGGATTTACAAACTCCTCAGGCACTACTAACGGCATATGCGGAGCTACAAATCCCACAAATAACGTCCAAGGATTTGGGTCTGGATTATTTGCGCGATCCTTAAGCCAATCTATTGTTAATTGACATATTCTCTGGTCATAACGGTTGTAATTTGAAAGGCCTGGGCCAACTTTGGTGTAAAGCTCAGATAAGCCCGCTTTTTCTGGCATTGGATCGCGAACCGAACCCCAAAGTTGCCCAATTCCATTCAAAATATGCATTGGCTCATGCTGCTTATCAAATCCTGTAGAAAGTTGTGCGTCTTGATAATGCAATTTCCCAATAGACTCAACCCTACAGCCATTTTCTTGAAGTCGATGACCCCAACTTGGTATTCGCCCATCATAAGCAATGGCGTTATCCCAGTAACCAATATCATGGACATATCTACCGGTTGCTAAACTAGCTCGTGTGGGCACGCAAACAGGGCACGATGTCCAAGCATTATTAAATCGAACACCGCGATCTGCTAGGCCATCGATATTTGGGGTTTTAACAAAGGGGTGTCCTGAGCAACCCATATAACGTGGATCATGTTCATCCGAAAAGATAAACAATAAATTCTGCGGTTTGATAATTTACTCTCCCAGTTTTGTAGGTTGCCACGAAGGAAGCTTAGATCGAATTAATGAGTTTTGAGGACACAATACACATAAGATTGTGTGATATCCAAAGAAAAATATGTATCTGAAAATGATGCTATGGCTTTAAAAATCAGCATTAAATGCTGATTAATTGAGTTTTTACAGAATTATATGAAGCCGTAGAGATTTAGCGCGTATCTGCTATTCATAAGATGGCAATCTTCGAACTTAAAGAGTTTTTGTTGTCAAGGACGACTGGCAAAAGGAGCAACAAGCACTAGACATTGAACATAGAGACCAAACTAGAATGATTAAGGCCATGCAATCTAAAGCATTGGTAGAGCTCAATACCTCCACCGTCGCCAAGAGAGCAGAGTTTCTTAATGAAAGTCTAATCGACATCGAATTGACTAAAGAGCAATGCGAGGAATTTAATACGATTTAATGGAATCTACAACTTATCGAAAAGGTTATGGTGACTAAAAAAATTAGCGGTGAAACAAGGTCATCTTCAAAAAATCACGGTGAAGAAGATGACTGGAACAAATCCCGAAACATCCCTCAAAGAAACTTGCAGCGCATATCAAGGTCAAATGCATTAATAGCTTTTGCCCGTTCGGGTCTTACGATTAGAGTTACAACTTTTTGAGCGCGCGTCAACATGCTACCAGATAGTCACCTACGAATCCTGCGCCAAATACATAAATCTTTCGATATTTAAACAATAAAAATTTATCTTGTTAGAAGAAATTTGACTTTGTCATGCACTATGCCTTGATATGAAAAAATCCTAGTGTTTTCTAGGATTTTTTCATACTGACAGACAGGAATTTAAGCAAACATATCTGGCTGATTTTCTTTAAGATAACCCCAGATCGGCTGGAAATGTAGCCAGCCAATATATTCACTGCCCACGTGTTCACGGCTATAGCGCGCTACCTCGGGGGTGAGTAGGTTAGGTTTAATTCCTGTTGCCTCAACCATCATTTGCTGCTTACAGCAACGCTCCAAAGCAATGAACCAGAACGCAGCCGCTTCAATACTGTGACGACTTACCGTTAAAAGACCATGATTGCGATGAATAATCGCCTTCACTTTTTTCAAGGAACCAGCCACGTTATAACCTGCTTTATCTTCTACAGCTACCTGTCCCGCCTGTTCTGCCAGGACCATGTGGTCTTCGTAAAATGCAGCCGCATCTTGAGAAATTGGATCCAATGGTTTTCCAAGTGCCGCAAATGCTGTCCCATAAACCGTATGGGCATGGCACATTGCAACAATATCTGGGTGCTTTTCGTGAACTGCAGCATGTAAAACAAAACCAGCGCGATTTAATGCATGCTTACCTTCCAAAACATTCCCCTCATGATCAGCCAATAGTAAGTTTGATACCTTAACTTGATCAAAATGAACTGCCATTGGATTTGTCCAATATAAATGTGGATGCTCAGGATCACGAACGGTTAAGTGCCCCGCAAAACCATAATCAAACTTTTCCAAAGCAAATGCACGGCAAGCCGCAACCAATCGCTCTTTGCGATATTGACGCTCTTCAGCAAAGCTTTTGAATTTAGGCAGATAAGGAAAAGCTAGACTCTTGTCTTCTGGCTGATAAATCGATTCCCTTCCCCCCAGATCCAATTTACGCTCTCTATCCATCACTTCCGTCATTTTTATCTCCTCATACGGTATTAAGTTATTTTTTGGCGATTTGAATACTTCAAATACGGCCAGAACCCCGTAATCATGAGCTTTTAGACAGGCTTTGACAAACGATAAATATTCATGGGAAGATGAACAACATTCATGTATATTATGTTTACATGAGAAAAATTCCAAATTTTGTCCTATTACGCGCCTTCGAGGTTGCCGCTCGCCTTGAAAGCTTTACCTTGGCCGCGAAAGAACTACACCTCACTCAATCAGCGATTAGTCATCAAATTCGTGAGTTGGAAGACTACTTTGGAAAACCGCTTTTTTTTCGCAAGAACCGCAAAGTAGAGCCGACAGCAGTAGGGCGCCGCTTGCTCGACTCACTTTCAAGGGTATTCGACGTAATTGAAGCAGCTTGCAATGAAGTTGCGCTTGCACCAAACTCACAAGTACTCGCTCTGCATTGTTCCCCTAGTTTTGCAGCCAAGTGGTTAAGCCCGAGACTACCGGAATTCATTAAAGAAAATTCGGACATCGCTATTCGCCTTACCTCCGGTACAGAGCCAATTGATTTGTTACGCAATCAAGAAATTGATATGGCGATCTCTTATCAATCTCGACATGAGGGCCCGGGAATTCACTCAATCTCACTGGGTGAAGAAAAAATTGCTCCCTTATGCTCGCCTCAATTAATTGATCCCAACCTTTCCGTGCAAGAGTTAATGAGTAAATTAACTCTTATTGAATCCTCTCTGAATAACCATACTTGGGAAAAGTGGTTTGAAACTCACGGATTAAAAAATCCTTCCAGTCGCAAGATGGCATTTGATCGTGCAGCCCTCTCAGTATCAGCCGCAGTAGATGGTATTGGCGCGGTACTTGAAAGCGTACGTTTCGCCGAAAGAGAGCTATCCCGCGGAGAGCTAGTAGAGCTTGGTCAAGGCATCTTCGAACCAACCATCGATAGGACTCATTTTTTATCTTATCGATCGAATTCAAAAAACAATCAAAAAATTAAATTGTTTAAAGAATGGATATGTCATAAAGCTGAAGTTCCTGCTGAATAAATTTTCCAATCTCAACTTTCTCCAACACCTTTCATCTAAATTGCACAATTTCTACTCTTGATTTGGTTACCAAATCCGACCAAACCCATTGATATTAGAAAATTTATTTTTTAAGCCAATCAATAATCAACTTGGTTACTACTTCAGCCTGCTCTCGATGCAAAAAGTGCCCTGCGTTATCGATTAACTGAAACTCGTACTCATTATTGAAGTATTGCGACTGCTCCAACATTAATTCGGCTCGCAAATCCTCCCTTCCACAAAGCGCAAGTGTCGGCACATCAATTGAGCGAGCCATCTTCTCTCTCACCAACGTCAGCGCAGGATCGGCTTTGCTTGGATCAAACATGGCGCGATAGTAAGCCAGGGTAGCCGATAGGACCCCAGGTTTTTCCAAGGTCTGTTTAACCGCTTCAATATGCTTTTTATCTTGATGGCTTGGAACCGTCCAATAATTCCAAAGATAATCAATGAACGCCTGATTATTTGCCAAGATAGCCTTCTCTGGCAGGTCCGGTAATTGAAAAAACCACCAATGAAATGAGCGATGAATGTGTTTTGGATTTACCAAGCTTTCAGTCACTTGACCTGGGTGTGGCACAGCCATAACAATCGCGCGAGAAATCAACTCAGGATAAGCGGCCAATACGGCATAAGCAATAATTGCACCCCAATCCTGTCCAACAAGATAAGCGGGCTCATCCCCAGAGAGTTCCTTGATTAAAGTTTTGATATCTTCTACTAGAGTAGCCTTATCATAAAACCCGCCAACTGGAATTTCAGTAGGCGAGTAACCGCGTAAATAAGGCGTTACCACACGATACCCTTGTGTAACAAGCTCAGGAACTTGGTGACTCCAGGTGCTAGCAATATCAGGAAAGCCATGAAGCATTACCACTAAAGGCCCTTGGCCTTGTTCATGGTACGCAAACCGAATACCATTCGCATTAATATATTTTAAGGACATAGTCTTTTAATAAATGTGAAGCACAAAGCAGGACGCCGCTTTTAAGAGCGGCGTCCTTGAAGTTAAAGCATTAATCGATGATTAAAAATTACTTCTTCTTAGAAGTGCTTAGATTTGCATCCTCCGCATTCAGATACTCAACGCGTCCATTTTCAACAACACCCATTACGACATTTTTAGCCTTAATTGCTTCATGATCAGTAGGTGTGTATGGTTTAACGTAAGTTGTAATTACACCCTCAACTGGCGCATTCAAGCCGTTCAATGCCGCTAAGATCTTCGGCCCCTCTGTGCTGTTTGCTTGTTTGATTGCGGCAGCCAGTAAGTAAACAGAGTCATAGCCTTGGGCAGCAGAAACAGCCGAAGGAATCAAACCATTCTTAGGCTTGTACTCAGCTAAATAGGAGTCAATAAATGCTTTGCGCTTTGGCGTATTGCCTAATTGAATAAAAGTTTGAGGCATCATAGCACCGTTACCGTTTTTTCCGGCAGTATCGATAAAGTTAGATAGGGAAAGTGTCCAGCTACCAATCATCGGCTTTTTCCAACCCAGCTTCGCCATACCGTTAGCAATTTGCGCTAACTCAGGTCCAATTGCGTAAGTCAAAATCACTTCAGCGCCAGCATTCTTGGCGGACAAGATTTGAGAGGTCATATCGACATCGCCAATATTAAATTTCTCTGAAATAACTGGAGTAACACCATAGCTCTTGAGAGCCTTTTCCATATCTTCTCGACCTAGCTGGCCATAGTTTGTAGAATCTGCCAAGATCGCAACCTTCTTAAATCCACGCTTTTCAACTGCTTCTTTTGCAATTAATGGCGCTTGAATGCTATCAGCGGCAGAGATTCGATAAATATAATTTTCAGGCGCATTGGGAAATTGCTTGGTAATCACAGAGCCAGAGGCCATAGTAATAACTGGAATTTTGGCATCCTGATAGAAGCGAGAAGAAGCTAAAACTACTCCAGTATTAATAAATCCTAAGGTAGCGGATACCTTTTCATTATTAATAAATTCTTGCGAGATCTGTACACCACGCTCATTCTTAGCTTCATCATCACGCTCAACCAACACGATCTTATTGCCATTGATACCGCCTGCGGCGTTAATCTCTTTAACTGCCAAGCGTATGCCACCGCGGTTACTAACACCCATAGGTGATGAGCCGCCAGTAAAGGGACCAATGACACCAACCTTAATATCAGCCGCATAAGCACCCGAAGCTAAGATTGTCGCGACTGCTGCCGCATAAATATGATGACGAATTTTCATAATGCCTCCTAATAAATTTTTAATACAAACCATTTTTATCAAAACAACTCTTACAGATGGTGCAGCCAACAAAAAAATAAAAATCTTTTTTAACCTGGAGATAACGCTAGCCCCATGACGAGAAAAGCCTCACTAACTAAATGCCCTCTCCATTTCCCGACGGAATGCGATAGCTTGCTTGGTGGCATCGTAATCCACATCAGTCCAGCAAACTGGACTACCCACAGGAATGTCATTTTTCAGAACCATATTGTGAGCCAAGCCAATTGGTAAGGCGCCCAGCTTTAATGAATCCACAGCTGTCATGAGCTTTCCGTAAACCGTAAAGCCGCCCTCACCATCTAATTTCTCTCCCGCCTTTAACGTCCGCTTAGCAGTAGCAACGACATCACCTCTCCACTCGCCAGTTGCCCCAGTAGCTTCGCCGCGAACCGCAATACTTGCAACGGAAATACCAAGCTCCAACCCAATTAAGTGATAAGGCTTATACATCGCTGCGTATTTACCGGTGCTGTCAGTTTTTAAACCGTACTGAGAAAAACAATCAATTACATATTGACTGGGGGCCTCGAAAACAGCGAATACGCCCCAACGCAAATCCCTAAATACAGGACGACCATCTCTCTCTACAGAAGACACCACTTCAACCGTTCCTTTTTGATTCAGAATCCCACCTTCCGAAATCGGGCGAAAGATATGAGGCAAGTCATCCACTCCACATGGAGGAAACGCTAAGCCCTTGCTTGGCGGAGTTAAATCACAAGCATTGGATACAGCAGCCATCTCGAGAGCAGACTTAGTACCATCCAAAAATGAATTGAACATTTGTGCATTAAAATCACCACCAGCAACCTGCCCTTTTGAAAAACCATAGTGTCCCCATACGGTATCGGGGGTGGATTGATGGTAGATGGGTAAATACTTTGTACCTTTACCCGCACAAACGACTTCCAGCCCGATAGTTCGCGCCCAATCAACCAACTCTGCAATCAGAGCAGGTTGATCACCAGAAGCCATGGAATAAATCACGCCAGCTTCTGCCGCCTTACGCGCAAGCAGAGGCCCCGCCAACACATCAGCTTCAACATTCACCATAATGATGTGTTTATGGTGATCAAAACAGAGTAAAGCATGGCGAATACCAGCAGCTGGGCTACCGGTCGCATCGATCACGATATCAATGTGCTCACTGGAAATCATCTTCTCCGCATCGTCCGTTACAAAAGTAGCGCCTGACTTAATGGCATCTTGAAATGAGGTTGCACTGTAACGAGGCGCATCCCAACCAACGCGAGCAAGTGATTCTTTTGCACGATCAGGAGAAAGATCCGCAACTGCAACCAAATGAATTCCCGCAGTTCGTGGCGCTTGCGATAGATACATTGAACCAAATTTACCGGCACCAATAATGCCTACACGCACAGGGTTATTATTTACCGCGCGCGCTTTAAGCTTCTGAATAAGGGACATCTAAAAATCTCCAGTTGTTTTAATGGTAATAAATTCGCAGTCTTCAAAAAATTATTTTAAGAGTATTTTTTCAAAGACCCCTTTGCTACCTTGCTAATACTATCTGCATTGACTCCGAAATACTCACGTAACGCAGCGCGAGTATCACTCCTGCCAAAACCATCAGTACCGAGAGTAACGTAATCCCTACCCCCCGGAATATAAGCACGAATACTTTCTGGCAGGGCATGTACATAATCGGTCGCAGCAATAATCGGACCCCTGCTTTGCTCAAGCACTTGGGTAATAAATGGCTTCCCAATGCCCTTATTTCCAGCAAATCTTGCCTGCTCCTTAGTTTTGCCATCCCTTGATAACTCACTCCAACTGGTCACACTAAAGATGTCCACATTAACACCAGCGTTAGCTAATTCATCAGCCGCCTTTAATACTTCCGTCATGATGGCTCCAGAGCCCAATAAGGTCACACATGACTTGCTGGCGCCATTTTTAGCCTTAATAGTTTTTAGCTTGTAGCATCCCCGTATTACCCCCTTCGCAGCATTTTCTGGTAAATCAGGCTGCGCATAGTTTTCATTCATGAGTGTGATGTAGTAGAACAAGTCTTTTTGATCTACCAACATGTCGCGCATGCCTTGATCCACAATGACCGCCAACTCACCCGCAAATGCTGGGTCATAGGCCTTACAGTTAGGAATTGTTGCTGCAACCAACTGGCTACTGCCATCCTGATGCTGTAGACCTTCGCCACCTAAGGTTGTTCTTCCAGAGGTTGCTCCCAGCAAAAATCCTCGGGCCCGCTGATCTGCCGCCGCCCAAATCGCATCACCAATTCTCTGGAAACCAAACATTGAGTAGTAAATGTAAAAAGGCAGCATTGCGACACCATGCACGCTATAACTCGTAGCGGCCGCCGTCCAACTCGCAATGGCACCGGCCTCACTAATACCCTCCTCTAATATTTGCCCGTCCAAAGCTTCGCGATAGCTTAAGACGGAGCCAATATCCTCAGGCTCATAGTGCTGGCCAACGCTCGAGTAAATTCCAATCTGCTTAAATAAATTAGCCATACCAAAGGTGCGCGCTTCATCGGCAACAATCGGAACCACTTTGGAGCCAAGCTCCTTATCTTTCAGTAGATTACCGAGCATGCGTACAAAAGCCATCGTGGTCGACATCTCTTTTTCTTCAGCTTTAATGGCAAATGCTGCATATGAGCTGATGTGTGGAACGCTGACTTTGTCGCAAGTCGAATACCGTTTAGGTAATTGACCGCCCAACTTGATACGCCGCTCCTTGAGATATTGCAACTCATGACTATCCTCCTCGGGTCTAAAGAAGGTGAGGTTAGTTGCCTGCTCATCGGTTAACGGTAAATTAAAACGATTGCGATACTCTATTAAAGCTTCATCATCTAACTTCTTCTGACTATGAGTGGTCATCTTTCCCTGACCAGCATTACCCATGCCATACCCTTTTTTGGTATGCGCCAGGATTACCGTGGGCTGACCCACATGGTTTGCGGCGGCATGATAGGCGGCATAAATTTTGACGAGATCATGACCGCCTCGTTTGAGTCGGTCAATCTGTTCGTCCGTCATACCTTGCGCTAAACGGGCGAGCCCTTCATTTTGGCCAAAGAAGTTTTTACGATTAAAACTGCCATCCTTTGCGGCAAAGGTTTGCATTTGTCCATCAACAGTTTGCGCAAACGCTTTAACCAAGGCCCCGGTAGTGTCTCTTGCGAACAAACCATCCCAATCACTACCCCAAACTAACTTAATCACATTCCAACCTGAGCCCCGAAAGAGCTTTTCAAGCTCATCAATAATCCTTCCGTTGCCACGCACAGGCCCATCCAAACGTTGCAAGTTGCAATTAACCACCCAAACCAAGTTATCGAGCTTTTCACGTGATGCCAAAGTCAATGCACTCATGCTTTCTGGCTCATCCATCTCGCCATCACCAAACACGCCCCATACTTTTCTGATGGTACAGTCCAATAATTTGCGATCTGTGAGGTAGCGCATAAAGCGCGCGTGATAAATCGAACTAATCGGGCCGATCCCCATTGAGCCTGTTGGGAATTGCCAAAAATCGGGCATCAACCAAGGATGGGGATAACTAGATAAGCCCTTTGCTCCAGATTCAGGCGCAGTGATTTCTCGCCTATAGTGGGCAAGATCATTCTCAGTCAACCTTCCTTCCAAATACGCACGGGCATAAACTCCCGGGGCGCTATGGGGCTGGAAGAACACTAAATCACCGCGATCCTTGGAATCCCCGCCCTCACTTCTAGCGCGAAAAAAATGATTGAAACCCACTTCAAATAAATCAGCAGCACTTGCGTAGCTGGCAATATGACCACCCAACTCACCATATGCTTCATTAGCTTTAGCCACCATCGCCAGGGCATTCCAACGCATGAGTGAGGCCAACTTTTCTTCTGTTGCCAAATCGCCAGGAAATTCAGGTTGCTCGTCAACTGGAATGGTGTTGATATAGGGCGTTACTAAATCTGGAACCCAATTTACCTGGTTCTTATTCGCTAACTTAAGCAAATTATCCAAAATAAATTTAGCTCGCTCGCTATCACCAGATGCGAGAAGATCCATAAACGCCTCGTTCCACTCCGCTGTTTCTGCGGGATCCGCATCAATGTGTTCAAGGTTTAAATGTTTTTTAATATTTGGTGCATTCATAAATATTCCGGAAAGCTATCTCTGTTCTAGTTTTATAAAACTACCTTGCGAAAATCAGTCAACAGCTGAGTGAGGTATGTAGTGAAGTGAGTTGCTAAGGCGCCATCAATCACGCGATGATCCGCGGTCATGGATAGCGGACAAATGAGGCGAGGAACAATCTGGGCCCCGTCCCAGACCGGTTTTATAACGGACTTATTTACGGCCAAAATAGCCACCTCAGGGGCATTTATAATCGGCGCACAGTATGTGCCACCAATGCCGCCCAATGAAGAAATCGTAAAGCTTGCCCCCTGCATTTGGTCAGGCTTCAACCTTCCTTCGCGAGCTAGCTTAGCTAGGGAAGCAGTCTCCTGCGCAATTTCCAAAACTCCTTTTTGATCCACGTCACGAACCACCGGCACGACCAAGCCATTCTCTGTATCCGCAGCAAATCCAATATGAAAATATTTCTTCAGAATGAGATCATCACCATCAAGAGATGCATTGAATGTGGGGTATTTTTTTAATGCAGAAACAACGGACTTAATTAAAAAGGCTAATAACGTAAGTTTTACGCCATCTTTTTTAGATTCTTGATTAAGCTGAATTCGGAATGCCTCAAGATCAGTAATATCTGCATCATCGTGATAAGTGACCGCCGGAATCATGACCCAATTGCGAGCCAGATTTGCGGCGGAAACCTTCTGAATACGAGTTCTTGATTGACACTCAACCTCTCCAAACCTTGTGAAATCTACCTTAGGCCAAGGGAGTAAGTCTAGGCCTGAAACCCCTGCCCTATGAGCTTCAGGAGTTTTTCCAGTAGAAGACATAATGTCTTTAATGAATTTCTGAATATCCTCTTTAGTCACTCGACCATTGAGACCGCTACCTGAAATATTATTAATATCAGCACCAAACTCACGGGCAAATTTTCTAGCTGAAGGACTGGCCCAAGACCCTCTATTTTTAGCGTCATCATTTGAATTTGACTTTACCTCCTGAGCTAACTCGGGAGGAGTACTCAACACTTCAGTTGCTTTGGCTTTATTGATTGCCTCTATAGCGCTTAGCTCAATTCTTAGCAACTCATTGCTTTCAACGGCTATTGAAGTAGATTCTTCAAGAACGATAGCGGGGGCGCCTTGGGAAATCAGGTCACCAATCTTTACCTTAATCTCTTTGACAATACCAGCATGAGAAGAAGGCACATCCATTGTTGCCTTGTCCGACTCTAACGTCAAAATGGCTTGCTCTTTTTCAATCTGGTCACCAATCTGCACCAAGACCTCAATCACAGGAATGTTTTGATAGTCCCCAATATCGGGAACAACAACTTCTATAGCCAAAGCCCCCCCAACAAATAACAAAAGTGAATATGGGAGATATTTTGAAATATTCCAGTCAAAATAGGATGCTAATTATTGGTACAAATTGTTTATTTTCAGCATAAAATGCTGATAAATTAACTTTTTAAGGAATTATATGAAATTAGATACCATAGATATCAGAATATTAAATGAACTACAAAATGACAGCTCCCACAGCAATGTAGAGTTGGCAAAACGTGTGCATTTATCCCCGTCGCCCTGCCTTATGCGCGTCAAAGCACTGAAAGACAAAGGGGTTATCAGAAACTATGTTGCACTAGCCGACCCCAAGGTTCTAGGTCTTGGTCTCAATGTCTTTATTTCAATTAGCTTAAAAGAGCAATCCAAAGAAGCGTTAGCAGAATTTGAGAAACGCATCTCGGAGCATGATGAAGTTATGGAGTGCTACCTCATGACTGGAGATAGTGACTATCTCATTCGTGTAGCGGTTGCTGACATGGGCACCTTGGAAAAATTTATTCTAGAGCAACTCACACCCATATCCGGCATTGAGAAGATTCGCTCAAGCTTTGCGCTAAAACAAGTTCGCTACAAAACTGCTTTACCATTACCAAAATGAAGCCGAGTAAATTTACATCACACATAAGGTATTCATTAACTTAGGTTTGTCATAGCTTTTGCTTTAACAATATAAAATTTATTTGAGACAAAATTTAGAAAGACCAACATGAATCAAGCAAATACTAAAGTCGCACTAGTTACCGGAGCAGGCGTAGGAATTGGCAGAGCAGCTGCCAAAGCCTTATTACATGGTGATTACAAGGTGGTACTGACTGGACGTAATCTAGAAAAGCTACAAAAGGCAATCACCGATATTGGCGGTTCGTCAGAAGACTGCTTAGCTCTATCTTGCGATGTCGGAAACCCTGACCAAGTTAAAAAACTGTTTGCCACCATCAAAGATAAATTTGGTCGCATTGATGTTCTTTTTAACAATGCCGGCATCGGCGCCCCAGCTATTCCCATGGAAGATTTGACGTATCAACAATGGATGGATGTAGTGAATGCAAATTTATGTGGCGCTTTTCTATGTTCGCAAGAAGCGATCCGCATGATGAAAGCACAATCCCCCCAAGGCGGCAGAATTATTAACAATGGCTCTATCTCCGCTCATGCCCCCAGGCCAATGTCTGCGCCCTACACAGCCACTAAACACGCCATTAGCGGCCTAACTAAAACTATTGCACTCGATGGGCGCCCTTTCAATATCGCTTGCGGTCAAATTGACATTGGCAACGCCGCGACAGAAATGACAGAACGTATGGCCGCTGGAATCCTGCAAGCCGATCAATCTATCAAGGTCGAACCGCGTATGGATGTAGATCATGTAGGAGAAGCTGTGTTGCACATGGCACAACTGCCGCTTGAGAGCAATATCCTCTCCATGACCATCATGGCGACGAACATGCCCTTTGTCGGCAGGGGCTAATGCGCTTTTTAGACGTGCCACCAAAATTTAAAACCTCCACACTCTCTTAGAATTTTCCTATAAACCTTTAATTTTTATTAAATCAAATGCCTGCATATCGCTCACGCACTACTACACATGGCCGAAATATGGCTGGAGCCCGCTCACTCTGGCGCGCTACCGGAATGAAGGATGGCGATTTCGATAAGCCAATTATTGCCATAGCCAATTCATTTACTCAGTTCGTCCCTGGTCACGTGCACTTGAAAGATCTAGGTCAATTGGTTGCTCGTGAAATCGAAGCTGCTGGCGGGGTTGCAAAAGAATTTAATACCATCGCAGTAGATGATGGCATAGCAATGGGGCATGATGGCATGCTCTATAGCCTGCCAAGCCGTGACTTAATTGCCGATAGCGTTGAATACATGGTGAATGCTCATTGCGCAGATGCGCTTGTCTGCATCTCTAATTGCGACAAAATTACGCCTGGAATGTTAATGGCGGCAATGCGCCTTAATATTCCCGTAATTTTTGTATCGGGCGGCCCAATGGAGGCTGGCAAAGCCACCTTAACCAACCCCAAAACCCAAACCATTGAAATGGTAAAGCTCGACTTAATTGACGCGATGGTGATGGCTGCTGATTCCAACGTATCTGATGCAGATCTAGCCGAAGCAGAGCGCTCTGCTTGTCCAACTTGTGGTTCCTGCTCGGGTATGTTTACCGCAAATTCGATGAACTGCCTAACTGAAGCACTAGGGCTTTCATTGCCAGGAAACGGAACGGTAGTGGCTACTCATGCTGATCGAGAGCAATTATTTAAACAAGCAGGTCATCGTATTGTTGCATTAGCCAAGCAATATTACGAGCAGGATGATGCATCCATATTACCGCGCTCAATGGGCGTAAAGGCTTTTGAAAATGCGATCGCCTTAGATATTGCAATGGGAGGCTCGACCAATACGATTCTGCATTTACTTGCAATAGCTCAAGAAGGTGAAATTAATTTCACCTTGGCTGATATTGATCGCATATCAAAAACTATTCCGCAACTATGTAAAGTTGCTCCAAACACCAATAAATATCACATTGAAGATGTGCATCGCGCTGGCGGCATCATGGCCATCTTGGGTGAGCTTGATCGTGCAGGAAAACTTCACGCCGATGTCCCCACCGTGCACACCAGAACCCTAAAAGATGCTTTAGACCAATGGGATATTGCGCGCAACCCAAGTGATAAAGTTAAAACTTTTTACATGGCGGGTCCTGGAGGGGTTCCTTCACAGGTGGCATTTAGCCAACATACTCGTTGGCCTAATCTAGATTTAGATCGTACCGAGGGTTGTATTCGCTCCCTCGAAAATGCATACAGCAAGCAAGGTGGTTTAGCTGTTCTTCGCGGCAATATTGCGCTTGATGGTTGCGTTGTTAAAACGGCAGGGGTCGACGACAGCTTGCTAGTTTTTGAAGGTTCGGCCCATGTCGTCGAATCCCAAGAAGAGGCAGTAGAAAATATCTTAAAAGACAAGGTTATCGCCGGAGATGTTGTTGTAGTTCGCTATGAAGGACCGAAGGGCGGTCCCGGGATGCAAGAAATGCTCTATCCCACAAGCTATATCAAATCGAAAGGTCTAGGCAAGACATGTGCATTACTAACTGATGGCCGCTTCTCCGGAGGGACATCGGGCCTATCTATTGGCCATTGCTCCCCTGAAGCCGCTGCCGGTGGTGCCATTGGTCTAGTACGTAATGGTGATCGCATTCGGATTGACATACCCAATCGCACCATCAATCTATTGGTAAACGATGATGAATTAGAAAAACGACGGGGCGAGCAAGATAAATTGGGTTGGAAACCTAAAAATCAACGCCCCCGCAAGATTTCATCAGCGTTAAAGGCTTATGCATTCTTTGCTACCTCAGCCGACAAGGGGGCGGTACGCGATATATCCAAACATTACACCTTGGATTGATATTTAGTACTATCTGTCCTTGACCAATGTTGATGCCTCTAGATGAATCGTGATCTAAGAATGTAAGCCCCTGTCAAATATTGGTTAACTAAATTTAATTTGGCCAGGGCCACCTTCCCCTTAAAAATTCTTCTGACCAGTTCAGAAATTAATCGTTGTCAATCTGCGTAAATCCGTGTAAGAATGAGCGCTCAGGAGTCAAGAAAGTGACTGTTAATCCGTAGGTCCCTGGTTCGAGCCCAGGTCGAGGAGCCAAATAAGTAAAAGCCTTCAGAGTTAATCGCTCCGAAGGCTTTTTTACTTTCTGGCCCACAGACAACGTATGGACAACATCAAGCTCATGACGGCAATCATCTAAAAGTTACCTCATTGAGATTAAATGCAAGAAATACCTGTGATTTAGTTCTCTGGCATTAAGGCATGGGGGGTGGGCTAAAACCCTTCCATTTATATAGCTGCACCAGCCAGTATTTACAAAAAAGATCTTTTAAAAATGAGTGACAGCTACCGACCTTGATTTCAACCCGTCGATGCAACAGATTGGGCAAAACGTTCTGCCGGTGTTTGATAGTTTAGTGTTTTTCTAGGTCGTTCATTGAGTTGTCTTGCCACTGCATTGAGCTTGGCTTGAGAGT
>NZ_JACVOP010000002.1 GCF_018882365.1 Polynucleobacter sp. 71A-WALBACH | reverse complement strand
TTTCCAGCGCTCCCACATTAAATCCTTCTGGGTGGCTGTGTAATAGATTCGAGGTCGTTGTTTCATGAGCAACACTCCTTGCGCTTACGCAGTTTGTAGTGTGTTGCATCGACGGGTTGAAATCAAGACCCATAACAGACTGTCACAAGCGCAGCCCTAGTAATACCAAAATCTAGATTGACCTTTGATTTACCCGCTTGGATAGCTCTTCAGCCGATTCTTTTCTCTCGCTATAGCGGTCAGTCAAGTAAGCGCTAATATTTCGAGTTAGCAAAGTGAACTTATAGAGCTCTTCCATCACATCTACAACCCGGTCATAAAAGGCTGATGGCTTCATACGGCCGTCTTCTTCAAATTCAGTAAACGCCTTAGCTACGGAGGACTGATTAGGGATGGTGAGCATTCTCATCCATCTACCCAAAATTCGCATTTGATTGACCGCATTAAATGATTGAGAGCCGCCACAGACTTGCATCACCGCTAAAGTCTTGCCTTGGGTTGGCCTTACTGCACCATCAGACAATGGAATCCAGTCAATCTGCGTCTTTAATAACCCCGTCATTGCGCCATGTCGCTCAGGCGAAGTCCACACCATACCTTCCGCCCATAATGCCAATTCACGCAACTCTTTTACCTTTGGATGAGTATCAGGAACACTGTCAACCAAAGGCAGCCCAGTTGGATCGTAGATCTTTACCTGGCCACCCATTGCAGTAAGCAATCTAGCTGCTTCGTAGGTTAATAAGCGACTATATGATCTCTCACGCAAAGATCCATAAAGCATCAAGAATCTTGGAGGATGTGAGTTAACTTGAGAATTAAGTTTCTCAATTTCTGGAATTTGAAAAAGCTCTTCGACCAACGCCGGGAATTCAATGGGACTTTCAAACACTTAATTTTTTTCCTTAGAAAAGAAGCTTTCCTTAAACCATAAAGCTACCGTCACTAAACCAATCATGATGGGCACTTCAACCAAAGGACCAATAACTGCCGCAAATGCCGCCCCTGAATTAATCCCAAATACAGCGATTGCTACGGCAATAGCTAATTCAAAGTTATTACTAGACGCTGTGAACGATAAAGTACAGCAACGCTTGTAATCAATCCCCATCTTCCCGGTAACAAGGAATGTTAAGAGGAACATCACCACAAAAAACACTAGTAACGGGACGGCAATGGTTACGACATCCATTGGCAAAGTAAGGATCAAACTGCCTTTGAGGCTAAACATCACCACAATTGTGAATAACAAAGAAATCAAAGTGATCTTGCCAATGCGAGGTACAAAGTGCTCGTGGTACCACTCTTTAGAAACAAACTTGAGCATGACTACTCGGGTAAGTATTCCGGCAATACAAGGAACACCCAAATAGATAAAGACACTTTCTGCGATCTGACCCATGCTGACACTGACATTAGCGCCAGCCAAACCAAAATACGGTGGCAATACAGTTAAGAAGAAATAGGCGTACACGCTAAAGAACAGTACTTGGAAGATGGCATTAAAGGCTACCAACCCAGCAGCATACTCAGTAGAGCCTTTAGCCAAGTCATTCCAAACAATCACCATAGCAATACAAGGCGCTATCCCAATCAGAATCAAGCCGGCCATATATTCGGGCTGATCTGGTACAAAGGTAATCGCCAAAAAGAACATCAATGCTGGCGCTACAAACCAGTTCATCAAAATAGAGATGCCAAAGATGCGCTTGTCCTTAAAGACATCAGGCAAATCCTCATACCGCACCTTAGCAAAAGGCGGGTACATCATCAATATCAAACCAATGGCAATTGGAATATTAGTTGTGCCAACCTGAAAGGAGTTAATAAATCCTTCAACACTTGGAACAAAGTAGCCCAAGCCAATACCCACCGCCATAGCAACGAAGATCCATACCGTTAGGTAGCGATCAAGGAACGATAGTTTTTTAGTAAGCGAACTCATGCTTTTGTATGAATCTCTTTAAGACTCATTGAGTCAAGCTTTTCTAATGGCATAGCAGCCAGTATGTCTAAACGTCTTTTAAGTCCATTTTTTACTTCATTAAAGGCGGCTTTCTTTTCTAAATCTGTACCTTGCACTTGCGATGGGTCAGGAAAGCCCCAATGAGCCGTAGATGGCTTACCCGGCCAGAATGGGCACACTTCACCCGCCGCGTTATCGCAAACCGTCACAATGAAGTCCATCTTAGGAGCATCAGGCAAACCATATTCATCCCAACTCTTGGAGCGCAATTTACTTTCATCGTATCCAAGCTCTAGGGCAATTTCTCTTGCAAATGGATTAACTTGAGTGCCTGGTGTTGAGCCCGCGGAATAGCCAACAAACTTGCCGCTGGAATGGGTGGAGGCCAATGCCTCACCCAAGACAGAACGAGCCGAGTTATGTGTACAAAGAAAGAGGATGTTGTATTGCTTCATTAGGCTTTTACCTTCTTCACAGTTTTAGTTGATTTACATGATTGACCACCGCAGCAGTTAGCCAATAAAAACTCGCTAAGCTCTTCAACCATGCCAGGATTTGGTCTATAAATGAGATTGCGACTTTGACGCTCTACGGTAATTAAATTTGCCTGGTAGAGCTCTTTGAGATGAAAACTTAATGTGGCATTTGGAATGCCCAGCATTTCGTGGATCTGTGACGGCATCAGCCCAACATCACCCTTTTGCACAATAAGGCGATATACATTGAGACGGGACTCCTGGCCAAGAGCAATAAAGGCCAGAATTGCTTCGTTATTTTTCATAATTCGATAATAATCGAATAATGTTGCATTTCTGTGACATATATCAAATCGGCAGGAAGTTTTGCCATCAATCTATGATTTTTCTCTCGTGAAGAACCCTCAATATACCTTTTGATATTTTCCTAGGTCTCTCACCCAAGCCATAAATTTGAGACTCAGAGGAGGGGTCAACTTCAATAATTTTTTGTTGTACTTTTACGTGGGCGCCGTGATGACTAATTCCCTTGAGGGTGCCTGAAATTGGTGCCTTGATTGCATCCTCATTAATATGCCCCAAGATGTCCCCAGCCCGAACTACTTCATTAATGTCTAGCGCAGTTTTCCACGTACCTGCTTTGGGAGCGTAAACAATGCGCTCTCTTGCAAATCCTTCAATTGGTCGTGGCTCACCTTCCAAGGGTTTGGTGGGTCCAGCCACTTCACCACCCAATGATTCGCCCCATGCGGTTTCAATTGCGATATCACAATTAGTGTTAGTTTCGAAACCTGGGCCTAGACCTATCAATAAGGTTTTGTACTGGGTTTTCCAAGCCGGTAATTGTGGGGTGGATCTCTTCTTCATACGGGCATCAATAACAACCTCAGCCTTCGTTTGCGCAAGCAATGCTTCAACATCTAAGCTACAAACCAATATCTCCTCGAGACGCTCGGACGGCAAATGAATTACGTATTGAGCAGCAACCCCCTCCAATTGTGCAAAACCTTGGTAGTAGGCGTCGACAAAGCTCATCCCCCTGCGAAGATGTGCGGGTGCAATTTCATCGGAAATGATGACTTTTGCTCCATGAAGAAATAGCTGTTGGGCGATGGCTGATCCGACATCCCCGCTTCCCTGAACGATTACTGTTGTCATGGGTTTATTTTGCCCTATGAAAACTAGATTAAGACACACTTAACAATCGGCTCTCTGTCTCTTGTTGGCCGTTACCTGACATTGACGTCTATATGCAATGAGTCACTTAATGAGCTCAAATTCATACCAAATTAGCAGTACTTAACTAACTGATTTCATTAGCATTACAGCAGCTTTGCAATTGATATCAGATGCCCAATACCCGTCGCGTTAAATACACGCCAATCTTCTTGGTTAATCGCATTCTGATCACCCATCACCAGCGCGGCTACGACTCCACCATAGCGTGCTTCTTTGGGCAGGAGGCGCTGAATCTTTTGCCTTAACTTCCAGCGCAGATATTCCATTGCTAAAGCAAATTCAGTCAACCCTATCTCTTTCTCAAGCAATAGTTTTCCCGACCTGACCGATCCACTGGCGCCGAAGTCTTGATGAAACGACCAACGCTCAAAATCAAAGGTATGGGGATTGAGGGATCCATAGGGCCTTTTGATTTTGACTTTAAATTCCCATCTCTGGCCCGGTATAACTTCTGGTACATCTTGAGGATTGCGCCATGCTGGCTGCCAGCTCAAGTACACCCGTGGAGGAAATGATTCAATTCTGTCACGTCCTAGAAATGCCTGATCCACATCAAAAGAAAACTTCGCCCCACTAGGAGAGCTCTGAGGTAAAGCATTTACCCTGCCCTCAAGTACAAGCTCTTTACCCTCATACTCTATTGAAAGAATATTGTTTAAACGACTTTCTGCGTAATCGGCGTTCCAGGCAAAACCTAGAGCAAAACAGCACGCTGCCAACAAGACGCTACTTGCATACCGATATTTCGTAAACGAGCAATTCAGGTAAACACACAAGAGAGAAATGATGATGCTTGCCGCGCATAACCAGCGCCAATACTCTGGCACAACAGGCAAAAATAGAAGAAGCGATCCCCCGGCGATAAACGCCGCAATGTTAATTCGCAAGTTTTTAAGAAGCGGATTGCGGGGTTGAGTTGCTGGTCATCAGAGCTGACCAACGGGGTAAAGCGTGCATCGCATTTTGCCAAACAGCCCTTGAAAATAGCCCATCATCGACACCACGAATGGTCGCCAGTTGCTTAGCAATTCTGGGAAGTAAAGCAGGCTCATTGAATCGGCCACCCTCCTCCTTAAGCCATGCCGGTGGGATATCGGGTGCGTCGGTTTCAGTGACAATACTTTTGAGTGGCAGCTCTTGCAAGAGCCTTCTAATCTGCAGGGCACGATCATATGTAGCCGCGCCACCAAACCCCAGCTTGAAGCCTAATTCAATAAATTGCTCAGCTTGCTGATGGCTGCCATTAAAGGCATGGGCTATACCACTGGGAACTTTTCTCTTGCGTAGCGCTTTAAGAATGGCATCTTGTGAACGGCGCACATGCAAAATGACCGGTAAATTAAATTCTTGCGCCAAATCGAGTTGCACATGAAAAAAATGCTCTTGGCGCTGTGGATCAAGTCCCTCGACAAAATAATCCAATCCAATCTCACCAACCCCTACAAACCGAGGGTCATTTAATGAATGCTCAATTTGATTTTTAAAGGTCTTGATATCACTCTCTTTAGCTTGGTTGATGTACAGAGGATGAATGCCGAGCGTGTAAACCAATCCAGGAATCGTTTTGCCGTACTGGTTTACTAATTTTTTAACTTGCTCCCAATCAGCAGCTTGAACCGTAGGTATCAAAATTGCCTTAACGCCTTTAACTGCAGCCCCTGAAATAATTTCTGGAAGCATGTCCGAAAACTCGGGCGCATCCACATGGCAATGGGTATCAATCCATGCGAGTTCTTGGCTAGCTTCGCTCATTGCGCGAACGTCTTCAATACTCCGCGCTCTAAATGCAAAATCCGGTCACAACGTTTGGCGCGTATAGGATCGTGGGTCACAATCACAAAGGCAGTGCCCTGCTCACGAGCAATATCCAACATTAAGTCAAATACGCCATCAGCAGTTTCAGTATCCAAATTGCCTGTAGGTTCATCAGCTAGGACGCATGAAGGATTGCCAACCAATGCACGGGCAACTGCAACACGTTGACGCTCGCCGCCAGAGAGCTCGCCTGGGGTGTGCTGTACACGCTTTGCCAAACCAACCGCATGCAACATGGTGTTTGCCCGCTCCATAGACTCTTCATTGCTGAGTCCACGAATCCGTAAAGGTAAGGCGACATTCTCAACGGCACTGAATTCATCTAAGAGGTGATGGAACTGGTAAATAAATCCTAGACTCTGATTGCGTAATTGATCCAATCTACCAACCGGTAACTTGTGGAGATTTTCCCCGGTAAGAATGACTGTCCCCGCACTGGGAGTATCTAAACCGCCCAACAAGTGCAGCAAAGTACTTTTACCTGAACCCGAAGAACCAACGATGGCCACTTTCTCAGATGCGGCCACCTGTAAATCAATCTCCCTGAGTACGTCAACGGCTGTTGGCCCTTTGCCATAAGTCTTTGCCAGACCAGAAGCACTCAGAATAATTTGTTCTAGATTACTCATAGCGTAATGCCTCCGCAGGCTGAACTTGAGCAGCGCGACGACTTGGATACAAGGTGGCTAATACAGAAAGTCCAAAAGCCATCAATCCAACTGTCATCACATCGGATAGACGAACATCCGAAGGCAACTCGCTAATAAAGTAGACATCGCGCGGCAAGAAACGCACTCGAAAGATGGCTTCAATTGCTGGAACAATCACATCGATATTCAAGGCAATCAAGAGCCCTAAGCCAACACCAGCTAGCGAACCCAGCAAGCCAATCGCCAAGCCTTGCACCAAGAAGATCCGTTGAATTAATCCCGGGCTAGCACCCATCGTTCTCAAAATGGCAATATCTGCCTGCTTCTCATTAACAGTCATCACCAAAGTAGACACAAGATTGAAGGCAGCAACTGCAATAATCAATGTCAGGATGATGAACATCATCTTTCTTTCAGTTTGAACAGCAGCAAACCAATTACGGTTGGAGCGTGACCAGTCGCTAACCCAGAGCGCTTGCGGGACAACTTGAGCTAACTCAGAAGCTATCTCTGGAGCACGTTGCATATCGTCTACCTTCACGCGTAAACCGGAAGGGTCTTGTAGGCGCAATAAAGCGGCAGCATCCTTCCAATGTAGGATGGCCAAGGAGCTGTCGTATTCATAATGACCGCTATCTACAATGCCTACGACTTGCAGCGTACGCATTCTAGGCATAGCACCTGCTGGAGTGAGGTCGCTCTCAGGCACGATCAAATTAATACGATCACCGACGCGTGCACCAACAATATTGGCAAGCTGTGCGCCTAAAGCGACACCAAAAGCACCCGGCTTGAGATCTTCAATACTGCCAGCAACAAACTGTTTAGGTAAATCAGAAACCTTACCCTCTTCACTCGGGAGTACTCCACGAATGGCTACGCCACGCATCACATTCTCGCGACTCAATAAACCTTGCGAACTCACCATGGGAGCTACACCGATTACATGGGGCTGAGCAGCCACCTTCAGGGCAAGCGGCTCCCAATTAGCCAGACCATCAGGGGCAGTAATTTCAATATGAGAGAGCACGGACAGCATGCGATCGCGCACCTCTTTCTGGAAGCCATTCATCACTGAGAGCACCACAATCAAGGCAGCAACGCCTAAAGCGATACCTGCGGTGGAGATTCCGGAGATAAAAGAGAGGAAGCCGTCACGCTTCCCTACCGTCTTGCGACGCTTAGATCGGGTATAGCGCAGGCCAATTTCTAGCTCAATAGGAAGTCTCAACATAGCCACAGTTTAGACAATTGGATAGACAAACCTATGGATTCTGTAAATGCCACCTAAAATCAGGGGAATGACTGCTAATTTGACCTCCCAATCAAGCTCTTTGCGACGCTTTACCCTGATGGTGTCAGGGGAAGATGCTATTGACTCAGGATTGGATCAAAATATCCCGCCCAGCGGGCTTCCGCAGGAGCGCTACCTATTGGGAGATCGGCTACCGATTGCCCCCGTCTTGCTATTGGGCCAAAGTGATTTAGTAGTGAATCCCAATGAAATCATTGCCTGCCTTCAACCCGTCCACTTCCACGCCACTCGAGATCATTTGATTTTGATGGCGCAAAGTCAGATTGATCTGACGGAAGATGAATCTGCCCGCTTACTTCAAGTTGCCCTCCCTTTTATCGAAGAGGATTTTGGAAGCAAAGTGTTATTCCAAGGACAGCGCGATTGGTTTATTCCGGCAGGGCCATTTGCTAGCCTAGCAACGCACTCCATTGATCAGGCACATGGTCGCAATATTGACTGGTGGATGCCGCGCGATACAAATGAAGTTGGAATTGCCAAACTCTGGCGCAAACTCCAGAATGAAATTCAGATGCTCTGGCACATTGACCCCGTCAATGAAGAACGCGCCCAACGTGGACTCCTCAGCATTAACTCCCTATGGATTAGCGGTATCGGCAAATTAGCCGATGTTCAGATTCCTGAATTATTAAAGGGTGCCACTCAGATCTATGGAACTCACCTCCTCTTGGCTGGATTGGCCAATCATCTTGGCATTCCCCAGCAAAGTGAAATTGATTTCTCAAAACTATCAAATGCCTTTGCATGGCTTGATCGCCCCGAGAGCATTTGGAGAGACTTAAGCAAAGCCCTTCTCACTCAAGAATTACATGAAATTGAAATCATCGACTTTCCAAAAGGTCAAGTACGTCACAGAATATTGACAGTCAAAGACTTAAATAAAAAGTCGTGGGCCTTCTGGAAAAAAACTGAACCCTTCACTTGGAAAGAAATTATTTCGGCATGAGCGTATTTTCTCAACGCCCTTTCTCGGATCGCACAGCCAGCTGGTTGCAGCAAAGCGGCTTGCATCCACTACTAGCAAGGCTGTATGCAGCCCGCGGTATTGATAAGCCCGATGAACTCTCTTTAGATCTCAAACAACTACTTTCGCCAGTAGAGCTCAAGAACTGCATCAGCACAGCTAGCCTGCTCGCAGATATTCTCGAGCGCAAAGAGTCGATGTTAGTAGTGGCAGACTATGACTGCGATGGCGCTACAGCTTGCGCAGTTGCCTTGCGTGGCTTAAAGATGTTGGGTGGGTCGGATACCGCGATTCAGTTCCTAGTGCCAAATCGTTTTACGATGGGCTATGGGTTAACTCCAGAAGTAGTCGATTTAGCTGCCCAGCAAATTCCCAAACCTCAATACCTCATCACCGTTGATAACGGTATTGCCAGCGAAGCTGGGGTGGATCGCGCTCGCGAGTTAGGTATGGAAGTCATTGTGACTGACCATCACCTGCCGGGCGATCGACTACCCAAAGCTACTGCGATCGTCAATCCCAATCAGCCAGGCTGCACCTTTCCCAGCAAAGCGCTTGCTGGTGTCGGGGTGATGTTCTACTTATTAGTTGCCCTTCGCGCTGAACTGCGTAAGCGCGGGAAATTCACCGCTGAGACTCAACCCAAAATTGAGAACTTATTAGATCTCGTAGCCTTAGGTACCGTAGCGGATGTTGCGCAACTCGATCGCAATAACCGCATCTTGGTTTCCAATGGCTTGAAGCGCATTCGCGCCGGGGTTTCGCAAGCGGGTATTCAAGCACTCTTTCAGGCGGCAGTAAGGGATCCTCGCAAAGCTAATACCTTTGACTTAGGTTTTGCTATCGGCCCTCGCCTGAATGCAGCGGGACGCTTAGCGGATATGACTTTAGGCATTCGCCTATTACTCAGCGATAAACCTGATGAAGCGATTGAACTGGCTTATGAGCTCGATCGCATTAATCGCGAACGACGCGTGATTGAAGGTGGCATGCAAGAAGCGGCTCTTGCGCACCTCGCTGAAGATCAATTGGCAGGCACCATGGCAGAGCGTTCGAGCATCTGCCTTTGGAACGCAGAGTGGCATCAGGGCGTGGTCGGCATCGTAGCCTCCCGTCTAAAAGAACGCTTTAATCGCCCTGCAATTGTGTTTGCTCCCGCTGATGGCCCTAGCGGAGAAGAATTGCGTGGCTCCGGTAGATCACTCACAGACTTTCATCTGCGTGATGCCTTGGACATTGTTTCCAAACGCGAACCAGGCCTGATTCTCAAATTTGGTGGCCATGCGATGGCGGCGGGGCTAAGCATCAGAAAAGCCGATTTTGAAAAGTTTGACGTCCTGTTCCAGCAGGTTGCCAATGAATTACTCAATGATGAATTGCTAGAGCGTCGCCACATACATGATGGCTCGCTCGATCTTTCTGAATTCACACCAGAAACTGGTGATCTCCTGGCCGAAGAAATCTGGGGGCAAGGCTTTCCTCAACCCATTTTTTATGGAGAATTCGAGGTTGGCCAGCAGAGTCTCATGAAGGAGAAACATCTGCGCTTACAGCTTCGCCCAATTGGAGATGGTCAACTGGCTAGTAAACCATTTACGGGGGTCTGGTTCAATCGCACCCAACCGTTGCCAGCCAAGGCCAAGCTAGCCTATCGCCTAGTCACAGACCGCTTTCAGGGTCAGGCTCGTGTGCAACTCATGGTTGAAGGCCACGACGAGGGCTGAGCTGCAATAACCCCCTTATAATCAGGGGATGGAAGCCGAACAACTCAATACTATTTCAAATACCCTCTCCGATCTGCTCACCCGTGAGCAAGCACTTCGGGGGTATCTTTGACTTCGAAGTAAAGTCACGACGCCTTACTGAAGTTAACTCTATTCTTGAAGATCCCACCATCTGGGATGATCAAAAGAAAGCACAAGCCCTCGGCAAAGAAAAGAAATTGCTCGATGGTGTGGTTGGTACCCTCACCGATTTAAATAGCAATATCACTGGCGCCATCGAGTTATTCGATATGGCTAAAGAAGAAAGTGATTTTGAGACTATTGCTGCTATCGAGCAAGATGTTGAGAGCTACGGCAAGATCATTCACGATCTTGAGTTCCGCCGCATGTTTCACAATGAGATGGACTCCTGTAATTGCTTTATTGATATTCAAGCGGGTGCTGGCGGAACAGAAGCCTGCGACTGGGCCAGCATGCTCTTTCGTCAATATCTCAAATATTGCGAGCGCAAAGGCTACAAGACAGAAATTCTGGAAGAATCTGATGGCGACGTGGCTGGCATCAAAAGCGCGACTATCAAGGTGGATGGTGAGTACGCCTATGGCCACCTTCGCTCAGAGACTGGTGTACATCGCTTAGTGCGTAAGTCCCCCTTTGACTCTTCTAATGGTCGCCATACTTCCTTTGCCAGTATTTACGTATATCCAGAGGTTGATGACTCAATTGAGATTGACGTCAATCCAGCGGATATTCGTACCGATACCTATCGCGCCTCTGGTGCGGGTGGTCAGCATATTAATAAGACCGACTCCGCTGTTCGTTTAACCCACCTGCCAACAGGAATTGTGGTGCAGTGTCAGAACGATCGAAGCCAGCATCGCAATAGAGCTGAAGCGATGACGATGTTGAAGTCACGTCTATATGAGCATGAGATGCAAAAGCGTCGCGCCGAGCAAGACAAGCTTGAGGCTAGTAAAACCGATGTGGGCTGGGGTCATCAGATCCGCTCCTACGTACTGGATCAAAGTCGAATTAAAGACTTACGTACCAACGTTGAGATCTCTAATACACAAAAAGTATTAGATGGTGATCTTGATGCCTTTATTGAAGCCAGCCTAAAGCAAGGCGTTTGATTCATTACCTCTATTTCAGTTATTACTACTTCCCATGAACGATCAAGTGAATTCCAATCCAAACCTAACCCCCGCTCCTGAGGCTGTTGATGAAAATCACATCATTGCTGAGCGTCGTGAGAAATTAGCCAAGTTGCGCGAAGGCGGAGTAGCGTTTCCCAACGACTTTGTGCCGACTCACTTAGCTGCCGATCTGCACACCCACTACGATAGCCTTACTAAAGAAGAGTTGGCCGCTAAAAAAGTCCACGTGAAAGTTGCTGGCCGTATGGTGCTCAAGCGTGTGATGGGTAAAGCCAGTTTTGCCACCATTCAAGATCGCAGTGGTCAGATTCAGTTCTACATTAATGATGAAATTAGCGGCGCCGATACTCATGGTGCTTTCAAGCACTGGGATATGGGTGACTTTATCTCTGCTGAAGGTAATTTATTCAAGACCAATAAGGGTGAGCTCTCAGTCGAATGTAGTAATCTTCGCCTCCTGAGTAAGTCCTTGCGCCCTCTTCCAGATAAATTCCATGGCCTCTCTGATTTAGAGACTAAATATCGTCAACGCTATGTTGATTTAATTGTGAATCCAGAGAGCCGAAACACCTTCAGAGCGCGTAGCAATACGATTGCTTCCCTGCGTCGCCACATGCTGGATGCCGACTTCATGGAAGTGGAAACACCGATGCTCCATCCCATTCCTGGCGGTGCTACAGCTAAGCCGTTTATTACGCACCACAATGCTTTGGATATGCAAATGTTCTTACGCATTGCGCCAGAGTTGTATTTAAAGCGCTTGGTAGTCGGCGGCTTTGAGCGTGTGTTTGAGATTAACCGCAACTTCCGCAACGAGGGTGTTAGCCCGCGTCACAATCCAGAATTTACCATGATGGAATTCTATGCGGCCTATACGGATTACCGTTGGTTGATGGATTTCACGGAGAGTTTGATTCGTGCGGCAGCAATGGATGCCCAAGGCACAGCCGTCCTGACGCACCAAGGTCGCGAGCTTGATTTGAGCAAACCTTTCCAACGTTTAACGATTACAGAAGCCATCCTTAAATACTGTGGTCAGTCCAATAAGAGTTATGAACCCGCTCAATTAGAAGACGCTGCATTTATTCGTACTGAATTGAAAAAAGGTGGCGAAAACCCAGATAGCCCTGCCCTCAAGAACGCGGGTATCGGCGCACTCCAACTGGCTTTATTTGAATTGGTTGCCGAGTCACACCTATGGGAGCCGACCTACATCATTGATTACCCAATCGAAGTAAGTCCCCTCGCACGGGAATCTGATACACGTCCCGGTATTACTGAACGTTTTGAGCTATTCATTACTGGTCGAGAAATTGCTAACGGCTTCTCTGAGTTAAATGATGCAGAAGATCAAGCTAATCGCTTCCGTAAGCAAGTGGAACAAAAAGAGGCTGGTGACGAAGAGGCAATGTACTTCGACCACGACTTCATTCGTGCTCTAGAGTACGGCATGCCTCCAACTGGCGGTTGCGGTATCGGCATTGATCGCCTCGTGATGTTATTAACGGATGCGCCAAACATTCGTGATGTCATTTTGTTCCCACACCTACGTCGCGAAGAAGAATAAAAACTTCAATGCTTTAGAAATACAAAAAGCCGCAGATTCAAATGATCTGCGGCTTTTTTAATCAAATCACTAATATTTAACTAGCGGGATAAAGCTGATGATTATCGCTATCGATGACCGTCACGTTCACCGGAATGCCTAGACTGACGCTAGAAGACACGGTACAAAAATCCTGAAATTGAGCCAGTACGCGATCAAGATTTTCAAGGCTTCCCCCTGGAACACCAACGCGGATCTCTACCTGAATCGCGAGAATGCGCAATCGGTTTTCTGCATTTCTACCAATCTCGCAACTCGCTGTAGTTTCAATTGGCTCTGGGTTTTGCTTAAACTTTCTTAATGCAAACAATAAAGAATCGGATAAACAGTTAGCTACTCCTGCCAGCAAAAATTGTGAAGGAGTTGCGCCTTGCGATCTTCCAAGTGGTGGCGGCTCATCTCCATATATAGGATCTTTCTCTTCGCTGTAATAAATGGCAAATTGATAATCACTTTGCTGCACTAGCCTAACGGTTGGTTCCTTACTCATATCAAACTCCAATAAATAAAATGGGCATGTTAATAAATACCAGGGATCAGTTTTTTAACCTGAGATTGGTATGCTGCATAAGCAGGAAAGCGCTGCAATAGCCAAACTTCCTCTCGACCTGCCTTTAGATCAAACAAAATAAATAGCGCTATCGCATACATCAAAATACCCACATAGGGGAATATCAGCAGCCACGCCAGCGAAGCCAAGATCACCCCAAAATAGAGTGGGTGCCGGACAATGCCATACAAACCAGATTGCACTAATTTGGCATCGTCCCTAGGGAAAGGCAAAGGCGTGAGATTTTTACCAAGATGGATTGCAGAAATGAGCATGATGAGGAATGCAAGCACTCCTAATGCTATGCCAAAGACTTGCAATGGAGTTCGAAAGGCCTGAGTTGTTAGCAAGGGAGCTCCATACGGACCAAATAATATAAGGCCAATGAGGATCGCCTGAATCACCACATACCAAGCCCCTCGCTTAATAATTGATTGACGTGGCGGCATCTTCATTAATGAGCTCTCACTATGAACGGAGTAAGTTAATTGCTTCTTGGGCCGTCATTACCCCTTCATCGGTGGGTACTACCCATACCTCAACTCGACTGCTTTTGCTACTAATCTTCAGAGTGAGGCTCCCAATCGCCTGTCGATTTAAAGCCTCATCTAACTCAATACCTAACCAGGCTAACTGTTTGCAAACTTCGGATCTGAGCAATACATCATGTTCACCAATTCCGCCGCTGAATGAAAGAATATCCAAGCCCCTAAGGCAGGCGATCATAGCCCCACTCTCGCGAATCAGTCGATAAGTGAAAAGCTCAATGGCCTCTTTAGCTAGCGGGCTTGTGCTTGCCCGTAACTTACGCATATCGGCCGAGATAGTTGAGACACCGAGAAGACCACTCTTTCGATATAAAAGATCCTGTAGCTGATCATGCGTATAGCCACGCTCAACAAGATACATTAGTACACCCGCATCTAGAGAGCCGCTTCTCGTACCCATCATCAAACCATCTAGCGCAGAAAAACCCATAGTGGTGGCGATACTTTTGCCATCAATGGCGGCGCATAAACTAGCGCCATTTCCAAGATGGGCCATAAGCACCTTCTCTTTAGCCATGCCACTACTCTCGATCAACTCACCAATAATGTACTGATATGAAATTCCATGAAAACCATATCGACGAACACCTTGATCCGTAATCTCCTTCGGCAAGGCAAGGGATGTCTCTAGGTTACTCATCGTTCTATGGAAGGCAGTATCAAAACAAAGCACCTGAGGGATGCCTGGAAATGCCAAAGAAAAAGCTCTAACACCGTCAAGGCTATGGGGCTGATGCAACGGAGCCAGCATACTCATTTTGGACAACTTATCTAAGATTGCATCCGTTGCAATGACGGCCTGAATAAATTCTGAGCCACCATGAACTATTCGGTGGGATACAGCGCGAATTGGCGGGAGATCCGGAATGTCGAGCAATAGAACCTTTAAATGCATCAATGCTGAAATAAAAGGATCTTCACCATGATCCGAGTAGTTCACTATCAACTCTTTACCCAGATGGCTATAGCGCAATTCAGGTTTGCCACCTGGCTCTAGGCCCTCAAAAGTACCCGATAACAGTGATGGCAAAACTGACCCATGAAGAGTGGGATAAATTGAAAACTTTAAGGAAGAGGATCCAGCGTTTACTGTCAGAATAGCCATAATGTTTTAAAACTAAATTGTGATTAAATTGCGAAAAGAGAAGTCAAGCTTAAAAAGTTGAACTTAAGTTCGACGAACCCTAAAAAAAGTAAACAGTAAAACCAGGAAGAGAACCACAAACCAAAGCAGGGACCACTCAGGTACCTGCAGACCCAAAATAGCGGGTAATTTTGCAGAGCAAAGACCGTCCGCCTTAAACAACCAAGGAAGACTCTGCACCAACTGAAATTGATTAATCCATGTCTCTAGTGGATCGATGCCACAAGAAGACTCTGGGTGCGAGAGTAACCAAACTTGGCGGGTCGCTACCGATATTCCATATGCAGAAAACAAAATAGCGATTCCATGGAAAATTTTTCTGCTTAGCCGAAACCCTGCCGCACAAAAACAAGCTATAGCAATTGCCAAGTACCCGACCCTTTGCAAAATACACAATGGGCACGGTAAATACATCACACCCTGAAACCCTGTTTGCTGAAGAATCACAGCAAAAATGACTAGGCTTAGGCATAAAAGAGAAATGCATAGATATTGACTTCGACTCATAGCTTGATGATAGCGAGATCCCGTTAAGAAGCTCTAAATACTGGCCTTATTACTAAAAGTTAATTAAATATGAATAGTTAATCCTATTTTTCAACCGCATTACTCTAATTAATGCTCAAGAATGAGGATAATCAGGGCTTTAGATCTTACTGAGCATCTTTCATGGCCGCCTACAACACCGAAACCGTCCTAACCGTTCACCACTGGAATGACACCCTGTTTAGCTTTACCACTACTAGAAATAAAGGTTTACGCTTTCGTAGCGGTCATTTTTTAATGATCGGACTTGAGGTCGAAGGGAAGCCTTTAGTAAGGGCATACAGCGTAGCTAGCCCGAACTACGAAGAGCATTTAGAGTTTTTAAGCATCAAAGTACAAGACGGCCCCCTTACCTCGCGCCTCCAGAAGATCCAGGTAGGAGACCCCATTTTGGTAAGCGAAAAATCTGTTGGCACCTTAGTGATTGATGACCTCAATCCCGGTAAGCATCTTTATCTATTTAGTACCGGTACAGGTCTAGCGCCTTTCATGAGCATTATTCGCGACCCGGAAACCTATGATAAGTTTGAAAAGGTGGTACTTATTCATGGCGTGCGTCTTGTGAGCGAATTAGCTTATGGTGATTATATTAAAAATGAGTTGAGCCAAGATGAGTTCTTAGGTGAGATTATTCGTGAAAAACTGATTTACTATCCAACCGTTACTCGGGAGGCTTTTAAGCATACTGGGCGCCTGACTACTGCGATTGAGTCGGGGCAACTATTTAAAGATATTGGCTTACCACCACTGGATCCTGCTGTTGATAGAGCGATGATTTGCGGCAGCCCTTCAATGCTCAAAGAGACTGCTGAAATGCTGGATGCTAAGGGATTCAAGGTCTCACCAAGCTTAGGCCAATTAGGAGACTATGTCTTTGAACGCGCTTTTGTTGAGAAATAAACCTGTATTTATATAACTAAAAATAATTAAGTTATCGCTATTTATTCCTTGTAGATATAAAGATACCTTGGTAAATTGTACTTAATGAGTTATTTACCAAGGAATTGAGATGTCACCAGTGCGAGAGCATTACAACCCTGAGATTATCAATTTGCTTCGCGAGCATGATCGTCTACCGCACGACAAGATCAGTGAGCGTAAGAGTTTTCAGAGAAGAATACTCTTTCTAATGCATGCCATTAAAGCGCAAGAGTTTGAAGAGTCTTATAGCTAAGCAGTCAGAATAACTATAGGCAAATAAAAAACCGCTATCAGTTAGCGGTTTTTTATTTATCACAACAAGATCATTTTGCAGGATCGCTGTGGTGACTAAAAAGCTTAGTCTTTAGTCTTCAATCTGGAAGTACACCTCTTGGTTTAATTGCTTGGACACTTCTTCTTGCGGCAAAGCGTCTTGATTGCCTTGGGCAACACGTTGATTCTCAGCGCTTACAGATGCTTTCTGAGCATGTAATTGTTCAACCTCTGTAGCAAATGCCATTTCATTCCCCTTTTCTGACCTTGTGAAGAGCAACTAACTCTTGATGAGTACAGAATAGGGGAAATTTTTATATCTGAAAAGTACATATATATCATTTACTTATAGCAATTTTGATATAAGTAATAAACAGAGGTTAAAAATGGCATTACAAGCCAAAAGCATCAAGCATAGACGCTTGATGCTGCTATCTGGCACTGGATTATGGAAAAGTAAGCGACCGCCAATATATATACCCAGAGAATAGGCGGGTATGGCTAGGGGTAGGTAATACACCCAATCCAAACCAGCGCCCATCAAACTTGCTCCCACAATAGCAAATAATGAAATTCCAGAGACAAATTGAGATAGCAAGGCTCGCGTTCTCATAAATTCTTGATGAGTCGCATTGAGATATAAAGCGGCAGGCGGCCCACCAATACCGCAAGAGCCCAGTAAGAGCCCTGACAAGGCTCCCGCCAAACCATCAAAGAGGCTATTGATGGCTATCTTTAAATGAGGCTTAGAGAGTAGATAGAGTGCAAAAAGCAGCACCACCATGCTGGTGAACATCTTAATTAAAGATACAGATGCATAGTTCCCGATGAGAATTCCTGCTGGCAGAAAAATGGCTGAACAAGCCAGCATTTTCCACAGTCTCAAACGATCATCCGCGTGTAGCTTCCACTGGCGAGAAAGCAGTATGCCGCCAAAAATTTCTGATGACATGACGATCGGAATGAGCGAGGGAATGGGAAATACCCACATCAACAATGGCGACATAATTAAAGCGCCGCCAAATCCGCTCAGCCGCCTAACTAATCCACCTACTATTGCGGAAAAAATAAGTACGGGGATAGTTATCCAAGCATCAAGAATCAAACAACCTCGCTTACTTCATGCTCTCCCGCGATGAGATCACGAATTTGCCGACGAATCGCTAAATAGGCAGGCGTATCCTCCACCATTCTCCTGGGCTCAGGCACGCGAATAATTTCTTTTACCTGCCCTGGTCGACGAGTCATCACCACAATCACATCGGATAAATTAATCGCTTCCTCAATACTGTGCGTAACAAGTACTACTGTCTTGCTTTCTTCGTTCAGGATGCGGATCATCTCCGCCTGCATCATTGCCCGATTCTGAGCGTCCAATGCAGCAAAAGGCTCATCCATCAACAGAACAGTCGGATCAACAACTAAAGCCCGAGCAATGGAGACGCGTTGACGCATACCGCCCGAGAGCTGGTGTGGGTAGTGACTTGTGAACTGACTCAGGCCAACTAGAGCCGCATAACGCGTCACTGTCTTATTAATCTCTGAAGCGCCGATACCTTTTATTTTTAAACCAAAAGCAATATTGTCAAAAACAGTTAGCCATGGAAACAATGCGTAGTCCTGAAAAACCATAGAACGATCAGCACCAGGCCCTTTTACTAATTTTCCAGCACATTCAATCCTTCCAGAGGTGGGCACTTCAAAGCCGGCGATCAGGTTAAGCAAAGTGGTTTTTCCACAGCCGCTGTGTCCTAAGATTGAACAAAACTCATTCTTGCGAACCTCTAAAGAAATATCCTTGATTGCAAGGACTTCCTGCCCCTTGGAATGCATGGAGGGATAAATCTTTTTTATATTTTCTACTTTAAGTGCAAGCATTTTTTATTTTTTTCGAATGATTTATCAATAAGTGTGATGGTGTTATGCATTCAGGGCGCGCGACCATGGCATTAATTTTTGGGCAGTGTATCGAATCAACCTATCTAAACACAGGCCAATCAGACCAATTGCAAGCATGCCAACCAAAATGTAATCCGTACGCAAAACCGTGCGTGCGTCATTAATGAGGAATCCCAAGCCAGAATTGGCGCCCACTAATTCAGCGGCTACCAAGGCCATCCAACCGACCCCTAAACCGATTCGTACGCCAGTCACAATCTGAGGCAAGGCTGCCCGCAAGACAACCCGAGTGATCACACCCCATGAGCCAGCACCCAAACAACGTGCAGCACGAATCAAGTTGGGCTCAACATTTTTTACCGCATCAATTGTATTAATCAGGATTGGAAAGAAAATTCCGAGAAAAATAATAAATTGATTCTGGGTATTACCCACTCCAAACCAAAGAATGCTTAATGGAATCCAAGCAATCGGCGGTATCGGGCGCAAAATTTCTACTAGAGGGTCTACCTGCTCATTGACCCACTTAAAACAACCCATAACTATCCCTAAGGGGATGGCCACGGATGCGTAACAAAATGCAAAGAATTCCCTGGATAAGCTATCGAATAAATGTTTCCAGATTTCACCAGACTTCATTAATTCAAAACCACCCAGCGCCACACCCGAAGGTGGTGGCAACAAGGTGGCTTCAGTTTTATCCAAAATAAACCGACTGGCATACTCCCAGGCGGCAAGCAAAATCACCAAAAAAGCTAAACGACGAAATTGCTTGAAAAAATTTATTATTTGCATGGCCCGTTATTTCTTATAAACCTTGCCATCAAAAGACCAATCTCTGGTGAGATCGCCTTTTTCTGGAAAAGCTTGTGGTTTAGTAGTATTTAATGGATTCATATAAGTCGGGTATGGAGTCTTATCCATAGGTGCCGACCAAGAGGCTGGCAAAAATGGTGGGCGTGTAGTCGTTGCCCAGCCCAGCTTATCGAATGTCTTATCCATGAATCTAGTGTCAACGGCACGGGCGAAATCAATACCAGTCAACTTATTCTGAATCCGCTTATTTTCATAGAGCCATGAATAAATCGGCTCATTGGCACGACCCCAGAACACAGGAATTGGATAAATATAATTTGGCTTATAGAGCAAGTTGTATGCAGAAATTTGCTGACGAAGAATTTCTTTGGAGTAATTCTTCAGATTAGGATCCTCTTGCATCACATCTACCGCAGCGTCTGGGTTTTTTCTAATCCAAAGAGTCGCCTCGGCAATAGCATCGGTAAATGCCTGCACAACATCTGGCGCATTATCAATAACCTCTTGACGCACATAGTACGTACCAGCGTAGATGTTGTAAGGGAAGCTATCGCTAATGATTCTGGCGTTTTTACGCTCTTTCACCATGATGGTTGGAGTCGGATCCCAAGGGACTACAGCATCTATCCCTTTAGGCATCGCCATTTGCTCGCCTGGGGGCATATTCTTCAAGATAATATCTTTACCAATCTCAATACCATTTGCCTTAGCTGCGGCCTGAATATAAAACTCAGCGGACGACCCTGTGACAATTCCAATAGTGGCAGGAGGATTAGATCCTTTAAAGTCTTTAAAGGATTTGATTTTGGAGTCTAGCGGAACCAAAACAGCGTGCATCAAATTAACATTGATCACTGCAATTGTTTTGACTGGGATATTTTTATCAACGAGAGAGCTAAAGGGGAAGTTACCTCCGTTACCAAACTGAAAACGTCCAGAAATAATCACTTCATTAATGGCGGGTCCAGATGGAAATGCTTGCAACTTTGATTCAATGCCTCGTTTAGACAAGAGTCCTTTCTTGTCCATCACTAAGTTAATTGTATTTTGGCCAGACCATGGTGGCTGAAAAGCAATTTGCAAAGGCCACCAACCTTTTTCCTTTAACCAGGCGATAGATTTAGCCGAAACTTTTTCATCGGCACCCTCAGGCCAGCCGTAATCATTAAATTTAGTAGCATTTTGAGCCATCGATAACATTGGCGCTCCCGATAGCATCGCTACTGCCAATATTGAAAATACCCGACGTGACGCGTTAAATTGTTTCATTCCCATCTCCTTAATTATTGGTTTACTTTGCATAATGCGAACCATGAGACCACCAAAAAAACTAACTCGTGAAGCTTAACTCGATACCACCTAACCTCGTTCTAATTTTTTTATATTCTTTTTTCATAACCAAATACTTCAAAAGCTCAGAAAAGGGTTGTAAATCAGAACCCCGACTCAAAGCCTCCTGAGCTCCATCTTTCAGACCGACTGCCAAGTTTTCAGGATAAAAGGCATGCAAACTTAATTGCTCCTGAGTGATTGCACGACCCCATTTTTTTCTAAGTCCTGGTAAGGCTGATTCAATCAAATCTCCAGGACGACGAGAAGCGTCATAGCTCACACCTGCCCTCGTCATTACTTCTTCACTCGGGGTGCCGGCAAGCTTGCCATAATGCCCCTTCAGATACAGCTTCACTTCATCAGGAATCGTTTTATAACGCTCGCCCTGCATGACATTTAAAACAGCCTGTGTCACGATATATTGCGCAAAAGGACTTACTAGAATTGGATAACCCAAATCAGCTCGCACCCTTGCCGTCTCCTCCAAAATCTCAGCCTCTCTATGAGAGATGCCCATCACAGCAAGCTGGGCACGTAAATTTGAAATCATCCCCCCTGGAATTTGATGCTCATACAGAGCAGGGTCGTAATTAGCCTTGACTCCACGAGGCAAACCATCGCGCGTGCATAACCAGTCAAAATACTCATCAATATTTTGCAGGGCAGGCCGATTCATTTTCGGCGCCCTTCCCAGTCGACTGGCACTCTCCCACACATCGATTACTGAAGGCAAAGAAGCGCCATTAGCTAGGCAATCTGTTGCGACATAGCCATATGAAAAACCCGCTTTAATGGCCTCTTCGTAAACCAATGGGGCTAAACCAGACTGACAATGCGAATGCAATTTAACCGGGATTCCGGATGCTGCAGAAACGATCGCTGGAAAAAGCGTGGCAGCTCTCTCAGGGGTTAGTAAGCCAGTTGGATCTTTTACTGAGATGAAATCGACTGACCTATTCACAAGCTCACGCGCCCTAGCTACAAAATAGGCGTCATCATGAACTGGACTTAAGGCATAAGTCACCATAGCGTTAACTAACATGCCATGTTTTTTTGCCGCCTTGATAGAGGAGTCAATATTTCTATTGTCATTGAGCGCGTCATAGACCGTAAGGACTTTGACGCCAGATTGTGCCAGTAACTCAACGTTTAACGCTACAACATCATCTGGAAATAACTCAAATGTATAAATACTTTGGCCACGCGTTAAAGCATCGGTCGGAGTATATAATTCCTTACTTAAAAACTCCATGCGCTTCCAGGGATTCTCCCTTAAAAAGCGAACCATGACATCAAATACTGCGCCACCCAATATATTGATGTAGCCATATCCAGCCTTATCAATATCAGCGAGAGCAGGATACATTTGAGAGGTTGTCATTCGAGTCGACCATAGACATTGGTGGGCATCACGCAAGGTCACATCAATCAATTCAAATGGCTTTTTATGCACCATCAGGCGACCTCGATGATCATCAGAGCTTGGCCAACATCTATAGAGGCGCCATCTTCTACTAAAATTTTACTGATACGACCATCGCAACCAGCCGGGATCGTACTTAATAACTTCATCACCTCGACGATACAAATATCAGCAGTAGAAGACACCACATCTCCCACCTCTACAAAGGGTGCAGAATTTGGACTCGGCCTTCTGTAAAAAGTGCCCACCATTGGACTAACTATCAATCGCTCATTAGCCGCTAATTTCAGAGCCTGAGAGGGCGCGATCTCGGGAGATGCAAGACCAGAATTACTAGGGGCTGACATAGGGATTGGAGCTGCCGCATAAATTGGATTGGCCACTTCCGGTGCACCACCGACAGATAGTTCAATTTCAAACTCTTCTGTTTTGTAAGAGAAGGTAGTAAAGACTCCAGCATCCTTGATTAAGGCCACCACTTCCTTCACCTGCTTCATTGTGAATTCAGGTGGTAGCTTTACCTTAGACGGAGCTTTACTTACTGCCGCACTTTTCTTGAGGGGAGCTTTCTTTGGGCCTGCTTTCGTCGCCGCCGTTTTCTTGGGCGATGAATGGGCCAACTTCATCTGCTTGGTGGATGGTTTGACCTTAGCCTTAGATACAAGTTTCTTTTTTGTTTGCACAGTCTCGTTTTTTTAGTTAATATTTTCTCTAATGAAATTTAAAGTATCATCAGATGAAATGCTTTAAGGGTAAACACTTAAAAATGCAAAAAAAACCAAAAATTGCTCTCTAAATGCCAGAAAAGCTGTCCCGCATAACCCCTCCGCCCGCAATATTGGAAGAATCGGCCAAATCCAGCATGGCGGAAAAGGTCTTGCTGATCCTAGAAAAGATTGCCCAATCAGACTCCCCTCTTACCTTAGAAACGATTTCTACGAGCACCGGGCTAGCTAAACCAACCGCTTTTAGACTTTTAAATACACTGGTGACACAGGGTTTCATTGAGCGCGATCCAAATGGCCGCCGATTTCAGCCCAGTTCAAAACTGCGCATTATGGGAATTAATATTCTCTCAGTTGATTCCATTCGCTCTCAACGTGTTGCCGTGATGAAGCGCTTGGTAGAGGAGATTGGAGAAACCTGTAACTTTAATATTCTCGATGGAAATAAAGTAATGTATCTCGATCGAGTTGAAACTAGTGCCCCGATACGTCTACATATCGACCTAGGCATGCGAGTGCCCTTGCACTGCACTGCGAGCGGAAAACTATTTCTGTCTCGCATGACTGAACTACAAGTAAGGCGATCCTTGGGCGCAGAACCATTTGAGCGATATACCGACAGAACCATCATTGACTATGAAACCCTTCTCCCGGAATTAGAAAAAATTCGGATTGATGGTTATGCAATAGATGACTCGGCATATCTCGATGGCTTTATTGGAATCGCCGTACCTGTAGTGAATTCAAAAAATAAAACTTTTGCCACCATCACGGCTCATGGGCCAACCCCTCGCATGCAAGTCAATTCAATTCGGTTCTATATAGAACCCTTAGAACGAGCTGCGAGAGACATACAAAATACCCTTTCAGAATCGAGTAATTAATTTTTTCACTGGAATCAATATGACTAACCCCGTAATTATTACCGTCGCCATGACAGGCGCAATCCCCCGTAAAAAAGATTGCCCCGGCCTCCCCGTCACTACGGCAGAACAGATTGAAGAAACCCATAAGGCATATGAGGCGGGAGCAGCTTTAGCGCATATCCATGTGCGCAATCCAGATGAAAGTCCGAGCTCCGATCCAGATTTATATGCAATTGTGCAAGAAGGAATTCGTAAACACTGTCCAGGCATGATCATCCAATTTTCCACAGGAGGTCGTGGACGCGACCAGTCAGCTCGAGGAGGAATGTTATTTCATCGTCCCGACATGGCGTCGCTCGCAACAGGTTCAGTAAATTTTCCCAATGGAATTTACGAGAATCCGCCAGAGTTTGTTGATGGTCTTGCAAGTGAAATGCTGAAGTACGATATTAAAGCTGAAATTGAAATATTTGATTTGGCTATGCTCTACAACGCTGCGAATCTTATCGAAAGAGGCTTGCTCAAAGCCCCGGCGCATGTACAGTTTGTGATGGGTATTCCAAATGCAATGCCGGCAAAACGATCGATCTTAGAGTTTCTGATCCGAGAATTAAAGGAAGTGATGCCAGATGCAACTTGGACTGCTGCAGGAGTAGCGCGCTATCAGCTACCTGTCAATGAATGGACCCTTGAGCTTGGCGGTCACGTTCGCACAGGCCTGGAAGACAATACCCGCTTTGATAAAACTCGGGCGGCCAAAGATAATGCCGAGCTTGTGGCACGCGTCGCTGAAATGGCGAAGATCTATAACCGTACAGTCGCTACGCCAGCGCAAGCACGTGAAATTCTTGGACTAAGAAAGCATTAATAAAGCATGAATAATCTCTCTTTTGATTACATCGTAGTCGGCGGAGGCTCATCGGGCTGCGTGCTTGCCAACAGGCTCTCTGAGGATCCAAAAAATTCTGTTTGCCTGATTGAGGCGGGTCCAAAAGATCGATCCCCCTGGATTCATCTACCCATTGGTTATGCAAAAACGATGTGGGATCCAAACCTGAACTGGAAGTTTCAAACAGAACCAGATCCAGGCATGAAGGGCAGACAGATTTACTGGCCCAGAGGCAAGACTTTGGGCGGCTCTAGCTCTATCAATGGCTTGATCTTTATTCGTGGGCAAAAGGAAGATTACAACCACTGGCGCGATCTAGGCAATATCGGATGGGGTTGGGACGATGTACTGCCCTACTTCAAAAAAGCTGAGGGTAACGATCGATTGGGCGAACCCCTGCACTCGCAGACTGGTCCGTTAAAGGCATCCTCTATTCCTAAAAAACATCCTCTTGTGGAGGCATTTAAAAAAACTGCCAATCAATTAAGTGTTCCTAATACTGATGATTTCAATAATCTGACACAAGAGGGAGTCGGCTACTATCAACTGACAACTCACAAAGGCTTTCGTTGCAGCACAGCCGTGGCCTATTTACGTCCCGCCAAAAAACGTCAGAATCTAGAGATACTGACCAATAGCCAGGCTTGTAAGGTAATTTTTGAAGGTAAGCGCGCAGTAGGTATTGAAATTATTCAAAGTGGTGTCAAGCGCATTATTCGAGCGAACAAAGAGGTCATATTAAGCGCTGGCGCGATTCAAAGCCCCCAAATCCTCCAGCTCTCTGGTATTGGCCCAGCAAAGCTTCTACAAGAATTTAATATTCCCATCATTCAAGATTTGCCAGGTGTTGGAGAAAATCTTCAAGATCACCTCCAACACAGACTTATCTATGAGCTCAATCAACCGATCTCCACAAACGACCAACTCTCCTCTTGGTTTGGTCAGCTCAAGATGGGTCTAGATTGGCTTTTATTTAGAGGCGGGCCACTGTCGATCGGCATCAATCAAGGCGGACTCTTTACCCGCGTTATGCCAGACTCGAAATCGCCAGACATCCAATTTCACCTAGCCACCCTATCCGCTGAAATGGCTGGCGGAAAGGTTCACCCATTCTCCGGCTTCACGATGTCTGTCTGCCAACTTCGCCCCGAATCTCGAGGTCATGTTCGGATTCAATCCGCAGATCCATTGGTTCCGCCGAAAATGTTTGCAAACTACCTAGCCAGTCAGTATGACCGTGATATCAGCATAGCTGCTGTGAAATATGCTCGCAAACTTTCACAAACTGAACCTTTGCGCTCATTGATCACGCGAGAGGTTAAACCTAATAACCCACAAACGGATGAAGCCATCTTAGACTTCTGCCGTGAAAATGGCGCCACTATTTTTCACCCTACTGGCACTTGTCAAATGGGTGCGGATACTAATCCACTAGCGGTACTCGACTCCTCGCTCAGGGTGAGGGGCGTCCAAGGACTTAGGGTTGTTGATTGCTCAGCCATGCCAACACTACCTTCTGGCAATACCAATTGGCCTGCAGTGATGTTGGCTGAAAGAGCCTCTGACCTGATCTTAGGAAGAATATAACAACCCCATGCATTTTTTTATCTTCTCTTTAATTGGCGTCATTACTGGATTGCTAATGGCCCTATTTGGCATAGGTGGAGGGGCTTTTATTGTGCCCGCCTTGGATGCTGCGTTTTTTTCAGTGCCGAACTCCATTCATCCACCGTTTCAACTCATCGTCATCGGGAGTCTAAGTACCATTGTCATTGGATCACTCCCTAGAGCAATACGGGTACTAAGTCAAAGTCGCGGTGATCGAAGCGTTGCAACCATCCTCATATTAAGCTCACTCCCCTTTATTCTCCTAGCCAGCCTGGCATCCACTAAATTAACTGATTCAACCTTACGAATTGGATTTGCTGTCACCATTACGCTCATTGGTTTGTGGACCTTTTTTGGCAAGAATCCCGCAAATCTCACAGACGATCGATTGATCAAGCCAAGTAAGGCGAAGTTAGTCGCCGTTGGAGCCATCTCCGGAATTTCTTCTGCACTATTTGGGCTTGGTGGTGCAACGCTGTTAATGCCGCTCCTAACGATGTGGGTAGGGTTACCCATTGCTACCTGCGTAGATATTTCAATTCTCTTTGTTTCCATTACCTCTATGGTGAGTCTAGGCTCATTGGCATCCGCCTGGGTTGGCGTCCATGGAATGGATAGCATCAACAACTCTACTATTACCTTAATACTGATACTCGGGGTTAGCGCAGCCATCACGCAAACTTTTGCCGCAGGAAGACTTGTCAGCTTGAAAGATAGTCTAAGACAGAAATTACTGGGTTGCTATCTCATCGGCCTAGGGGTATGGGTTACTATTTCAGCGCTTATTTAGAGTCTGTTAAGCGACGAGCTCCAATAACTTTAAGCGTTGCACTTTTCCAGAAGGGCCTCGCGGTAAATCTTCCATAAAGCGGATAATTTTAGGCGTTCTAAATTTGCCCAGCTCTTTGACACAGAATGCCCGCATCTCTTCCTCGGAGCATTGGGTATCAGGCTTAAGAATGATACAGGCCATAATTTCTTGCCCATAATTACTATCAGGAATTCCTACGGCAGCAGCATCCAAGACTGCAGGATGTTTCAGTAGCGCCTCATCAATCTCTCTTGGAGCGATATTTTCCCCGCCCTTAATAATCAACTCTTTTAGGCGGCCAGTAATAAAATAGAATCCGTCTCCATCACGCATGCCAAGGTCGCCGGTTTTTAACCAGCCGTCTTTATCAAATGCTTTTGCCGTTTCAGCCTCAGCTTTATAGTAAGCACTTAAAACATTACCGCCTCGTAAGCAGATCTCCCCGACTACATTTTCCGGAAGAAGATTGCCCTCTGGGTCTACAACTTTAGCCTCAACACCGCAAGGTAGGCCAGGACTGCCATAACGCCTTCTCTCATCATGTGGATTACAAAAGACCATGGAGGCTGATTCAGTCATACCCATGCCTTCAATAACCGTAATTCCAAATAACTTTTCAAATTCACGATGGTGTTCAGGCGGCAGAGGAGCTGATGCAGATCGACCAAAGCGGATCGATTGCAATTCCTCTCGGGAGGGTAAGGATCCGCCACTCTTAGCTGCGTTGATGAGGTAAGCAATGATGGTTGGGACCATATTGATCCAGGTGCACCGATACTTAACTGCCAAATCCCACCAGCTTGAAACGGAAAAAGCATGGGGCGCCACCACAGATCCACCAGAAACAAATGGTGTGATGGTCGAGATTACTTGACCATTGATATGGTAAATGGGCAAGGAACTCAAAACAATATCTTGCTGCGTTAAAGAATGCCAGGCGGCCATCGAACGAGCAGCATGCAATAAATTTGCATGTGTCAGTAATACACCCTTTGGAGTTCCTGTCGTACCTGAGGTATACATCAAAAGAGCTGGGCTACCAGTCGCTACACTTGGAAATTCAATTGACTTGCCACCAATGAAAGGGCCTTCGTGAGCATCTGGATCCAATTCAAAAATGGGAAACTTTCTATCCGTCTTTTCTAGGGCATCCAAAAGACTCTGCTTCTTATCTGGCGAATAAAACAATATCTCAATATCGCTATGATCTAAAACCCATGCCAATTGATCGCGTGGAGCTAACAAATTCAAAGGGGTGATGACTCGACCCGAGGCCATTGCCGCCAAAAATATTGTGGTTGTTTGGCGACCATTTTGCATATACAAGCCAATATGACCGCCACCACTTACTCCTTGGGTCTCTAACCATCCAGCAAAATGATGCGCTTCTTGCGCTAGTTGCCCATAAGTCAAAACGACATCATTTTCAGGGGCAAATAAAAATGGCTTGCTTGCCTGCTCTCTTGACCAATGCGACATGACTTCACCAATGTTTTGGCAAGATGCGGTCATAAGAAAAACTTTCTTAATATCATTTTCATCAACTGGCAATCAGAATGTATTACTGTGGAAAGCGAGTGAAATAAGTCTTTAGCAAGTCCTCTACCCTTGGCACGCTCTCTGGGATGGGGCGAACCACTCTTGTGATATTTAGATAGTGGCGATAATTCATATTCTCTGAAAAGTTATTCTTTCCCCATGTCCCGCAACCCATTGATAAAGAAAATGGTAAGCCATTCTCAAAACTTCCACCGGTTGCAATGGCATGTGCCTGGTTAACAATAATTCGAGCAACAGGAAGTTCCTGAGCAAGTTCTGCGGCACGACCCTCCATTACCTTTCCAGATCCAGCAGTATGAAGACCTACAGAGTGGCCAGCACCCTGGTACGCATAAACATTCGCAATCAGGTTTTTAGCTGCCTCAAAATCAGCGACTTTCCAGACCGTCAGAACCGGGCTTAACTTTTCCCCAGAAAAAGGAAAATCAGGCCCATAACCAGTTTGCTCGACCATAAAAAACTGGGCTGATTTAGCTTTAGGATTTTGCAATTGAGCGCGCTCAGCTATAACCTCAGGGTCCTGGGCAGTTAGCGTTGATGTCAGTTTTCCATTTTGGAACATGACATCTTCGAGTCTTTTTGTATCGGCGGCGTCCAACATAACTCCACCAGCAGCCTCCAACGACTTAATTGCCTGCGCATACACATCCGCACAAATTACAACTCCGTTCTCACTTGAACAGCTCGTCGCGTTATCAAATGTTTTTGATTGCGCAATTTTTGCAGCAGCAGAATCAAAATCCGCAAGCTCATCAATAATGACAAGCACATTGCCAGCGCCAACACCAAACGCAGGGGTACCGCAGGTATAGGCCGCCCGAATATTTGACTGTGAACCAGTAGCTACCACCAAGTCAGCCAATCTCATTAGTTCATTTGTTGAGTCTTTTGTAATGGGTGAAGGCAACATCTGCACTAAATCTCGCGGTGCATGCACTAGATCCAACTGATGATGTACAAACTCAAGTAGACGAGCGCAGGTTGACTGCCCTTTAGGCGAAGGGGCCACTACAACTGCATTGCGGCACTTTAAGGCATTGAGAATTTTATTAATCGGCGTAGCACCAGGATTGGTAGATGGTGTAATTGCCGCGACAACGCCAACAGGCCGACCATATTCAGTCAGACCAGTTTTCAAATTCTCAGAAATAATGCCTACTGTTTTAGCGGCATTGAGATCTCTCACTAAGCCTAGAGTTTTTCTGAAATTCTTCTTAAACTTATCCCCTACATCACCAAGCCCAGTATCTCTCACCGCTAACTCAGCTAACTCTTGGTTGCGCTGAGGCTCCAAGATTGCCCAAGCAACAGCCTCAACAACTAAATTCACTTCTTCTTGGGTTGATTTCTCAAAAATCTTTTGAGCTACTCTTGCACGCTCAATAATGGCTTCAACTGGTGTCATAAATTTACTTATATAAAATTTTTATAAAAAGCTTGAAATCAAATCACTCGGCTTTGATAGCTGCTTCCTTGGTTACTTTTTTCCACTTAACTAATTCGGCCTTAACAACAGCGCCTAATTGAGCTGGCGTACTTCCCACAGCTTCCGCCCCCTGACCCATTAACTTTTCTTTAACGGCTGGCTCAGCGAGCACCTTGATGGTTGCTTTATAAAGCGTATCAATAATAGTTTGCGGGGTTTTAGCTGGGACAAACATCGCATACCATGAGTCCACCTCATAGTCTTTAAATCCTAATTCCACCATCGTAGGAACATCTGGGAATATAGCGGAGCGCTTCACGGTAGAAACTGCAAGCGCCTTAAGCTTTCCTGCTTTCACGTATGTAGCGGCTGCGGGTATCGATACCCACAACAAAGGAACTTGACCCGCCATCACATCGGTAATTGCAGGACCACCTCCGCGATAAGGGATGTGCATCATCGATACACCTGCAGAACTAGCCATCATTGCTCCAGCCAAATGGCCTGGAGAGCCATTACCCACTGAGGCATAAGAAACGGCATCTGGCTTAGCTCTTGCCATATCAATTACATCCTTGACATTCTTGGCAGGGAAGTCAGGATTTGCGACCAAGATCTGCGGCAATGAGGCTACCAAAGAGACAGGTGAAAAATCTTTTTCGGTATCAAAAGCGAGTTTTGGAAAGATCGCTGGATTAATGGTGTGAGATGAAAGTGTGAAAAGCACTGTGTAACCATCAGCTGCAGATTTGGCAGCAATGTCGGTTCCAATAGACCCACCAGCACCGCCACGGTTATCAATAATGATCTGTTGACCAAGCGCCTGACTCAAGGGCTCTTGCATGATGCGGGCAATAACGTCAGTCCCCCCGCCAGGCGGATAAGGCACGATAAATTTAATAGGCTTTGTAGGCCAAGATTGGGCAAGAACGCCAGCGCTAAAACTGGTGGCTCCAATACCGAGAACTAAGGCTGAAAGAACAGTGACTGCAAGATTGCTTCTACGCATGTTTCATCTCCTGTTTTGACCCAACCAGATAGGCCTATATTAGCCTTTATGGATCACTCTGGTTAGGATAACTAATCTTACTGAACGGAACAAGTTGTTTCGTATAAGTAAAAATACTAACATTTTCCCTAGGAAATACAAGTATGTTCTATTAGAATGAACAAAATGACACAATTCATGAGATTTAAAACCTATGGCTGAATTAGAGATAAACGATCAGATTGACCTGGGAAAGCGGGATGGTGCAGGTGAAAACTCATCCATGCTTAAAGGGGTAATCATCTTAGAAGCGCTGGCTGCCTTGCAGCAGCCTGTTACCTTGGCGCAACTAATGCAGATTACTGGCATGCCAAAAGCCTCTTTACACCGAACTTTAGCCATTTTTGAAGAGGCTGGATTGGTAGCTAGGGAGCCTGGCGGTCGGACTTACGCTCCTGGTGAACGCTTATCTAAGTTGGCCATGGCCACCTTGACTCATGACACCGTTTCAGCCGTTCGACATAGCATCTTGCGAAAATTAGTTGCTGATCTTGGGGAAACTTGTAACTTAGCTATTCTCAGACGTGGTGAATTGTTTTACTTAGATAGGGTTGAGGCCAACTGGGCCCTTCGACTACACCTGCCACCGGGTACCGTCTTGCCACCCCATTGCAGTGCTAGTGGAAAACTATTGCTCGCCTTTAAGCCACCCGAGGAGCGTGCGAGACTTTTAGAAAACCTACCCTTAGAAAAATTTACGCATAGAACCATCACTGATCACCATTTGCTGGAATCAGAGCTGGAGAGAATTGTCACTACTGACTACGCAGTGGATAACGAAGAATATGTGTTGGGGGTTTCCTGTGTAGCCGTTCCAGTTCGAGACGCATCCGGCGAAGTGGTTGCCGCCATAGCGGTTCATGCCGCCACAGCCAGACTGCCGCTAAATCAAGCCATGGAGCACATTCCAAAACTCAAAGAAGCAGCAACACGTATTTCCCACACACTCTCCTGATGTGAGTATCGAAAGAGTAAATCTTAAGGACATTCTTAAACGTGAAATACCCACTCTTAGAAAAACTCATAGAGGAATCTAAAAGCACCTTACCACTAGGTGTTGTCTACCCCTTAAGTTCGCCAGCATTGGAAACTGTATTCGAGCTCATTAAAAAAGAGTTGTGCGTACCCATTCTGATTGGCCCTAAAGTGCGCATTCAAGAGTTGGCAATGAAGGAGGGGCTATCCCTGGCGGGCCTAGAGATTGTCGACACGCCAGATGACCCCATTGAGGCCACCAAAAAAGCAGTGGAAATGGTGAAAGACGGAAAGTTGGCCGTGCTCATGAAAGGCTCCCTGCACACGGAAGACTTAATGGGCCCGATTGTTAGCCGGGACGGTCTGCGCACCAAAAAAAGAATTAGCCATCTTTTTCTATTTGAACTCCCCCACTACCATAAGCTACTCGGAGTCACCGATGGCGTTGTCAATATCTCACCAAATGCTATTCAAAAGAGAGAGATTCTTAGAAATAGCTTAGAGGCATTTCACAAGCTTGGAATTGACAGTGTAAAAGTGGCCATCATTGCAGCAACAGAAGTTGTCAACCCAGCAATGATATCCACCGTTGAGGCAAAGGAAATTGTGGATGCTCATCTTGCCGATCCAATCTCCCCAAACACCATCATCGAAGGCCCGTTTGGATTTGACAATGCGATTTCCGCGGAGTCAGCCAAAACAAAAGGGATTTCCTCAAAAGTATCTGGAGACCCTGATCTGTTATTGATGCCCGATTTACAGGTGGGTAATATCCTCTACAAATCTTTCGTCTATGTAGCGGGCGGAGAATGTGCTGGCACCGTTTTAGGCGCGCAAGTCCCCATCACACTTACATCCCGCTCAGACTCCGTATTTTCAAGAATAGCCTCAACAGCAATGGCTATTCGCCTCGCTAGCAAATCTCTCTAACCGAGTAAATCTATGTTCAAAATATTTTCCACCGATCCAGTTCATGACCCTGTAAAGACTCAGGCGCCAGCAACGGAAATTAAAAAAACAACTTGTTATATGTGTGCCTGTCGATGTGGTATCCGAGCACACCTTCGAGATGGCGAAATTGTCTATATCGATGGCAATCCAGAGCATCCTTTAAATCAAGGCGTCATTTGCGCTAAAGGATCTGCTGGAATCATGAAACAAAAATCTCCAGCACGAATAACGCAACCCCTTTTAAGAAAGCCTGGTAGCGATAGAGGTAATGGTGAATTTGAACCCATCACCTGGGAAAGAGCATTCGACATTTTAACCAAGCGTCTATCTAAAATCCGCGAAACGGATCCTAAGAAATTTGCACTGTTTACTGGACGAGATCAAATGCAGGCTCTCACTGGTTTATTCGCAAGACAATTTGGAACTCCTAACTACGCTGCGCATGGTGGTTTTTGCTCGGTAAACATGGCAGCAGGAATGATTTACACCATTGGCGGAAGCTTTTGGGAGTTTGGTGGCCCAGACCTTGATCACGCAAAACTATTTGTCATGATTGGCACTGCTGAAGATCACCATAGCAATCCAATGAAAATTGCTTTGTCTAAATTTAAAAGAGCAGGCGGTCGCTTTATCTCCATAAACCCAGTCAGGACTGGCTACTCTGCGATTGCTGATGAATGGATTCCGATTAAACCAGGCACTGATGGCGCTCTCTTTATGGCGCTAATGCATGAATTAATCCGACTAGAAAAATATGATGCGCCATTCTTAAAGCGCTTTAGCAACTCAAGCCAACTTGTTTGCTTAGACTCTGGGCCAGAAGAAGGTCTCTTTCTTTACGATCCCGAATCGGATCCTATTAATTTAGACCTACCGCACAATAAATATATTTGGGATGAAACTACCCAAAGCGCCAAGCCCTGCTTTGCCCAAGGCAATTCCCCTGCTTTATTAGGCGAATATATTATGGGTCCGGGTCCACATCAAGGTAAAAAAGTAGCCCCATCTTTTGAGCTACTGAAACGACAAGTGAGTGAGACAACTCCTGAGTGGGCTGCTGCAATCACTAGTATTTCCGCCGAAAGAATTCGCAAGCTGGCTCTCGAGATGGCTGATACTGCATTTGGACAGGAATTCAAACTACCAATCGAATGGACAGATTCATGGGGGGAGAAACACGACTCCGTAATAGGCAGACCTGTAGCTTTTCATGCGATGCGCGGTCTATCGGCACACTCTAATGGTTTTCAAACTACTCGTGGTTTAGCGGTATTGATGTCTCTATTAGGAACGATTGATCGACCAGGCGGTTTTAGACATAAGGCCCCTTATCCTAGACAGGTCCCTCCGAATGCGAAACCTCCATCATCAGAAAATGACATTAAGCCAAATACGCCTTTAGCAAAACCGCCTTTAGGCTGGCCTACTCAACCAGAAGATTTAGCCTTAGATTCAAACGGGAAGCCATTGCGCATTGATAAGGCCTACTCTTGGGAGCACCCATTAGCAGCGCATGGATTAATGCATAACGTCATCACAAATGCAGTTAAAGGCGACCCCTATTCCATTGATACCCTAATGATTTTCATGGCAAACATGTCCTGGAATTCCACCATGAATACCATGGAAGTGAGGGAGCACCTCAATGCAAAAAATGAGGATGGGGAGTTTAAGATACCGTTCCTAGTTGTATGCGATGCCTTCCAATCGGAAATGGTGGATTTTGCAGACCTAGTTCTACCAGACACTACCTATTTAGAGCGGCATGACGTCATGAGTATGCTTGACCGCCCGATTTCTGAGTTTGATGGCCCAGTTGACTCCGTACGTATTCCAGTCTTGCCGCCCCTTGGTGAGTGCAAGCCATTCCAAGAAGTGCTGATTGAGCTAGCTTCACGCTTAAAATTTCCCGCCTTTACCACCCCAGAGGGTGAGAGGAAGTTTAAAGACTACCCCGACTTTATTACCCGCTTTCAAACTACGCCCGACTCTGGTATCGGATTTTTAAGTGGCTGGCGAGGAAAAGATGGGGATAAGTCATTAAAGGGAGAGCCCAATCCAAATCAGTGGCAGAAATACGCTGAAAATAACTGTGTGCATCAATACCATATGCCCAAAGAGCATCAGTACATGAGAAATTGGAATCAAGGCTATCTAGACTTCTCTAAAGCGAATGCCCTGAGGCAAAAAAGTGACCCAATCATGATTGCAATTTATTCAGATATTTTGCAAAGATTTCGATTGGCATCGACTGGAAAGCGTCCAGGAGCTCAGCCCCCTGAACACTTAAAAGCGCGCATCTACAAATACTTTGATCCATTGCCGTTTTGGTATCCCCCGCTTGAAGATGAAGCTACCGATCTAAGTAAATTCACTCTGAATGCCATTACTCAACGTCCAATGGCCATGTACCATTCCTGGGACTCTCAGAATGCCTGGTTAAGGCAAATCCATAGTCATAACTATCTTTACGTCAATACAGCGACTGCCTTGAAAAATGGTATTGCTGACGGCGCATGGATGTGGATTGAATCTCAATGGGGAAAAGTGAAATGCATGGCACGTCACTCGGAGGCGGTTGATCCCGGAACAGTCTGGACATGGAACGCAATCGGTAAAGCAGAATCTGCATGGAGCTTATCAAGTGATGCCGATGAATCCAAAAAAGGGTTTTTGTTAAATCATTTGATTTCAGAGGAGCTACCTTTGGGCGGCTTCACTGTCAGTAACTCTGATCCCATTACCGGGCAAGCGGGTTGGTACGATGTCCGTGTCAGATTAGCGCCAGCAGGCGAAGATGAACCACAAGAAACATGGCCACAAGTGAAAGCTTTTAGCGTACCTGGAATGCCGCTCAAAAGAAAAGGGGAAGTTAAATGAGTACATCTAAACAACTTGCCCTTGTAATTGATCTTAATGTCTGTGTTGGATGCCATGCTTGCGTAACATCATGTAAAGAGTGGAATACTTCTGGTTCAGCTGGGCCACTCACTGATTTAAATGCGTATGGAGCAAACCCAAGCGGGACCTTCTTTAATCGAGTGCAAACATTCGAGGCCGGCACGTTTCCGAATACTCAAACCGTACACTTTCCAAAATCCTGCTTACACTGCGAAGATCCCCCTTGTGTTCCTGTCTGCCCTACGGGAGCAAGCTATAAGCGTAAAGAAGATGGCATTGTGTTGGTTGATTACGATAAATGCATAGGTTGTAGCTATTGCTCTTGGGCATGTCCATATGGCGCAAGGGAGTTGGATCAAGAGCGTCAAGTAATGACAAAGTGCACTCTTTGTGTCGATCGAATTTATAGCGACACTCTCCCCGAGGCAGAGAGAAAGCCCGCGTGCGTTCTTGCATGCCCTACTAGCGCCCGTATTTTTGGTGACGTTCACGACCCAGAATCTGAGGCAAGTAAAGCTATTCAAGAGCGTGCTGGATATACCCTAATGCCTGAGTGGGAAACTCAACCAGCTAATCACTATCTACCACGCTCGATTATGGAAACAATTGAAGCGGCAAGGAACGACAGCTAATGCGACCACAATTTTCTATTATCTTTTTCACCACATTGGCGGGTATGGCACAAGGGTTACTTTTTTCCTTGGCGTTTCTAGATATGCCAACCCAGATGTTTTCACCTGCGTTCTTGTCTACCCTCGCCTTACCAGTTGCCCTCTTTTTACTTGCTTTGGGTCTGCTTGCCTCATTCTTTCACTTGGGTCACCCAGAGAGAGCCTGGAGAGCGGCCATGATGTGGAGAACCTCTTGGCTTTCCCGCGAAGTTATTGCACTTCCAATATTGATAGCACTCACGCTGTTAGCTTATCTCCAATCTCGATCCACTGAAATTAGTCTTTGGCTATGGCTTGGGTTAATGATTGCGACTATAGCGCTCTGGGTATGCACTGCAAAAATCTATCAATGCATCCGCTTCATCCAAGAGTGGTCTCACCCGTCAACTCTACTGAATTTCATTTTGCTAGGATTGACATCTGGATGGATGCTCCTCAGCATCCTACTTTCCGCCTGGGAAAAGGGAGATAACCCCGCCATCATCAGCGCGATGTCAGGAACCTCCTTTACTCTCTTGTTTCTAGCCTTGCTTCTTAAATTATGGATATGGCGACGCAATCGGAACTTAAGACCGAAATCCAATCTAGAATCCGCAACCGGAATTAAAGGTGAGAATATTAGACAAACGTCGATGGGTCTTATGGGTGGAAGCTTTAATACTAGAGAATTTTTTCATCATCAAACAGACCGGATGATTAAAAATCTTCGCAAAGCTATTCTATTGCTGGGATATATACTGCCAATGGTATGCATGGCTTTTAGCTTCTCAAGCCCATCTGGTGCATTACTCATATTGGCACTTGTAATTCATTATGTTGGCTTACTTGCCGAAAGATGGATGTTTTTTGCAGAGGCCAATCACCCGCAAAATCTCTACTATCAAAGAGTCTCTTGAGTTAACCATTGCGCACGATGGATCAATTTGCTGAGAAACTGATACACGGAAGAACGCACGTCTCTCCGAAACGGATTGGCTTGCCAGGTCCAACGCCGGCTCAACTACAAAAAATTATTCTCTCCGCAAGCTCGGCGCCAGACCATGGGCGCTTAATGCCTTGGCGGTTTATAGAGATTCAGAAAGGAAGTCGAGAGAAGCTGGGGGCAGTATTCTCGCTTTGCCTCATGGATCGCGATCCCGAAGCAAACACATTGCAACTTCAGGAGGCGTATGAAAAAGCCTTTAGGGGCCCCCTACTTCTCTTGGCAGTGGCTAATTTCGAAAATACCAACGATGAAATAAGCAAAGAGGAAAAGTTAATTTCCTTAGGATGCGCAATCCAAAATATTCTTTTGATTGCATACTCCATGGGCTTTGGCTCTGGACTCTCGAGCGGAAGAGCATTGCAGAGCCAGAGAATACGCAACCTTTTCCAACTATCAGTCAAAGAAGAGCCTATTTGTTTTATTACGATAGGGACGGTAATAAAACATAAGCCCGATCGCGTAAGACCCAGTCCATCAGAATATCATTCCATCTTTTAGATATCTATCAGCTAAATTACCTCTACTGTAGAGGCGGCTGGATTAATGCGCAACCTAGCTCCACTAGAAATTTCTTTTGTTATGTCAATATCAAAACCACTCAGCATGGGAATGCCAGCATGAGCAGCTCCCTGAGCTAATATTGGATTTACCGCATTAAAAATAATTGCCAAAGGGCAAAGATCACGAGATTTCATCTCGTACAACATCCAAGCACTTGCAACTCCGCCCTTAGCCGCATCCAATACCAGAATCTTATCTTTATAAGACTGGCCGAACAACTGATGTGATGGACGCGAGAAAACGCCTTTCAGTCGATCTAGATCGTACCTTGCCGAGAACCCATCAGATGCGCTTAAGCATACCCCCTCAATACTTTCACCTTGCGCATGCTTCGCTTTATAAATCTTTCCGCTCAATTTAATCTCCCAGTTACAGCAGCATTCACACAATCTTCCATAGAAGCCAACATCGGCGTGTACCCGTATCCACCCAGAATATTGACTATCTTTGCACTATTGGTTGCCAAAACTTTCCAACCATTTGCTTCCGCAATTTCCCTTGCATAGGATTGATAAAAGCACATCCCTGAAAATACAGTTCCCCCTGCATCCTCAATCATGGCCGTATACCCCATTCGATCAGAATCAGGCTTCACTTGAGGGCTGGTCATAGCTAATAATGGTTTTCTAAATTTTTTTCCATTACATAATTCCGCGATACTCTTCATCTCCATCAGGCTCAATTGAGGCGCTGAAAACACAACAACATCAATTTCTTCAGCAACACGATATGAACCCTGAAGGGCCATCACATCTTCCTTTGTAATAACGACCTCGGGAAGGTGCTGATATTCCAAATCCCTTGAATGAAGGGCTTCAGGCGTCACCCCCAATATATGAAAGAGTGCGGATGATCCAAAGCTCGCCATAGCTGCGCCAAAGTGCTTCATCGCATCAGAACCTGGGCGACCCTCCACCCCTTCCAGAATTGGAACAGACCAATAGTTACCGGATTTTTTTCCAATCACCCCACCTAAGGCACCCCACTCGTTGAGAGTAGTTGGGGTCCAGAGCGTCTTAAATCGATGGGTAGGTTTGCGATGCTCATCAAGGTGATAACCATAACGCGGGGTTCTTCCCGTCAGACCAGCCGCCAGCGCTGAAGGCCCCCCCTCAAAATTTGATCGTGCACCGCAAATGCTATTTGAATAAATTACGACACCAGTATCTCCAAACGCTAAATGCTCGCCAAAAACTGGCGCCATGATAGTCTGATAATTAATACAGGTATCGGTCATCGAAACGCCCATCTTTACGAATGCGTTGATCGCACGCCGCTCTAACTCGACCATGCGCTCGGTCTGGCCTAATTGCTTTGCTTTTGTAAAGTCAGTTCCACGAGGATCTGTAATGGTTGGAATACGAACCACTCGATCCTCTAATTTGTTCTCCGCCAAACCCTCTAACCATTCAACGCCAGCCTCACCTAGGCTCTCTGTATCAGCCATAATATGTGCCTGCGATACCGCCACTAAATCTCGCGCACCAAAAAATTCACCGACCTTAATTTGATGTTCGATTGCGATCTTTCTTACTGGACCAAACTCACCAGCAAGCATTGCTTTTTCTTCTGCGTTTAACTTCATTTCTCTCTCTTCTAAAAAAATCAATCTATGGTGGCGCCAGAATCCCTAACCACTCGAGCCCATTTAGCAATTTCACTAGTCTGAAAGTTTGCCAAACTCTCCTTGAAATCAAGATTGGGCTGCACCCCTAGGTTTCCCAAGCGCTCTCTAAATGCGGCTGACTGAGCAACCCTTTCGGTATCTACTCGTAACTTTTTAAGAATGCTTTCGGGTAACTTTGCGGGCCCAAAAAGTGCCCACCAGGCAGTTGACTCAAACTGTGGGTACCCAAGTTCAGCTACTGTTGGGACGCCAGGCAACAGTGGGGAACGAGTTTTACTAGTCACCGCCAAAGCGCGTAATTTGCCAGAGAGGATATGGGGAAGGACCGATTGAATTGGATCAAATACCAGCGGTATTTGACCGCCGATCAGATCCGTCACGGCTGGGGCACTTCCTTTATACGGAATGTGCTTTAACTTAATTTGCGCAGTTGACTCGAATAAAGCCGCTGTCAAATGTCCGGGGGTTCCATTCCCAGCAGTTCCATAGGCAAAAGTGTCAGGCCTAGCCTTAGCATCGGATACAAGCTCCCCCAGCGTCTTAATTTTGTCATTTGCATTTACAGCAATGACTACAGGTGCAGTAGCGACTAATGCTATCGGCGTAAAGTCTTTTGTCATGTCATAAGGAAGTTGTTTATATAAGCTCCCGTTAATCGCATTGGTGCCAACGGTACCCATAAACAGCGTATAGCCATCAGGGGGTGATTTCGCCACCAAGTCAGCCCCAATAGAGCCTCCAGCCCCACCCTTATTTTCAATAATGATTTGCTCTTTTAGGCGATCACCCAAAAGAATAGCCAGTGGCCTAGCCACAATATCTGTTGGCCCGCCTGGTGGAAAAGGAACGACTAACTTAATTGGTTTTATTGGATAGGCTTGAGGAAAGGCCGACATAGGGGCGATGAGCACGCATAAGCTAATTGCGAACTTAAAAAATCTCAGTATCTTGAAATTCATTTTCGGGATTATTCCTCATCAATTTGATTCACTGTAAACGCATATAAATATAATGTATATTTATATGTTCTTAATAAGAATATAAGAAATGCTTATGAATATCCGCCCTATAGACTTACGCTTATTGCGCAGTTTTATTGCAGTAGCTAGGGCTGAAAATTTTGTAAGAGCATCTGAATCATTGAGTATTACCCAATCAGCTCTTTCCCAACAAATGAAAGAGCTGGGGAGTCACTTCCCATCTCCCTTGTTTGAAAAAAAAGGAAGAAAGCTGATTCTTAGTCGACTAGGTAGTGGATTACTAGAAAGAATGGAGCCTCTTCTTGGACAAGTTGAGGAGGGGCTACTGAAAAGTATTCATGAGAATAATAATATTGTCGGCACTCTCAGGGTCGGCGCAACCAATACATACTCACAAACTATTGCCCTGCCAGCAAGCATGCGACTCATTGAGAACAACCCCAATCTTAAAATAACCTTACGAGATTTACCGGCTCAAAAAGTCCTTTCAGATCTCATGCAAAACGAAATTGATATTGCCATCATTCCGCAGGACTACCAGTTTCCAGATTTGCAATGGCAAAAACTCATATCGGAACAATTCTCGATTATTGGCACCCCTCAATTAATCAATCAGCTACCAACGAAGTTAAATATTCAATCCCTTGCAAACTTAGAGCTAGCTACCCTTACCAGGCAATTCTTAATGAGGCAAAAAATTGAGATGCAAGCAAGAAAGGAAGGTACTTACCTAAATATTCGCATGGAAGTTAGTACGATGGGTGATCTTCTAGAAATTGCTAAGTCAGGATCTTTACTCGCAATCGGGAGTCCGATCTCGATACTTCATGATAAAAAATTGAAATCAAAAGAAATAAAGGGTGAATTCCTAACCAGAACTGCAGCCCTCTGCTGGAGAGAGGGTAAATTTATTACTAGTGCAATGAGCGCTTTTCAGGAGGCGGCTAGCTCGATTAGCGCGGACCTAAACTTAGAATCCCGTAGGCAAAAGAAAAGCCCAGCATAGCCGGGCTTTTCTTTTCTTGCGAACCGCTAATATAGATTAGACGTAATCTTTGTACTTATCCAAGAAGCGCACTGGCTTAGACAAGGCATCGCGTCGGAATGGGTCACCCAATTCACGGGTACACATAATCTCGATGACGCAGGTTTTACCTTCATTCATCTGCATGTCGATCGCCTTCTTCAAAGCAGGACCAACTTGATCAATATGATCAACTACGATGCCCTCAGCACCCATGGATTGAGCAATAGCAGCAAAGCTCGGGCTTTCTAATTCACCAGCTACAAAGCGACGGTTATAAAAATCTACCTGATTCTTCTTCTCGGCGCCCCATTGACGATTATGGAAGACTACCGCGGTAACTGGAATGTCGTGACGAACGGCAGTCAAAATCTCCACCATACTCATGGCCCATGCGCCATCGCCAGCATATGCAATCGCTGGACGCTCTGGAGCTGCAGTCTTAGCTCCAATAATGGTTGGCAAAGCATAGCCACAATTACCAAAACTCATTGGCGCGAAGAAACTTCTTGGTTTTTCAAAACGAAGATAACTATTTGCAACCGAGTTGATATTTCCAATATCAGTTGACACCATGACATCAGCAGGCATCGCCTTTTCCAGTTCACGCAAAACTTCGCGCGGATGAAGGTAATTTCCGCCAGTTGGAGTCTTTTCTTTCTTTTGCTCTTCAATCATATCCAAGCTAAATGCGTCTCTCTCATGAGTCCACTCATTCAACTCTTTTTCCCATGCGGCTTTTTCTGCGGCAATAATTTTCGCTCGTTCTGCTTTTGTATCATCACATGCGAGTTTTTTCGCCGCTAATCGTTTGGTCAACGCCACTGCTGCAGCTTTTGCATCTCCGCAAATACCAACGGAAATTTTCTTAACCAAACCTAACATCTTATTATCCGCATCAATTTGAATAATCTTTGCGTTCTTTGGCCAATAATCCATGCCATGCTGCGGCAATGTACCAAAAGGCCCCAAGCGTGATCCTAAGGCCACGACCACGTCAGCCTGCGCCATTAACTTCATTGCAGCCTTAGACCCCTGATATCCCAAAGGACCGCACCACAGTGGGTGGCTTGCCGGGAAAGAGTCATTATGTAGATAACTATTGACTACTGGAGCCCCTAGACGCTCTGCAAATGCTTTGCACTCTTCTACTGCATCACCCATTACTACGCCGCCGCCAGAGATGATGACAGGGAATTTAGCATTAGCCAAAAGCTCTGCTGCCTCATCTAAACTTTTTTCACCACCAGGTCCACGATCCAGTCTATTTGGCTGTGGAATTTCTACTTCGATTTCACCATAGAAATAATCACGTGGAATATTTAGTTGAGTAGGCCCCATTTCAGACATGGCGCGATCAAAACAGCGACCAGTAAATTCGGCCATTCGTTTTGGATTATTGACATGCCCTTGATATTTTGTAAATTCCTCAAACATTGGCAATTGATTAGCCTCTTGGAAGCCACCTAAGCCCATACCCATAGTGCCCGTCTCTGGAGTAATCATCACCACAGGTGTATGTGCCCAATAAGCCGCTGCGATTGCAGTTACGCAATTACTAATACCAGGTCCATTCTGACCAATCACCACTCCATGTCGGCCACTTACGCGGGCATAACCATCAGCCATGTGTGCGGCACCCTGCTCATGCACTACTGGAATCAAACGAATTCCAGCTGGAGCAAAAATATCCATGGCATCCATGAAGGCAGAGCCCATGATTCCAAATATATCCGTCACCTTATTCGCGGCCATCGTCTCAACAAAGGCCTCCGAAGGAGTCATTTTTTGTGGGCCAACAGGCAAATTAGTACCAGACTTAGACATAAAGCTCTCCTAGATATTCTAATAAACGGAACAAATTGTTCTACAATATGAATAATAATCGTGTTTTTTTCCTCAAGTCAAGCATAAAAACCCGAATATGGAATATATTTGACAATAAATTAAGATCTTTAAAGGATGCAAAATGGCTGAAAGCCACGCCTCAATCGATTTATTGCAATTTCAGCCCAATAAGACGGTAACTTTGCACTCAGCCTTTCCTGAATGCAGCGAATTTGCTAACTTCGAAATAGCTGCATTTGCCGAGAAAACCGAGCTAGTTCCGGTAGTGGACGATGCTTATCAATTAAATCCGAAGGCAACCTTAGCAATCCTTGCTGGATTTGCATTCAATAGAAGAGTTCTATTACAGGGGATGCACGGGACTGGCAAATCCACCCATATAGAGCAAATAGCGGCACGTTTAAATTGGCCATGCATGCGAATCAATCTCGATGGGCAGATTGCCCGCATGGATCTGATTGGTAAAGACACCATATCAATAGAGGACGGTAAGCAAATTACCAAATTTCAAGAAGGCTTAATTCCGTGGAGTCTTCAAAGGCCCATTGCTCTTATATTAGATGAGTACGATGCAGGCCAGCCAGACGTGATGTTTGTCATCCAGCGCATGCTTGAGCGCGAGGGGCGCCTTACTCTTCTCGATCAAAATAGGGTGATCGAGCCTAATCCCGCTTTTAGAATATTCGCAACCAGCAATACTGTGGGATTAGGCAACTGGAATGGTTTATATCAAGGCACTCAACTACTGAACCACGGCCAAATGGATCGCTGGGATATTGTTGCAGCCTTGGACTACTTGGAGCCGCATGAAGAAGCGGGCATCGTGCTCGCGAAAATTCCGGAGTTATCACAAGATCTTGTTGGCTCAATGGTTGCTTTAGCCAATCTTACGAGAAAAGGTTTTGAGTCAGGAGATCTATCCACTCTTATGTCTACCAGAACACTGATTACCTGGGGTGAGAATTGGAAAATTTTTAAGGATCTCAGACTGGCTTTTGATTTAGCCTTCTTAAACAAATGTGAAGCAGAAGAAAAGAAATTGGTTGCTGAATACTTTCAGCGCTGCTTTGCTAGTGAATTAACCTAACTCAAAGTCAGCTTACATTGCAAACCGAATCACATCTAGACTTCGAAGAGCAAAAGCAGTGCGGAGCAATCCTCCGCTCACTGTCAGGTGAGTCAAGCGCAGAAATAAGGGACTGGCAACTATTTTATAAAGCAGTACCCTACGGCGCCCTCCCTCCCCATGTCAGCCTTGAGAACCTGAATCAGGGTTGGGCTAGCAAACGCGGACTTCTTGATGGTATCGCGCTCAGATTGCGCTATTCTGATGAGGCACTTCACCACTCCTTATGCCCAACGGGCATGATCGAGTCTTTTGTATTTGAAGTGCTAGAGCAGATACGAACTGAAAGTATTTGTCCCCAGGAGTTAAAGGGAGCAAAGCAGAATATCGAGGGCCAATTTATTGCTTGGGCTCAGCATTACATGACTACTGGTGGCGCAGAGAGCAGCATTGGAATGTTGTTGATAGCTCTATTCATGACAGCATGGATGCGCCTCAATGCGAAGGAAATGCCACAGTTATTACAAGACATGGTTGAAGCCACACGTGCGGGGCTGGCCGAAGACACAGGCGCACTTTTGAAACAGCTCAAAGCCAATCGGTTTTGCCAAGAAGAGTATTCCATAGCTTCTCTCGCCTTAGCCAAAATGGTTTCTGGATTAATTGAAGAGGAGTATCGCAATGTACCTAGCATTCGCGTAAAGAAAAAAAGACTGATTGATTCTCTACTGCAGATTGAATGGGTGCCTCACAGCAAAACTGAAGCTGCTGGACGCGCGGCGTCATCACCAGTATCTCCTCACGATAAAAGACTACAACTTCAAAAAAATCTTTCTCAATATATTGTGTTTGATCGTCAATACGATATTGAAATTGAAGCGAAAAAAAAGATTAGGCCCGCTCAGCTAGCTGCGTATCAAACAGAGTTGAGTGATGAAATTAAACGCCGTAACATTCCATGGGCTAAATTAACGCGTCTCTATAAGAACCTTTTTTCTAGCCCCGCCCAAAATGGCTGGCAAACAACAGAAAGTGAAGGTCTGATTGATCGACGATATCTCATCAGGGCTGCCACCTCACCACTTAGCGAGCCACTCTTTAGGCATCGCATTCACACCCCTGAAACGAACGCAAAAATAAGTCTGTTAATTGATTGCTCTGGGTCGATGAAGGAACAAAGGCTTGAGATTGCAGTGTGGATAGACTCGTTAGTCAGAATATTAGAGCAAGCAAAGGTTCAAACTGAAGTGCTCGGATATAGCACTAGCACGTGGCAAGGAGGGAGGCCCTATAAAGCTTGGCGCCGCTCCGGAAACAATCCAAACCCCGGGAGACTGAATGAGCGGGCACATTGGATATTTAAGGATTTTCATACGCCTTGGCGTAAAGCTAGAGCCGGAATTTCAGCAATTCTGAGGTCTGAAATCTATGCTGAAAGCATCGATGGTGAAGCTCTACTTTGGGCCGCAGAACGATTAAAAAAAATCGATCGAGGACAGGCTATTAATAAAAAACTGATTTTATTTTCTGATGGCTGCCCAATGGATCGGGCAACAATACAGGCCAATGGAGAAGACTATCTTAAAGAGCATCTTCTCCACTCAATCGCATGGTGCGAACAAGAGCCTGATATAGAGTTATGGGGATGCGGAATTGGGCATGAAATGCGATCTGCATTCAAACGAAGATTAAGCTGGGAAATTGAAGGTAATCAATCGGCCGAAATACTCATGAATTGGGCTGCAGAAATCAATAGAAGCAAAGAATAATAATTGTATTTATAAATGCAAAATAACAGGAGATGACAGACATGAAGCTATTGAAAAAAGGAATTCTTTGCATTGGCGTATTGCTAGGCCTTATTGCAGGAACCCTTGGCGGACAACAGGCATATGCCCAAGAATGGCCAGATAAACCAATCAAATTAATTGTTCCCTTTGCTGCCGGTGGAAGTGCAGACATTTTGGGGAGAATATTGGCTCAAGATTTAGGCAAAAATCTTGGTCAAAATGTCGTGATTGAAAATCGCGGCGGTGCCGGAGGAAATATTGGCGCAGAGCTTGTTGCTAAAGCTCCAGCTGATGGATACACCATTCTCCTAGCCTCAGGAAGCATGATGACCGTCAACCCCTTCTTATATAAAAAGGCTTCAATTAATTATTTGAAAGACTTAACTTACATCACCACTATTGCTACTGTACCCATGGTGATTGCTGTTAGTCCGAAGTTACCAGTCAACACCCTTGCTGAGTTAATTACCCTAGCGAAAACTAAAGAGCTCAACTTTGGGTCGGCCGGCATTGGCAGTCAAATTCATATGGCGAATGAGAACTTCTTATATTCCGCTGGAATTCAAGCAACTCATGTGCCATATAAAGGTGAGAATCCCGCCTTAAACGATTTAATTGCCGGGCAAATTGACTTCATGGCAGGCAACTACCCTGCCACAGGAGGGTTCGCTAAGGCTGGTCAAGTAAAGGCATTGGCAGTCACCAGCCAAAAACGGCTTAAGCAACTTCCTAATATTCCTACAGTTTCAGAGGCTGCAATTCCTGGATTCGAGAATACTGGCTGGTATGCCTTGGCGGTTCCCCACGGTACACCGCAGTCAATCATTGACAAAATTTATATGGCCACCGAAAAGTCATTCACCTCATCAGCATTGCTTGCCAATATGGATGCTAATGGCTTAACTCCAGTTATGATGAAATCAAAGGATGTTGAAAATAAGATTAGGCTTGAGTCAGCTAATTGGGATAAGGTCATTAAAACCAGAAATATTCCGACCCAGTAAGTTGATGTCTCTATATTCAACACATTATTTTTTGTGATGCCTTAAAAAAAGCCACCCCGAGGGGTGGCTTTAAAGTAACAATCTATGGAGGCACTACTAAAGAATGAACAACAAAATCATATTAGCCCTTCGGCTAGCCTCCTCCAGAATCTCTTGCTTTCTATCGGTGCCATGTGATTCAATTTGGTGCATATGGGTCAAATAGGTCTATTTAGTAGAATGATTGTTAATTCTTAACCCTTGATGAAGGAGTGCCAATGTTGGCATCACAGAAAGCGGGGATACCATCCCGCTTAATCGCAAGTCTTATCACGGCCGCCTTAGCCCTCCCAGCTGCGGCACCAGTGGCATATGCTCAAAATAGTAGCCAACAGCAAGCAGCAAAGCTTTCTCAGGCTCAATTAGAGGCATTGGTCGCACCAATCGCGCTCTATCCAGACCCACTGGTCTCCCAAGTATTGATGGCATCAACTTACCCCCTTGAGGTTGGTGAGGCATCCAATTGGGTCAAATCCAATAGCAATCTCAAAGGCGACGCCCTTAATCAAGCATTGCAGCAACAAAGTTGGGATGCCAGCGTCAAATCTTTAGCGTCATTTCCGCCAGTATTGGAGATGATGGGGGCGCAGCTAAGTTGGACACAGCAACTTGGTAATGCCGTCTTGGCGCAGCAGTCAGAAACGATGAGTGCGATTCAAGCACTGCGCGCCAAAGCAAAACAGGCAGGCTCATTGGAGTCGAACTCACAACAAACAGTCAAGACTCAAGGAAGCGGCAGTAGTCAGACAATCATTATTGAACCCGCCAACCCTCAAGTAATTTATGTTCCGACCTATAACCCGACCGTGGTTTATGGGGCTTGGGCATATCCAGCATACCCCCCATACGCATACTATCCCCCTGGATATGTTGCTGGCACAGCCCTACTGTCTTTTGGTGTGGGCATGGCAGTTGGCGCAGCGCTCTGGGGCGGCTGCCATTGGGGCGGTGGCTGGGGTGGTGGCGGAAACTCACTTACTGTCAATAACAACAACTTTAATAACTTCAATAAAAATACCAATAACAATTGGTCAGGCAATCGCAGTGGTAGTGACACTTGGAAGCCAGATCAACAGCGCCGTAATGCCAATCTTGGCGGTGGCGCAGCTAGTGGAAATCGCAACGCAGAACGCGATCAACTTCGCCAAAATCTGCAACGTGGCGACCTGAGCAGTAATCGTACTGGTGATCGTGCTGGCAATGCTGGTAATGGCGATCGAGCCGGCAATCGAAGCGGTGCAAGTACAGACCGAGCAGCCAATCGAAGTAGTGGCGATCGCAATCTCGGCGATCGATCCGGTGGTGGCGATAAATTCGGTGGTGGCGGTGGCTTTGGTGATACCCGCGGTGCGCGCTTTGATGGCGGTGGCGATCACTTTGGTGGCGGTAACCGCGGAGGTGGCGGCGGTGGCTTTGGTGGTGGTGGCCGAGGCCGTCGCTAATCACCCACCCTCATCTGCATTGATATATATTAAATTGATTAAAGGAATGAATATGAAGAAATTTTTAATTGCCGCTACCTTATTCGGAATGGCAGCCAGCATGCAAGTAGCCAATGCGACTACTACCGATGAATTATTGCAATACTGCAAAGGTGATGGAAGCACAAATGTGACTTGTCAGATTTACGGTCAAGCAGTTTATGACACCTATTTAGCAACGCGTAATCCAAAAACTGCACCAAGCAAAATTTGCGTTAAACAACCTGCGCCAACACGTATCCAGGTAGTGGATGAATACATTGCTTGGGCCAATGCAAACCCCGCCAATGGCTCAAAGCCTGCAGCAGAAACCATGTTGAAATTTTTAGAGGGTGTATTCCCTTGCGGAAAGTGATGCATTGAATTTAATGACTGGATCTTGTGATCTCGCAATCAAAAAGCCACCTCAAGAGGTGGCTTTTTCTTCCTCAGTATCCTGAAGATCTGTAAATCTATTAGCAATAATTAGTGATTTTCTTTTGCGTGATTAATAGAGTATTTCGGTATCTCGATCACTAAATTCTCGCGAGCCACAATCGCCTGGCAAGATAAGCGAGATTGTGGATTAAGACCCCATGCGCGATCCAGCAGATCTTCTTCATTCTCATCAGGGGCATTGAGGCTCTGGTAACCCTCTTTCACAATCACGTGACAGGTAGTGCAAGCGCACACCATATCGCAAGCATGTTCAATCGGAATATTATTTTCTAGTAGCGCCTCGCAAATAGAGGTGCCTGGAGTTACTTCAACTACTGCGCCCTCTGGGCAATATTCACTATGAGGTAAAACAACAATCTGGGTCATCTTGGTAATTTTCTTTTCTTAAATTTCTGCAACATTCTTACCGGCCAATGCCTTCTGGATACTCGCGTTCATGCGCATTTGGGCAAAGTCATCAGTAGCCTTAGCGGCATGATCTACCGCCTTTCTGAGGATGGCGCTATCTGTTTCTTCTATAAGAATCTTCTGCAAAGTGGCCATCTCTTGATCAACGGCAACCTGCTCTTCAGCATTCAATAATCCACGGTCAGCATTTAATGCGGTTTGTACCGCATCTAACAATCGTTGCGCATTGACCTGTTCTTCACGCAAGGATCTTGCCAGGAGATCGATTTTGGCGGATGCAAAACCATCTTGCAGCATGCGAGCAATCTCGGCGTCAGTCAAACCGTAGGATGGCTTGATATCGATCGAGGCTTGTACACCCGAACCCTGCTCCATCGCGCTAACCGAAAGCAAGCCGTCCGCATCTACCTGGAACGTCACCCGAATACGGGCTGCACCAGCAGCCATTGCAGGAATACCGCGCAACTCAAACTTTCCTAGAGACCGGCAGTCTTGCGCTAACTCACGCTCACCCTGCACCACCTGAATTGCTAAGGCAGTTTGGCCATCTTTAAAGGTCGTGAAATCCTGTGCACGCGCTACTGGAATCGGCGTATTACGTGGAATAATTTTTTCCACCAAGCCGCCCATCGTTTCAATACCAAGAGATAGCGGAATGACATCCAATAAGAGCCACTCATCATCTTTACTTTGGTTGCCGGCAAGTAAATCCGCTTGCATCGCAGCGCCTAAAGCGACTACCTGATCTGGGTTGAGATTATTTAAGGGTTTTGTACCAAAGAGTTCGCCAACCGCACGCTGGACATGTGGCATACGAGTTGCACCGCCCACCATCACGACACCCTTCACTTCATCGGCCTTGAGACCAGCATCGCGCAAAGCCTTCTTCACCGCAACTAAGGTCTTGCTAATTAAGTTCTGAGTAATCTCAAAGAACTGGGCTTGGCTAACACCAACATTAACAACCGTTCCATCCATGAGAGTTTCATGAACACGGGCTAATGGATTGTGACTCAATTGCTCTTTAGCATGTTTGCAAGAGAGCAATAATTTACGATGATCTTGAATCGAGAGCGGCGGAAGTTTGGCTTGCTCAATAACCCAGCAATAGAGTCGATGATCAAAATCATCGCCACCTAAAGCAGAATCTCCACCAGTGGACAGGACTTCAAATACTCCCCTGCTCATACGCAAGATGGAGATATCAAAGGTACCACCACCCAAATCATAGACAGCGTAGATACCTTCGGAGGCATTATCTAAACCATAGGCAATTGCAGCTGCTGTTGGTTCATTGAGTAAGCGCAGCACTTCGATACCAGCTAACTTCGCAGCATCTTTCGTTGCTTGACGTTGAGCATCATCAAAATACGCTGGTACAGTAATCACTGCGCCCACGATATCGTCATTTACAGAATCTTCAGCCAACTGACGTAAACGCGCCAGAATTTCTGCGGAGACCTCAATTGGGCTCTTGTCACCAGCTACTGTTCTGAGCTTCAACATGCCAGGCTCATCAACAAAGTCGTATGGCATGTTCTCAAGATGCTCCACATCGACAATACCGCGCCCCATAAATCGTTTTACAGAAACAATTGTGTTTTTGGGATCAGAAACAATACTTTCAATAGCCTCAAAGCCAGCTTGTGTTCTGCCATTGGGCAAGTAGCGCACTACGGAAGGAAGTAATTCTCTCCCCTCTGAATCTGGAAGAACCTTTGGCAAAGCGTCGCGCACGATCGCCACCAGAGAGTTGGTGGTGCCTAGATCAATTCCCACCGCAATCCGACGCTGATGCGGGGCGAGTGATTTACCGGGTTCGGAGATTTGTAATAAGGCCATGGGACTAGAGTTTAAAGCTATACCAGAGCTGAGATAGCATCATCGAGCTCAAGCGCAAACTTATCAATAAAAAGTAGGCCTCTTAGTAATTCAGCGGCACGCTCATAATTCTTGGCAACATCGATAGCCTGTGTAATTTCGACCAGAGTATCTCGTTTGGATTGATCAACCTCTTCCGCCAAAGCCTCTAGAGCACCGAGGTCATCATCTTGATCCTCAAGATTTTCTCGCCACTCCATTTGCTTCATCAGGAATGCAGCTGGCATGGCGGTATTAGTCTCTAGACGCGCGTCGACACCATGAAGCTGGCAAAGATAAAGCCCCCGCTGAACAGGATTCTTCAAAGTCTGGAAGGCAGTATTTGCAAAAGTTGCCATCTGCATAGCCAGTCGTTGCTCCGTATCACTACCGCGGGCATGGCGATCGGGATGAACTTCTTTTTGGATCGCAAGATAAGCCTGATCCAGCACAGGCAAATCTAAATTAAATTTCTGCTCTACACCAAAGAAACGGAAGTAATCGTCAGACGCGGAAGGATTCGCCACAACCACACTCATCTTTTACATTCGGATTCTGGAACTTAAAGCCTTCGTTTAAACCTTCGCGCACAAAATCCAATTCAGTGCCATCTAAATAGGCCAAGCTTTTAGGATCTATGAAGATAGTGATGCCATTAGATTCAAACTTCGCGTCTTCTGGAGCAGCCTCGTCCACATACTCAAGTTGATAAGCCAAGCCAGAGCAACCCGTAGTGCGAACACCCAAACGCAAGCCACATCCTTTTCCGCGCTTATCTAAATTGCGCTGAACATGTTTCGCTGCTTTGTCGGTTAAGGTAATTGCCATGATGAAAGCCTCTTTATCTTTACTTGGCCGGATGCTTTTCTTTGTAATCAGCCACTGCCGCCTTAATGGCATCTTCAGCCAAAATAGAGCAGTGAATTTTTACAGGTGGCAAAGCTAATTCTTCGGCAATTAAAGAATTTTTAATCTCTAAGGCTTGATCCAAAGTTTTACCTTTAACCCACTCGGTTACCAAAGATGAAGAAGCAATCGCAGAGCCACATCCGTAGGTCTTGAATTTCGCATCTTCGATCACGCCTTGATCGTTTACACGGATTTGCAGCTTCATCACGTCGCCGCAAGCAGGGGCGCCAACCATGCCAGTGCCTACCTGGTCATCACCCTTTTCAAAAGAGCCCACGTTGCGGGGGTTTTCATAATGATCGATTACTTTGTCGCTATATGCCATGGTATTTCCTCGTTATTTCTTTTGTCTTTTATCTTACTAAATTATCTTTAATACTTCTTAATGAGCTGCCCACTGGATGGTGCTGAGATCAATACCATCTTTAAACATTTCCCAAAGTGGTGAGAGCTCGCGCAACTTAGCAATCTTCTCTTTCACTAACTTAATCGTGAAATCCACTTCTTCTTCAGTAGTAAAGCGGCCTAGAGTAAAGCGAATTGAGCTATGGGCCAATTCATCATTACGACCAAGAGCGCGCAACACATAAGAAGGCTCTAATGATGCTGAAGTACATGCGGAGCCAGAAGAGATCGCCAAATCTTTCAATGCCATCAACATCGACTCACCTTCAACATAGTTAAAACTAATGTTGAGGTTGTGCGGAACACGATGATCCATATCGCCGTTGACATAAACTTCTTCAATATCCTGCAAGCCCGCTAGCAGACGATCGCGCAGAGCACGAATGCGGGCGTTCTCTTCAATCATTTCAATACGGGCAATGCGGAAAGCTTCACCCATACCCACGATTTGATGAACCGCTAAAGTGCCTGAACGCATACCGCGCTCATGACCGCCACCATGAATCTGCGCTTCAATTCGGATACGGGGCTTACGACGGACAAACAATGCGCCAATACCTTTTGGACCATAAGTCTTGTGAGCAGAAAAGCTCATTAAATCTACTTTAGTTTTCTCGAGGTCGATTTCGATTTTTCCGGTAGCTTGCGCTGCGTCTACATGCAAAATCACGCCACGGGAGCGGCATAACTCACCAATACGTGGGATATCCTGCACAACACCAATTTCATTATTGACATACATTACTGAAGCCAAAATAGTGCCCGGCTTCATCGCCGCTTCAAGCTGAGCGAAATCAATTAAGCCGTCAGGCAACACATCTAAGTAGGTAACCTCAAAACCTTCACGCTCAAGCTCGCGGCAAGTGTCTAGGGTAGCCTTGTGCTCAGTCTTCACGGTAATAATGTGATTCCCGCGCTCTTTATAAAAGTGCGCAGCACCTTTCAGTGCCAAGTTAATACTCTCAGTTGCACCACTAGTAAATACGATCTCTCTTGGATCAGCATGAACTAGCTGAGCTACTTCTGAACGCGCCCACTCAACCGCTTCTTCTGCAGCCCAGCCGTAGGCATGGCTACGAGAAGCGGCGTTACCAAACTGCTCACGCAGGTAAGGCAACATCTTGTCCACTACACGCGGATCAATCGGCGTTGTAGCTGAGTAGTCCATGTATACCGGAAAATGCTTAGGACTAAACATCGGTATTGGCTGCTGAGGTAGGTCTTGTGGTGCGTTCATTTTTTACTTATCGATTAATAGGCTAAGAAGGAAATCTCTTGGATTAACCTTGCTGAGCCAGGTTAAAAACAGAATTCACGAGAGGTCGCTTGGGAGCAACTTCTTTTGCTGCTGGAACTGCTGCTGCCGGCTTTTCAGTTTTGACACCATCAGTCTTGATTTTCTTAGTACGCAAATCATGCAATACGATTCCGCGTCCAGCTTGCTGTTGAACTAAGTCACGCAATGACACGGAACTGAGGTACTCCACCATCTTGGCATTGAGGTTTGACCACAAATCATGGGTCATACAGCGGCCATGGCTTTCCTCATCACTATGACAATTGCCTTTGCCACCACATTGGGTTGCATCTATGGGTTCGTCGACAGCCACAATAATGTCGGCCACGCTAATTTCTTCTGAATTACGAGCTAGGGTGTAACCACCGCCAGGGCCACGAGTGCTCTCAACGATATTGAAACGGCGCAATTTGCCGAACAATTGCTCTAAGTAGGAAAGGGAAATCTTCTGTCTTTGGCTAATTCCGGCCAAAGTTACAGGCCCGTGCGTCTCACGCAGGGCTAAATCAATCATTGCGGTTACTGCAAAACGACCTTTGGTTGTAAGTCTCATATGTCACCTTGGTAATGGATTGTTATGGACAGCTAACAGTCGGGCGGGTAATACCCGACCATTCCACTCAACTTTACCATATACCCAACTAATCTGCTCAAGTTTAAACAGCATCCCTGGAACGAGCCCCAAAGGCCATTTCCTTCACTTTAGTCAGGCGATCACGAGTCGAGGCAGCCTTTTCGAACTCCAGATTCTTGGCCTCAGAGTTCATTTGCTTCTCCAAACGCTTAATCTCGCCAGCCAGGTCCTTTTCGCTCATATCTTCATAGCGAGCCCGCTCCTGCTCCACTTGCATCTCAGAACGCTTCTCTTTGACGTCGTAGACCCCATCAATAATGTCTTTAATACGCTTCTTGACGCCTCTTGGTTCAATCCCATTCGCCTTATTAAAGGCGATTTGCTTGGTTCGGCGACGCTCGGTCTCCCCCATCGCCCGCTTCATGGAATCGGTAATGCGGTCAGCATACAAAATCGCCTTGCCTCGAACATTTCGAGCCGCCCTACCAATAGTCTGAATCAAGCTACGCTCGGAACGCAAGAAACCTTCCTTGTCTGCGTCCAAGATGGCAACTAGTGAGACCTCTGGAATATCTAGACCCTCACGCAATAAGTTGATACCTACCAATACATCAAAGACACCTAAGCGTAAGTCACGCAGAATTTCTACGCGCTCTACCGTATCAATGTCGGAATGCACATAACGCACTTTCACGCTATGATCCGATAAGTAATCAGTGAGTTGCTCGGCCATCCGCTTGGTCAGCACCGTCACCAAGACTCGCTCATGCACTTTGACTCGTTCATGAATCTGCCCGAGTAAGTCATCTACCTGTGAGCTTGCTGGCAATACTTCAATTTCCGGATCGACTAATCCTGTTGGTCTAGCCACTTGCTCTACGACTTGCCCGGTATGCGTATTTTCATAATCAGCAGGTGTTGCTGAAACAAAAACAGTTTGACGCATCTTCGTTTCAAATTCAGTGAACTTGAGTGGCCGGTTATCCATTGCTGAAGGCAGGCGGAAGCCGAACTCCACCAAGGTATGTTTGCGAGATTTATCGCCGTTGTACATGGCATTGAGCTGCCCAATTAAGACATGGCTCTCATCCAAGAACATCAAGGCATCGTTTGGCAGATAGTCCACCAGAGTAGGCGGCGCCTCACCAGGCATAGCGCCGGAGAGGTGGCGTGAATAGTTCTCGATCCCCTTACAGAAGCCCAACTCATTCAGCATCTCCAAATCAAAGCGGGTGCGCTGCTCTAAGCGCTGCGCTTCCACTAGCTTGCCATCCTTAACGAACTCATCTAAGCGAATACGTAACTCCGCCTTAATCGTTTCAATGGCTTTAAGTACTGTATCGCGCGGTGTAACGTAGTGCGAACTTGGATAGACAGTAAAGCGCGGAATTTTCTGACGAATTTTTCCAGTAAGCGGGTCAAAGAATTGCAAGCTCTCAATGACATCATCAAAGAGCTCAACTCGCACTGCTAATTCATTATGCTCAGCCGGGAAGATATCAATAGTATCGCCCCGCACACGAAAAACGCCACGTTTGAAATCAGTTTCATTGCGATCGTATTGCATCGCAATTAAGCGCATCAAAATATCACGCTGACTCATCTTGTCACCAGGACGCAAAGTCATCACCATGCTGTGATAGTCGCCTGGATTACCAATACCGTAAATTGCTGAGACAGTAGCTACGATGATGACATCACGTCGCTCCAGCAAACTCTTAGTAGCAGAGAGTCGCATCTGCTCAATATGCTCATTGATCGATGAATCTTTTTCAATAAACAAATCACGTGTCGGGACGTAGGCCTCGGGCTGGTAGTAATCGTAATAACTTACGAAGTACTCCACTGCGTTTTTTGGGAAAAACTCCCGAAACTCACTATAGAGCTGAGCAGCCAGGGTCTTATTTGGAGCAAAAATGATGGCAGGACGGCCTGTTCTGGCAATTACATTGGCCATGGTGAAGGTTTTACCTGAGCCAGTGACCCCCAAAAGGGTCTGAAAGGTCAATCCATCCTCAATTCCAGCTACCAGAGCATCAATTGCGGCAGGCTGGTCACCTGCAGGAGGAAATGGCTGATAGAGGTGAAATGGCGAATCTGGGAAAGAAACGAACTTGGCTGGATCAAGGTCATGACCCACCTCACCCAAAGGATCGGCCACAGGGCTTTTCTTGCTTTCAGAAACTTGGGAATTTGAGGAAGTTTTAGGCAACTTAGGGGGCATCTCAGCTATCATTTCACCTGTGACTTTTAGTTCACAGCGAATTTTGTACAAACATAGATTTTGCCGTTTTTATTTGGAAATAGTTGAATCTAGCCTCAAAAACAGCTATTTAAGGTAAATTTAACTGAAATTAACATCAATTAACCTTCAAATACCCCTTTTAACTACCCTTATTACCCATTTTTGACCCTCAAATGAACCTTTTCTCTTCAGTCCAACTAGCCCCTAAAGACCCTATTTTTGGCCTCACAGAAGCCTATGTCGCCGATGAACGCGCAGACAAGGTCAACTTAGGTGTTGGTGTTTATTACACGGACGAAGGCAAGGTACCCCTCTTGAAGGCAGTGATCAAGGCTGAAGAAGCCATTGTTGCAAAGCACTCTCCTCGCAGCTACATTCCTATTGAAGGTCCAAACCCTTACAACAGCGCAGTTCAGAACTTATTGTTCGGTGCGGATTCCTCACTTATTAAAGATGGTCGCGTTGTTACCGCTGAATGTCTTGGCGGAACTGGCGCATTGCGTGTTGGCGCTGACTTTATTAAGCGCCTCAATTTGAATGCGCCTTGCGCAATTAGCAACCCAACCTGGGAAAATCACCGCGGCATTTTTGAATCTGCTGGATTTGAAGTAGTTGAGTACACCTACTTTGATGGCAAAACTCGTGGTGTTGATTTTGACGGCATGGTGAAATCATTAGAGTCTTTCCCAAAGTTCACTACTGTTCTGTTGCATGCCTGCTGTCATAACCCAACCGGTGCCGACATTACTGAAGCGCAATGGCGTCAGGTGATTGATATCTGTAAAGCAAAGCAACTCATTCCATTTTTGGACATGGCTTACCAAGGCTTTGCTGCTGGAATTGAACAAGACGGCATCGCAGTGCGCTTATTTGCTGAATCCGGAATGTCTTTCTTTGTATCTAGCTCCTTCTCTAAATCGTTCTCGCTATATGGCGAGCGAGTTGGCGCCTTGTCCATCGTGACTCAAAGCAAAGATGAATCTACTCGCGTGCTCTCACAATTGAAGCGCGTGATTCGTACAAACTATTCCAATCCACCAACGCATGGCGCGGCGATTGCAGCTGCGGTTTTGAATTCTCCAGAACTCAGAAAGCTTTGGGAAGATGAATTAGCCGAGATGCGTGACCGTATTAAAGCAATGCGCCATGGACTAGTAGAAAAACTCGCTGCTGCTGGCGTAAAGCAAGACTTTGCTTTTATTGAAGCTCAGCGTGGCATGTTCTCTTACTCAGGCTTAAGCGCCGAGCAAGTTGAGCGTTTACAAAAGGAAGATGGTATTTATGCCCTCTCCACAGGCCGTATTTGTGTGGCTGCTCTCAATACTAAAAATATTGATAAAGTAGCCAAAGCAATCGCCCGCGTATTGGCGTAACAACGCGTAATAAGCGGTTAAACAGCATTATCAGGAGGCACCATGCTATATCAGTTACATGAATTTCAAAAAGCTCTTCTTCAACCCGTTAGCTCTTGGGCTCGCGCAGCTTCTGAAGCATTTATCAATGCCTCAAATCCAGCTTCTAAAGTTCCAGGGTCTGAGCGTTTAGCAGCCAGCTATGAACTCCTCTATCGCTTGGGCAAAAATTATAAGAAGCCAGAATTTGGTATTCGCGCTGTGCAAGCGCATGGTCGCGAAGTGGCGATTCATGAAAGAACGATTGTTGCTAAACCGTTTTGTAACTTAATTCGTTTCAAGCGCTTCTCTGATGATCTTGATGTCATCAAAAAACTAAAAGATGATCCCACAGTGTTAGTTGTTGCGCCGCTATCAGGCCATCATTCGACATTGTTGCGTGATACTGTACGCACCCTCCTGCAAGACCATAAGGTTTACATCACCGACTGGATTGATGCACGAATTGTTCCTGCAGATGCTGGCGATTTTGGTCTAGATGACTACGTTCACTATGTGCAAGATTTCATCCGCGCTATTGGCGCAGAGAACTTACATGTGATCTCTGTCTGCCAACCAACAGTTCCTACATTGGGCGCCATCTCTTTGATGGCCTCTGCTGGAGAAAAAACACCAGCCTCCATGATCATGATGGGCGGCCCAATTGATGCACGTAAGTCACCAACGGCTGTGAACAACTTGGCTGATCAAAAGTCTTACGACTGGTTTGAAAGCCATGTGATTTACAAGGTACCGCCAAGCTACCCAGGTGCTGGCCGTAAGGTATATCCGGGCTTCTTGCAGCACACTGGCTTTATTGCCATGAATCCCCAGAATCACTTGCAGTCACATTGGGATTACTTCCAGAACTTAGTTCGTGGCGATGAACAAGATGCTGAATCTCATATTCGTTTCTATGATGAGTACAACGCAGTTCTTGATATGGACGCCAAGTTTTACTTAGACACCATTAAGACTGTGTTCCAAGACTATTCCTTACCGAATGGCACATGGGCAGTAGCAGGCGAACTAGTCAAGCCACAGGATATTAAGAAAACCGCCCTGCTTACTGTTGAAGGCGAGCTAGACGATATCTCTGGTAGCGGACAAACCCGTTCAGCGCATGAGTTGTGCGCAGGTATTCCAAAGACAGACAAAGACCATTACGAAGTTGTAGGTGCTGGTCACTACGGCATCTTCTCTGGCCGTCGTTGGCGTGAGAAGGTCTATCCAAAAATTAAATCGTTTATTCGTGCGCACGAAGGTGTTCAAAAAAAGGCGAAGGCTAGACCCCCAAAACTGGGAACTAAGAAGGCTGCATAAACCAGCGGCGCGACTTTCGGGTCGCGCTTCTAGTTTTAGGGCATACCAATTGCAATGAACATCAAGCAGACGAAAGAACTTGCCGATCGTCTCGAGGATATTCTTCCTCAAACCCAATGCACTAAATGTGGCTACCCAGACTGCCGAGCTTATGCAGAAGCCCTGGCTTCGGGTGAGATGTTGCCTAATCGCTGCCCTCCTGGCGGCATAGAGGGCATAAAAAGGCTCAGCGGCATTCTGACACCCATCTTTCCGCAGGACGCCTTTGAACTGCATCCTACAATTGATCCTGACTGCGGTAAGGAGCGCCCTAGACCAGTTGCATTCATTGATCCAAAGACCTGTATTGGATGCACTCTCTGTATACAGGCTTGCCCTGTAGATGCGATTGTGGGCGCTTCAAAGCAAATGCATGTGGTTTTAAGTGATTGGTGTACTGGGTGCGATCTCTGTATCCCACCTTGCCCCGTGGATTGCATCACCATGATTGATGTTACAGACGAGCAAACTGGTTGGGATGCCTGGTCCCCAGCCCTGGCACAGTTAGCACGCGCACGATATGAAGCACGTGATGTCAGATTAGATCGCGAGCAGCGCGACAATGATGAGCGGCTGGCAAAAAAAGCTGCTGCCAAGTTAGTCGCAGTCAATGCTGAGAGTCCAGATTCAGAAGAAGCCATAAAAGAACAAGAAAGAAAGCGGGCCATCATCGCCGCAGCCATTGCGAGAGCTCAGCAAAAAAAATGATGAATCTTGAAAAGCGCCAGGCCTTTTTTGAATTGCTTAGGGAAAACAATCCCCATCCAGAAACCGAGCTGGAATATAGCTCACCCTTTGAATTACTCATCGCCGTATTGCTTTCGGCACAAGCAACTGATGTGTCAGTAAATAAAGGTACTCGCAAACTATTTAAGATTGCCAATACCCCTCAAGCCCTTCTTGATCTCGGTGAGGAAGGAGTTAAGCCCTACATTCGGCACATTGGCTTATTTAATTCCAAAGGTAGACACATCCAAGAAACTTGCCGACTTCTTCTAGAGAAGCATGATGGTGAAGTTCCACAAAATCGAGAAGAGCTAGAAGCTCTGCCAGGCGTTGGTAGAAAAACAGCAAACGTGATTTTGAATACCGCTTTTGGCCACCCCACCATGGCTGTCGATACCCATATCTTTAGAGTCTCCAACCGAACTGGCTTAGCGCCTGGCAAGGATGTTGTTAAGGTCGAAGAGCAATTATTGAAGCGAGTGCCGAAAGAGTTTTTGCAGGATGCTCACCATTGGCTTATTCTGCATGGTAGATATACCTGCAAGGCCCGCAACCCCGATTGCGAGCAATGTATTGTTGAGCCACTCTGTGGCTTTAAACAAAAAACTGGCAAAGGAAAAGTCCGTGGCAATATTTAATCCCACACGCGAAGAAGTAAGACGTTTTTTCTGTGACACCTGGAAAAAGAAAACCGAGAATCATATTCTGACGCCTATGGAAATGCTCGCAAGTGACTGGATGGCTCAACACCCTGAATACCATACCCTTCTGGCAGATCCTGAAGGTGCCGTTGCACAAGATTACACACCAGAGCGTGGAGAAACTAACCCCTTTTTACATCTCTCAATGCACCTATCGATCAGCGAGCAAATCTCGATTGATCAACCGCCAGGCATTAAGGAGATTGCAGAAAAGCTAACGAAGAAACTGGGTTCAGAGCACGAAGCACAACACGCTATGATGGAATGCCTAGGGCAAGTAATGTGGGAAGCGCAACGTGAAGGTCAGCCACCAAGCCCTGAGAAATATCTGGAGGCACTGAAGAGACTGAATTAGCATCTCCTCAAGACAGCTTTCGAAGAAAGCTCAACCCACTGATGATGTAGTGAATGGCTATCTTTGTGGTGCAGATGGCACCAAGGGAACAACTGGAAGCTTTACTTTCAGGCAACTAATAGAACCAATGTTATTGCCGTCATAAATCCACTTACCACCTTCAACCGCTTTTCTGCCAGCAGTTTCAGGCATGAGAATGTAACAAACTACATCCTCGGCGGGATCAAACATTTTATAAATATTGGCGCCAGCTTGCCCAGCGTCATACGCCCCCATAAATTGCATCTTGGGTTTTTCTGTAACCTTTTTATCCTGAGCAAAGGCTTGAAGTGAAGCTAACAGGAAGAGCAACGCAATGAGAAGCTTGTTCATTTTTATTTTCTCCCTAGAAGCTATAGCCTACGCCAGCACTGACTGTGTAATTTCCATTTGAACCCGAACCAGAGGCCCCATTTGCAGCGCTGCCTGCAACTTTAGCAACAACACCATCAGCGACACGCATTTGAGCACCAATTGCCAAAGCATTAGCATTTAAGTAGCTACCAACACCCACACCAACGTTAAAGTTTTTACCAGTATCAATTGCTGGAAGGCCTGCCACAGCTGACACACCTGCAATACCGCGCATTGCTACTTGGTTGTTTTGGTTAATTTGATTTTGCATTCCGTAGATGGAATTATTAACACCAGTAATTGAGCTATTTAACTGATTTACGTTAACGGCATCCGTACCCTGTGTACCAGCTGCTACGTTTGTAATTTGTCTCTGGCCACCAGCCACAGCATTACCAACTGAAACAACGCCCACTCTTCCACCATCATTACTTCCCGAACCAAGCGCTACGGAATTATTGCCAGTTGCAGTAGCTCCATTCCCGAGTGCTACAGTATTTGTAGCGCTAGCAGTAGAGTTATAACCAACAGCGGTAGAGCCCGCTCCACTAGCAGTAGTTCCTGAGCCAAGTGCAGATGAGTTTGCTCCAGTTGCCGTTGCACCACTACCTGCGGCAATTGAATTCGCTCCTTGCGCCAATGTATTGGCACCTACAGCAGTTGAATCTGTTCCAGCCGCACTTGCCAACCCAACACCAGTTGAGGAAAAATATCCTCCCGCGCTAGGTGTGTAACCCTGAAGCGCGCCAATTGCTCCGGCAACACTTGAATAATTACTGGAGCCTACTGCATAGTTAACTCCAGTAATAGAGTTTGTTGATGCACTATATGTCCCAGTACCAAGGGCAGTAACTGTGGAATTCCCTAGAGTAGTTAATTGACTTACATTGACCGCATCAGTCGCATTACTACCTGCAGCTACGTTGATGATTTTTCGTTGGTTAGTAGAGCTGCCAACAGAGACTACATTCGACTGACTACCATCCGAGCTATTAGAGCCGATTGATACTGAATTGTTGCCAGTGGTGACAGCCCCAGGCCCGAATGAAACTGAGGCATTGCCAGTTGAATAGGCACCATTGCCGATTGCAATGCTGTCAGCGCCCGTAGTAATAGAGGTACCAAAGACACGGGCATTAGTACCAATCGCAATAGAATTTGTTGATTGAAAAGTTGTTCCTCCCAAACTAGCAATTGCGTCCATGCCTGCTAGAGCATTGTTACCAATAGCCACAGTTCCAGTCACCCTTGCACGAGTGCTGTTACCAATAGCAACAGCATTATCAGCCGTAACTAGGGGGCTTCCAGGATCTGCGCCACCTACCTCCGATCCGGAACCCATTGCGATGGAATTGTTGCCATAGGTGTAGTTGTTGTAACCAATGGAAGTTGACTTCTCAAAATAGATGGGTGCCCCAATCCCCTGAAATCCAACTCTATTTCTTGTTCCTATTGCCGTTGATTGTTGGCCATACACCTCGTTTAACCTACCTACAGCAGTTGCACCGCCAAAGGTTGCTGTACCTGTATCGATGCGGTTATCAGAACCAACTGCAGTTGAAGTAATACCATTGATACCTCCGCCCCCTATAGTCCCTATAGTGTTATTCGTTCCAAATGCAGATGCATCATTACCGTATACCCTGTTGGAACTGCCGACTGCGGTAGCTCTAACTGCTTCTGCGTAGTTAGTAGTTCCTACGGCAACTGCTTCACCATTTCTTGCAAAGTTTCCTTCACCTAATGCAATATTGTTATTGGTTGGAGTGGTTCCTCCAAGGGTTCCACCAGCAAAGTTTCCATCTCCGCAAGCTACGTTGAATAAGCCTGGCTGTTCTTCATTGGTAATTCCAGTACAGCTACTAGCATTTGCCGCACTAGGGGCCAAGACTGAGATGGTAGAGAAAAGTGATAGCGCCAAGAATATGGGTTTTAGCTTGAATTGTGTATTCATGATTTTTAGGTGTAGATAGGATTAAATTAGGTGCCAAGATAAGTATCAACTACTCGTTTTTATATACGTTTACTGTACCGCCACACGTAGCGAAACACTGTCTATAGGATTCATCGCACTGCCAGTAGTTTGGACTCGAAGGACAATACTGCGGATTGGGATTACATCTTTTCACATCATCATGACTTTGCGCACGATTGACGCAAGCCTGATAGCTGTAATTATTTTGTTGGTGGCAAATATTGCTATTATTTTGCGCTTGCTGACCCATTGCGTTATAGCAAACCTGCTTGGTGGTCATGCATTGAGTTGCGCAGGTCCTACCGGCTTCAGTAGCTGGAGCAATATATTCATAACGGTAGGTGGTACAAGAGACTAAACCCAACGCTATAAGAAGGCTCGCAAATAAAGACTTCATCATAATTTGTTAACATGTTATCTATAATGTATATAATTATTACATATTTACTTACATCTAAATACCTTTTGAAATGACTAAAGACCTTGAAAAGCAAGAAAAAAAGGTTAGAAAAACTGAAGGGCAAATTGAAGCTATTGTTAAAGTAGCGCAGCGTCTATTTGAGAAAAAAGGGTATGAGCAGGTTGGGATGCGTGAAATCAGTGCTGCGGCAAATAAAAGCCCAATGCAACTTTATCGACTGGGTCTAGATAAACAGGATCTCCTGGCAGAAGTAATCATTAGGGTAAACGCACAGCAAATAAAACATATTCAGGCCTTTTCTCAAACTCAGAAACAGACCGCGACTCAATTTATTGAAGCCTATCTCCTTGACCTATACAAGCAGGATATTACTATTAAAAGCATACGCAAAGAAGGTGCTGCATTTGGTTGGAAGTGGTCAGAGAAATATGAGACATTAATCATTGAGCAACTTATGCAAATTATTCAACCAATTTCTGATGCCCTACTACATGAAAAATTTGATGGCATTCAGGCAAGGTGCTTTGGAATCTGGTCGCTTTATTATGTTGGTTACAGAAATGCAGTGATGAATAACGGTAACGCGCAAAGTTGCCTTGAAGCAATTAAACCAAGCCTAAGCCTACTACTCAGGAAATAATATGAAACTTCAGATTTCTCTACTATTCATTGCAGCTTCTTGCTCAGGGCATGGCTTTGCTATTGAGAGGCCGGAAGGTAATGTTTATTGCCACGGGAAGGCAGTAGTTGCGTACCGCTTAGTCAATCCCGAGAAGGACGGAACTGCTTCCGATGTGGATTTGACTGTGAACGGCAAGACTGCACGCTTCATGACAGCCCATTCTTGGTTCGGCTCAAATCAAGTGGTGCCGAAAGGATTTAAGTTTGCCATTCTTGGTGAAAAACAATTTGACCCATTGTTGGTATATGACTCTTACCTAGAGGATGCTAGGAGGCAGAAATACACCAAATGCAATTGATGTAATAGCTTAAGCCAATCAGGAGAGTGCTGCTATCGCTGATTTGATGGCATCAGGCAGCTCTTGAGCCAATTGCTTTCTGGTGTCTAGGTTTGCTATTGGAGTTTTCTGCGTCTTTTGAGACCAGGCAGATCCTGGGAAGAAGACATCATCCACATACCTTGGAATGACATGCCAATGGATATGCGGAACCATATTTCCTAGAGCAGCGATATTGACTTTATCTGGATGCATCACGTGACGCACCACCTCTTCGACCGCGAAGACCAAGGACATCAGATGCTCACGCTCACCAGAAGTCAGGTCTGTCATTTCAGCGACATGGTGATTCCAGATCACACGGCAAAAACCAGGTAGATCAGGATCATTCACAAGAATGACTCGGCAGTCATCTCCACGCCAAATTAATTGACCCTCTTCAGGCTTGAGCTCTTCTTTACAAAGTACGCAATTAGTCATGGGAACAATGTAAACGAAAACGGCATCTAAGTCACCCTTGTGAGGTAATTTAGATGCCGAGACAGTAAGGGCAGATTTTTACTGTACTGCTACTACAGACTACTTAGGGATTTCTTAATGGAACTGCTCTTCTTCTGTAGAGCCAGTCAATGCTGTTACTGAAGACTTACCACCTTGAATCACGGTAGTTACATCATCGAAATAACCAGTACCAACTTCTTGCTGATGCGATACGAAGGTGTAACCACGATCACGAGCAGCGAACTCTGGCTCTTGTACTTTCTCGATGTAGGCAGTCATACCGCGCTGCATGTAGTCTTGAGCCAAGTCGAACATGTTGTACCACATAGAGTGAATACCAGCGAGGGTAATAAATTGGTACTTGTAACCCATGGCGCCTAATTCGCGTTGGAACTTTGCAATAGTTGCGTCGTCCAAGTTCTTCTTCCAGTTGAAAGATGGTGAGCAGTTGTAAGCCAACATCTTGCCTGGGAACTTCGCACGAATTGCTTCAGCGAACTGACGAGCGAATTCCAAATCAGGCGTACCAGTTTCACACCAAACCATATCAGCATAAGCAGCGTATGCCAAACCACGAGAGATAGCCTGATCCAAGCCCTTACGTGTTTTGTAAAAGCCTTCTGGAGTACGCTCGCCTGTCAAGAATGGCTTGTCATTTGCATCGTAGTCAGATGTCAGCAAGTCAGCAGCTTCAGCATCAGTACGAGCCAAAATGATAGTTGAAACACCCATTACATCGGCAGCCAAACGTGCAGAAATTAATTTCTGCACTGACTCAGCTGTAGGTAATAATACTTTGCCACCCAAGTGACCGCACTTCTTAACAGAAGACAATTGATCTTCAAAGTGAACGCCAGCTGCGCCCTGCTTGATCAATGCCTTGCTTAATTCAAATGCATTCAATACGCCACCGAAACCCGCTTCTGCATCAGCAACGATTGGAGCGAAATACTCGATATAACCAGCATCACCTTTGTAAATACCTTTAGCGGTTTGGATTTCATCAGCACGCTGGAATGAGTTGTTAATACGCTCAACCATCTTTGGAACTGAGTCAACCGGATACAAGGATTGGTCTGGATACATCGCTGCGTATGAATTACCGTCAGCGGCAACCTGCCAACCTGACAAGTAGATAGCTTGAACGCCAGCTTTAACCTGTTGCATTGCTTGACCACCCGTCAAGGCACCTAAACAGTTAACGTAAGCTTCGTTATTAACCAATTCCCAGAGACGCTCTGCGCCATGCTTAGCTAATGTGTGCTCAATCTTCAATGAGCCACGAAGACGAACAACATCTTCAGCTGTGTAACCACGAGTAATACCCTTCCAGCGTGGATTGGTATCCCAGTCTTTTTGTAGTGCTGCGATTTCTGCTTTGCGATCTGCCATGTTTTTCTCCCTAAGTTAAACAAGTACTTCTAATTACGAATATTGAGACCCTAAGTTGAGGTGTTCAAGTCTTATGTCTTATATAAGAGTTTAAGTGTCTAGGAAAAGCATGCAAGAACTTTTTCTATAGTTAATGAAAATAATTAGTTCAATATATTCAATAACTTAAATACTATTTTTTACAATGCGGAAAGTTAATTCATTAAGCGGAAAAACTTGCTGGATGAAATGTTGCACCGCATTTTGCGTATGGGAATGACTTTTCACATTGTGAAAAAAAAGAGCTTGTTTAGCTATTCTTAGGCGGAACGATGGTTGCGACCCTAAATCCAGTCAAGATAATCATAAGCTGCAGCAGAGCAACGCCAATAAATAAAAGCTTGGGAAGGCCAATATCCAGGAAGACTCCGAAGACCAGAGGGCTTAAAGCAGCACCCAGATCTATGCCCGAATACACAATCCCATAGACCCTACCCGACGAGCCGGATGGCGTTGCAGAGCGCACCATTAAATCGCGCGATGGCGCTGCAATACCTAGGCCAACGCCTGTCACCATAAATGGAATAACAATGGCGTCATAAGGCACCCAACCAGTCGCTAGCAATAGTCCCATTGCAATGCTGACTGAAAAGCAAATCGTAATAATACGTTCAGGGTGCGCAAAACGTTTTGCGAGATAGCCACCCAACAACATGCCACCAGCCCCACCAAGTGACATGACCGTTAGAAAATAATTTCCAGCGCTGACTGGTAACTCATAAATCTTCAGTAGAGCACTTGGTGCAAAAGACTGCATGCCTGTCGTGGCTGACATGCTGAAGAAAAAGAAAATCCAGCAAAGCCAAACTGCCGGCAACTTTAGAAAAGCAAAGGTGCTTACTGGCCCCACTCCTGGATTCGCTGCTGCATGCGTAGCTTCAGATTCAGCTTGGCGCTCCTTCACGTTATCTACTAAACGAGCGCGACTTATCCAGAGAGTCAGCAAAATGAGTGCCTCTAGAACAGCGGCGGATAAAAAGGCAATTCGCCAATCGGCAATAGTGGCTACTGCCACCATAAATGCTGGGGCTGCAGCCCAACCGAGATAGCCTGTTACTCCATGAATAGAATAAGCATAAGGCAGATTAGGTGGTGATATTTTGTGATTAATGAGCGTGTAATCAACTGGATGAAAAATGCCATTGCCGCATCCTGCAATTACCGCACCTATTACTAACATGGCATAGCCATTACTTTGCGAGTAAGTAAGCGCGGCCAATGCAAGCAAACCCACGCCTGCCAATAAGACAGGCCGAGCCCCAATACGATCCACCAGGAAACCAGATGCCGCTTGAACAATGCAAGAGACCACAAAGAAGATGGTCATCAGCAAACCCAGTTCAGCATAGTTAAAGCCAAACTCTGCCTTTAGCCATGGAAACATGGGTGGCAGAATTAAATGAAAGAAATGGGAACTGCCATGAGCCAGGCTAATGAGACCAACAACCCGGACATCACTGGCGCGCCTCATTTTCAGGGCATCAGTCATGTACCGAGTTTACTGGCGCAGGAAAATTTCTGCTGATTAATGAGTAAAACTGCTACAAGTCCTATTTTGTAAAGCTGAAATCACCATTCTTATCGACGCCTACAGGAACTGTATCCTTCGGACCAAACTTGCCTTCCAAGATCATCTTGGAAACTGGGTTCTCAATATATTGCTGGATCGCACGCTTCAGCGGTCTTGCTCCAAATACGGGATCAAAACCGACTTCTGCAATTTTGCTTAAGGCAGCATCACTCACCTCCATCTGCATATCGACCTTTGCCAGGCGATCTGATAAGTTCTTGAGCAAGATCTTCGCAATATTGGCAATATTGCCTTTATCCAAACCATGGAAGACCACGATCTCATCAATTCGATTTAAGAACTCAGGTCGGAAGTGATTCTTCAACTCTTCAAATACTGCGTCTTTGATCTCGGATTGCTTCTTATCTGTCATTGACTGGATGAGATGTGAACCAATATTACTGGTCATCACAATCACCGTGTTTTTAAAGTCAACAGTACGGCCTTGACCATCAGTTAAGCGCCCATCATCCAATACCTGCAGGAGTACATTGAAGACATCCGGATGTGCTTTTTCAATCTCATCAAACAAGATCACGCTGTATGGATGACGACGGACTTGCTCGGTTAGGTAGCCGCCCTCCTCGTAACCAACATAGCCTGGAGGTGCGCCGATTAAGCGTGCAACGCTATGCTTCTCCATGAACTCACTCATGTCGATACGGATTAAATGGTCTTCACTATCAAATAAGAAACCAGCCAAGGCTTTGCAAAGCTCAGTCTTACCAACCCCAGTAGGCCCTAAGAATAAAAATGAGCCATAGGGACGATTCTCTTCAGATAGGCCGGCGCGGGAGCGACGGATAGCATCAGACACTGCACGAATAGCCTCTTCTTGACCAACTACACGCTTATGTAACAACTCTTCCATCTTGAGCAATTTATCGCGCTCGCCTTGCATCATCTTTGATACCGGAATACCAGTCGCGCGTGAAACCACCTCAGCAATTTCTTCTGCGCCAACTTGGGTGCGTAAGAGCTTATTCTTCACAACGCCATCTTTATCGCCTTTTGCTTCGGCAGCAGCAGCGGATTTGAGTTTAGCCTCGAGCTCAGGCAACTTACCGTATTGCAGTTCAGCAACTTGCTCTAACTTACCCTCACGTTGCAACTTAGCAATATCAGCGCGTACTTTTTCGATCTCTTCTTTCAGATGAGCGGCGCCCAATACGGCACCCTTCTCTGCTTTCCAGATTTCTTCTAGATCAGCGTACTCTGCGCCTAGGCGTTTAATTTCATCTTCAATCAAACCAAGACGCTTTTGTGAGGCTTCGTCTTTTTCCTTTTTGACAGCTTCACGTTCAATCTTCAATTGAATGAGGCGACGCTCAAGCTTATCCATCACTTCAGGCTTGGAATCAATCTCCATCCGAATCCGTGAGCCAGCTTCGTCAATAAGATCAATTGCCTTATCTGGCAAGAAACGATCAGTAATGTAGCGATGAGATAACTCTGCAGCTGCAACGATGGCAGGGTCAGTGATCTCGATGCCGTGGTGCAGCTCATATCGCTCTTGCAAACCACGCAAGATCGCAATAGTAGCCTCTACGCTAGGCTCCTCTACCATCACCTTTTGGAAGCGACGCTCTAATGCAGCATCTTTCTCAATGTACTTACGATATTCGTCTAAAGTGGTTGCGCCGATGCAATGCAATTCGCCGCGCGCCAACGCAGGCTTGAGCATATTGCCAGCATCCATCGCACCATCACCCTTACCAGCCCCAACCATTGTATGAATCTCATCAATAAAGATGATGGTTTGACCTTCGTCCTTAGCGACATCACTCAATACGGCTTTGAGACGCTCTTCAAACTCTCCACGGTACTTGGCTCCAGCCAATAGCAAAGCCATATCCAATACGAGGACACGTTTGTTCTTGAGGGTTTCAGGTACTTCGCCATTGATGATGCGCTGAGCAAGACCTTCCACGATGGCAGTTTTACCAACCCCTGGCTCACCAATGAGCACTGGATTATTTTTACCGCGACGCTGCAAGATCTGAATGGTGCGACGAATTTCATCATCGCGACCAATAACGGGATCAAGCTTACCCATACGAGCGCGCTCAGTTAAATCGACGGTGTATTTCTTTAAGGCCTCACGTTGACCTTCGGCATCTGCACTATTCACTGATTCTCCTCCGCGCACTAAATCAATAGCCGCCTCTAACGATTTACGATTTAAACCATTCTCACGAGCAATCTTGCCGAGCTCACCCTTGTCATCCGCCACCACTAACAAGAACAACTCGCCAGCAATGAATTGATCATTTCGCTTATTCGCTTCTTTTTCACATAAGTTAAGCCAGTTACTTAAATCACGGCCCACCTGAACTTCGCCACTAGTGCCCCGCACTTCAGGGAGGTTGCCAATCAGTTTCTCAGTCGCTTTCTCAAGGCCAGGAACATTAACGCCAGCGCGAGTCAATAAACTCTTTGCGCCGCCATCGGAATCACGCAACATGGCCAACAACAAATGGGCTGGCTCGATGTATTGATTGTCTTTAGCCAACGCAAGACTTTGTGCCTCGCTCAAAGCTTCTTGAAATTTAGTAGTTAATTTATCTATTCTCATTTTGAATTCCTATCTACTCTATCTATTTTTATGCATTTCTATCTATAGAATATAGGGGCATTCTTTGCAATTTCAAGTGTTTTTGACCATTTTTTGACTGAATTTACCCCTATTTTGACTTGGCTCGTTTATCTCCTAGAGTGCTCTGATGGCAGTTATTACGCTGGCATCACTAACCGCCTGGAGCATCGCTTGGCAGCCCATAACTCAGGGGATGGCGCTCGTTATACAAGAGCCCGCAGACCAGTCATCCTCCTAGCAACCCAAGACCACCCAGATCGATCAGAAGCCTCAAAGGCAGAGGCTAGATTGAAGAAACTGCCGAGATCTGAAAAACTGGGGTTTTTTAAGATCTAGGCTTTTAATCAAGACCTACGCTGTAGGTTTGGCCATTAAAGGAATGACCTGGCTCTTAAAGCTTCCAGCCAGGGCCTTTTTCAAGATTTTGTAAATATCCAAATCAAACTCACCCTCTCCCGAGTCAGCCAATTCATAAAGCTCTCCCTCGTTTACTGCAGTACCCAAGTAACGCCAGCGATCAACCACATGCATATGGCTAGCCTCCTTAATAGCGATAGGTCCTGAATAAGGCCAGACTTGAACTTGAAATAATTCCAGGGCAGTTTTGAGTTGAAGATTGTGCAACTCAATGGAAGAGTCTCCAATACAAGCGCCCCCGCATTGCTTAACTTGATAGCCAAAGCAAGCCTTGCCCTCAACACGCTTCTCTAAACCCAGGAGCGCTTCACAGAGTCGATATTTTTTGGCAATAGCCTTGAGGTAGGAGTTCGCCTCTCTTTTGCTGTAGAACAAGCCATACAAATTTTCTTGAGCTCCAGGATCTAATTCGCGATGGCCAACTAAATTAGGCATCAGTACACCAGCTTCATCCAATTCCAATTTCCAAGCGCAGAGATCTTTGGAGCGACGTAACTTGATGTTCATGCTGGGCATGCGCTCTTTAATTAGCCTCGACTCTAAAATCAACGCGCCCAATTCTCCACTAGTCTCAATCCAATCGATATCCCTTACTTGCAAAGAGAGTTTCATTTCCTTGCGCAAAGTCAGGGCACCCTGAAAGTGCCCCATCACCCTACTGCGCAATGAAATACTCTTGCCGATATACAGAGGGACTTTATTCTCCCCATAAAATATGTAGCAGCCCGGTTTATCTGGAATCGAATCCACCAGCGCTTTATCTATATTGGGTGGCAAACTCGCATTACCGATCAGCTGGTTCACCGCCTTCAGAAGCGCTTCACGCCCCAGCTTAGCCTCGCATACCCGCCAAAACTGAAGTAGCAAATCAGCATCGCCTAGCGCGCGATGCCGCGCGCTGATCTGAAGACGATGAGCGCTAATAATAGTGTCTAGATTATGTCTAGCCTGTTCGGGAAATAACAATCTGGAGAGCTTCACGGTACAAAGCACTTTGGGCTTAAAGTCGATGCCCACCCGCTTAAAAGATGCCTTCAAGAATCCGTAATCAAATCGAGCGTTATGAGCGACGAAAATTTTACCCTCCAGCTCTCGCGCAATCTCAGTTGCCAAATCCTCAAAAGGAGGCTGCCGACTAACCATCTCCGGCCGAATGCCCGTCAAGATTTGTATATTTTGCGGAATAAAGGTTTGGGGATTAATAAGACTTTCCCAAGTCTCCACCTGACCATGAATTAGCGATTTGATCCCAAGCTCAGTAATGCGATCACGCTCAAAATGAGAGCCTGTCGTTTCAATATCAACAAATGCTAATGGAGGATATTCATGGTCAGCTGATGGCATGAAAGGTAAGGGATTACTTTTTACCTTGATACTTCGCGATACTAGCCTTGAGGTCGCTGTACTCTTCACAGCCAAATAAACAAGCCTTATCCAGTCTTGCTAACATGGCCTCAGCTCCAGGCAAGTCTTTCTTCATGAGCAGCAGCTCGCCGTAATACTCTAAAGCCGCCCTGTGGCTTGGATCAATCTTCAATGCTGCCTGGTAATACTTTTCGGAGGCCACTAGATCAGGTGGCTGTTTTTTGCGCAGACTGTATCCCATGAGATTATTCCAATCTGCGGAATTGATTTCATTTGCCGATTGCAATTGCCTCAATGCTTGATCGTACTTATTCGATTTGATGCTGATACGCGCATCAGTTAACCAAGCAGGATCGGATTTGGCTGGCGTACTATCGGCAGCCAAGGAAACTACCCAGGGCGCCATTGCCATCACAATAGAAACTAGTATTTTGTTGAGCAGATTAGTCTTCATAACTTTCATCATATATTGCCCCAAATCTCACCCTACTTTATGTAGATAGTCGCCAAAACTAAAGATAGAGTTTGGCCCTAGCGGAATATCTTCTACTTTTTTAAAGGGCGTTTTGATTACCCTCTGAACTTCACCCCTAGAGGGCTTATCTACTTTTGGCGCCACATAAGAAAAGGTATGACGCTCTGGGGCGGCTTTAGCCTCGCTAAATCGAGGGACATAGTCCTTAATTGCATCTGATAGGCTCACGTTGGCCATGTAACCGAGCATGTAAGTTTCTAGAGACTGATATAGCTCGCTCGCAATATCGCAAGCTTCAACTTTGCGCTTTTTGATGTAGTTCATTGCCAAAACTACATCTTTAATAGTGACCATTCGAGGGTCTTGTAAAAGCGTATAACCACCATTACGACCCTTTGTACCTTTGACAATACCTGCGGCACGCAAAGCACTTAGCAAAAGCTCTATTCGGCTAATTGATAATTTTTGACGCTGCGCCAGCTCCAAGCCAGTTACTGGGTGCACCCCAGTTGAATTAGAGGCAATATCAACCAAAGTATTGAGGGCGGCTTTAACTGCTGTACTAACGTTCATAATGAATTTGGCAAATATATTGAATGGATTCAAGTATCAGCTTGAATATCCATTTCTGCAGAGCTTCGATCTTTAACCCTTTTTAAGCTATGGTTGTAATCAACCTAGGTAAGGCCTCAACTCGGCGATGAGATTCTTCAATTGCTCGCGCCTCAGAAATTGACCAAGCTCAACGCTCTGCCCTGTCTGGGTAATAGAAAATACTTTTTCATGCTCTTGTGGTCTGGATAGCTTAGCCCAGCGAGTATTGAATTCCACCACAGTCTCTTTATAGGCAATGAATTTCCTTACCACCAAGCGTGTGTCACTGATTTCAATCTCTTCAAAATCCAAGGCATGTCGACAGTAAATCAAAAAACCGACAGTCACAGCAGTTAGTTCTATTGCAGTGAAGATGAGGATTATCTTAACCCCAGCCAATAAAAAACCAATCGCCACAGTTACCGAAAGACAAACTAGAGCAAGGTAGAACTTGAGTAATTGACCGGGAGTCAATGCGCAATTTCTCCTCATTTTCCAAGTTTTCATTATGGGATGAGGAGCAGAGTTCGTGGTTTAGCTATTGGTAGCTTTGGCTTTTTTAGCCTTTTCAAGCTGATCGGCACTGCGCTGCTGAAAATCAACCATGGTGTGATAACCCATTTGATAGCAAGGGCAGTGTTTGCCCAAAATCCAGCGCGCAAGCTTAACCCGTAATTTTTGCATCATGTTAATTCTCCTATGAACATCATGCAATTTAGCTGAAATCCGATATTGCTGCTGAACATGGCGTCATTTCAACCGCTCAGCAAACTAAATGCAAATCCTTTAAATTAAACGGATGACAGAATCCTCCTCTCCAGCCAACTGGATCCCCCTTTTTCCTTTAGGAACTACCCTATTTCCAGGCGGTGTAATTACTCTCAAAATCTTTGAAGCCCGTTACCTGGATATGATGAGGCGTTGCCTCCGTGAAAACACTCCTTTTGGAGTTATCAGCATCCTGGATAACAAACCCATCGACTCAGATGCCAGTGCGATTGCTAACTTTTCAAACATTGGCACCTTGGCGAAATTGGAAGAATTTGATCCGATTCAGCCCGCCCTCTATATGACCAAGTCTTACGGAACTCAACGCTTTCGATTACTTGCCATCACGCAAGAATCCGATGGATTATGGATGGGTCAGGTTGAGCTAATTGATCGGGATCCTGAAATACCATTGCCAAAAGAGCATGAAAAGGTAGCCGCGCTCCTGAATGAAATTATTGCGGTAATTAAAAGCGAAGAGCTGTTGGGGGATGATGCATTCAAAATACCAGCGAATCTAGATGATTGTGGATGGGTCGCCAATCGATTAGCTGAACTTCTGCCGCTACCACTCGCTCAAAAAAATCATTTACTTGCTCAAAGCAATCCCAGAATCCGACTTGATTTAATTTCAGAGATCATTGAAGACGATGGTCTACGCAATATTGTGATTCATTAAAAATATGATTGATGAACTCATTCGTCGGTCAATCCGAGAAATGGTAGGTGGTGGAGGTCCACCCATCGCCTTTCTATCTCCAGCAGGCGATAGAGGCCTGTTCGGCCCAGAGTCCATAGCATGGAAAGTACACGCCGATTTTATTTCAATGATGATCGGCGGCATTAGCTCACTAGTACTGCAAGCCCTTCACCCTAAAGCACTTGCTGGTGTCTGGGATCACTCTAGCTTCAGGGATGATCTTATGGGTAGGCTAGGTAGAACTGCATTCTTCATAGCAGCAACTACCTATGGCTCGAATGAAATGGCAAACAATGCCATTAACCGCGTTAATCAGATTCATCAGAAAGTCACTGGGCTTGATGAATTCAAGCAACCCTACAGGGCTGACGACCCCAATCTACTCGCCTGGGTTCATTTGACAGAAACCCGCAGCTTTATGCGCTCTTATGAGTCATACCGAAGTGAATCTCTGGGTACACAGCAGAAAGATCAGTATTTCGCAGAAATGAAAATGCTTGGGGAGAAATTGGGCGTCACTCACCTTCCAGATAGCTATGCAGGTACGGAGCTTGCTATCCAACAATATCTGCCTCAACTTCATTACGGTGACCGGGCAAAGACCATTATTAGCCTACTGGAGCATTTCCCGAGCAAACTCAGCTCTAAGCCCTTTGTCAAAATGATTAGTCGCGCAGGCTTTCTCAACTTGCCCAATTGGGTATACCCCATCATTAATCGACCGCAGCCAAGTCAGCTAGAGCGACTAGCTTTGAGTTCAGCCATTCGGCTAATGGCCATTCCAGTTAGGGAAGCACTTAAAGACGGCGTAGCCGCTCACTCCCTCCGTAGGGTTTACGGATCACCAAAATGAAAAGGCCATCATGATTACAAATTATCTGATTTCAGGCATGGTAGGAATCATGCTGTTCTTTACTGTTGTAGTGGCCCCCACCGTATTTAAGGTCCTCCCCGTAGAGTGGTCCAGTAAATATGTTAGAAACTTTTTTCCAAAATACTATGCCAGTCTAGGGATTGTTACTTTGCTGTCCATATTTACCGAACAGGATTCTGGTAACAGGCTATACCTCATCGCTTGCGCAATTTTGTTTGCCTTCACATTATTTTTTCTCACAGGAAAAATCAATGCCGCAAAAGATGAGGGTAAGACCAAAAAGTTCCATGTACTACATGGCTTAAGTGTTGTAATTAATATCACTCAACTGTGTATTTTTATCTACCTACTGACCAAAACACTATGAAGACATTCGTGAGGCTGATTTTTGCTGGGATCTTAACAACAGCAGTCTCATCTTTAACAGCCCAAGAGATTAATAAAGGCAAGATCGCACAGAGCTACAAAGAGTCTTGTACAAAACAGCAAGTTCAACTGCATGCGAAATTAAAAGACATGTCAGCTGATGCATTTAGTGAGTATTGCGATTGCACTTCGCAGCAACTCATGACTAATCTCAGCTCAGCCCAACTGAAGGGGCTGAATCACAGCGGTGATAGCCCTGCTTGGCTAAAGTCAGCCGAACAATCTGCTAGCAAAGTCTGCCTTAAAGAAGGTCCTAAGACTCAGATCTAGCGTTGTCAGATCCAAGATCCGGGTCAGTGGAATGGTTTTTTGCCGGCATTAGCGGTGGCGCACTCATCTTCTCACCATCCCAGACTTGTCCACACCAACACTCCCCAGCCTCATTGATAATGCAGACGCCTGAGCCACAGCAACGTTTATCGGGTGCTTTCATGATTCACCTATTAATCCTGAACAATCCATAATGAGGCCTATTCTAGGGTTTTTATTGAAATAGCGTACGCCCCGCCTCATTCAACAAATATGCAAAACCAGTTATTCAGTGAGAAAGACTTCTCAGACCCAACTTTCCTATTGGAAAAAGATGGTCGTGCCGAATATTTCAATCATTTTTATGATGCGGATGAATCCGATCATCTGTTTGAAGGTCTGCTGAACTCTCTTCCCTGGACATCCGATCAGATCACTATGTTTGGTAAGTCGATAATTACCTCAAGAAAAGTTGCTTGGGTCGGTGATCCCGAGTGTCTGTATACCTACTCTGGGATGCAAAAAATACCTCAGGTCTGGACCCATGAGTTGCTACAAATCAAGTGCAAGCTGGAACAGGTAACTGGCCACACCTACAACTCCTGTTTGCTCAACCTGTATCACAACGGTGATGAAGGGATGGGCTGGCATAGTGATAATGAAAAGGAATTAGATAGGGCAACCCCTATTGCCTCAATTAGTCTTGGCGCTCGACGGAAGTTTGCGTTTCGACACAAGCAGGACAAAACCACGGTGCCGATATTTCTTGAGCATGGCAGCCTACTTATCATGCATCCACCTATTCAGGATTTCTGGCATCACAGCCTTCTCAAAACTAAGTCCATCACAAATCCCAGAATCAACCTCACCTTTCGGAAAATAGTTCCCAGAATATGAGCCCTCCTAACTCAATTCAGAAGGTGGCAATTATTGGCGCAGGGATTGCGGGCCTTTCCTGTGCAAAGGAATTGCAGTCCCATGGCGTAGCCGTAGATGTCTTTGAAAAAAGTCGGGGAGCCAGCGGACGCATGAGCACACGACGCACACAAGAGTGGGCGGCAGATCATGGAGCGCAGTACTTTACCGCCCGAGATCCTCGCTTTCACCAGGAAGTACAAAGATGGGTGCAGGCGGGTATCGCCGACATCTGGTCACCTACCCTGAAAGTATTTACAGATGGGGTATGGCATAAGAGCAACTCAAGAGAAACTCGCTACGTTGGCATCCCAAGTATGAATTCGCCAGGAAAATATTTAGCTGAAGATCTAACGATTCAATATGAAACAACCATCTCCAGGCTAGAGCGCAGAGGTGGTCAATGGGCTCTTCAATGCAATGAAAGTGGCGCAATCTCAGCGCTATATGATTATGTGGTGTTGGCTATACCCGCTCCTCAGGCAAGTATCTTAGTCAAGGATCTTGACTCTCGAGCCTCTGATATCGCTGACTCAGCCCAGATGAAAGCCTGCTGGACAATGATGGCGCATTTTCCTAATCAGCCGACCACCGACTTTGATGCCGCATTTATCAATCAGGAAATCATTAGTTGGATTTGCCAAAATGAATCAAAGCCCATGCGTCAAGGTAGTCGATGGACCATTCATGGAAGTCCAGATTGGAGTCAGGAGAATGTAGAGCTCAGCAAAGAGGATGCTCAAAATCAAATGATGGAATGTCTTGCACATCTTGGATTTGATTGTCGTAACCCAGAGATCTCGATGCACCGCTGGCGCTATGCAAGCGGAGGCCTAGAAAATGCAACTGGCTTTCTTTCACTATCCGATGTCGGCTTAGGGCTCTGTGGGGACTGGCTTAATGGCGGTAGGGTTGAAGGCGCTTGGTTAAGCGGCTTTCGACTGGCTGCAGTTATTCATGGTGAATAGATAAAGATAAACCACCCCGTGGGGTGATTTATTGAATTCTTAGCAGAAATTAAAAAGCGTTTTTGAGTCGCTCTAGCGCATAGATTTCTCTCAAATGCAGCATTTGATAGGCCACGCGGTCTTTGAATAAACCAGTGATCGTTTCTTGGCCGTCAGAGTAATTTCTCATCACATCCGCGTTCAGGTTATAGATTGGCCAATTTGCTTGACCGCCCACATTGGGATTACCGGTTTTGGCGAATGCAGCCCAACTATCGGACATTCTCTTGGTGATGGCTTGGTCTTGAGAGCTATTCTTGTCTACGATTGGATACCAATCTTTTGGCCAAGCATGGGTTTTCTTGAAGTCAGCAATATCCTTTTCAATTCTGGCGCATTGATTCCCTGATTCAACTTGCTTTGGAGCCTGAGGCATTAATTCTAAACTTCCAAATACATAAGTGATTTCAAAAGTATGTGGCGACCCTGGGAAGACAGGGCGAATATTTTTTGTCAGATAGTCATAGTAATAGGCATAACCTGGAGCTACACCATTCATGCTGTCGGCTAATAATTTAGTACTAGCTCGATACATCAAGTCTTGAATGACAAATGAATTCAAAATGCATTTGTCTTTGACATTGGAATAGAGTCGCTCAATGATTTTTGGGTCTTCGTGAACATTCTTTAGAAACACATCTAATGCAGGCTCGCCAGGCAACATAAAGTCAGAGTCAAACGAGTTTGTGCCGATCATGAATGGCACCTTCGCCTGCTTCCCTGCGGCGAATAAAGGGATTGGATCCCCCTTAATGATGTGACCATCAATAAATGGGCCGCCAAACTCTCCGGCGTAATATGCCTCTCCATTGAGAACTACCTTATCTAGAGGCAATTTCCTTAGCTCTGCCAGTGATTTAACGCCAAGCCCAGCCATGTATTTCGCATCAATTTCCGTCTCAGGTGTCAACCCCAGTCGTTTTTCAGTCATGCTCCGTAACGGACTTTGTTGGGCACTCTGCGCAATTGCCTTGTGAAACAATCCTTTAGCTGCATCAGACACCATGAGCCAAGTCACACTACGGCCTCCAGCAGACTGTCCAAAGATCGTTACATTATTTGGATCCCCACCAAACGCGGCGATATTATTTTTAACCCATTTGAGTGAAGCAATTTGATCCATGGTGCCGTAGTTGCCAACTGGCTCGCCTTTAGCTTTAGCTTCCTCAATTAACTCTTGAGGAGCAAAAAAGCCAAGCGAACCTAAGCGGTAATCTACCGTCACAACAATCACGCCATTCTTCACCAAATTAATCGGGGTGAACTGCGGATCACTTGCTCCATCAACCAATAAACCGCCCCCATGAAACCAGACCATCACTGGCATGCTCTTGCTAGTTTTTTCAGGTGCGTAGACATTCAGCTTCAGGCAATCTTCACTACCAGGAAGCACCAGGCCCTTACTTAAATTCTTAATGAAAATCTGGGGACAAGAGGCGCCAAATTTGCTAGCGTCTCGCACTCCACTCCAAGCTAATGCTGGCTGCGGCGGTCTCCATCTAAGCTCGCCTACTGGTGGAGCGGCATACGGAATGTTCTTAAAGGCCTGCATCTTGTATTCAATCGTGCCTTGAACGCGCCCATTTTCAACTTGTATGATTGGGCGCTCGGCAGCACAGACGGTCAAAGCGATACCGCTCAGCAGGACGGCAAATATCTTTTTCATCTAACTCTTCCTAATGGAGGTTTGGCTTAATAAAAAATTGGCAATACGAAAGTTAGTTCTTATTCCAGCGCGCTATCGCAACATCATCAGTCACGCGGGCATCCACCCACTTGCTACCTTCTGGAGTTTCTTCTTTTTTCCAAAATGGCGCTGCTGTTTTTAGGTAGTCCATGATGAACTCACAGGCAGCGAAAGCTTCACCTCTGTGGGCGCTAGTGACTGCCACTAACACAATTTGATCCTCAGGCAATAGCGGGCCTACTCGATGAATGACTAGTGTCTTGTAAAGATCCCAACGGCCTCTGGCTTGCCTAATGATTTCCTCTAGGGATTTTTCAGTCATACCAGGATAGTGCTCCAGCGTCATGCCTTTGACTTGACTACCGTCATTCATATCTCGAACCGTACCAACAAAAGTCACTATCGCCCCTACGCGGGGATCATTCTGACGAAGTGATTTAACCTCACTCGTAAGATCAAAGTCGCCCTCTTGAATGCGAATGAAATCATTCTGCATCTTAGCCGCCAGTAACCGGAGGGAAGAATGCGACTTCAGCACCCTCTATTAGTGCAGTAGAGTCGCTCATCATTTCTTGATTTAAGGCGCAACGAATAACTTTGCTGCCAGCCAATACTTCAGCCCAAGGATTTCCTCGTTGAACAAGATAATTTCTTAAATCTGCAATTGTCTTTACTTCTAATGGCGTAGTAATGCTCTCACCAGAGAGTCCAAGACCCTCCCTTAAGGAGGCAAAGAATCGTAATTCGAGTTTCATATAAAGATCGTAATCTGATTTCTTCAGGCTTGCTTTAGCTGAGCAAGGCATTAAAAGGAATGTACTTCACCAGCTCGCCCGCCTTGAAGGTTTGCCCTGGAGGGCAATCCACCAAACCATCCCCCCAAGAAGCGCTTGTAAGCACTCCAGAGCTTTGGTTGGGGAATAAATCTAAACCACCCTGCGCATTGATCTTGACGCGCAGAAACTCATTGCGACGATCCCCTTTGAGCCAATCAAAGTCAGCGCGCATAGGATAAGACTGGGGTATGCCCGCCTCTCGCCCTTGGAGCTTCAAAATAAATGGCCGCACAAATAATAAAAATGTAACGAAGCTGGATACTGGGTTGCCAGGTAAGCCGATAAACCAAGTTTCTGATTCAGCGTCAGCATTCTTGGAGGCATCTGATTTGCGTACAGCACCGAAAGCCAAAGGCTTACCAGGCTTAATCGCAATCTGCCAGAGATCCAATCTACCCTCAGCTGTCACTGCGGGCTTGATGTGATCCTCTTCGCCAACAGACACTCCGCCAGAGGTAATGATCAAGTCATGGTCTTTACTCGCTTTGCGCAAAGTTTCTCTTGTGGCATCCAGGCTATCAGGAACAATTCCAAAGTCAGTAGCATCACAACCTAAAGATTTAATACACGCCAGCAAAGTGTCGCGATTGGAGTTGTAAATGCCGCCGGGTTTAAGTGGCTCACCAGGTAGAGAAAGCTCATCGCCAGTGAAAAAAGCGGCAATCTTGACTCTACGTTTTACATTTAAATGCGTGAGGCCTGCAGAGGCAGCAACACCCAATTCTTGTGGGCGTAGAAAAGTGCCCGCAGTTAATGCAGTCTTGCCAGCCGTCAAATCCTCTCCCCGTCTCCGGATCCATTGACCCGAAGTTGGTACGATATTCACCTGGACCTGATCAGCAGATCCCTCTTGAATAGCGCAGTCTTCTTGCATTACTACCGCATCGGCGCCAGGTGGTACCGGGGCTCCAGTAAAGATTCTGGCTGCAGTGCCTGGCTCAAGCTGAGCTCCAACAGAACCAGCTGGAATACGTTGGGCAATCTTGAGAGTACTTCCTGGGGTGTGGGTATCGGCAGTACGCACCGCATAACCATCCATGGAGGTGTTATCGAGTGGCGGTACGTCCACTAAGCTATTCACGCTCTCGGCAAGTACACGCCCTAAGGCAGCCTGCATGGCGACTGTCTCACTCTCACTGACGGATTTTGCATTCGACAGCAGGTGATCTAAAGCCTGTTGAGCAGTCAACATCGGAGGCTTAGTCATAGCGCTTTATTTCTGAGTTAGTTGATGTGAGCAGTAATGAAGTTCTTAACTTGATTGACATCGGCATCAATGTTTTCAACTTTCTGCGGCTTTGACTTGATGTCTTTAAAGGCGGCTGGACACTCTGCAGGACGACCCAATGCCACTTCAATCGTTTCTTCAAACTTAATTGGTAAAGCAGTCTCTAAAACAATCATCGGGATGCCTGCTTGCAGGTGCTCACGAGCCACCTTCACCCCATCAGCCGTATGAGTATCAATCATCACGCCATACTGCGCATCAATATTACGAATCGTTTCGAGGCGGTTCTCATGTGTGCTCCGACCAGACTGGAATCCATACTGCGCCATTTCTTTAAAGACGGCGTCTTTAGAAATATCAAAGCCACCCGCTTCATCCACCTGCTTAAACATGCTGGCAGTGACTTTGCCATCTTTACCCATCAGGTCAAATACAAAACGCTCAAAGTTGCTTGCCTTTGAGATATCCATAGAAGGACTGGAAGTATGTAAAGTTTCAGCAGACTTACGTGCACGGTAGACACCAGTGCGGAAGAACTCATCGAGAACATCATTCTCATTAGTAGCGGCAATCAAATGCTCGATTGGCAAGCCCATCATGCGGGCTATGTGGCCAGCGCAGATATTGCCAAAGTTGCCAGAGGGTACTGTGAAAGATACTTTCTCAGAGCTAGATTTTGTCGCCAGCAAATAACCTTGGAAGTAGTAGACAACCTGAGCAACTACGCGACCCCAGTTAATGGAGTTCACCGTACCAATTTGATGATTGGCTTTAAAGGTGTGGTCGTTACTGACCGCTTTCACAATATCCTGACAGTCATCAAATACACCATCAACCGCCAAGTTAAAAATATTAGGATCTTGCAAAGAATACATTTGAGCAGATTGGAAAGCGCTCATCTTTCCGCGTGGCGAAAGCATGAATACCTTCACACCCTCTTTGCCGCGCATGGCATATTCGGCAGCGCTACCAGTGTCGCCCGATGTTGCACCCAAAATATTGAGCTTTTGACCTTTTTTCTTTAGTGCGTACTCGAAGAGATTGCCGAGTAACTGCATAGCCATATCTTTAAATGCCAATGTGGGTCCATTGGACAGACTGAGCAAACCAATGCGTGTGCCCTGCTCTTCGCCTAACCAATGTAATGGCGTAATGTCCTTGGCGTTATCTTCAGCACGCCCGTTGCAATAGACCTGCTCTGTATATGTTTTACGCAGCAAGGCGCGTAAATCCGCCTCAGGGATATCGTCGCAATACAAACTCAAGACTTCATAGGCGAGATCAGCATAAGACAGGCCGCGCCAGGAATCCAACTGCTCCTTAGTTACTTGCGGATACTCAGTTGGCAGGTATAAGCCGCCATCTGGCGCCAACCCGCCGAGCAGAATTTCTAGGAAGGATTGCTGTGGGCTATTGCCCCGAGTAGATTGGTAACGCATGTATTTATCTTAGGAAAGATTTTCTAAACGGATCTTCACCACTTCGCCAGCGACAGTTTTCAGATTCTGAATTTCCTGAATCGCTGCCAGCATGTGCTTTTCTTTGGTCTCATGGGTCAGTGCTACTAAATCAGTTTGACTTTCACCTTCGTCCGCCTCTTTTTGTAAGAGTGCATCAATCGAGATGCCATGAGCGGCCAAAATCTTAGTGATGTCTGCTAACACGCCAGCTTGATCCGCTACGCGCAAACGCAAGTAATAGCTGGTAGTAATTTCACCCATTGGTAATACAGTGATGTCGCGTACTGATTCAGGCTGGAACGCTAAGTAAGGGACACGGTTCTCGGGACTAGCACCTAATAAACGAGTGATATCGACTAAGTCAGCAATCACAGCAGAAGCGGTTGGCTCAGAGCCTGCGCCTTTGCCGTAGTAAAGCGTAGTACCAACAGCGTCACCAAACACCTGGACGGCGTTCATAGCGCCTTCAACGTTTGCAATGAGACGCTTAGTAGGAATCAGGGTTGGGTGCACACGTAATTCAACACCAGTTGTTGTCTTCTTAGCAATACCCAGTAACTTGATTCGATAGCCTAGCTGCTCGGCATATTTAATATCAATAGCATCAAGCTTCGTAATGCCTTCAACGTGCGCCTTCTCAAATTGCATTGGAATACCAAATGCAATAGCGCTCATGATGGTTGCCTTATGAGCGGCATCTACACCTTCAATGTCAAATGTAGGATCCGCTTCTGCGTAACCTAAACGCTGCGCTTCTTTCAAGACAGTCGCAAAGTCCAAACCCTTGTCGCGCATCTCAGAAAGAATAAAGTTAGTTGTACCGTTAATAATGCCGGCGATCCACTCAATGCGGTTTGCAGTGAGGCCTTCGCGAAGCGCTTTAATGATGGGAATGCCACCAGCAACAGCAGCCTCAAACGCAACCATCACACCCTTTTCATGGGCGGCCTTAAAAATCTCATTACCATGCACAGCGATCAGAGCCTTATTGGCTGTAACCACATGCTTACCAGCAGCGATGGCCTCTAGCACTAAGTCTTTAGCAATGCCATAACCACCGATCAATTCAACAACAATATCAATCTCAGGATTGTTAATCACCGCACGAGCATCACTCACTACCTGGGCATGATCTTTTACCAACTCTTTGGCACGCTCTACATTGAGGTCAGCAACCGTATTAATTCGAATACCACGTCCAGCGCGACGCTGAATCTCATCCTGATTACGCTCGAGAACAGTAAATACGCCGCCACCTACAGTGCCAATACCTAATAGACCAACTTGAATCGGTTTCATGATGCCTTTGTTGCTGTTGAATTAGCCGCTTTACGGCTATGTTTTTGACGATAACGCTCTAGAAAGCGCGCAAGACGACCAATCGCCTCCTTGAGCACATCTTCATGAGGTAAGAACACTACACGGAAGTGATCTGGCTTGCCCCAGTTAAAACCGGAGCCTTGCACCAGTAACACTTTTTCTTCCTTCAAAAGATCAGCTACAAATTGCTGATCATCTTCGATCGGGTACATCACTGGATCGAGCTTAGGAAAGAGGTACAAAGCAGACTTTGGTTTAACGCAAGTCACGCCAGGGATTTCGGTAATGAGTTTCCAGGCAAGGTCTCGCTGCTTAGCCAAGCGCCCACCCTCATTGACTAAATCATTAATACTTTGATAACCGCCCAAGGCCGTTTGAATGGCGTACTGCCCTGGCACGTTAGCGCACAAGCGCATGGAGGACAGCATATTGAGGCCTTCGATGTAATCCCGAATCATCTCTTTATCTCCGGAAACCACCATCCAGCCAGCACGGTAGCCACAAGAGCGATAGTTCTTGGACAAACCATTAAGGGTAATCGTGACTACATCGGTAGATAAGGACGCCAAAGAGAGATGCTTCTCTTGGTCATACAGCATCTTGTCGTAAATCTCATCGGCAAACAGAATCAAATCATTCTCACGTGCGATTAACGTTAGTTCTGTTAGCACTTCTTTGGAATAAATTGCGCCAGTCGGATTATTAGGATTAATCACCACAATGGCTTTGGTGCGTGGCGTAATCTTTTTACGCAAATCCGCCAGATCGGGAGCCCACTCTTTAGACTCATCACATAAGTAATGAACTGGTGTACCACCAGACAAACTCACTGCAGCTGTCCACAAAGGATAATCTGGGGCTGGTACCAAGACTTCATCGCCATTATTGAGCAATGCATTCATTGCCAATACGATCAATTCCGAAACACCATTGCCGGTATAGATGTCATCCAAAGTAACGCCCTGGATGCCTTTTTCTTGGCAATACTGCATGATTGCTTTACGAGCCGCGAAGATTCCTTTGGAATCGGAGTACGCTGAGGCATTACCCAAATTGCGAATCATATCCAACTGAATCTCTTCTGGAGGATCAAAACCAAAAACACCCACATTACCGATGTTTAATTTGATGATTTTGTGACCCTCTTCCTCCATGCGCTGAGCGAGCTCCAGCACGGGTCCACGAATGTCGTAACAGACGTGATTGAGTTTTTCGGACTTTAGGATCGGTTTCACAATAAATTAAAGGGTAAGTTCTTGAAATCTAGGAAAAAACAGCTGGCTATAATCCTCATAATTATGACAGAGAGTCCATGTGAAGCTTCAATCTGACCCCCATTCCGGAGCCAATACGATCACCGGTTACGGCGATGGCTACATTGAGATCAATAAGATCCCCTACAGTCACGCGGTTTTATTGAGCTCTGACGGTGAAATCTTGGAATGGGCCGTGAAGTCCTTTGATGAGCTTAGTCCAGCAGATTTCAGTCAAATGGCGGCTCTTAAGCCTGAATTGATCATTGTTGGTACCGGCAAGCGCCAGCGCTTTCCAAAGCCTGAGTTACTGAAAACCCTCATTGAGGCCAAGATTGGCTTTGAAGTCATGGATTCTCAGGCGGCTTGTCGCACCTACAACATTCTGGTTGGCGAGGGTCGCCAGGTCTTACTTGCCCTCATCGTGGAAGCCATCTAATGCAGTTTGGCCAAATTCGGCAGTCAAGCGCCCTGAACCCAGCGACCATTTTGATTCTGGTTCTGGTCTACGCCTTACTGTGGTTTGGCACCCTTAACTACCGTCACCTCATTCCATCTGATGAAGGTCGTTATGCCGAGATCGCCCGCGAGATGTTGGTTACGGGAGATTGGGTAACTCCTCGATATAACGGTTACAAGTATTTTGAAAAGCCTCCATTACAAATTTGGGCCACTGCTACTGCGTTCAATATTTTTGGGATCGGTGATTGGCAGGCGCGCCTATGGACTGCATTGACTGGATTTCTGACAATTGTATTTGTTGGGTTTACTGGTGCCCGTATATACAGCGCACGCGCTGGCTGGTTAGCCGCTATCGCTTTGGCATCAAGTCCAATGTGGGTAATTGGTGGGCATATCAACTCCCTTGATATGGGGCTGTCAGCATTTTTAGTGGCTGCACTATGCAGTCTTTTGTTGGCGCAAAACTCTCGAAATCCTGGCAATACCAAAGTGTGGATGTGGGCCTGTTGGGCCTTTATGGCTCTAGCAACACTATCCAAAGGTGTGATTGGGGTAGCTATTCCTGGCATGGTATTTAGTATTTACTCCATCACCACATGGGACTGGAAGATTTGGAAGCGGCTACACATTATTAGTGGCACGATTTTATTTTTAGCAATTACTGCGCCTTGGTTTGTCTTGGTTGCGCAACGCAATCCAGAATTTCTAGAGTTCTTTTTTATTCATGAACATTTACAACGATTCACACAAACAGCCCACAGTAGAACTGGGCCAATGTATTACTTCATCCCACTACTGCTACTGGGCTTTTTGCCGTGGCTCGCACAAACCCCTGCGGCACTGATTCAGTCTTGGCGAGAGCGTAATCGCGAATTCTCAAGCGGCTGGCTGCTGACCTGTTGGTTTGCCGTAATTATGGGATTCTTCAGCCTCTCTCAATCTAAATTACCTGGCTACATCATCCCTGTCTTTCCAGCATTAGCAATGCTTGTCGGGCATCGCTTAGATCGCAATCTAGGTTTTAGCAATTCCCTAGGATTACCTTGGAAATTACAAGCTCTCTGCTTTGCAATCCTTGGTGGCTTTGGATTTTTCTTCCTGGGAGAGATTGGTAAGCAAGCGAGGCCTGATGAAATTGAATCCTATGCGCAATACACGTATTGGATTATTGCGGCACTGATTGCATTAATTTCATTTAGCCTATTGGCATTGATACAAAGCAAACGTAACGGCTTGAGCAGCATCACGAGCTTTGCTGGAGGATTTTTTCTTTGCGCGATCATCGCAGGCACGGGCCATGAAACTCTTGGTCGCGCAGTCTCTGGCATCGACTTAGTCGAAAAAGTAAAAGCCGATATCCCTGTAAAGATAAATTTTTACTCTGTCAGAATTCTTGATCACACGGTGCCTTTCTATCTCGGTAGAACCATGACAATGGTGGAGTTTCCGGATGAGCTTGAGTTTGGCGTAAAACAAGAACCCCAGTTATGGCTTCCGACCTTAGATGCCTTTATCGAACGTTGGAAAGATGATCAAGCAGCTTATGCATTGATGGTTCCAGAGCAATATATTGAATTACAGAAACTCAATATCCCGATGCAAGAAGTTGGCAGAGATTCTAGGCGCGTGATTGTTAAGCATCCAGACCCTGCAAGTACTACACCACAATAAGGTCTCTAACTCCCTATGTCGACAGCTGAAAACACGCTCCCGTTTATTCCTTTTACGCGTCCACACTTCAATCAAGAAACGATTGATGCGGTGGCGGAGGTATTGCGTTCTGGCTGGGTGACTTCGGGACCAAAGTTAGCTGAATTTGAAGCTAGCTTGAGCGAATATTTTGGCGGCCGCCCTGTCCGTTGTTTTGCTAACGGCACCGCTACTATGAAAATCGCCCTACAAGTTGCAGGTATTGGGCCGGGTGACGAGGTTATCACCACACCAATCTCTTGGGTAGCAACATCCAATGTCATCCTAGGTGTAGGCGCAACACCCATTTTTGTAGATATTGATCCTGCGACTCGCAACATCGATTTAAGTAAAGTGGATGCAGCCATTACACCAAAGACGCGCGCCATCATGCCGGTCTATTTGGCCGGTCTGCCCGTCAATATGGATCAACTGTATGAATTGGCAAAGCAGCACAAACTCCGCGTGATTGAAGATGCAGCTCAGGCTTTTGGCTCACAGTGGCAGGGTCAGAAGATTGGCAGCATTGGTGATCTCGTGAGCTTTAGTTTTCAAGCAAATAAAAATTTATCGACTGTTGAAGGTGGCTGTCTTGTTCTAAATAATGCAGATGAAGCTAAGCTTGCAGAGAAGTTTCGTCTCCAAGGTCTCACACGCCAAGGCATCGATGGCATGGACGTTGATGTTCTAGGCGGCAAAGATAATTTGACTGATGTGAACGCAGTCATTGGCCTGCATCAACTGAAGCAATTACCAGCATTTCAGGCACGTAGAAGCGCTTTAGCGAGACAGTACTTTGATGCTATTCGGAATGAAATAAAGTCTGCTGGTTTAGACAGCCTCAACCTAGAGTTACCAGTAGAGAACTTTACTGATAGCAACTGGCACATGTTCCAAGTCGTTCTGCCTCTCGAGCAATTAAATGTCGATCGTGCGCAAGTGATGACTGAGTTAAAAGATTTGGGTATTGGTACGGGCGTTCATTACCCGACCATTACTGGATTTACGCTCTACCAAAAACTAGGCTACAAAACTGAAGCCACTCCAATTGCGCAACGCATTGGCCGCTCCATTTTGACCCTCCCCCTCTTCCCAGGAATGGCAGACGAGGATATTGGCCGTATAGCGAGTGCTTTGGTTGGAATTCTGAAGAAACATAGCAAAAAGTAGGCCCGTAGGAAGATTCAGGCAAAATTGCAGCATGACTGCAAATTTAGCTACCCAAGCCTGCAATCCCACGCTCAGCATTGTCATCCCCGTCTACAACGAGGAAGATGGTCTCCAAGCTCTCTTTGACCGCCTATACCCAGCACTGGATGCGATCGCTAGTAAGCGCAATATTGGCTATGAAGTGGTGTTTGTGAATGATGGCAGCAAAGATCGCTCAGCCGGCATCTTGGCCAAGCAAGTTGAGTTACGCCCTGATGTCACCCGTGCCGTGTTATTTCATAGTAACTTTGGTCAGCACATGGCTATCATGGCCGGTTTTGAATACTCCCGCGGTGAATACATCATCACCCTCGATGCTGACTTGCAGAATCCTCCAGAAGAAATTGATGCCCTGACTAATGAGTTACTCAAGGGTCATGACTACGTTGGCACTATTCGCGCGAATCGTCGCGACAGCTTCTTTAGAAAATTTGCCTCACGCGCTATGAATCATTTGCGCCAGAAAATTACTCGCATCACAATGACAGACCAAGGCTGCATGCTACGTGGCTATAGTCGTCGTATCGTCGATCTTGTTCGTCAGTGCGATGAAAGCAATACTTTTATTCCGGCACTGGCTTATACCTTCGCATCCAACCCTACTGAAATAAACGTCAAACACGAAGAGCGTTTTGCGGGTGAATCCAAGTACAGTTTGTATCAACTCATTCGCCTGAACTTTGATTTAGTAACTGGCTTCTCTGTAATGCCCTTGCAGATTTTCTCGATCCTAGGAATGCTCCTGGCAATGGCTGCAGGTAGCCTGTTCATATACCTTCTGGTTCGCCGCTTTGTGTTGGGTGCCGAAGTTGAAGGTGTGTTTACTTTATTTGCCCTCACCTTCTTCTTGATTGGCGTGATGCTGTTTGGCCTTGGCCTGCTCGGTGAATATATTGGTCGCATCTACCAACAGGTCCGCGAGCGTCCACGCTACGTTGTGCAAACTGTTTTAGAGAAAAAATAATTGCACGCAGTCGTCTTTGCTTATCACGATGTTGGCGTCAACTGCCTCAAAGCATTGCTGAGTGCAGGCATTCAGGTTGACTTAGTAGTAACCCATCAAGATGATCCTAATGAGAATGTTTGGTTTGGAAGCGTCGCTAAGCTCTGTGAGGAGAGGCGCATTCCTTACATCACCCCAAATGCCAATCAGTTGATGGATCTCGTGCCACAGATTCAAAAGCTGGCACCTGATTACCTCTTCTCTTTTTATTACCGCCATATGATTCCAGCTGAGCTCTTGGCCTGCGCCAAGATTGCCGCACTAAATATGCATGGATCACTTCTACCAAAATTCCGTGGCCGTGCGCCAGTCAATTGGGCCATTCTCCAGGGTGAAACTGAAACCGGCGCCACGTTGCACATCATGGAAGTCAAGCCAGATGCAGGCGATATCGTGGGGCAATCCGCAGTCTCTATTGGCCCCAATGAAACCGCTACAGAAGTCTTTGGCAAGGTTAGCCAAGCAGCTGCAGCCGTAATGAACAAGGTGCTACCCGAGCTTGTTCAGGGTCACGTTCCTCAAAAACCCAATAATCTGGCTCAGGGAAGCTATTTTGGGGGCCGCAAGCCCGCCGATGGGCAAATTCACTGGCTTCAGACGGCCCAGCAGGTTCATAACCTCGTCAGAGCCGTTGCACCCCCATATCCAGGGGCTTTTACAGACTGGCAAGGTCAGCGCATGATCGTGGCTCGCACGAGCTTAGAGGGGCCATTTCCGGAGCAGCTGGATCTTCAAGCTCCAGGCATCCAAGTGGTTGATAATCAGGTATTCGGCGTTTGTGGCGACCAAAGAGCGGTAGCGATACTGGACTGGTTACCAGCAAATAGCTAACAAACGAAAAGCAATAAATTAGCGTAGCAAAATATATTCGATTAATAACGAGGCAGTAAAGATGAAAAAAGTACTCATTCTTGGTGTAAACGGTTTTATTGGTCACCACCTTTCAAAGCGCATCCTTGAGACAACCGATTGGGATGTCTATGGCATGGATATACAAAGTGATCGCCTAGGCGATTTGGTGAACCATCCCCGGATGCACTTCTTTGAGGGTGATATCACCATTAATAAAGAATGGGTTGAATATCACATCCGCAAATGCGATGTCATCCTGCCTTTAGTAGCGATTGCCACACCAGCGACTTATGTTCAGCAGCCATTAAAGGTTTTTGAACTCGACTTCGAAGCAAACCTACCTATCGTGCGCTCTGCTGTTAAGTACAAAAAGCATTTGGTGTTTCCATCCACATCTGAAGTCTATGGCATGTGCGAAGACGGTGAATTTGATCCCGCTCAATCCAATATGGTGTACGGCCCAATCAACAAGCCACGCTGGATCTACGCTTGTTCCAAGCAGTTAATGGATCGCGTAATCTGGGGTTATGGCATGGAAGGTTTGCGCTTTACTCTCTTTCGTCCATTTAACTGGATTGGTCCTGGCCTGGATAGCATCTATACACCAAAAGAAGGCTCTTCCCGCGTAGTAACTCAGTTCTTGGGTCACATTGTTCGTGGCGAACCTATTAATGTCGTTGATGGCGGCGCGCAGAAACGTGCGTTTACTTATGTGGATGACGGCATCGATGCTTTAATGCGAATTATCGATAACAAAGATGGTATTGCTAACGGCAAGATCTACAACATCGGCAATCCAAAGAACAATCACTCTATTCGCGAACTCGCTAATCAGATGCTGGAGATTGCTCGTAGCATTCCGGAGTACGCCAAGACAGCCAATGAAGTGAAGATTGTAGAAACTACTTCAGGTGCTTACTACGGTGAAGGGTATCAAGACGTTCAAAACCGCGTTCCCGCAATTGACAACACGATGAGTGAATTGGGCTGGAAGCCAACTACCAATATGAGCGACGCGCTGAAGAATATTTTTGAAGCGTATCGCCTTGATGTAGATAACGCACGTCATTTAGTTGATAAAGAATAAGCGAAAGTAAATTTAAGGGTTCATGGCTAAGATTGCTCTCAAGGTAGACGTTGATACCTTACGCGGCACCAAAGAAGGCGTTCCCAATTTAGCGCGAACGCTTGAACGCTTTGGCCTCAAAGCCACCTTCTTATTTAGCTTAGGCCCTGACCATACTGGCTGGGCTCTCAAGCGGGTTTTTAAGCCAGGCTTCCTGAAGAAGGTGAGCCGCACCTCCGTTGTTGAGCATTACGGCATTAAAACTCTACTCTACGGCGTCCTCCTACCTGGGCCTGATATTGGTAAACAAGCTGCCGCTGAAATGCGTGCAATTGATTTGGCTGGCCATGAAACTGGTATTCATACTTGGGATCACGTTGCCTGGCAAGATGCCGTTCGCAATCGCGATGCGCAGTGGACTAAAGCGCAGATGCAGAAAAGTTGGGATCGCTTTGTGGAAATATTTGGTCACGCACCAGCCACCTATGGTGCTGCTGGCTGGCAAATGAATGAAGCTGCTTTTGAGCAACTCGATCAATGGGGTATTAAATACTCTTCCGATGGCAGGGCCGAACCTAATCTCATGCCTTATCGTTTTGAGCTGCACTCTGGAAAAGCAAAGCATGTGCAATACCCAACTACATTACCAACTTTTGATGAGTTGATCGGTATAGATGGTGCTGATGAATTTGGCGCCGTAAAGAAGTTACTCGAGATTACCCAGAGCAATCCCAATGATCAGGTATTTACACTACATGCTGAGCTAGAAGGCCAAAAGCTGCTCCCTGCCTTTGAGCAACTGCTTGCAGGCTGGCTCAACCAAGGCCACGATCTAGTCACCATGGGTCAACTACACCAATCCTGGGAAGCCACCAAACAACTCGATAAAATAGCTATACAGCCAGTTACCTGGGGTGAAATCCCCAACCGTAGCGGCGAATTGATTTTGCAAGCAACCTAAGTAGCGCCCCATATATTCAGCATATAAAGCTAAACGAGAGAGACCATCATGACAGTAGAAATTGGTAAATCAATGCCCCAGTGCGCCATCCCAGCAACCTCGGGATTAACCTTTACGCCAGATTCAGCCAAAGGCAAAAAACTGGTCATTTACTTTTATCCAAAAGATATGACTCCTGGTTGCACAGCCGAGTCTGGTGAATTTCGGGACAACATTGAGGCTTTTACCAAAGCCAATACCCTGATCGTTGGCGTATCCCGAGATAGCCTCAAATCCCATGACAATTTCCGCAGCAAACTTGAGCTGCCATTTGAACTTGTTGCCGATACCGAAGAAACTCTTTGCCAACTCTTTGGCGTAATGAAGTTAAAAAATATGTATGGCAAACAGGTGCGTGGCGTTGAGCGCAGCACCTTCCTCTTTGACTCCTCAGGCAAACTCGTTAAAGAATGGCGTGGCCTTAAGGTTCCGGGACATGTGACAGAGGTATTACAAGCCGCCCAAGCCGCCAACTAATTTTTAAATTAATTTAATCTTGGGTACTTGCAAAGCCCAAAATTTGGGGTAAAGTTGTTCCTATGCACCGTAAACGACGGGAAAGTCTAACAATCCGTTTGACTCATCAGCCTGAATATTTAAGAACAGGCTCGGTAAACAACCCCCGCCGTTTTACAGATCGTTTTACACCCAGTTTCGTTATAAACCGTCAATGCAATCCGCTTGACGGTTTTTTCTTTTAGGAGAGTCTGCATGCCATTGCCCCCAATCCCAACTCAAATTGCTGGCCAAGTAAAAATTAGCAGTAAAGACACGCCCAATCTAAAAAAGCGCCCCGCCCCAGCAAAAACTGTTGTGATGGAGAGTCATGCGCCAGATTGGGCGACAGACGCAGAAGAGGATTTATCTGCGGCTGAAGTAGCCCTGGAAAAAATCAAAGGGGATCGTAGACCAGTAGCAGTGCCTCATGAACGTAGCGATAAGAAGATAGCGAGCATTCCAGATAAACCGAAACGCATTATTCGCACTGGCCCACCCAGCTTATTTGTACTCGACACCAATGTATTGATGCATGATCCAAGTTCCTTGTTCCGCTTCTCTGAACATGACCTTTTCCTGCCGATGACCACCCTAGAGGAATTAGATAACCATAAAAAGGGGATGACTGAGGTTGCACGTAATGCTCGTACGGTTAGTCGCTCCTTAGATCAATTGGTGGCTGGTACTAGCGGCACACTTGATGATGGAATCCCACTGAATAAGCTTGGCAATCAAGATGTATCTGGTCGACTCTTTTTCCAAACCAAACTAACAACTCAAGCATTACCAGAGGGATTGCCTGAAGGCAAAGGTGACAACCTGATCCTTGCTGTTGTGAGTGAATTGCAAAAGACGCGCAAAGGCCAGGAAGTAGTTTTGGTATCTAAAGATATCAACATGCGTATCAAGGCTCGCGCATTAGGTCTACCTGCGGAAGATTATTTTAACGATCAAGTCTTAGAAGATCGTGACCTCATGTATTCCGGAGTGATGGCCTTACCAGCGGACTTTTGGCCAAAGCATGGCAAAGATATGGAAAGTTGGGCTGATGGCAAATCCGGCACGATGTTTTATCGTGTAACCGGCCCCTCAGTTCCGAGCATGCTGGTAAATGAATTCGTCTACCAAGAAAATCCAGATGGCTCTACCCCGTTCTACGCTCAAGTAAAAGAAATCAACGGCAAGACCGCTCTCCTCCAAACCTTGAGGGACTTCTCGCATCAGAAAAATAATGTGTGGAGTGTGACCGCTCGCAATCGAGAGCAGAACTTTGCCATGAACCTGCTGATGAACCCAGATGTGGATTTCATCACCTTATTGGGTCAAGCAGGTACTGGTAAAACCTTGCTGGCCTTAGCAGCGGGGCTTGAGCAGGTTTTAGACAGCAAACGCTATAACGAAATCATTATTACTCGAGCTACTGTTCCCGTTGGTGAAGATATTGGATTTCTGCCAGGTACAGAAGAAGAAAAGATGCAGCCTTGGATGGGTGCATTTGATGACAATCTTGAGGTACTACAACGCAATGAAGATGGAAGCGCCGGCGAATGGGGGCGTGCTGCAACCCAGGAACTGATTCGCTCACGCATCAAAGTGAAGAGCATGAACTTCATGCGTGGCAGAACCTTTGTCAGTAAGTTTGTGATAATTGACGAGGCACAAAACTTAACACCTAAACAAATGAAGACTTTGGTAACTCGCGCAGGCCCAGGAACCAAGATTGTTTGTTTAGGCAATATTGCCCAGATCGACACACCTTACTTAACTGAAGGCTCTTCGGGCCTTACTTATGTGGTGGATCGCTTTAAAGGCTGGCGTCATGGCGGACACGTGACACTAGCTCGCGGTGAGCGTTCACGCCTTGCGGATCATGCTGCTGACGCACTCTAAGGAAACCTTGTCATGCCGCACTCTAATGGGGTGCGGCATTTTTATTTGCGCCCTGCTAACACTATCGGGGTGCAGCACCTTTAGCGCAAAAAATAATGCAGCCAAAGTTGCCCAATTCAAACAAGATACTAGCGTGGGCACCGAAGATATTTCGATTGCTGCGGTAGGCTTAGTTGGGGTGCCCTATCGCTATGGTGGTAATAATCCCAAGGGTGGATTTGACTGTAGTGGATTGATTGCCTATGTCTACAACAAGTCAGCCAATATTAAGCTGCCGCGCACCATTCAAGAAATGAGTACCAAAGGTCAAAGCGTAGAGAATCAACCACCAGCTCCAGGTGATCTGATTTTCTTCAACACTACTGGTGAAAAGTATTCACATGCAGGGATTTATGTTGGGCAAGGTAGATTTGTGCATGCCCCAAGCGCGGGTGGAACTGTGCGCTTGGAGTTCATTACTACGCCCTACTGGGCAGCTAGGTTTACTGAGGCTAGAAGACTTGCAGCCCAGTAAACACTACATTAGAAACGTGTTTGTAAGCCCACTCTGCCTGATATCGCCTGGTAAGTTCCCACTAGAGAATTTTCCCAGCCAAGGTTCAAGAAGAGATTCGTTGACTTAGTAATCCTTGCATTTACCTCAGCATCCAAAGCCAACCAACGAGATCCAGTTTGAGATTGGAAGGTGAGGGGATTGACGCCATAAAGTGATTGGAAGGTGGTACTGGTTCCAGCATTAAATACAGACCAGTAGTTTGCGCGTAGATAAGCAAAGATAGGAGTATTTCCAACGGTATCCTTATGACCACCTAATATTCCCACGCGTCCGCGACTAATCTCACTCTTGTTAAAGTTTATTTGGCCATATGCATCGCTGGCGTTATTCATGCCGATAGCATCATAAACAATTTGAGCTTGAGGAGAGATTAAAAACTTCTCCGTTAAATTCCAGCGTCCGCCCGTCTCAAGTGATCCCGTAAAACCAGAACCCTGTGTTTTTAATCCAGCACCTTGAACCGAGCTTGCGCTCGCGTTCAGGTACCTGGAGCCCTGTGCCAATGCATCAACATATAAACCATTTTCCGCAAAATGAGTTCCATATAAGCCCAATGAATACGCCTGCATGCCATTAAGATTACCAGTTGATGTCGTGCCTGCTTGGTTGGAAGTATTTCCGTTAGCACCACCAATCGTGACATATGGACCTATGTATGAACGTGATCCAGCGAGCTCTTCATTCTTATACAGATCAACACCGAACTGTAAGGCGTATGCATTAAAGTTCAATTTAGGCCCATCATTAATATTGGATGGCGTTGAAGATCCAGTCTTTCCAATAATGCGTGCCCAGTCATTAGATTTATTCTGGCTCAAGGAACCTGGATCAACCAGATTGAGGTCGCCACGGCGTTGATCCAATGTATCAACAGCAGTCTGCGCATAGAGCTGCATTAAAGAAGGTAGTGCTGGATAAACAGATACCTCTATACGCTCTCCCACAGCAGGAGTAATGGGAATGGCTGGGGCTGCAACTAAAACACTAGCGGGCTCAGCTGGATTATCTGTTCTTAAATACCAAGAATTTCCTGATCCAGTTGCTGGGCCTTTAACTAGCTGGTACTCAAATGCACCAGAGGCAACACGTTGATTTAGAGCAAAGGCATTTGAAGTGGAGCCATTGCTACTATTAACTTGTACCACCTGAATACCATCACCAGTGGTGCGATTACCTAGACCACCCTTATCAACTACTGTTATGCCAGTTGAGCCTGAAGCCCCTCCGCCAATTTTTAAAGTATCGGCTATTGGACTCGTATTAGGCCCCCATACATTAGTTGTGAAGTTGCCATTATTGCCAACATAATTTCCATTGATTGTTAATTGGGTTGGAATCCCTAAAAAACTAGGTTCAATATTTCCCGCATTATTTACACTCCCGTTTATGATGCCCCCTCCTTGCAATATCGCACCTGATGCAACAGTAGTCGTTGCAGCTGAACCCAGGGAGCCCGTCAAAATTAGACTGCCTGCATTGATATTTGTAGGACCGCTATAGGTATTAGCACCAGAGAGAGTTAAGGTGCCAGCGCCTACTTTGTTTATGGAGCCTGCTCCAGAGATGACTCCCGATAACCCTAGGTTATTTCCATTGGTATCTACTATAGAGGTAGCAGCAACACTTACGGCATTGGCTAAAGCAACTGATGAAGCAGCCTGTAAGGTAGTGGCATTAGCCATCGCTAAACCACTGGTACCGAGTGCTGTGTTGTTACCCACAGCAATCGTGCCGGCATTTAAGCTAGTGCCACCGCTATAGGTATTAGCACCAGAGAGAGTTAAGGTGCCAGCACCAATTTTAGAGATTAAGGTAGCGACTGCAGTAGGGCTAGCTTGATCCTGAATTGTAGAACTTATTCGCAGTGTCGATGTTCCATCAATATTGATACGTCCCGCGACAAGCTCATATCCTGAAGCGCTATTTAAGACTACATTTGAAGAATTTGTTGCATTGATTACATTCAAGCCAGTTAATGCATTATTAAAGTTAGCATTGGCGAACCCGCTGAATGTCAGAGTCTCTTGTGTATTACCTTTATTAAAACTAATTCCACCCAATAATGTTGAGCCACCATATAGAGTTACTGTGTTGTTAGAGCCACCGCTTGTTGAGCCGGCAAAATTGATCGCAGTGTCAGAGACGCTAGCAGCAAGAATTCTGCCATAGTTATAAACATCCACTCCTGGCTGTTGAGCACTGTAGATCGCGTAATAAGATGATGTTGGAGCGCCAATCAATCCCGTGCTTGTATTAGTAATTGTGGTTCGATTACTGTTTGCATTATTGTCAATCTGAATTCCGTTACCACTACCAGTAGTTAGCGGATTACAGGAGCCAGACAAGATTCCTGACGGACAAATAATTCCAGAATTGATGATGTTTGCAGCGCCTTTGACTTGTATTCCGTTTGACAGCATCCCCGCTGCAGCAATCGTGCCAGAGTTATTGATCGCCGTAATTGCTCCACCATTTTCCACTTCAATACCATTTGCCCCTCTACCGCTGGTTGATATCGTCCCCGCATTTATGATGGTGTTTGCCGCTGAACTGGCATTGGTAGAGCTAATCGTGATACCTGATGCATTAATACCATTTGTCACAATCGAACCATTATTAGTAATAGTGCTGCCACCAGCCTGAGATCTACCATTTATACCCGAAGAGATCCCGTATCCGTAATAAAAGGAGCTGGTATTTAAGACTCCATTATTTATTACATTTGCACCACTTCCAATACCCACTGTTGAACCATTAACTGTAATTGAAGTGCCAGGGTTAATATTGACGGTGACATTATTTCCTGCCGCCGTATTACCTTGCGAAGAAATCACTCCAGCTGAAGTTGTTCCTATTGGATTGCAGGTGACTGTAGTTCCATTCGCATCCGGGGTATAGTTATCACAACTACCCGCAGCCAATGATATGGGTGCATAGACCACCAATATCAAAGTAAAAAATACTGCGACAAAAAACGATTGTGATTTATTTAAATATTTCATGGGAATATGATTTTCGTTACGACGCTAATTTTTGACAGATTTAGCCACTTAGATTGGAATAACTGAATAATAATTAGCTATAAATTTAATATCTATTAACCCAAGGGCTAATACCTCTCTGATTAATAATCAGAAATAATCATTTATCGGATTTATTTGTAATTATTTTCAACAACACAGGAATTTGGCAATGAAAGAAATTGATTTAGGTCGCATCCAAGAGATTCTAGTAACCGCCGCTACGGACATTGGTCTCAAGATTTTGGCAGCAATCGCCTTTTGGGTGGTTGGCCGATGGTTAATTGGCGTTGCCTTGAATATCCTTCGCAAAGCATTGGAACAACAAAAACTAGACCCAACAATTCTGCGTTATGTAGGCTCCGTCGTTTCTGTAACCCTGAATATTCTTTTGGTTGTTGGAATCCTGGGTTATTTTGGTATTCAAACCACGAGCTTTGCCGCTTTAATTGCTACCGCAGGTGTTGCTATCGGCGCAGCATGGGCTGGACTCCTCTCTAACTTTGCTGCGGGCGTATTTGTAATTGTTTTGCGCCCATTTAAAGTTGGCGATTTCATTACTGCTGCAGGCGTTACTGGCACGGTTAAAGAAATCGGATTATTTTCTTCCACCATTAATACGCCAGATAACATTGCCACCATGATTGGTAACACGAAGATTCTGGGTGACACCATTCAGAACTTTAGCCATACCCCCTTCCGCCGCGTTGATCTGAAATGCCAGCTCTCGGGGGCGGCAGATCAAGGGGCTGCCATGAAGTTATTGAGCGAAAAGATTGCTTCTATTCCAAACGTATTGCAAGATCCAGCTGTGGAGGTAAATATTTTGGAATTCAATTTAGTCGGCCCAGTATTGGCCGTGCGTCCATACTGCAACAATGACCACTACTGGCAAGTCTATTTTGATAGTAATCGTGTGATGAGTGAAGCTCTCGCAGCCGCGGGCTTCCCAGCACCAGTTGCAACACAAAATATGGTTATGAAGCAAAACTAAGTTTGTAAGGTGTTACCGTAGTCGAAGTACATTCAATTTACTTGGGAGAATTACACATGAAGAAAATCATCATCGCTTTAAGTATTGCATTCAGTTTCGCAGTTCCTTCAATTGCTTTTGCAGATCAAGCTGCTTGCGAAGCTAAGGCAGTTAGCAAAGAAGGTAAGCCACTCTATGGTGCTGCTAAAGATGCATCTGTGAAAAAATGTATGGGTGGAGCAGTTGCGGACTCTGGTTGCGAAGCTAAAGCTGTCAGCAAGGATGGCAAGCCTCTCTATGGCGCTGCTAAGGCTGCGTCTATCAAGAAGTGTGAAGGCGGCAAGTAGGCTACTTTCGCTTCAAACTTAAAAGCCTCGCAATGCGAGGCTTTTTTATCTTTAATTGTTACTGTTACTTTTTGTTTTTCTCTTTTTAATTAGAACGGCTCGTATCCACCCGAAGAGTAACCAACCGATCCCATCGCCAAGTTATCAAACTTGGTATACGGGCCTTGCCAACTAACGCGCACAGTGCCAATTGGTCCATTACGCTGTTTACCAATAATGATCTCAGCTATGCCCTTATCTTGGGTTGTATCGGGGTGATATACCTCATCACGATAGATAAACATAATTAAGTCGGCATCTTGCTCAATCGCACCTGACTCACGCAAGTCAGACATGATTGGGCGCTTGTTAGGACGTTGCTCAAGGCCACGGTTTAACTGAGATAGCGCCACTACCGGGCACTGTAATTCTTTTGCGAGTGACTTAAGTGATCGTGAGATCTCAGAAATCTCGGTTGCACGGTTCTCAGAACCTGAGCCGCTCATCAACTGCAAGTAATCAATCACAACGAGACCAAGCGTTCCGCCAAAGTTACGAGCAATACGACGTGCGCGTGCACGCAACTCTAAGCTTGAGAGAGCACCAGTCTCATCAATCAAAATTTGGGTATTACTTAGGCGCGCAATGGCATCCGTAACCCGTGGCCACTCATCATCTTGTAACTTACCAGTACGCATACGACTTTGATCAACGCGCCCTACAGAACCCAATAAACGGGCTGCCAATTGTTCACCAGACATCTCCATTGAGAATATGACGACAGGCAACCCCTCTGCTAAAGCAACGTTTTCCGCAATATTTAAAGCCATCGCGGTTTTACCCATTGACGGTCTTCCGGCAATAATCACTAAGTCGCCTTTTTGCAGACCGCTAGTTTGTTTATCCAGATCAATAAAGCCAGTTGCTATACCAGTAATGTCGCTGCCACCTTGACGGTTGTATAGCTCATCAATACGCGCGACAACGGTTTTGAGCAATGGCTCGATCTCAAGGTAGTCGGCCTTGCGACTACCCTCTTCACCAATTTGTAGAATGCGTGATTCTGCTTCATCCAGAAGCGTTCTCACTGAACGACCTTCTGGAACAAATGCAGAGTTCACAATATTGTCAGACACTTCAATTAGGCGACGCAGAATGCTGCGGTCACGAACAATGTCGGCATAGCCTTTGATGTTCGCTGCACTAGGAGTGCTTTGCGCCAATGAATTGAGGTAATCAATGCCAACTAAATCGCCACCCTGCTCAGACTTCACAGCCTCATGAACAGTAATAACGTCGGCCGGATGATTGTCGCCAACTAAACGCTGAATGACCTTATAGATCAAAGCATGTTCAGGGCGATAGAAATCTTTATCAGTTAACACGCCACCTAGGCGATCCCAGGCTGTGTTATCGATCAGTAGACCGCCGAGCAAAGATTGCTCGGCTTCTACAGAATGCGGCGGTACTTTTAAAGCCTGCAAGGCTGCATCCCCAGAACCCATCATGCCGGAATTTGACATAAGGGAGCGTGAGCGGGATTCAGCCATGAGGCTAGCTTACAGATCTAAAACTTACGCTTGCTCGCCAACTACACGGATAGTGATGTCAGCCACTACATCGGTATGAACAGCAACCGCTACAGGGTGATCACCAACCATCTTCAAGGGGCCAGTAGGCATACGTACAGAAGATTTTTCAATTACAAAGCCTTTAGTCTTCAAAGCGTCAGCGATGTCATGGTTAGTTACAGAACCAAACAAGCGACCGTCAACACCCGCTTTTTGACCGATTTCGAGAACCAAGTCTTTGAGCTTTGCGCCAACCGCTTCAGCAGCAGCTAATTTCTCAGCAGCTAATTTTTCCAACTCAGCGCGACGCACTGCAAAATCAGCAATCGCTGTTTCAGTTGCACGACGAGCTTTACGTTGTGGGATTAGGAAATTACGAGCGTAACCGTCTTTAACACGAACGATGTCACCGAGGTTGCCCAGGTTAATTACTTTTTCTAAAAGAATGATTTGCATTGAGGGCTCCCAATTATTTCTTGTGTTGATCGGAGAATGGCAACAAAGCCAAGTAACGAGCACGCTTAATAGCAGTGTCAAGTTGACGCTGGTATTTTGCTTTTGTGCCTGTCAAACGTGCAGGAGTAATTTTGGCGTTTTCGCCAATGAAGTCCTTCAATGTATCTACATCTTTGTAATCAATCTGCTCTACGCCAGCAACAGTAAAACGGCAATAACGCTTACGCTTGAACAATGGGTTCTGAGCTGGTTTCTTTTTGAAATCGGGTTTCTTTCCAAACGCCATGATGATTTCCTCTTTAATTTTTCAATTGAATATGGGTAATGTGGAAAACCAGTCTTTGATTACGTAGAGTCTTGGGTGCCAAGAATCCTTCAAACACTGCCTCGGCCCCTAAATCCATTTGCTCCAAGCCCTTTTGTATTGGGCCTATCGCTATGGCTTCAACATTCATCTGAATTTTCCTTGCTGTTCCTACCTCGCTTACTTCGCCGCTATGTTCTAGCTGGCAATGCATCACCGGTATTCCTGCTGGTGTAAATCGAATCGCGTCTTTAGATACCAAGAATGCAGTTAGGGTGAAATGATTCAACGCCGCTCCGTCACTCTGATACGTTTTCTAGTCTGTGTATTCCTCTTCAAATTTCTAACTTAAGCCGCTGCTACAGGAGCGTCGGATTGAGCTGATTTTCGCGCTTCTTCACGTTGCACTTCTTTCATCATGATTGAAGGCTCTGTTTCAGCTTTCTTAGTCTTGATGATGAGGTGACGCAAAACAGCATCGTTAAATTTGAATGCGTGCTCGAGCTCGTCCAGAGTTTTCTGGTCGCACTCAATATTCATACAAACGTAATGGGCTTTAGCAAGTTTGTCGATCATGTAAGCCATCTGACGACGACCCCAGTCTTCCATGCGGTGAATTTTGCCGCCAGCAGCAGCTAATGTCGCCTTGTAGCGATCGATCATCGCAGGCACTTGCTCGCTTTGGTCCGGATGGACGATAAAAACGATTTCATAATGACGCATCTAACACTCCTTAAGGATAAAGTCACCTGGGCGTCTTGCTAACTTCCGATGGTTGTTGAGGTTAGCGCCAGTGTGACAAGGTAGTAACAAATTGTAGGTACAACGTACAACACATTTACTGCTTTTAAGTCCTTACCGAATTACTGGTAAGTCCGCTATTCTAGCAAAAAAATCCTGCCAAGTCAGGGGTTTACTAGCTATATTTGCCAGCTTTGCCGCATTCAGAGCCAATTGGAGCGCAATTCTAGCCCTTGGGGCAGTTAAAGACCCTGAAGCGCAGCATCCTAGCGCATCTACCTCAGGAATGTTCCGCAAAGTCTCACCAGCACCTGTTCTAGTCGTTCTCACCACGGCAATGCCTTGAGTCATTGCCTGATTCAAAGGCTGAGCCCATGCATCATGAAACCCACCTTGCCCTGAACCAGCAACCACAAAGCCTTTTACGGCGCTATTAAGCCACTGCGTGATGGTTTCAGGACGCGCGCCTGCATGACTCGTCAGAATCTCTACCCAAGGCCACTCACCCTCATTGGGAATTGGTAAATCCTCATTCCAGGCTGCTTGCACAGCCTTGACTCCAGATAACCAAGAGGGGTTAATTAAACCCACTGAGCTTGATGGGGCATTTTGTATCGGCGCATTAAGGGCTGTAGCGTGTCGTTTAGCTAAATCAATCGCCAAACATCCACGTCCATCCATGACCGCATAAATGCCACCAGGGCAGTTATCTATTGACGTAGAAGCCCATCGCAAGGCATCCAATAGATTGGAAGGGCCATCAGCTCCAGGCGCATTACTTGGCAGCATCGCCCCAGTCAAAATGACCCGCTTACCCTGGTTCTGCGCCAACTTTCCACAAATGGCTTGCAAAAATATACCGGTCTCTTCGATGGTATCGGTGCCATGAGTAATCACCAGCCCCTTTACCAAAGGATCTAATAGAGCCTCCCTTACAGCCAGCCCCATCGTGGCGAGAAGCGCGTCGGTCAAATTGCGGCTATTGATATTTGCCAGCTGGCGTGATACCAGCTTGACCCCTTCAGGCACTACCGACTGGATATGCGCCACTAATGCATCAACTCCTACCTGGCCAGCCTGGTATTGAAGGGGGTTTTCTTCAGGGTTTGGAGCAAGGCCTGCAATAGTGCCGCCCATACCCAAAACTAGGAGATGGGGGGTCTTTTCAAAAATACTGGGGTTTGAGGTCATCCCTCCATTATCCGCCTCCAAATTGCTTGAATATTCAAATAGTGCTGTATACAATTACAGCATGGACATAAATACAGTCGATTTTCAAGAGGAGCTGACTGCCCTCCCCAAACTCACCGCACGTCAAAGTGAGATTTTGGAATTAATCACCAAAGCCATCGAGGAAAGTGGTTCACCCCCTACTCGCGCAGAAATTGCAACGCAGCTGGGATTTGCTTCTGCAAACGCAGCTGAGGAGCACTTGCGTGCTTTAGCAAAAAAAGGATACATCGAGCTGACACCAGGAACCTCTCGTGGCATTCGTATTCCGCAACGCTTTAACCAGACACACAATCCAAATAAATATCGTCAGATGTCTTTACCTTCGGGTGCACTTCAGCAGCTGACCTTGCCACTGATTGGTCGCGTTGCTGCAGGCTCTCCAATCATGGCAATTGAACACATTGAAAAACAGGTACCGATTGACCCAAATTTATTTAGCAAGGGTGCAGATTACTTACTTAAAGTAGTTGGCATGAGCATGCGCGATGCCGGCATTCTTGATGGCGACTACTTAGCAGTGAAAAAGACTTCTGAAGTACGCAACGGCGATATTGTGGTTGCACGCTTAGATGATGAAGTCACAGTGAAACGTTGGAATCAAAAGAAAACTGCGGACGGCATGGTGATTGAGTTGCAAGCAGAGAATCCAGACTTTAAAAACATTTTGGTGGATGGTCGTCAACCAAACTTTGCGATAGAGGGTCAGGCTGTTGGCCTTATTAGGGCTGGCGGGCTCTAACCCCAACCCCTTAAAGCAAAAGGCCTCTGTACGAGGCCTTTTTCAATTGTAGAGACGACTTGCCCTATTCTTTTCACTCTATTCTTTTTTGTTCTTTTTATATTCTTTATTTTTTGCTTGGTGCAACTATATTTGCATTCTTCGGTGAAGCGGTAATAGTAATCATGGATTTGGGGCCACCAAATGAACCATCACTGACCTCCACAGTCGAAGTACGATCACCCTTAGTGAAAACCAAAATGCTGGTTTTTGATTTCACTGCACTAATTGTGGTCCACCCTGCTTTTGGATATTCAGCCTGGAAGAATGCATAAATATCAGTTGGGGTTTGCACGCCAGATAAAACAACGCGCCCCACCCAGTTATCACCACGGCCAATGATTAATGAATCTGAACCGATAATTTTGGAGGCTGCAGGCAATGGCATATCACCTAAGAGTTGTGACTGAATTTCTTGGACTTCACTAGGCGTGCCAGTTGGAGAGTCGCCAGAAGAAGCGCAGGCCACCAACATAGTTGACAGCGCTACAGCCGATGAAATTGTTTTGAAGCGATTAAGTTGAATCATGTTCATGCCCTGGTAATCAATCTAAATTACTGGAGGCGCGTGAGGGAATCGAACCCCCGTACGAAGCTTTGCAGGCTCCTGCCTAACCACTCGGCCAACGCGCCATATGCTTGAATCAAAAATGGGAAGCTTTTGAGGGCTTCCCATCGAACTTGGAGCGGGAAAGGAGGTTCGAACTCCCGACCTATACCTTGGCAAGGTATCGCTCTACCAGCTGAGCTATTCCCGCATAACAGGGCAGTAGTTTAACAAACAATTTGAGAGGACGCATTATTTGTAGTGAAGATTGGAAATGGCAGGGTTCATGTTTACGCCCAACCCTTATCAGCCCTGGGTTTGGAGGCCTTACTGCGCTTTATCAACCAGCTGGGGTAAAGCTTTTTTCATGTAATAAAACATCGACCAAAGAGTCAAAAAGGATGCAATCCAGATGAGCCAGGTACCCACTTGCGCGCAATTCAACCATCCAAATAAAGTGTCGTTTAACAATAAAAATGGAATGGCTACGAGTTGGGCGGTGGTTTTTAACTTTCCAACCATGTGCACAGCAACACTTTTTCCAGCGCCCAAGAGTGCCATCCACTCTCTTAGTGCTGAGATGGTAATTTCACGCCCAATAATGATGAGGGCTACCCAAACTTGGACTCGATCCATATTGAGCAGCACGAGCAATGAAGCGGCAACAATTAATTTATCTGCAACAGGATCTAAGAATTGGCCAAATGCCGATTCTTGCTTCATGCGTCTGGCCAAAAATCCATCTAGCCAATCGGTGATGGCTGCAAAAACAAAAATCACGGTAGCTATGAGGTTCTTGTCGAAGGGAGTTAGCCAACCATTGGGTAAATAAAATACTGCGACGACCAGCGGAATTGCGGCAACGCGCAACCAGGTCAGGGCGATAGGCAGATTAAAAGGCATGGCTCAAGCATAAACTAATGCAGACGCACTGGGAAATCAATGGAGCTGCCTGTAGATTTGCTCAGCCAATGCGGTAGATATTCCCTCCACGGTAGAGAGCTCTTCGATAGTGGCATTGGATACGCCGCGCAAACCCCCAAACCGAGCGAGTAATTTTTGACGCCGTTTAGCCCCTATTCCCTCAATCTCTTCTAACTGGGAAACTGTTCGGGCTTTTGCCCGCTTAGCCCGCATACCGGTGATTGCAAAGCGATGTGCTTCATCACGTATCTGCGCAACCAACAACAAAGCCGCGCTATCAATGCCTAGTTCAAGCGACTTTCGCCCATCTGCAAAGATGAGCGTTTCAAGACCTACCTTGCGGCCCTCCCCTTTGGCAACGCCAACAATGAGTCCAATGTCCATACCGAATTCAGAGAGAACTTGCCTTGCCATCTCAACTTGACCTTTACCGCCATCGATCAAAATAACTTGAGGCATCTTTTCAATAGGCAGCTCTTGAAAGTTTGCATAACGGCGTTGTAAGACCTGACGCATTGCAGCGTAGTCATCGCCGGGCGTAATGTCATTGATATTAAAACGGCGATATTCACTAGGCTGCATCGTATTTTTGGAATACACCACACAAGAAGCTTGTGTGGCCTCACCAGAAGTATGGCTAATGTCAAAACATTCAATGCGAAGTTGCTCAAGACTTTCTAACTCCAAAGCGAGGACATCAGCCAATGCTCGCGCTCTTGCTAGTTGCCCGCCCGTCTCAACCAAACGCTTCGCTATGGCAATCTTGGCATTACCTTCAGCCATGGCCAACCAATGCCGTCTCTGGCCCTGTGGTTGATGAAGGAACGTAACACGCTTACCAGCCTGCGCATTTAGTAAATCATGCAAACCCTCTGGAGCCAATTGCTCAGAAATATCCTCAATGATTTCTTCTGGCGCCGCAATATCATCAACCAGTTTTCTCAAGGGGTGATTGAGGATGAGTACCGGTGGAATCAAATTGGTAGTCGCTTCCCCGTCACCTGACTTCTCCTCCAAATAATGCTGAGCAATAAATGCTTCCAAGATTTCTGCAGGCGGTGGCAGCTCTCCTGAGCTTGAGCGCAACCCTTTGGGGAAATAAGCGCGATCACCCAAATGGCGGCCGCCCCGAATCATCGCTAAATTGACACAAACCACACCCTCCATTTGAGCGACGGCAATGACATCCACATCACCCTCGCCATCCGCAACGGTATCCATTGACTGTTGTTGCAAGACGCTAGAGAGATCAGCAATTCGGTCTCTTAAGACTGCGGCCATTTCAAATTCCATGGCATCGCTGTAGGCATGCATTTTCTTTTCAAGCTCAGAAAGCACGCGACTATGATCACCTTCTAAAAAACGTGTTGCCTGAGCGACGTCTTGTCCATACTGCTCTATGCTGAGACGGCCAACGCACGGCGCGCTACAACGATGAATTTGATGGAGTAAACAAGGACGGCTACGGTTTTTAAAAACAGAGTCTTCGCAAGTTCTCAAACGAAAGACCTTTTGCAAAATCTGCACGCTATTACGAACCGCCCATGAATTAGGAAATGGCCCAAAGTAGTGATTGCGCTTATCGACCTTTCCACGATAGGAGGCTAAGCGCGGGAACTGGTGCCCCGTCAACATGACATAGGGATAAGACTTATCATCCCTAAAGAGAATATTGAATGGGGGAGCTAACTCCTTAATGAGATTGTTCTCTAAAATTAAGGCTTCGGTTTCTGAGCGTGTTACTGTTGTTTCATAGCGGGCGATTTTTCCCACCATCAGCTCTATTCGCGGAGAAAGCTGAGTTCGCTGAAAGTAACTTGATACACGCTTTTTGAGGTTGCGCGCTTTACCGACATACAGAATATGTCCTGCCTCATCAAAGAAGCGATATACCCCCGGCAATCCGGGTAGCCGTTTAACATCCTGCTGAAGGGTTTCAAAAAGCGAATTGCTCATGCGTTGGGATATTTTCTGTCAAATCGTAGACAACTATGGTGATGCCGGTGTTTGCTGGCGCCTAGCAAGAAGCTTAACAAGTCTTCATGGCCAGGACGTACGCATTTTCTGTGACGATCTGCCAACCCTTAATTTACTCGCTTCTGGGGTAGACCCCGAAATCAAGCGCCGTATCGACATCCAGCCCTGGGAGGCGAGTCATAACAATAGTCGCCATCCAGTAGTGGCGCCCGATGTGGTGATCGAGGCCTTTGGATGCGAGCTTCCAGAGCGCTACCTTACCGGACTGCTGATTGCCCCCAAAAAACCGCTCATCATCAATTTAGAGTACCTAAGCGCAGAACCTTGGATTTTGGACTTTCACCAGAAAGCATCGCCTCAGGCGCATGGCATTCCAAAATACTTTTTCTTTCCAGGATTCCAGAAGAATGCAGGTGGCATCCTGATTGATCCAATTCCGAAAGATGCGCTCCAGACCGAACGATTGGTTCCAGAAAGCCTAAAGGCGACTTGGTCAAAACTGCGCCCTAACACAAAACGAATTAGTGTCTTTTGCTACCCAGGCGCACCACTGCTGAAATGGCTCGAGGATCTGGCAACCCTAGATGAAAACTTCGACATCGTGCTGACCCATGGTCAACTTGAGCAATTGCAGTTGAGTTCTGGCCATCCTACTAAGACGCTCCCTATGCCCGATTCAATTCAGCTGTTCTCGATACCCTTTATTTCTCAGGATGAATACGATTGGGTTCTTTCGCAATGTGACTTCAATATTGTTCGAGGTGAAGACTCTTTTGTCCGGGCACAGATAGCAGGCAGGCCCTTTATTTGGCACATTTACCCTCAAGAAGATCGCGCTCACGAAACCAAGTTAGCCGCGTTTTTAGACCTCTATCTTGAAGAGGCCTCACAAGAGCTTAAACACGCTGTCATTGCCGCCATGACTTGGGCGATGCCTAGCGAGTGGTATCAATCCATTGACAGCTGGAAGACCCATTCCAAGGCTTGGCGAGCTGATTTACTTGAAAAACAAGCGGATGGTGGACTAGCTGCCCGTCTAATGGGCTTTGTAGCCTGATCCTCAGCAAAATTAGCCTGCGGGCGGTTACAATCTTGTTTTTGATAAAAACCGCAGAAAATCAGCTCTGCACCCAGGAATAGCAAGATGAAAACAGCACAAGAACTCCGCGTTGGTAACGTAGTAATGATCGGCACTGATGCCATGGTCGTTTTAAAAGCAGAATACAGCCGCTCTGGCCGTAACTCCTCTGTTGTGAAAATGAAATTCAAAAACTTGTTAACTGGTGCGCCTAACGAAGGCGTATTCAAGGCGGATGACAAGTTTGATGTGGTGATATTAGACAAGAAAGATTGCACCTACTCTTACTTCGCAGATCCTATGTATGTATTTATGGATGGCGACTATAACCAGTACGAAGTTGAAGCTGAGTTCATGGGTGATGCATTGCACTACCTCGAAGAAAGCATGCCTTGTGAAGTAGTGTTCTACGAAGGTAAAGCGCTTTCAGTAGCCATGCCAAACTCATTAGTTCGTGAAATCATTTACACAGAGCCAGCAGTTAAAGGGGATACCAGCTCAGGCAAAGTATTGAAGACTGCAAAATTGGCTACTGGCTTTGAATTGCAAGTTCCACTTTTCTGCAATACTGGTGATAAGATCGAAATCGATACTCGTACCGGTGAATATCGTAGCCGAGCTAACTAAATTAGTTCGCTCGATAAGTAAAAGCCCGGCCTGCCGGGCTTTTTTTATTTCCCAATGAACACAGGCGAATAAATCAAATGGATATGATGAATATGGATAACCCACCAGACATTCAAATTCTGAAGGCGGATGACATACCCCATCTGATTGACTGTGTTCGTTGCTGCTATGGTGACAGCTATCCAAATTCACTCATGTACGATCCAGAGCAATTAAGGGAGACCATAGAAAGCGGATTAATGCACTCGATCATTGCCCGACATCAGGATGGGCACATCATTGGACATTGCGCCTTAACTTTTGACGGCGCTGACAACACCTCTCCAGAAGCGGGAAAAATGATTGTTGACCCAGATTATCGAGGTCATCATATTGCAGAGTTAATGGCAAAAAAACGAATCGAGCTAGCGAATGAACTCAATTTGGTTGGCTTCTGGACGGAATGCGTTACCAATCACCCATACAGCCAACATGAAATGATTACCTTTGGGGCCAAGGAAACGGGAGTATTACTTGGTGCCAGCCCCTCTACAATTCACATGCAGGGACTTGAAAATTTCTCCGATACTCGGATGTCGCTCCTCACGCTTTACCTTCCCCTCAGGGAAACATCGCAGCATATTTACATTCCACCTCACCATGCCAAACTAGTGCGTAACATAGCCAGCAAGGTCAACCTTGAGCGCACTATCTTGCATCCCGTCGTAGATGGCATTGGTAAAACGCAATCTCTGACTGAAATCAATCAGTCAATTCAAACTGCGCACTTGAAGGTCCAACATATTGGAGCAGACTTCATGCCATCTCTAAATCAAGAGCTTGAAAATTTAAGCCACCAAAATCTGGCTTCAATTTACTTGGATCTCCCCATCAATCAAGAGTCTGCAGCCCAGGCCCATATAGAGTTAGAAAAAATGGGGTTTGTTTGGGGCTCTTGGATTCCAAGCTATTCGGTTAATGGCGATATCTTGCGTTTGCAAAAAATTAATCAAACCATCAACCCAAGTGAAATTGTTTGCGCCCGCCCTGAAGGCGAGAGCATCAAAGCGTATGTTGTCTCAGAATGGCAAAAGGCCTCCCAAAAAGCAAAGAGGTAATTTAGAGAATGAGCTTTAACTGCTGAAGCAAACCTTTAGCATGTTGGTATTGCGCCTCAGACTGCAACTCTTCCCATGTTGGAGCTAAAGCAGTAGGCATCAAACGGTTCAATCGAACAGCCGACTCCGCTTGTTTTGCCTTGGAAACTTTGAGCCCATTAAGTAATTGATCCGCTAAATCCGGACGATTACAAATCAATACCGCATCACATCCCGCCTCCAGTGCCATATTGGCACCCTTGACAACGGAGCCCGCAACACTAGCACCCTCCATCGAGAGATCGTCGCTAAAGATGACGCCTTCAAAGCCTAATTCTTGACGCAAAATAGAATGCAACCAAACCTTAGAAAAGCCTGCTGGATTCTGATCTACTTTAGGATAAATGACGTGCGCTGGCATGACTGCAGTTAAGCTCAAATCTAACCACTCATACGGCTTGGCATCATCATTTAAAATTTGCTTGAGGGAACGCTCATCCACTGGAATTGCCACATGAGAATCCGCCTCCGCCCAACCATGACCTGGAAAGTGCTTGCCACAGTTGGCCATACCTGCAAGGCGTAGGCCTTCATTTAAGCTCTTAGCTAATGCAAAGGTAATTTGTGGATCGCGACTAAATGCACGATCACCAATCACACCGCTGCGACCAAAATCTAAATCTAATACCGGAGTAAAACTAAAGTCCACACCACAAGCTCGCAATTCGGCAGCTAGGACATATCCACAGGCAGTAGCTGCTGCCATAGCAATAGCAATAGCAGCGGACTCAGCGGCATGAGTCGATTTATTTTTAGATCCCCAGAGTTCACCTAGCTTGCGCATAGCAGGTAGATGGATAAAACCATCAGTTCTGCAGCGCTGCACTCGTCCGCCTTCATGGTCAATCGAGATCAGGACATCAGAGCGAAGTTTTTTAATTTCCGCAGTCAGTTTGGTGAGCTGCTTGCGATTGGCAAAATTTCTACCAAATAAAATCACACCACCAGTGAGGGGATGCAAGATACGACGACGATCTTCAGCGTTTAACTCTAGACCAACGACATCTAAAGTAATTGGGCCTGGCTTCATAGTCGACTTACTCATGTATTCCTCACACAGTTAATGATGTTGATTACTTCTGAACCACAATGACGTGGGCAATAGCCATATCCTGCTCATCACTTACGGTGACTTGGGCATCCCAATTTCGCTCTTGCATAAACTGAGCGAGTGCGCCCAAATACGAGGTAACCGGCTTGCCACTAGGCTCATTCAATGTTTGCAGGGAACGCCAAGTCATCGGCATTCTCATCCCCAAGCCAATGGCTTTGGAGAATGCTTCTTTGGCAGCAAAGCGCGTTGCCAAGAAAGCAATGCCTCGCTTGTGATTTCTGGCTAAACGTTGCTTGAAGACCATCATCTCATCTGGTCCCAGGATTTTTTCAGCTAAGCGGCCGTTGGTACGATCATAAGCAGCTTGAAGCCGCTCAATCTGCAAAATGTCTGTGCCAATTCCGATGATCATCTGGTCTGCAATCTATTAAGCGTTAGCTCTGCCCTGATCCATCAGGGCTTTCATATCGGTAATCGCTTTTTGCCAACCCTTAAAGAGCGCTTCAGCAACAATTGCATGCCCAATATTGAGTTCAGAGAGCTCAGCGATTCCGGCTACTAGCATGACATTTCCCTCATGCAAACCATGACCTGCATTCACTCGCAAACCAATACTTTTTCCGAACTGAGCTGCTTTTCTGATGCGCTCGAGCTCTTGGTTCTGTTGATCGCCAACTAGATCCGCGTAGCGACCAGTATGTAATTCAATGACTGTAGCGCCAACATCTTTTGCCGCTTGAATTTGTTTTTCTTCGGGGTCGATAAATAGCGAGACCCGTATGCCTGCGGCTTTTAATTGAGTGGTAGCAACCTTGACTGCGTCAAAGTGACCCACGACATCTAATCCACCTTCAGTAGTCACTTCTTCACGCTTTTCAGGAACTAGGCAAACATCGTGTGGCTGAACCCGACAGGCGATATTAATCATCTCCGGGGTGACAGCGCACTCTAAGTTCATGCGCGTCTGAATTAAGGGGCGCAGGGCCATCAAATCTGCATCTTTAATATGGCGACGATCCTCACGCAAATGTAAGGTAATTAAATCGGCACCAGACTCTTCAGCCAAGCGTGCAGCCTTTAATGGATCAGGGTAGACGGTGCCACGCGCATTACGCAAGGTCGCTACGTGATCGATATTGATGCCAAGCTCAAGCTTCGGTTGGGTATTCATGAAGGTAGATTACTAGATTTTCTTCAGATCAATCAAAATCTGACGGGTAGTGAGTACTTGATCCTGGAGGTGCAGGCCCAGCAAGAAGCGCATTAACTGCTTACTTTCAGAAAGCGTCTCTTGATCAGAAAAGTCTCCCGCTGCGATTGCCAAAAGGGATTTGCCACTCAAGACTGGCCAGTGGCCTGGATCATCGCCTTGTGCTGGCCTAACACCACGCTCTGGCTGATAAACATACTGCTCATCTGAGATTGGAGCGCTATTAGTTTCAACACAGCGATCTAACGCCGCTGCATAGCCAGTCTCTTGTAAGAGCGTGAGCTCAAAAGGTCGCAGAATTTCTTCTAAGCCCTTAGACTCAAATTCGAGATTAGACAGGGCAGAAATCGTATCGGTGTAATGATCATAGAGTTTTTCATAATCATCTTCACGAGCGAGGAACTTGACTAGCAACTCATTGAGATAGAAGCCGCAGAGTAATGCATCACCCACTAAAGAGGGTGTACCACCCACCCACTCTGACTTCGTTAAAGTCCGCAACTCGGACTTTCCACTCCAAGAAACCAACAAGGGCTGGAAGCGCTGTAATACAGGGCGTAACACCGAATGTGGACGCTTAGCGCCCTTAGCTATCAGGGCCATGCGACCATGCTGCCGAGTAAAGACGTCCAAAATTAAGCTAGTTTCCTTATAAGGAATACTGTGTAATACAAAAGCAGGTTCGTCAGCAACACGAATGGAAGCCATGAATAGTTACTCTAATCCTTGCGCCCGTAATTCAGCACGATCATCTGCCCAACCGCGTTTGACCTTGACCCAAGTCTCAAGGAATACTTTGCCGTCAAAGAGCTTTTCCATATCGATGCGAGCATCGGTTGAGATCTTCTTGAGTCGCTCACCTTTGGCGCCAATAATCATCGCCTTGTGGCTGTCGCGGTCCACCAAAATCGTCGCAGCAATACGGCGCATCTTGCCATCCATCTTGAACTGATCAATAACTACTGTGCTGGTGTAAGGCAACTCTTCCCCCGTAAAGCGGAATACCTTCTCACGAAGGATCTCAGCAGCCAAAAATCGCTCACTACGATCCGTCAGAGTGTCGCCGTCATATACCGGCGGCGCTTCAGGCAAATAGCCCTCTAGAACATCTAATAGTCTTTGCACATCACCAGGACTTTTAGCACTCATGGGGACGATCTCAGTAAATTCACATTTACTTTGATCTTCGTGGCCACCTAAATCACTCCAAGGCTGACTCATTTCTTTCATGAAATTAAGCAAGGCCTGGTCACGCTCTGAAGGCGTCTGAAAGCGGCTATTAAAAAGATCTAATTTATTCAGCACCAGAACTACCGGCAAATCATTTGGCAATAAACGCAGTACTTTCTTGTCATCTTCGCCAAAGTAACCAGCCTCAACTACAAAGCAAGCTACATTGACATCCTGCAAAGCAGTAGTGACTGTGCGGTTCAATGCCTTGTTGAGGGTATTCATTAAGCGCGTCTGAAAGCCTGGCGTATCAATGAAAATGAACTGCGCCTCTTCGCGATTTTGGATGCCCAAAATGCGGTGGCGTGTCGTTTGGGCTTTGCGAGAAGTAATACTGATCTTCTGACCAACCAAAGCGTTCAATAGAGTCGATTTGCCCATATTGGGACGGCCAACAATGGCGATAGTGCCGCATCTAAACACGATTAGCCCTTCAGCTTAAGATTTAACTGCTCTTCGGTTGCCACTTTTTTTGCTGCTTTCTTTTTGGCTGACCGAGTCTTTTTGGGTTTACCCAGCTCTTGTGGCAAGGCTTTGAGTGCTGAGATTAAAGCTAGCTTTGCTGCAGCCTGCTCAGCAGCACGTCGCGATGCGCCCTCACCCTTAACGGCAACCTTGAGGTTGGGTATTAAACACTCTACTTCGAATTGCTGATTATGAGCCGCACCAGTCGTACCCGTGACGTTATAGGTGGGTAGCGGCAATTGATAACTCTGCAAACACTCCTGTAACAAAGTCTTATCGTCTTTACCCAAAGTTTTAGGATCAACATTAGCCAAAATAATAGAATAGAGTTTGCGCAAACAAGTCTTTGCTGCATCAAAGCCGCCATCTAAAAATATGGCGCCAGTAACCGCCTCAAGGGTATCAGCCAGAATGGATGGGCGACGGAAGCCACCACTCTTTAATTCACCCTCACCTAGACGTAAATAGTCTGATAGCGAGAGTGTTTGAGCAATTTCATAAAGGGCTTGTTGCTTTACCAAGTTAGCCCGAACACGAGAAAGGTCACCCTCATCTAAATCTGAGTAACGCTCATAAAGCATTTCAGCGACGACGCAATTGAGAATCGAGTCACCTAAAAACTCGAGGCGCTCATTATTTTTCTTGCTGTGGCTACGATGTGTGAGAGCTTGATTCAGCAGCTCTATTTTTTTAAAGGTGTAGCCCAGTTGCGCTTGTAGCGGTGCAGTTTCGATGACGGCGCGGGCGTTCATGACTTTATTCGAAGCCGCCAATACGACCAAGATTTCCGAGGTTCAACCAAACAAAAAATGCTTTGCCGACAATATTTTTATCTGGCACAAATCCCCAGTAACGAGAATCGGCACTGTTGTCGCGGTTATCACCCATCGCAAAGTAATGTCCTGCTGGCACGGTGCAAGTGAGTCCGGCATTTTGATATTGGCAATTTTCAAACCCCGGAAAACGTTCTGCAGGAAACATTCCAGCAGGACGATCAGGATCATTCAAAATCTCATGCTTGTTGCCGCCAAGATCTACAGGAAAAGACTCTGTAAAGCGTTTGGCGTAACGCATATTTTCTGGGTCAAGATAGGACTCGCCACCACTATATTGCAATGGCTGCCCATTTACTGTTAAACGCTTATCTTGGTAAGTGATAGTGTCGCCCGGCAAAGCCACCACGCGCTTGATGTAATCAATAGATTCATCACGGGGGTAGCGGAACACTACGACATCGCCACGTTTTGGAGATCCTAACTCAACTACCTTTTGGTTAATCACTGGCAAACGAATGCCGTAGGTGAATTTGTTCACCAGAATAAAGTCGCCGATCTGCAATGTCGGAATCATCGACCCCGAAGGAATTTTGAATGGTTCCACAATAAAAGAGCGCAACACAAACACCGCACAAATGACTGGAAAGAAACCGGCCGTATATTCCAACCACAATGGCATACGATCGATACCGGCCTTACGTCTTTGCGGAGCAAAGTAATACCGGTCAGCAACCCAAGCAATGCCTGAAACTACTACCAAGATAAATAAGATTAGAGCGAAGTTCATTAATCATCCACCTGCAAAATGGCCAAGAAAGCCTCTTGTGGAATCTCCACGTTACCCACTTGCTTCATGCGCTTCTTACCTTCTTTTTGCTTCTCTAATAACTTGCGCTTCCGGGAGATATCACCACCATAGCATTTAGCCAATACGTTTTTACGCAAGGCTTTGACGTTTTCACGAGCCACAATATTGCTACCGATCGCCGCCTGAATAGCCACATCAAACATTTGACGAGGAATAATGCCGCGCATTTTAGCAACCACTTCGCGCCCACGATGCTGACTATTGCTTCTATGCACAATGACAGACAGGGCATCGACACGCTCACCGTTAATCAAGATGTCGACTTTCACAACATCAGCCGGACGATATTCTTTGAACTCGTAATCCATGGACGCATAACCGCGTGAGATGGATTTCATCTTGTCGAAGAAATCCAAAACAATCTCAGCCATTGGCAACTCATAAGTGAGCTTCACCTGACGACCTAGGTAATTCATATCCATCTGAATGCCGCGCTTACCAACGCATAGCGTAATAATTGCACCCACATACTCTTGGGGCATATACAAATTCACCGTCACGATCGGCTCAAGAATCGTATTGATCTTGCTAGCCTCTGGCATCTTCGATGGGTTATCTACTGACAAGATGGTTCCGTCAGATTGCTCTACCTGATACACCACCGTTGGTGCGGTCGTGATGAGATTCATACCGTACTGGCGCTCTAAGCGCTCTTGTACGATCTCCATGTGGAGTAGACCCAAGAAACCGCAACGGAATCCAAAACCAAGCGCTTGTGAAACCTCAGGCTCATACAAGAGTGAGGCGTCATTCAACTGCAGCTTCTCTAAAGATTCGCGCAGTTGATCGTATTCACTAGACTCCACTGGGTAAAGACCCGCAAAGACTTGGGGCTTAACCTCTTTAAATCCAGGAAGTGGTTCTGTAGCAGGCACTCGACCTTGCTGCCCAGGGGTATGCGTGACCGTGTCACCAACCTTGGCAGCTTTTAATTCTTTAATACCGGCAATCACAAAGCCCACCTGACCAGCAGATAGCTCCGGACGATCTACAGACTTTGGACTAAATACCCCAACGTGCTCGACTAAATGGCTGGAACCATTCGACATCAAGGTGATTTTTTCTTTTGGTTTCAGCGTGCCATTGACGACGCGTACTAGCATGACAACACCGACGTAGTTATCAAACCAAGAATCGATAATTAAGGCTTGCAAAGGATCTGCAGCATTTCCTTTTGGCGGAGGCACACGAGCAATCATTTCCTCAATGACATCCTGCACACCTAAACCTGTTTTAGCTGAGCAGGTCACTGCCTCTGAGGCATCAATCCCAATAACGTCTTCAATTTCTTGTTTAGCGCGCTCAGGATCCGCTTGTGGCAAATCAATCTTATTGAGAACAGGCACAACCTCAACGCCTAACTCGAGCGCCATGTAGCAGTTGGCAACCGTTTGAGCCTCAACGCCTTGACTAGCATCGACTACTAACAACGCACCTTCGCATGCAGACAAAGAACGACTTACTTCATATGAGAAGTCAACGTGTCCCGGCGTATCAATCAAATTGATGTTGTATGTTTTTCCGTCTTTAGCTTTATAAGCCAGCGCTGCTGTTTGCGCCTTAATGGTGATGCCACGCTCACGCTCGATATCCATCGAATCCAGAACCTGGGCTTCCATTTCACGATCTGAGAGACCGCCACAGAGTTGAATAATGCGATCAGCAAGCGTTGATTTGCCGTGATCAATGTGGGCGATGATAGAAAAATTGCGGATTAAATCCATAGCGTCTTAAGTGGTCTTCAAAAAACGCCTTGTCAGAACGCACCACGATGATGCGCTGCAAAAAGTCGTCTTAAAGTGATTGTAATGGGTGGCGCTAAATTAGCGCCAAACCCGTTTATTCCATCCAAAAACCCCGGTTTTGGCTTATTTCGGCCTGACAGGGATAATTAGGGTGCTATCGGCTCGACGGATAAAAACTGGGACTGCCTTATTGGCATCTAAACCCTTAACCAGGCCTTCAAACTGCTTTACCCCGGTAATATCAGCATCCGCAACGCGAATAATGACGTCCCCAGGACGCACTCCTGCGCGCGCTAAGGGACCATCCCCTAAGCCAGTAACCTCAACACCTCCACGGATATTGAGCTCCTTCTTCTTGCTATCTGAGAGCTCAGAAACCGCTACCCCAAGAGAATTGGCGCCCCCATTAGGGGAGGCTGAGTTATCCGACTTCTTCACGGCCGCCTGACCAGCCTCAGTATCCGCAACGGTCACCATCAGGTCTTTAGCATTTCCCTTGCGCCAGACCTGTACCGATGCACTGGTTCCAGGTTTAGTTTCGCCAACCGCCCTCGGAAGATCCGTCGATTTACTAATATCACGGCCATTAAAGCTCAAAATAACATCGCCAGACTCAATACCGCCTACTGCTGCTGGCCCGCCTGGCTCCACGTTACGAACATAGGCTCCACGCGGTTTACCCAAGCCCAAACTCTCAGCAATCTCTTTAGTCATCTCACCTAAGGCGACACCAATTCGACCCCGTGTCATTTTTCCATTGGTGCGCAGTTGATCTGCCACCCGCATGGCTTCATCAATCGGAATAGCGAATGAGATACCCATATATCCGCCAGAGCGGCTAAAAATTTGCGAGTTAATGCCAATTACTTGTCCGGCGGTATTCAATAAGGGGCCGCCAGAATTACCAGGATTCACCGCTACATCAGTTTGAATGAAAGGCAAGTAGTCCCCAGTGTCACGACTCTTGGCGGATACGATGCCAGCAGTGACAGTATTTTCTAGGCCAAATGGGGATCCAATTGCTAGCACCCACTCACCCACCCTCACTCGTGAGGAGTCGCCTAGCGGTAGCTTTGGCAAATCACGTGCATCGATTTTGACAACCGCGACATCGGTACGCTTATCCATACCCAACAACTTCGCCTTGTACTCACGCTTGTCCGTTAACGTGACGTAAATAGTATTCGCGCCCTCGACCACATGAGCATTGGTCAAAATCATGCCACTGGAATCAATAATGAAACCTGAGCCTACGCCACGATCAGCCTCCTGCGGCTTACCTGGACTAGGTTGAGCCTGCTTTGGTCCGTTAGGCAATCCTGGAATCGGCACCCCAAAGAAGCGTCGAAAGAACTCCGCCTGATCCTCAGGCATGCCTGGAATACCGCCTTGAGCCTGTTGCACCATCACTTTTTCAGTAGTGCGGATGTTCACTACGGCAGGACTTGCTCGCTCAACCAAATCGGCAAAATCAGGAATGGATACGCGCGGATTTTGAGCTAAAGCAGGAGAAATAGACACGACTTGCCCCAAGCTAAAGATAGCCAAGAGCGTAATAAGATACTTTTTCATAATGCTATAGACCTGCTTGGTAAAAACCAATAATTAAAGAAAAAAGAGAAGGGAAATGCCTACTAAGGATATTAGGTCAGTTTGCCAAAAATCAAGGTACCGTTAGTACCCCCAAAGCCAAAGTTGTTTTTAACGGCATGGTCAATCTTCACATCGCGTGCAGTGTTGGCACAGTAGTCCAAATCACATTCTGGATCTTGATTGAAGATATTGATTGTTGGTGGAGACTTCTGGTTATGTAGCGCCAGAATAGTAAAGACAGACTCCAAGCCGCCAGCACCACCCAAAAGGTGACCCGTCATCGACTTAGTGGAGTTAATTAATGCCTTCTTGGCATGGTCGCCAAGAGCGGCTTTAATAGCACCAGTTTCATTCTTGTCACCCAAAGGTGTCGAAGTGCCGTGTGCATTAATGTATTGAATCTGATCGGCATTCAAACCCGCATCGCGCATGGCATTCACCATGCAACGGCGTGGACCATCCATATTTGGCGCTGTCATGTGATACGCATCACCGCTCATACCGAAGCCTAAGAGCTCACAGTAGATTTTTGCACCACGGGCTTTTGCGTGCTCATATTCTTCAATTACTACAACGCCTGCACCTTCACCCAAAACGAAACCATCGCGGTCCCTATCCCATGGGCGTGAAGCTGTTGCAGGATCATCATTACGTGTTGATAGTGCCCTTGCAGAAGCAAAGCCACCAACGCCTAAGGCGGAGATTGTGGACTCTGCACCACCAGCAACCATCACATCGGCATCGCCATACTGAATCAAGCGTGCCGCCAATCCAATGCTATGCAAACCCGTTGTACAAGCAGTAACCGCGGCAACGTTTGGACCCTTGAGACCAAACAAAATACTGAGGTGACCAGAAATCATATTAATGATTGAGCCTGGTACGAAGAATGGGGAGATGCGACGAGGGCCGCGAGCCAGTAATTCAGCGCCAGTCTCTTCGATCATCGGCAAGCCGCCGATACCCGAACCCACCATGACGCCCACTCGCTCAGCATTCTCTTCGGTTATCTGTAGACCACTATCGCGAATTGCTTGCGTACCAGCAGCAATGCCGTAATGGATAAAAGTATCCATATGGCGCGCCTCTTTGGCAGAAACATATTCTTCGACATTGAAGTCTTTCACCTCACCAGCAAAATGCACGCTCAGCGGAGTGTGGTCAAACTTAGTGATAGTAGCGATGCCTGATTTGCCCGCGAGCAAATTAGACCAAGCTACATCAACCGAGTTACCGACAGGTGAAATAAGGCCTAGGCCGGTAACGACAACCCGGCGACGGCCATTTGATGCTGACACAGTGATAGCTATTAACTAAGCTAGGGAATTAACCCTGAGCTTTGGACTGAGCAAAATCGATAGCGAGCTGAACAGTAGTAATTTTTTCAGCTTCTTCATCCGGAATTTCAATCCCGAATTCATCTTCCAAAGCCATTACGAGCTCAACAGTGTCAAGAGAGTCTGCGCCCAAGTCATTCACAAAAGAAGATTCATTCTTGATATCTGCTTCTGCGACGCCCAATTGCTCAGCGACGATCTTCTTAACGCGTTGTTCGATGTTATCCATTAATTCCCCCAAGGGTTGTAAAAAAACGATGAAAAGAATTTTATCAGCTTGGCGGGCCGAATTAGCAAATCCGCCAAAAAATGATTAAATTTCTGCTTTATTTTTAGGCTAAATAGAGGCCGCCATTGACATGTAAGGTATTACCCGTAATGTATCCCGCTGCTGGGGATGCCAAAAATGCCACCGCCTGAGCTACATCCTCTGGACTACCTAGGCGCGCCAAAGGAATGTTCGCTTTTAGGGCATTTTGCTGCTCTTCACTCAAAGCGCGGGTCATATCGGTGTCAATAAATCCAGGTGCCACACAGTTTACGGTGATGTTTCGGCTACCGATTTCGCGTGCCAAAGCGCGGGTCATACCTGAAACCCCTGCTTTAGCAGCGGCGTAGTTCGCCTGTCCAGGGTTGCCCATATGGCCAACAATAGAAGTGATATTAATAATGCGGCCAGCGCGCGCTTTCATCATTGGGCGCATTACCGCCTGCGACAAACGAAAAACTGCACTTAAATTGGTGTCAATAACATCAGTCCACTCATCAGTTTTCATGCGCATTGCTAGGTTATCGCGGGTGATACCTGCGTTATTAACCAAAATACTGATGCCGCCAAAATCCTTAACGATCAAATCAATGATGTCCTCGCATGCCTTCGGATCGGTCACATTCAATACCTCGCCACGACCACCGCTCGCCTGTAAACGCGCATTGATCGCTTTAGCACCATCCTCAGAAGTGGCGGTACCGATTACCTTAGCACCACATTTCACCAACTCATCGGCAATGGCTTGGCCAATACCGCGCGATGCGCCGGTTACTAATGCAATTTGTCCGCTTAAGTCGAGGTTCATATCTGTCTTCCCTTGTTTCTTCTAATTAATTCTTACTAATTGCTAAATGTTGATTTTTATTTCACTACAGCTAAGGCTTCATTGAGGCTGGCTTCATCAAAAATAGGGATGCCAGCGACATTCTCATTGATGCGTTTAGTTAATCCAGCTAATACCTTGCCAGGACCGCATTCCACCACCTGAGTGATGCCCTGCTGCGCCATGGCGTTGATCGTCTCTTGCCAACGTACAGGCTTAGCAGCTTGACGCACTAAGGCATCTTTAATGGCTGCAGGATCATTGAGGACATTCACATCAACGTTGTTGACTACAGAAATAGTGGGGACCTTAAATTCAATACCAGCTAAGTAAGCTTTGAGTTTTTCAGAGGCGGGCTGTAGCAATGATGAATGAAATGGTGCCGACACTGGCAACGGTAGAGCACGCTTAGCCCCTGCTGCCTTAAGCAGTTCACAAGCTTTAGATACCGCATCGCTACCACCAGCAATCACTACTTGCCCTGGTGCATTAAAGTTCACGGCCTCGACTACGCCGCCAGAGGCTGCAGCAGCTTCGGCACACACGGTCTTCACAATTGCATCATCCAAACCCAAGATTGCAGCCATGCCGCCAGTACCAACTGGTACTGCTGTTTGCATCGCTTCAGCACGAAAACGCACCAAAGGTACAGCATCTTTAAAGGAGATCACACCAGCGGCAACTAAGGCAGAGTATTCACCCAAGCTATGGCCAGCCATCATCTGTGGAACAGCGCCACCAGAAGCCAACCAAGCGCGATAAAACGCAATCGCTGCAGTCAACATCACAGGCTGTGTATTGGTAGTTAATGACAATGCTTCTGCAGGACCTTCGGCAATGAGTTTTGCAACATCTTCACCTAATGCTTCGGAGGCTTCTTGCAAGGTCGCGCGGACTTCAGGACGATCAGCGATCGAGTTGAGCATCCCAACAGATTGAGAGCCTTGGCCAGGAAATACAAATGCAAATGTCATAGGAATATTCGCTGAATGATAGTTATGAATTGATTGCTTTTACTTTAGTACTTGATTGCTGCCGCACCCCAAGCAAAGCCACCGCCAACGCCTTCTAACAAGAGATGCTGACCGCGCTGAATTTGACCGGAGCGAACACCAACATCCAAGGCAAGGGGAATGGATGCAGCAGAAGTATTGCCGTGCTCATGTACCGTCACAATCACTTTATCCATCGACATCCCCATCTTGCGAGCCGTACTCTCCATGATGCGAATATTGGCTTGATGCGGGACCAACCAATCAATCTGTTCTGGCTTGAGATTAGCCTTTTCTAGAGCCTCATGCGCGACTTGCTCAAGCACTTTGACAGCCAACTTAAATACTGCCGGACCATCCATTGTCAGGTACGCTGATCCATCTACACCACCTTGCTTAGCATGTCCTGGAACGCAGAGGATGTCGCGTTGACTTCCATCAGCATGCAAGGCAGTTGCCAGAATACCTGGCTCGGTCGAAGCTTCTAGCACCACCGCTCCAGCGCCATCACCAAACAGAACTGATGTAGTGCGATCTTGAAAATCCAAAATGCGGGAGAAAGTTTCTGCGCCAAGAACCAATACTTTTTTGTATGTACCTGTACGAATAAATGCATCCGCAATGGCGAGGGCATAAGTAAAGCCAGCGCATACCGCCTGCACATCAAATGCGGCGCAATTAGTATGAGCACCCAACTTGTCTTGTACTACGCAGGCTGTACTTGGAAAACCACCCAAATGATCTGGCGTAGACGTTGCCAGAATAATTAAGTCGAGATCTTCTGAAGTGCAAGCAGCCGCCTCTAATGCTGCCTGAGCAGCTTTGACAGCCAAGTCACTGGTCAATTGATTATCTGCGGCAAAGTGACGAGCTGAAATTCCGCTTCGAGTCACAATCCATTCATCACTAGTTTCAAGTCCGATCTTCGCTAAACGCTCAACGAGATCTTGATTACTTAAACGCAGCTCTGGAAGATAGCTTCCAGTTCCCGCTATTCGTGAATACGTACTCATGATTATTTTGTCTCCGCTACAAAAGCTTGGGCGATACGCTCTACCATGCGATTTTTTGCTGCTTCATATGCGCGATCGAGCGCAAAACCAAATGCAAACCGATCTGCTGAGCCATGACTCTTAATTACGCAACCACGCAAACCTAAGAGTACTGCACCGTTATAACGACGATGATCAACCCGCTTGCGTACACGCAACAATGGCACCATGGCGCAGATCGCCATTAATTTAGTAAGCCAAGATCGATTGAACTCTTGCTTAATTAAACCACTCATCATCTTAGCCAAGCCTTCGCTTGCCTTGAGAACCACATTACCAACAAAGCCATCACACACCACGATATCCGTAGTGCCTTTGAAAATATCATTACCTTCTACGTTGCCATAAAAGTTTAAGTTCGTTTGGCGCAGCAACTCACTTGTCTGCTTCACCACCTCATTGCCTTTAATCACTTCCTCGCCAATATTGAGCAGGCCGATTGACGGGTTTTGTGTGCCATCTACCACTTGAACCATCACATTAGCCATCTGCGCAAACTGAACCAAATGCATTGGCTCGCAGTCCGCATTGGCACCCAGATCTAACATGGTGGTGCCGAGCCCTTTTTCATTGGGAATGGCGGTAGCGATTGCGGGACGATCAACACCATCCAGGGTTTTGAGAATGTAGCGGGAGATCGCCATTAAGGCACCCGTGTTGCCAGATGAAATGATTGCATCAGCCAAGCCTTCTTTGACTTGCTGAATAGCAACCCGCATTGAAGAGTCTTTTTTACGACGCAATGCTACCTCGATGGGGTCATCCATCAAGACAACTTCAGTAGCGGGAATGATTTGAATGCGCTCCATGGGCGCTTTCGGAAATTTACTCAAGGCTTGCTTGAGCGCTTCCGGATTACCAACTAAGGCAATCTTCACATCAGCATGTTTTTCGAGAAAATCGCAACAAGCGGGGACGGTAACAACTAATCCGTGATCTCCACCCATGGCATCGATAGCAAGAGTGACGCTCATAAAATCAGGTAATGCTGCAAGTGGTTTTATCCAAGAAAAAAGCGGCTTTTATTGGAGCCGCTTCTATCTTTTTAGACTAAAAAATTAGTCGTTTTTGGTTTTAACAACTTTACGACCACGATAGTAGCCGTTAGGTGAAATGTGGTGGCGCAAATGAGCCTCACCAGTTGTGGCTTCAACAGCCGTAGCAGGTGCGGTCAAAAAGTCGTGCGCACGATGCATGCCACGTTTGGATGGGGATTTTTTATTCTGTTGGACGGCCATATTGAACTCCTAAGCAAGGCAATATTCTAGCATGTAAATTCAGCTAAATGCTTGATTAATTGATAAAAAGGATATGAAATGTCATACTGAACAAACGGGATCCAATCAGTTTTTCTTCATATTTTTCAATATGTTAAAGGGATTTTGAGGCTTTTCCAAGGCATCAGCGGCTTCCCCGCCCGCGCCAAATGAGGAGGCGTGTGGCTGGCACGCACCTTCTGAATGTTTTGGAATTAAGGGCAATGACAGCAGGATTTCATCCTCAATCAGGCTCAAAAGGTCATAGTGCTGACTGGCCACCAAAGGCTCTTGTTGGTCATCTTCCATCGGGAAGGCATCAGCCTCCGCTTCCGTAGCTACCATGACAAAGCGACTCTCTTGCGCCAAGTCCAGGCCACAATCCTGCAAACAGCTCTGACAAACCAGATGAATACGGCCTTTGACGGCTAATTCCAGGATTTGCTGGGGCTCAGAACCCGGAGAATCCACAAAATGGGTCTTTATCTGCCAATGAAAGCCATCCCCAGGCTCAATGCTAGAAGCCTCTTCTGCCAGCCTTGGCAAGGCTGAAATCTCCAAAAAACCAGCTCCACGATAGGACTGAGGGGCGCAAAAATCAATCCGGCTCAAAGCTTTGGGATCAGCGGATAACTCAACTTGAGGTAAAACTTGATTACGATTCATGACATCAGTCTAAATGAAGGCTTCAGCGAAAGTACAAGTAGTGATGAGTAATTCTGTAAAAAAACTAATTCTGGCATCCACCTCGGTCTATCGTCGGGAGCTCTTGGAGCGCCTGCGCATTCCCTTTGACGTCATCTCACCCAAGGTAGATGAAACACCCTTACCCGGTGAAAGCACGCTCGATTTAGCCTTGCGCCTTGCAAAGGCAAAGGCTGCGGCAGTAGCTAAAGATCACCCGGAGGCCTGGGTCATTGGCTCTGATCAGGTGGCTGACCTGTGTGGCGCTGCTATTGGTAAACCAGGAAACTTTGAGCGGGCCATGGCCCAGCTACAACTCATGCGTGGTGCAACTGTGACTTTTCAAACAGCCCTATGTCTGATGCGTGGCGATGTTGAAACAACAATTAATATTCCTACAGAAGTGACCTTTCGCAAACTCGCTGATGATGTTCTAGAGGCATACCTCCATGCCGAAGAACCCTACGACTGTGCTGGTAGCGCCAAGTCGGAAGGCTTAGGAATCTCACTCTTGGAATCCATCAAGAGTGATGATCCCACTGCATTGATTGGCTTGCCATTAATTGCCCTGAGCGGTCTCTTACGCGAGGCTGGCTTTGTCATTCCAATGAAGAAATAAAAAAATAGAAAATAAAACTAAATCAATGAGCTCAACCCTAGGCACCCTCTTTTTAATTCCCAATACTTTGGGTGATGATTCACGTGTTGAGCAATTGCCTTGGGTTTTGCCGAGTGAAACCATTGCACAAACTGCCAAGCTCACCGACTGGATTGTTGAGGATGCAAAAACGGCCCGCGCTTTTTTAAAGGCAGTCGATAGTGTTTCGCCTTTAGCTTGCAGTATTCAAGAAATGCACATGAGCGAGTGGCGAGGGGTGGCTCGCAATGCCAAGTACGGCGATGCAGTCAAACCGATCGATTTACTCAAACCACTCATCGCCGGTAAAGATATGGGACTCATGTCAGAAGCGGGCGTTCCAGGGGTAGCGGATCCTGGTGCAGAACTCGTACTAGCAGCGCATAAACTGGGCGCCAAAGTAAAGCCATTGGTTGGCCCAAGCTCGATTCTGCTGGGATTGATGGCTAGCGGTTTAAATGGTCAACGCTTTGCATTTCAAGGATACATTCCCCATGACGCGCAAGATCGTATTGCTCGATTAAAGCAGTTGGAAGTGGAATCTAGAAAATTACAGCAGACGCAAATCTGGATTGAGACACCGTATCGCAATATCGCCATGCTGATGTCTTGCCTCAATACATTGGCACCGCAATCCATGCTCTGCATGGGTATGGATCTCAGCCTCAAAACGGAAATGATTACAACGCTATCGATTGCGGACTGGCGCAAACGCTACCCAAATGAAGCGGCATGTAGCGCATTACAAAATAGGCCAGCGATATTTCTATTGCTGGCCTAGATTTTGATTAAATTATTTTTTGTCTTGAGGTTTTTTATTTCAGGTCAGGCGTCTTAATTAATGCCTTACCCGCTGCCGCACCAACCTCAGCGCCAAAACGTTTAGCAACACGTTCCGCAAAATTCTCTTTCATGGTGTAGTCGAGAATATCTGGTGCCTTAAAGACATCCCGCGCTACAGAATCTACTGTTCCATAGCCGTCCACGAGGCCAATTTTGATTGCTTGCTCGCCGTTCCAAACTCGTCCTGAGAACATCTCCGGAGTTTCTTTAAGGCGATCGCCACGCCCTGCTTTCACAACGGCAATAAATTGCTGATGAATCTCATCGATCATGGTTTTAATCATTTCTACTTGCTGCGGATTTTCTTTAGAGAACGGATCCATCATTCCCTTGTTCGAGCCAGCAGTAATCATGCGACGAGTCACACCCAACTTATCCATCAAGCCAGTAAAACCAAAGCCTTCCATGATCACGCCGATCGATCCCACTAAGCTGGCCTTATCTACCAAAATTTGATCTCCCGCAACGGCCACGTAGTAACCACCGGAAGCGCAAATATCTTCTACTACGACATAAAACGGTTTGTTGGGATAGAGCTTACGTAAACGATGAATCTCATCATTCATCATGCCGGCCTGAACTGGAGAGCCTCCAGGGCTATTGATGCGTAAGACTACCCCTGCACTGTGTTCATTTTCAAATGCTGCAGTTAATGATGAGTTGATATCTAACGCATTGGCCATCGAACTCGAAGAAATCTCCCCCTCTAGCGTGACTAAGGCGGTATGTTTCTCAAGTCCAATGCCACGCCCTGGGACATGAAAATCAAACACTGCCAGCACTACGCCGATAAAAATAATCAGAGTGAGAATACGAAATACCGCTTTCCAGCGACGCGCTTTGCGAGTCTCTTTTAAATTCTCCAATAACAAATGCTCAAGGGCTTGACGCTCCCAGTTTTGATTTGCATTCTCGGATTGATTTTGATCCATCTTTTTAATCCTTAATTACTAACTAGTTTTTAACGGTGAGATTCTGACTTAACCAACTCGTCAATTGCGAGACATCATCCACATGAATCAGGGATGGCGCTTCTTTTAGAGTGCTGGGAGGATGCGCGCCATAAGTGACGGCTACCGCATCAATACCTGCATTAGCTGCCATATCCAAATCATGGGTGGTGTCCCCAATCATCAGCATGCGACGCATGGGCACTTGCATTGCATCTGAAAGCTCTAGGAGCATTCCAGGATGGGGTTTCGAGAAGGATTCATCGGCAGTACGAGTCTCATGGAACATCTGCTCTAGTTGGTGATGTTTTAAAGAGCGATCCAATCCCACACGGGACTTACCTGTTGCAACGCCTAATAGATAACCATCCTCACGTAAGCTTTGTAGCAACTCACGAATACCTGAAAATAAATCCAGCTCATGATCTTTGGCTAGGTAGTGATATCGAAAGCGTTCTGTCAATTTTGGGAAATAGGCTGGCTCAATCCAAGGCACCGCTCTTCTGAGCGAATCCTGAATACCCAAACCAATGACCGAGCTAGCTAAAGCGTCATCTGGCTCTTTAAAGCCTAAATCACGGCAAGCCTGCTGAATGCAATTCACGATCGTCGGTGTGGAATCCATGATGGTGCCATCCCAATCCCACACAATCAGGTCATACCGTCTATCGGGCTTTTGCTCTTCAGGCATCGCTAGTCACTTCAAAGTTTTTCATCATCGCTGTAAATTCAGCGGGCAATGGGGATTCGATACGCATCTTCTCACCCGTACGCGGATGAGTAAAGCCAGCTAAATGGGCGTGCAAATACAAGCGCTTGGACTTCACAATTTTGTCTTGATCTTCAAAACCGTACTTATCATCACCCAAAATGGCATGGCCGAGTTTTTGGAGGTGCACACGGATTTGGTGGGTACGCCCAGTTTTCAATTGAGCCTCGGCCAAGGTAATCGTCGCATCTGCGCGTTTCATTATTTTGGTAACACGCAAAGCCGTGTGACTTGGGAGGCCATCAGGGTCAACGCGGACGCGACGTTCACCATTGGGCAATAAGTACTTATGTAGCGGGAACTTAAGTTGCGCAGTTCCCGCACCTTGCGCAATTTCTCCATGGGCCAGCAAGTAATAACGCTTATCGGTCTGGCCTTCACGGATCTGTCGGTGCAACTCCACTAAGGCGCTGCGTTTTTTAGCCAGCAGTAATACGCCCGAGGTATCTCGATCCAAGCGATGGACCAATTCTAAGAATTGGAGTTCTGGGCGGGTAATCCGCAGAGTCTCAATGACGCCCAGGGCAATTCCGGAACCCCCATGAACCGCCAAACCTGTCGGCTTGTTCACTATTAATAGAGCTTCATCCTCGAACAAAATAGGCATTTTGTCGGAATAACCCTTTGCCCGAGACTTGGTTTGGGCGGTATTGACTGCTGCCATTTGAGCAGGCTCCGCAAGTCGAACCGGCGGCACCCTGACTACATCACCTTCGATCAAACGCGTAGTCGGCTCAGCTCTTTTCTTATTTACCCGGACTTCGCCAGAGCGAATAATCCGATAAACGTGGCTTTTGGGGACCCCTTTAGCCCAGCGTAATAAGTAGTTATCTAGTCGCTGGCCGGCCTCTTCTGGACCAATGGTCTGAAGATGCACAGCAGCCGGAACGGTGGGTTTTACCTGTGAAGGCTTGGAAATGGGTTCGGATTTCATGATTTATCTCTCTTGTCGCCTCGACAGGGGTCGACAAGGGACTTAACAATACCCCATTGTCGTTCAACTTGTGCCGTATAATCAACGCTCTAGCCAATTTATTGGCCCGAGACTAACCTGATTCAGGTTTGGAGCTTGGAGTCGCCCTTAATAGACTCCCGGGGTTGCCCCTCCCCCGTTGTAATGAGGCGCAGGGTTGGTGTGCCGTATGCCGCGACCCGCGATTAGAAGACAGTTTTCAGGCGCGCGCCTGCATTGATGACCTAAAGGAGGTCTCTGCGGCGATCGTCAAGTGTGGCACCGGTTTAACAACATTGAACTTGGTGTACTAGGCAATAAATGCCTGGATTTGCTTGATCCACACTCCAATCCGCCAATGGGCTATGGCCCCAAGCGGTATTTAACTTGTCCCCTAACGCAGCGCGCAACGACGCACTCCCAATAGGAGAGTGTTATGAAACGCATGTTATTTAATGCAACTCAACAAGAAGAGTTGCGAGTTGCCATCGTCGATGGTCAAAAACTCATCGATATCGATATCGAAGCTGCCGGTCGTGAACAACGTAAAGGCAATATTTACAAAGGTGTTATTACCCGCATTGAGCCCTCGCTCGAAGCTTGCTTTGTAAATTACGGCGAAGAACGCCATGGCTTCCTGCCATTTAAAGAAGTTGCCCGCACCTACTTTAAAGAAGGCATTGATGTCCGTAATGCCTCAATCAAAGAAGCGTTGCGTGAAGGCCAAGAAATTATTGTTCAGGTAGAAAAAGAAGAGCGTGGCCAAAAAGGCGCCGCCCTCACTTCTTTTGTCTCCCTAGCAGGTCGCTATTTGGTATTGATGCCAAATAATCCACGTGGAGGCGGTGTTTCTCGTCGCATTGAAGGCGAAGACCGTCAAGAACTCCGTGAAGCGATGTCTCAACTACAAGTACCCGATGGCATGAGCATCATTGCTCGTACAGCCGGTATTGGCCGTGACGCCACAGAATTGCAGTGGGACTTAAGTTACCTCATGCAGCTCTGGACAGCGATTGATGAAGCCGCTAAAGGCAATTCAGCGCCTTTATTGATCTACCTCGAATCTAGCTTAGTGATCCGCGCGATTCGCGATTACTTCCAGCCTGATATCGGCGAGATCCTCATTGATACCGATGATATTTATGAGCAAGCTGCGGCATTTATGTCCGTAGTTATGCCCGATAACTTGCCAAGAGTGAAGCGCTACCAGGACGATGTTCCATTGTTCTCCCGCTTCCAGATTGAGCATCAGATTGAAACCGCATATTCACGTACCGTGCCACTACCTTCTGGCGGCGCAATCGTGATTGACCATACTGAAGCTTTGGTTTCAGTAGACGTCAACTCTGCACGCGCTACTCGTGGCTCTGACATTGAAGAGACTGCCACTCGCACCAACTTAGAAGCTGCCGATGAAATCGCTCGTCAAGCACGTTTACGTGACTTGGGTGGCTTGATCGTGATCGACTTCATTGATATGGAATCGAGTAAGGCGCAAAAAGATGTTGAGAATCGTCTTCGCGATGCTTTGCGTCATGACCGTGCACGCGTTCAAATGGGCAAGATCTCCAAGTTTGGTTTGATGGAAATGTCACGCCAGCGTTTACGCCCTGCCCTCTCCGAAGGTAGCCACGTCACCTGCCCACGTTGTAACGGCACTGGCCATATCCGCGACACCGAATCATCCGCATTGCAAGTCTTGCGCATCATCCAAGAAGAGGCAATGAAAGAAAATACTGCTGCTATTCATTCACAAGTTCCAGTCGAAGTGGCTGCATTCTTGCTCAATGAGAAGCGTGCCGAAGTAATCAAGATTGAGACACGCTTCAAAGTCAATGTCTTGATGATTCCGAACAAGCATTTAGAAACGCCACATTACAAGCTTGAGCGGTTACGTCATGATGATCCACGTCTTGACGATCAAAAGGCTAGTTATGTGATGGCCGAAGAAGCTGCTGCTGAATTGGAAACTGATACCGCTGTAAGCCGTAAAGATGCTGAGGTTAAAGTGCGTCCTGAAGCAGCAGTCAAAGGTATTACACCAAACGCACCAGCGCCAGTAAGTCAACCACGTCCTGCACGTGCTGAAAAAGCGAAAGCTGAAACTACTAGCGGTGGTGGATTCTTTGGATTTATCAAGAGCCTCTTCTCTTCGGAGCCTGCACCAGAGGTGAAGACTGCTCCTAGCGCACCACGTGGTCGCAATCAAAATAGCCGCAACAGCAACAATCGTAATCGTGGTCGTCGCGGTGAACGTAACGATCGTGGTGAACGCCCAGCAACAGAAGGTGCAGCTGCTAGTGCCGAAGGTGCGAGTGCTCCACGCGAGGCAGGTGCTGGTAGAGGTCGTCAAGATGGTCGCAACCGCAATAACAGCAATCGCAACCAGAACACTCAAAATCCAAAACCAGAAAATCAAGCTGCAGTAACTCCAGCAACTGAAGCTGCGCCTGGAACTGATGTGGCTCCTAGCGCAGAAGGTGAAGAGCGTCGCGGTCGTGGTCGCAATCGTCGCGGTCGTGGTCGTGGTCAACGTGGCGAGCGTACCGAGTCGAATGGTGATGCAGCGATTGCTTCCGTTGTCGCTGTAGCAACTTCATTCTCAGGCCCGCCAGTAGGTATGGGAGGAGCATCTTCCTCTATGCCAATTCAGAATATTGCTCAAAGCTTTGGAAACACCATTGCGCCTGTAGCTTCTAGCGAGGTGAAAGAGCGTGCACCACGTGAACCGAGAGAACCAAGAGAACAACGCGCACCGCGTCAAAGTAATCGCTCTAGCAACACTGCCGCAGCTCCTGCTCCGCAGGCTGCGCAAGCAGCAGTAGCTACGATTGAAGTGATCGCTAAACCGATGCCTGAGCTTCCTAAAGTTGCCTTCCAGGCGCTTGAAGAGACTCCTTTGCATAGCGTAGTTCAGTCTGCAGGTATGGTCTGGGTAGCGACGGATGCTAGCAAGCATCAAGAAGCGCAATCACAAATCAAAGCTGAGCCAGAGATCCTAACTATGGGCAGAACGCCTAAGGCTCCTGTTAGCTTGCAAAATGGCCCCATGGTTTTAGTTGAAACCGGCGGCCAAGAAAAAACGGTTTAAACCAATTTCTCCAGACTGCTATTTATCCCACAAGGATATTTGGCAGTTTGGCAGAAACACCGTTTCACAGCCATAATTAGATATGGTTGAAAAAGTAATCCCAATACGTTTAGATGAAGGCAGGGGCCTCACGCCGTCCATTCCAGGACAGCTTGTTACTCCGAATGCCTTAACTAAAGATACTCGTGGACGCCCACTTCGCGATTTACGAATTTCAGTAACCGATCGTTGTAATTTCCGCTGCACCTACTGCATGCCTAAGGAAATCTTCGACAAGAACTATCCCTACCTCTCTCACAATGAATTACTCAGCTTCGAAGAAATCACTCGCTTAACAACAATCTTTGCAAGTCTAGGCGTAGAAAAAATTCGCCTTACTGGTGGTGAGCCCTTGCTCCGCAAAAATCTGGAAGTACTCATTGAGATGCTTGCCAAGATTCGCACCACGACAGATCAAGCTCTTGATCTCACGCTAACTACCAATGGCAGTATTTTGCGTAAGAAGGCAGTCGCATTAAAAGCAGCCGGTCTTCAGCGCCTGACTATTAGTCTTGATGGTCTCAATGATGAGATCTTCAAAAAAATGAATGATGTCGACTTTCCTGTAACCGATGTGCTCGATGGAATTGCTGCAGCTCAAGAAGCGGGCTTCACCAACCTCAAAGTCAATATGGTCGTTAAGAAGGGCACAAACGATCAAGAAATTATTGGCATGGCCAAGCACTTTAAAGGTAGCGGTGTCACACTTCGCTTTATTGAATTTATGGATGTGGGCAGCTCCAATGGCTGGGACATGTCTCAAGTACTTCCCTCCCAAGAAGTTGCCAATCGCATTAACGCTATCTTTCCAATAGAACCTATTGAGGCCAACTATCCTGGTGAAGTAGCTCAGCGCTGGCGCTATGTTGATGGTTCCGGTGAAATTGGCTTTATTTCCAGCGTTACACAAACCTTCTGCCATGAATGCACCCGTGCACGAATCTCCACCGACGGTCAGCTCTATCTTTGCTTATTCGCAAACGAAGGTTTTGACTTTAAGACTCTACTGCGCTCAGGCAGAAGTGATTTAGAAATCGCTAACGCTATTATGTCGACCTGGTCAGGACGCAATGATCACTATTCAGAAATTCGGGGATCTAATACAGTGGCTACTAGTATTCGAAAGGTAGAGATGTCTTACATCGGCGGCTGATGATTACTGCAAATCAAATTACTGGACTCATTTTGGCGGGCGGACGCGCGCAACGAATGGGTGGCATTGATAAAGGCTTGATTCCGTTTCACGGCAAGCCCATGATTGAATCCACCATCACTCGGCTAAAACCTCAAGTCAGCACCATTCTGATTAATGCTAACCGTAGCATTACAAAATATGCGCACTATGGCTACCCCGTTCTCATGGACCAAACTCCTGATTTCTCTGGCCCGCTGGCTGGTTTCTCTATCGGTATCAAGCATTGCAAAACACCTTACTTGTTGACATCACCTTGCGACTCTCCTTTGCTACCAATGGATCTTGCGGAAAAAATGGCAGTCGAACTTGAAGACAATAACTTAGAGCTTGTCTTTGCCTCCTCAAAAGAGGCTGACGGAAAGATTTGGTCCCAACCCGTTTTCTGTTTAATGAAAAATAGTCTGCAAGATTCTTTGGATGCCTTTTTAAGTAAAGGGGATCTGAAGATTGATCGTTGGTTTAAAGAATTGCGCTCTGGCACCGTCATATTTGAAAACGCTCAAGCATTTGCCAATGTGAATACGCCAGAAGAGCTAACTGCCCTAGAAAAAGTATCGTCATGACGGATTTAATTCAACACTCTCCGAATAGCCCCATTCTATTGACCGCTTCACTCCATGTTGATGAAGCTCGCAAGGCTATCTCTAATCTCGTCAATGAATTAATCGAAGAGTCTCATAAGCTCAATAGTGCGGGCAACATTGAGTCCGTCACCTTGGATCAAGCGATCAACCGCATCCTGGCAGAAGACCTCCTCTCGCCAATTGATGTTCCTGCTGCTGATAACTCTGCCATGGATGGCTTTGCTTTTCATGGTGAATGCCTGGGCAATAGCGAAGATGTCATCACCCTGAAAGTGGTTGGCACCGCTTACGCTGGTAAGCCATATATTGGTGATGTTGGTCCTGACGAGTGTCTCAAGATCATGACCGGCGCCCTAATGCCTCATGACTGCGATACCGTCATCCCTCAAGAATTTACTGAATTTGCAAATGAGTCAACGATAGGCTTTAAGCAAAATCAAGTAAAGCGCGGAGAAAACCGCCGCTTGCGTGGCGAAGATTTGCAAATTGGTAAAGCTGCTGTTGCCGCCGGTCGTTTATTGCGCCCCTCTGATCTAGGTTTAGCAGCCTCACTGGGTATTGCCAGCCTCAAGGTGCATCGTAGACTGAAGGTTGCTATTCTCTCTTCTGGAGACGAATTACGCTCCCTAGGGCAGCCTTTGGATACTGGCAGTATTTATGACAGCAATCGCTATAGCCTTACTGGCCTACTCAATCGTCTCAATTTAGACATCATTGACTGCGGAATTGTGCGCGATGACCCCGCATCACTCAAAGCCGCCTTTATAGATGCGGCTTCCAAAGCAGATGTTCTGATTTCCTCTGGTGGCGTCTCTGTTGGTGAAGCTGACTTTACCAAGCAAATCATGCAAGAACTAGGTGACGTTGGCTTTTGGAAAATCGCTATGCGCCCAGGTCGCCCGATGGCCTTTGGAATGTTGAAGCCAGTTCAGGGATCTAATCGCAAAACCCTCTTCTTTGGCTTGCCTGGCAACCCAGTAGCAGTCATGGTGACTTTCTACCAATTTGTCCGCTCCGCTTTACTGCAACTCAACGGGGCCAGCCAGACTGAGCCACCGATGACTCAAGCTATTGCCGAGACGCCCATTCGGAAAAAACCTGGTCGGACAGAATTTCAGCGCGCTATTTTGGGGCGTGGTCAAGATGGAAAGCCAACAGTCAAATTGACTGGCAGCCAAGGCGCTGGAATTTTGCGATCCATGAGCGAGGCAAATTGCTTTGTTATTCTGCCTCACGAACAAGGAAATGTGGCCGCTGGTGACTGGTTAGATGTGGCGCTTTTCGACGGACTGCTTTAAGATTGTCCCTCATGAAACTCACCAAAAAAGAAATCGCCTTCGTAGATCCAATGCATACCGCCAAAACCCTGGTTTTGGTTTATCTCTGTTTCTCTGTTCCGATTGTGTTGTTGGCCTTATTTGTAGCCTTCATCCGTGACGGTGCCATTCCTGGCTTTACCGTACTCTCCGCCTTGATTCTCAATGCCTTGCTAGGCTTTGCTTTGCTCTGGATTGCTTGCAAAGTTTACAACTGGGTCGCAGGTAAATTTGGCGGAATCGAACTCGCCCTTAGAGAACTCCCAGAAGAAGTGGAAGCTGATTAATTCTGAAACGTTTCAGCATTAATCAAGCTTGGTGGTTTCTTTCCATCAAGCGCTGCTCGTAAATTTTCAATCGCAAGATCCACCATCGCTCTACGAGTTTTTTCTGTAGCACTTGCAATATGTGGAGCCAATACAATGTTGCAGCACTTGAGTAACTCTGGATGCACTTGAGGCTCACCTTCAAAAACATCTAAGCCAGCTGCAAATATCTTGCCACTTTGCAATGCTTGGGCTAACGCAAGATCATCCACAATGCCACCACGAGCAATATTAATCAGGGTTGCAGTCGGCTTCATCAGCGCGATTTCTGGAGCGCCAATCGTATGATGATTTTGGGCGGTATACGGAAGCACCAAAACAACATGATCGGCAGTGCGAAGTAATTCTTCTTTGGAAACATAACTTGCACCACAGGCTTTTTCGTCAGCATCTGAGAGATGACTGCGGTTGTGATAAATCACTTTCATTCCAAAACCTAAGGCACGTTTAGCAATACCTTGGCCAATGCGACCCATGCCAATAATGCCGACTGTACTGTGATGCAAATCCATGCCAAGTGGGTTATTCACAATTGACCATTGCTCCCACTTACCAGCCCTTACCCAATGCTCGGATTCTGTAATGCGTCTAGCAGTTGCCATTAATAAAGCAAAGCCAAAATCAGCAGTTGTATCCGTAAGAACATCAGGGGTATTAGTAGCCATGACACCAGCAGCAGTAATCGCTGGGACATCAAAATTGTTATAGCCCACAGAAATATTGGCAACCACCTTTAACTCTTTAGCCTGCGAGAGAGCGGTAGCATCAATCCGCTCACTTCCAGCTACAAGGGCGCCCTGCACCTCTGAAAGGGCCTTTTGGAGCTCGTCAGGGGTAAAGATTTTGTCTGACTGGTTTGTTCTCACCTCAAAGGATTCTTCCAGTTTGGCTAGCGCCTCAGGAAATATGGCTCTTGCGACCAAAATCTTGGGTTTAGGGGAATGTGGAGAAGTATTCGCTGGAGTGTTCATAACGTGACTTTACCTCAAGTAAATTGACCCTTTTATCTGAAAAACAGCTTGATTCGGCTAAAATTGGGTTTTTATAACTTGGCGCTCGATTCATTGGCGCGCCCTACCTGTAAACCATCATGACTTACGTTGTTACCGAAGCCTGTATCCGTTGCAAATACACCGATTGCGTTGATGTCTGTCCAGTCGATTGTTTTCGCGAAGGCCCCAACTTTTTAGTAATCGATCCAGACGAATGTATCGATTGCGCGGTCTGCGTGCCCGAGTGCCCAGTCAATGCGATTTATGCGGAAGATGATGTGCCGGGAGATCAACAAGCTTTCATTAAATTGAATGCGGAGTTGTCACCTTCATGGACATCCATCACTAAATCTAAAGCGGCATTGCCAGAAGCTGAAGAGTGGAAAGACGTTAAAAATAAACTTGACCAACTGGTAAAGTAAATTGCACTCCCCCATTGAAACCGATGCAGTCATTATTGGCGCCGGTCCGGTGGGGCTCTTCCAAGTCTTCGAGCTTGGACTCCTAGACATTAAAGCCCATGTTATTGACTCACTTCCAGAAGTAGGTGGTCAATGCATTGAGCTCTATCCAGATAAGCCGATCTACGACATTCCGGCAATTCCAGTTTGTACTGGTCGCGAATTAGTTGGCAACCTACTAAAACAAATAGAGCCGTTCAAGCCGCAGTTCCATTTAAATCAAGAGGTCTCTACCCTTGAGAAACAGACTGACGGCCGCTTTCTGATTCGCACATCCCAAGATCAGCAATTTTTGAGTAAAGCTATTTTTATCGCCGCAGGTGTTGGCGCATTTCAACCACGCACACTGAATCTGGATGGGATCGAAACTTTTGTAGATAAACAAGTCTTCTATCGCGTCAGAAATCCTGAACAATTTAATGGTAAGCGCATAGTGATTTGTGGTGGCGGAGATTCTGCCTTAGATTGGGCATTACATTTTGCCGACAAGGCAGCAAGTGTGACGCTCATCCACCGTAGAGATGAGTTCAAAGCGGCACCTCAATCAGTTGCAAAGATGCGCGCCCTTTGTGCCGCTGGTGAGATGCAACTCATCATCGGACAAATTACGGGTCTTGAATCATCTAATGACAAGCTCACTGAAATTGCCGTCACCAATATTGATGGTGAAATTCAGATGCTTGGCTTAGATGCACTCTTACTCTTTTACGGCCTCTCCCCGAAATTGGGTCCAATCGCTGACTGGGGTTTAGATATTGATCGCAAACAAATTGCTGTAGATACTGCCTGCTTTCAAACGAGTACGCCTGGTATTTACGCTGTAGGTGATATCAACATCTACCCAGGCAAGAAAAAACTGATTTTGTCTGGCTTTCACGAGGCGGCCTTAGCGGCCTTTGCTGCGGCAGCCTACCTGGCGCCAGAAAAGCAGATTCAACTGCAATACACCACTACCTCCCCAAAGCTTCATAAAGCACTCGGGGTAAGCCCACCGACATTCGAGTAAGCTCTCCATATCACTGAATTCTTTAGCTAAATAAACCTATGCGTCAATATCACAACCTCATGAAGGAAGTCCTCGAAAAGGGCGTCCAAAAGTCTGATAGAACTGGGACTGGCACTATCTCTATCTTTGGCCATCAGATGCGCTTCAATTTGGCTGAAGGCTTCCCAATGGTGACTACCAAGAAGCTCCATCTCAAGTCCATCATTCTGGAATTACTCTGGTTTCTCAAAGGTAGCACTGATAACAACTGGCTCAAAGAGCGTGGTGTTTCCATTTGGAATGAATGGGCAGCACCTGATGGTGATCTAGGGCCAATTTACGGTTACCAGTGGCGTTCATGGCCCGCACCGAATGGTGAGCATATTGATCAGATTGCTGAAGTCGTAGAGACCCTAAAAAAGAATCCAGACTCACGTCGCATTATTGTTTCCGCATGGAACGTGGCAGATATTCCCCGTATGGCCTTAGCGCCTTGCCATGCTTTCTTTCAGTTTTATGTAGCCGATGGCAAGCTTTCCTGTCAGCTCTATCAGCGTAGTGCCGATATCTTCTTGGGCGTACCTTTCAATATCGCTAGCTATGCGCTGCTGACCCATATGATGGCGCAACAGTGCAATTTAGAAGTGGGTGACTTTGTCTGGACTGGTGGTGATTGTCATCTCTATAGCAATCATTTAGAGCAAGTCGATCTTCAACTATCGAGAGAGTTCTTCCCGCTACCTAAGTTGAATATTTTGCGCAAGCCAGACTCCATCTTTGATTATGAATTCGAAGATTTTGAAATCGCTGGCTATGAATCTCATCCAGCCATTAAAGCTCCTGTAGCTGTTTAAGAAATTGGATCGCCCATGACCGCAGCTAACCACCCCGCTATCTCCATGATCGTTGCCCGCTCACGTAATCACGTGATTGGTCGTGACAATCAAATGCCTTGGAAAATTTCCGCAGACTTGCAGTTCTTTAAAAAAGTAACCATGGGCTATCCAGTCATCATGGGGCGCAAAACTTGGGAATCCATTGGCCGCCCTCTGCCAGGACGCCGCAATATCGTGGTGAGTCGAAATTCCGATCTCCAGTTGACTGGCGCAGAAGTAGTTAACTCACTTGATACAGCACTTGCCACTTTGAGTGAGTTTCCCCGCGTATTTGTTATTGGTGGCGAGCAATTATTTACTCAAGCATTCCCGAAGGCCGATCGTCTTTACATCACGGAGATTGATATTGATGTAGAAGGTGGCGATACCTTCTTTAAGGTTCCCAGCCCATCCGAATGGAAAGAGGTGGAGCGCGCTCCAGCCTCAGAGGGCGACATTACTTTTAGCTTCGTTACCCTTGAACGACAGTAGTCCAGCGTTCAGCATGTAAAAGATAAAGGGCTCTTCAGAGCGCTTTTCTAATCTATCGTCTAAGCCCTCAGTATCAGAGCTTCTTCGCAAAACTATACTGAGCAAACGCCTGTTCAGCTACGTTAAACCACTGCGCTTCCATGTTTCTGAAAACACGATAGTCCTCGAAGATTTTCTTGAACTGTGGATTCTTAGCAGACTCTTCGGCATAGGTTTGCTGAGCTGCCTTAAAGCAAGCATCCAATACCGAGGTGTTGAACTTGCGCAATACCGCACCACTCTGAATGAGGCGCTGTAATGCGGGCGGGTTCAAGGCATCGTACTTGGCGCACATATCGGTATGCGCCTCAAAGCAAGCCGCTTCCCATGCCGCTTGATACGCTGGCGGCAAAGAATCCCACTGCTTCTTATTGACCAAGAATGAGAGTCCAGCTGCGCCCTCCCAGAATGCTGGGTAGTAATAGTTTTTGGCTACTTTAGCTAAGCCTAATTTCTCATCATCGTATGGACCAACAAATTCAGCGGCATCAATCGTGCCTTTTTCTAATGCTGAATAAATTTCACCAGCGGGCAACTGTTGTGGCACCACACCTAACTTCGCCAATACCTGCCCAGCAAAACCAGCAATGCGGAATTTAAGCCCCTTGAGATCTTCGGGAGACTTGATCTCTTTACGAAACCATCCGCCCATCTGAGTACCAGTTTGTCCACCCAAGAAGTTCACGATGTTGTAGCTGGCGTAAAGCTCACGCATAAGCTTCATGCCATTCCCGTGCAACATCCACGCGGATTGCTGGCGTGCGGTCATCCCAAAAGGTGCGGCTGTGTCAAAAATAAAGGCGCTGTTCTTACCCAAGTAATAGTAGCTGGCAGTATGCCCGCACTCTACCGTACCGTTCTGAACTGCATCTAACACTTGCAAAGCTGGAACTACTTCGCCCGCAGCAAATACTTTGACATTGAACTTGCCATCCGTTGCTTTGCGCAAAGCATTAGCAAATACTTCTGGGGTGCCAAATAAAGTATCTAGTGATTTGGGAAAGCTAGAGACCAAACGCCAGTTGAGCGTTGGAAGGCTCTGTGCAATAGAGGGGGCAGCCAATGCTGCTACACCTGCACCGATAGTGGCTTTCTTTAAAAAGGAACGTCTTTGCATCTTTCTCTCCTCCAAAATAGTTTCTTTGTTTTCTTATTGATGTTCTCTGTATCTTTAGGGTATTGCTACTTTACTTTCCACCAACAGTCATGGATCCAATAAGAATGGAGCCCGTTTCTTTAGTTCCACGGATCAATGAATCACTACCAATCATCTGAATATCCATCAACATATCGCGCAGGTTACTAGCAATCGTAATGCCCTCTACTGGATACTGGATCTCACCGTTCTCAACCCAATAACCAAAAGCGCCACGTGAGTAATCGCCTGTAACGTAGTTCACTCCCTGCCCCATAAGCTCAGTAACAAGAAGGCCGGTGCCCATTTCTTTTAAGAGTGCTGGCAATCCACCTTGAGGCGTCTTGCGACTCTGTAATGTCAGATGATGAGAGCCGCCAGCATTGCCGGTGGTTTTCATACCGAGTTTTCTGGCGGAATAGGTGGATAAGAAATAGCCTTGTAAAACACCTTTATCCACTACCGTCCTTGCGGTTGTCTTCACACCCTCTTCATCAAATGGCGCACTTCCTGTCATCGACTTTAGATGGGGATTTTCAAAGAGACTGATGTGCTTTGGTAATACTTGCTTACCTAAGCTATCCAATAGAAAACTGGAGCGACGATACAAAGCTCCACCAGATACCGCCTGCACTAGTCCGCCCAGCAGGCCAGCGGCTAAGGGGGCCTCGAAAATGACTGGGCAGCGTCGAGTAGTTAATGATTTCGCCTTGAGGCGTGAGAGTGCGCGTTCTGCAGCGTACTTTCCAATCGCTGCGGGATCAGCCAACTCTTCAGGGATACGTGAACTGGAATACCAATCATCACGTTGCATGAGTGACTTTTTGCCACCTTCATTTGCAATCGGTGCGCACGAAATATAGTGGCGTGAGAATGGGTAGCCGCCCATAAAGCCGTGACTTGTCCCCATCATAAAATGCGCATGATGTGCTGATACTGAAGCACCATCACTATTTTGAATTTGCTTACTGACCGCAAAGGCAGCGCCTTCAGCAGTACGTGCAATATCGATAGCTGTCGCAGAATCCAAATCCCACGGATGAAATAAATCTAAGTCCAGCGGATGTTTCTCAAGGAGTTCTTTTTCAGCTGGGCCAGCACAAAGATCTTCCGCTGTATGTTGAGCAATATGGTACGCAGCCTCAACCGTAGCCTTAAGAGATTCCTTAGAGAAATCACTGGTACTAGCGTTGCCGCGACGGTGACCTAAAAAGACTGTAACGCCAACCTGCTTGTCCAAGCTTTGCTCTATGGTCTCAACCTCGCCCTTACGGACAGTGACCGAAAGACCTTGCCCCTCGGAAACTTCTGCCACAGCATCCGAGGCGCCCCGCCTCTTAGCCTCCGTGAGCATGAAATCAATGATTTCTTGAAACTGATTTGATGAGTATGTAAACATGCCCTAATAATAGCTAGAATAGAAACATGAAGCATACCGAAGCCTGGAAAAGATCCACCCCCAATGAAATCAAAATTGGTCTGATTTCGATCTCAGATCGAGCAAGCAAGGGTGTTTATACCGATGAGGGCATTCCTGCCCTGCAATTGTGGTTACAGACCGCTATTAGCACCCCCTGCGTCTTTCATGAGCGCCTCATTGCGGATGAGCGCGAGATCATTACTGAAACGATCGTGGAGCTGACTGATGATCTTGGTTGCGATCTAGTCCTCACCACAGGCGGTACAGGGCCTTCTCGACGGGATGTCACCCCTGAGGCCACAAAGGATGCAGGAACCCGGGAAATGCCTGGATTTGGCGAGCAAATGCGTCAAATTAGCCTGCGCTTTGTCCCCACAGGGATTTTATCCCGTCAAACTGCTGTTTTACGAGAAATCGAAGGACATGCTGCCCTTGTCATTAATTTGCCAGGTCAACCCAAATCCATTAAAGAAACACTTGAGGGCTTAAAGGATGTCGAGGGCAAGTCGATTGTTCCAGGTATCTTTGCCGCCGTTCCCTACTGCATTGATCTGATCGGTGGCCCTTACATAGAAACCGATGAAGCCATCGTCAAGGCTTTTAGGCCGAAAAGCGCGATCAAGAAATAAGGTAAGCATTCATTTTGAGAAATACAAAAAGGGTCTATTACTAGACCCTGTTTCTTATTAAGCGCACCAAAATTACTCCGGCAAAGGCACAATAAACTTGTCTCGGTAGTACTTAAGCTCTTCAATAGATTCTTCAATATCTGCCAAAGCGGTATGCGCTTGTTTTTTAGTAAAGCCCTTTACCAACTCGGGATGCCAGCGTTTGCAAAGCTCCTTGAGAGTGGAAACGTCAATATTCCGATAATGAAAGAATGCCTCTAGTTTTGGCATGTACTTCGCCATAAAGCGACGATCTTGACCAATCGTGTTGCCACACATCGGCGCAATCCCTGGTTTGATGTATTTCTTTAGGAAAGCAATACATTCCGCTTCAGCGGTCGACTCATCGGTTGTTGATGCCTTGACCTTATCAATGAGGCCAGAGCGTCCGTGAGTGCCCTTATTCCATGCATCCATCGCATCAAGCAAGGAGTCATCCTGGTGAATTACCCAAACAGGGGCCGTGGCGATGGTATTGAGATGGGCATCAGTCACGATCACGGCAATTTCCAAAATCCGCTCTTTTTCAGGGTCTAGGCCTGACATCTCCATGTCCACCCAAATGAGGTGTTCATTGGCTGGCGCCGTCTTTGCTGCTGGGGTAACTGTTTTTTCACTCATATCTATAATCATCTCATGACATTCACAATTGTTTTTCTAATCGCCTTCATCGCCAGCTTTGGTCTACGCCACTGGTTATCCCAACGCCAAATTCGTCACGTCGCTATCAACCGTGATGTAGTGCCTGCCGAGTTCGCCTCTCAGATCTCTTTGGCGGATCATCAAAAGGCTGCCGACTATACGATCGCCAAACTGCGTCTGGGTATTTTAGAGAATGGTGTCAGCGCTATTATTTTGATCGGCTTCACACTCTTGGGCGGCCTGCAGATTCTGAACATCGCCCTTCTGCAACTATTGGGTGAAGGCATTGCGCAGCAAATTGCTTTACTTGTATCGATTGTGCTCATCTCCGGAATCATTGACCTCCCCTTCTCTTGGTATAAGCAGTTTTATCTAGAAGAGCGCTTTGGTTTTAATCGTATGAATAAGAAATTATTCTTTGCCGACATGTTTAAAGGCATTGGTGTTGGCAGCGCAATTGGCGTTCCCCTCCTCTGGGTCATTCTGAGCCTCATGGCTCAGGCAGGTGATCTTTGGTGGCTTTGGGCTTGGGGTGTTCTGACTGCTTTCAGTCTCTTGATGCAGTGGATATTCCCAACCTTTATCGCACCCATTTTTAATAAGTTTCAAGCTCTCGAAGACGGGCCACTCAAGACACAAATCGAAGCCTTGTTACGCCGCTGTGATTTCGCAAGCCAAGGACTCTTCGTAATGGATGGCGGCAAACGCAGTGCGCATGGCAATGCATTTTTTGCCGGGATGGGCAAAGCTAAACGCATTGTATTTTTTGATACCTTGATTGAGAAACTCAATCCTGGCGAAGTAGAGGCTGTACTAGCTCATGAGCTCGGTCACTATAAGTGCAACCATATCCGCAAACGCTTATTAGTTTCTTTTGCTTTGAGCTTCGCTACCTTTGCACTCTTGGGATGGATTAGTACTCAAGCTTGGTTCTATAGTGATCTTGGTGTGATGCCCAACCCTAATGGCTATAACGGCGGTCTGGCTTTGGCACTCTTTATGCTGGTATCCCCCGTATTTAGCTTCTTCCTAACTCCACTATCTAGCCTAGCCTCACGCAAACATGAATACGAGGCTGATGGCTTTGCTGCGGATAAATCTTCCGCACCAGATTTGATCTCCGCCCTAGTCAAGCTCTATCAGGACAATGCTTCTACCTTGACACCAGACCCAATCTATACCGCTTTTTACAGTTCACATCCACCCGCTCCATTGCGCATCGCTAATCTCAAGCGATTTAGCTAAGAGGTATTTGAACTAATGGAACAATTTCATGCGCTACTTACTGCCTCCTATGGAAGGCATTATCTAGCGCAGCGCTTAGTAAAAGATGAGCGCGGTAATGAATCCCCTGTTGGTGAATTAATTCAGGTGAGCACGCCAGCTAAGCAGCACATTGGCGCAGTGGGGGATCGGATGTTGCTAGAGATGACCTCCGCGGATCAAGCGCGCATTATTCGCATCGAGCCAAGGGAAAACTTACTCTATCGCTCCGATGCCTTTAAGAGCAAGTTGATTGCCTCAAATGTGGATCAAATTTTGGTAGTCCTCGCCACGCAACCCGCCTTCTCTCCAGATCTTTTGGGTAGGGCCGTGGTTGCCGCAGAGACCAATCAAATTGGTTTACACATTCTTCTGAATAAGTGTGATCTCAAGGATAACTTAGAACATGCCCGCAAAATTATTGCGCCCTACGCACGCATGGGCTATCCCGTTACCGAGGTATCAGCCAAGTTTGATGAAGCCTCTATAGAGGCCTTACGCCCTGCTATTTGCGGCAAAGTTTCAGTGTTTGTAGGTCAATCCGGTATGGGCAAATCTAGCTTACTGAATGCCTGGGTTCCCAATGCGGCAGCCATCACTCAAGAGTATTCAGTACGCTTAGATACCGGCAAACACACCACCACTGCTTGCCGCTACTTTGAGCTACCTGAGGCTTGGGGACGTGATGCCAGTGGCAAATTGGGTGCTTTAATTGATTCTCCAGGCTTTCAGGAGTTTGGCTTAGCTCACATGTCCGTTAGCGAACTAGAGCATGCCTTTAGAGAGTTTCATGACTTACTGGGCAAGTGTCGCTTTCATAACTGCGCGCACCAGTCAGAACCTGATTGCGCAATACGAGAAGCCGTCGACAGAAATGAAATAGCGCCAGAAAGACTGGCGCTATTTAGGCAATTGCGTTCCGACTCAAAGACCGCCGATACGCAGATTCAGGGAATTAGCCAAGCCAAAGAGCGATGGTCAGCATTAGCAATAAAGCCATCCAAGCGATAACGAGGCGCCAAACCAAACCAATTGCAGAGCGCATGGTGCGCTCATTTGGCTCAAGACCCACTTCGTAAACCACGGGCTCACCAGCTTCAGCCATACGTAAAGCTTCATCACTATCAGGCTCGCTCATAGGCTCACCAAGCCGAACACCTAAGGCGCCACTTCCTGACGCCAAGATCACCGCTGACAAAGAATCAGACCATTTACCAGTCAGGTAACGCCATGCATAAACAGCGCCCTCAAAGTTACCGACAATCGCAAAGCCCATTGCTGTGATGCGTGCAGGTACCCAATCTAATACGTAAAAGAAATGACGTGCGGCCTCACTTAAATTAAAGTCACCTTTTTCAGACCAGCGCTGAGCGGCAGTGTCAGCTAAGCGATATAGCACCACGCCTGCAGGTCCCATTGGCATTAAGAACCAAAATAAGACACCAAATACATGATGATGGGAGCCGATGATGGCGCGCTCTAAGGCAAGTGAAATCACTTCAGTCTCAGTGAGATTGGAAGCATCTAATTCAGGGCCATACCATTCGGTTAATGCCTGGCGAGCTGCCGGCAAGTCATGATTTGCAATCGCTTCATGTACTGCGGTAAAGGAATGGCTAAATTGGCGAAAGCCAAAAAATAAATACGCGATTAAAACGTTCCACAAAAAACCTAAGATCGGATACGTCACCATGAAGACAACATAGATCACGAATACTAGGAACGTTGGCAATATAAAGGCAACCAGGCACGCCATACGCGCGCCAACAGGACTTGCACCTTGTTCAGTCTTACCGCCGAATTCGCCGGCGACCCAATCTAACCAGCGAGCGCTCATGCGCGCGATCCAATGGGTCGAGGTTACTGGGCGATATTGCTCAGCAATGAGGGCGAAGAGAATAGAAAAGAAAGTCATACTTTTAATAAATGATAAAGGTTACGCAACATACCCGCAGTAGCACCCCAGATAAAACGATTTTCATAGGGCATTGAATAAAACCGACGACCACCCTGATCACTCTCCCAGACCCGCACTTGATGATTAGCTGGATCCATTAAAAAATGTAAAGGCACTTCAAAAACATCTGCCACTTCAAAAGCATCTAAGACATATTCTGCCTGAGGTTTTACCAATCCCACAACTGGCGTAACACTATAGCCCGAAACGGTTAAATACTGGGGTAAATGGCCAATGATCTCCACAGCAGCTCGATCAAGCCCAATCTCCTCTTCGCTCTCCCGCAAAGCAGTGTCATCAGGATTAACATCCCCCGGATCAATGCGCCCGCCTGGAAAGCTGATTTGACCAGCATGATCATGCAAATGATCCGTCCTCTGCGTTAGCAAGACAGATAAGCCCTCCTCCCTCAGCAGCAAAGGGATTAACACTGCTGCACGGGTTATCTTCCCAGCCACCTGACGCCTAGCAATAATGTCTGCGGCTATCACATGTCGATTCTCATCAGTAATCTCTGGCTGCCACACAGGGGGGTTCAGAAATCTATTCCTCAGAGAGGATGGGTCTAATGCATGCTTAGCTACCTTGACCTGGTGCTCACACACCTCATGAATTGGAATAGCTTGCGCGTCGAAACCCGCAGGCACAGCAACGCTTAGCCTATGCTCTTGGGGTTTAGGATTTTTTGGCATGAGCTTATTTTAGGATAATAAAAAAGGCAGCCAAGGCCGCCTTCTTTTTGGATTAAAGCAAACCTGATTACGCTACTGTCTCAGCAACTACTTTAACTTTGCGCGCAGGAAGTTTTTCTTTAATACGTGCAGACTTACCAGAACGATCACGCAAGTAGTACAGCTTCGCGCGACGTACATCACCGCGACGCTTCACTTCAATGCTAGCGATCAATGGTGAGTAAGTTTGGAATGTACGCTCTACACCTTCGCCAGATGAAATCTTGCGAACGATAAAGCTGGAATTCAGTCCACGATTGCGCTTGGCAATCACAACACCTTCAAAGGCCTGGGTACGCTTACGTGTACCTTCAACTACGTTTACACCAACAACTACTGTGTCGCCAGGAGCAAATGTAGGAAGCGCTTTGTTAGCACTTAGGCGAGCAATTTCTTCTTGCTCAATTTTTTCGATCAAATTCATTATTAATCCTTAAACATCTTGTCAGCGTTTTATCCCGAGACTTTCATCAACGGACCAGACAGAGGATGCAGTTAAAACCATTTCACTAAATCAAGACACAAACCACTTCATTCAAAACCATAATTACTTACAGCGTTCGAAGAAATTGCTCATCTTCTTTACTTAGCAACCCATTAGCTCTTGCTGATTTAATTAAATCAGGTCTGAGCCTTAGCGTCAGCTTTAAAGACTGCTGCCGACGCCAATCCGCTATTTTAGCGTGATGTCCGCCCAAAAGCACGTCTGGGACAGATAAATTTTCATATATTTCAGGGCGGGTGTAGTGCGGATAGTCCAAAAGGCCATTCATAAAGCTGTCTTGAACGGCAGATTCACCATCCCCTAAGGCCCCAGGAATGAGACGAATGACTGCATCCATCATGGTCATAGCAGGCAATTCCCCACCAGAAACCACAAAATCGCCCATAGAAAGCTGTAAATCCACATTTCGATCGATAAAACGCTGGTCTACAGCCTCGTATCGACCGCAAACAAAAGTTAAATTTCCGTAATTGAGGATATCTGTCGCTAGCTTCTGAGAAAAGACCTCTCCTTGAGGAGCTAAGAGGCAAATAGGGCCAGAGACGATGTTTTGGGTCTGATGAGCTAATTTAAGGGCAGATATCGTATCTTCCAATGGTTTAGCCATCATGACCATGCCAGGACCGCCGCCATAAGCACGGTCGTCTACAGTTTTACGAGGATCAAGGCAATAATCTCGAGGATTCCAGAGGTTCACACTAGCAAGGCCTTGCTCACAGGCACGCCCAGTAATGCCCCATTGCGTCAAAGCAGAGAACATTTCAGGAAATAAGGTGACTACATCAAAGCGCATATTGGAAATTGAAGATCAATGACGATTGAAATTACCAGTCGGACTGCCAATCCAGTGCAATCAGCCTGTTAGGCAAATCAACGTTTTGTACCGCTTCTTTTACGAAGGGTACCAACTGTTTCGCTACTTTAGTTTCTGGGTCACCAAGAGAAATAATTCCATGAGCGCCGTTGTCGTTAATGTCAATTACTTCACCCAGACTTTCGCCCTGAAGATTGATTGCTTTACAACCAATGAGATCAACCCAGTAATAACTATCACTCTCTGCTTTTGGAAATGCATTGCGAGCAACCAAGATACGAGCGCCTTTTAAAGCTTCAGCTTGATCACGATCAGTAATGCCGTCCAAGGCAATCACCACGGTGCCACTATGCATCTTCGCCTGCTTCACCTTATACAGCTTTAATGAAGCCTGCTCATGAGACGCAGCGACACCCGCACTCCGCCTAGGAATGAGAGACAGCCAAAGTTCTTTGCTAGATAAGAGGGCTACTGGATCTGAGGAATGAGGACGAACCTTAATCTGACCCTGTAAGCCTTGAGCATCCTGGACTGCGCCAAGCTCAATCAAATCATCTAGGGAAGGTTTATTCATATTGAAACCACCTCAACTCCCCAAATAACACTACAAGTAAATTCTGCTGCCAAAGACTTCATCACTAAGACAAAGTCTTTGGATTTGAAGTCTTTAGACTGCAGGATTGTTTTTGATCAAACGAACTACTGTTGGAGAGATCTGAGCGCCAACACCAGTCCAATAGGTCAAACGATCTTGAGCGATACGCATTGCTTGCTCAGTCGCTGCTGCCTGTGGATTGAAGTAACCAATACGCTCAATAAAGTTCGAGTCGCGACGATTGCGCTTGTCTGTAGCCACGATGCTATAAAAAGGGCGCTTCTTTGAACCGCCGCGTGCCAGTCGAATGACGACCATACTTATTCCTTAAAATCTAAAATGAAAACAGGTTGATTACAACCCAATGAAATTACTACAAAATCCTGGGCTTCAGCTAACTGCGCAAATTAACAAAACAAATGCACGGTATAGCGGAAAACCTCATATTCTAGACGAAAACCCCTACTTGATCCACCTATTTAAGCGCTCCCCTATTTGGCTTCAACAGTAGAATAGAATGCAGTCAATCATAAAATAATTATTAAAAACAGTAACTTACAGAAATATGCCTCTTAAAATCTCGAATTTCAGACCCTCTAAAAGTGCTCTAAACAGCTTATTTCTGACTTTTTCTTGCCTTGGATTGAGCTTTTTGACGGCCTGCGCCAACATCATCCCACCCTGTAACGCGAAGGTTAGCCCTCCTAGCAGTGAATTCCGGAACACAAAATGGGAGCTAGTTCGCTGGAACCTTGCCCCAAATGCTAGAGGCGAGGTGCGCGCTCGTCAAATTCCTCAAGGCGACAATAGCAATCCAATCCAAATCATTTTTGACGCTAATGCTGAGCGAGTTAGCGGGTCTACGGGCTGCAATCGCTTTACCGCACGTATTACAGAAGATGCCAGAGGCTTTACCCTAGATCAAATCGCCAGTACGAAGATGGCTTGCGCGCCACAACGCATGGAGCTAGAAAATGACTTTCTCTACGAGCTAGCTGATTACAGGACACTTGTTCGCAACGGCGATCAACTCCTGATGATTGGCGCGGATCGAGAAGTCCTCAGCTTTATGCAAAAAAGTAATTCAACAAAATAAAATATCGCACCACTACAAGATAAGTTCATCACTGAAAGTCTGAATGAAAAAATACAAACTCCTATTCTGCTCACTCGGATTATTTTTTCCAGGAACTGGATTTAACTGTTTTTATTTGCAAGGATTGAAATCCTTTTGGGGCTGGGCACAACTACTGTCATTTGTTGGTGGAATCGCCGGTTGGTTCATTCTCAAAGAAGCGCACTTCCACTCTGCCCCAGGCTGGGTTCTAGTTACCTTCGGCCTCATTACCCTCGAAGCAAGTTGGTTAACCACCATTGCCTATGGCCTACGTGCTGATGAAAAGTGGGATGCCCAATTTAACCCAACTTTAGATCCAAGTAGAGCCACCAAATCAGGCTGGCCTGTTGTGTTGACCGTGATCTTTTCTTTGGTGTTAGGCGCTGGCGTGATGATGACGTTCTTAGCCATTGCCTTTGAACAATTCTTCATCTCGCAACTTCAGGAAGCAAAAAAGCTATCCCAATAATGCGGATAGCTTTTTGATGAGCGGTGACAGTTTTTTAAATCTTAAAACTGCTCCACTGTCAGCGCATTAGTAGATTGACCGCTCTCTAAGATCGAAGTTGCCAGAGCCTGAGACTGTGGCAATAGATTCTCCGCAAAGAAGCGCGCTGTAGCAATTTTGGCGTCATAGAAATTGGGGTCGCCTGCGCGTAACTCTTGTGCCGCCAATAAAGCGCGTGCCATTTGCCATGCTCCCAATGCCAGACCACATAAACGTAAGTAAGCAAAGCTGCCTGCATAGACTGCTTTGATATCTGTCTTTGCATTCGCCACAATATATGCAACAGTCGATTCAAAGGCAATCCGTGCTGGCGTCAATTGCTTCAATACTGCTTTTGCATCTGCAGTGCCGCTACTGGCCAGATCTTTTTCAGTTTGCTGGATTTTCTCTGAGAATAGCTTTGCAGTAGCGCCGCCGTCACGAACTGTTTTTCTACCAATTAAATCATTTGCCTGAATAGCGGTAGTGCCTTCATAGATCGTCAGAATGCGAGCATCACGATAGTGCTGTGCCGCGCCCGTCTCTTCAATGAAACCCATACCCCCATGCACTTGAACACCCAAGCTTGCAACCTCTATCGACATCTCAGTCGAGAAGCCTTTCACAATCGGCACCAGAAACTCATAAACCGCTTGGTTCTGCTTACGGGCCGTTTCGTCAGGAGATGCATGCTGAGCATCGTAAGCAGCAGCAGCGTAATACGCCAAGGCTCTAGAGGCCTCAATATAACCCCGCATCGTCATCAACATCCGCTTGACATCAGGCTGATGAATGATTGCTACTGGGCCTGGTGAACCCGCCAGGTCACGACTCTGAACTCGATCTTTTGCATACTGCACTGCTTTTTGATATGCACGCTCTGCAACCGCAATCCCCTGCATGCCAACCGCAAAGCGAGCTGCATTCATCATGACAAACATATATTCTAGGCCGCGATTTTCTTCGCCTACCAAGTAGCCAGTTGCGCCACCATGATCGCCAAATTGCAGGACCGCGGTTGGGCTAGCCTTAATACCAAGCTTATGCTCAATTGAGACGCAGTGAACATCATTACGCGCACCAAGCGAACCATCCGCATTTACCAAAAACTTAGGCACCACAAATAAAGAGATGCCCTTCACGCCTTCTGGCGCATCTGGCGTTCTCGCCAATACGAGATGGGCAATATTCTTTGCCATATCGTGCTCGCCGTAGGTAATGTAGATTTTGGTACCGAAAATTTTATAGGTGCCATCCGCTTCAGGCAATGCGCGGGAGCGCACCATCGATAAGTCAGAGCCTGCTTGAGGCTCCGTGAGACACATGGATCCAGTCCACTCCCCAGAAATCATTTTGGGTACGTAGCGCTCTTGCAGCTCAGGGCTTGCTGCGGTCAGGAGAGCCTCAATCGCACCATCGGTCAGCATCGGGCACAAAGCAAATGACAGGCTTGCGGAGTGAACCATCTCAAAGCAAGCAGTGGCAATGAGCTTCGGCAAGCCTTGGCCGCCAAATTCTGCAGGGTGTACAACACCCTGCCAACCCGCTGCAGCAAATTGCTCAAAGGCCGCTTTAAAGCCTGGAGCGGTTGTGACAACACCGTCTTTTAGTGAGCTAGGATTTTGATCGCTTGACCAATTTAGTGGCGCTACAACATCTTGATTAAATTTAGCAGACTCTTCCAGAATCGCTGGGGCTAAATCGACATCGGCACCAGCCTCAGCATAAGAGGGATAGGAAACAACCTCCGATAGCCCCGCTAGTTCGTTCATCACAAATAGCATGTCTTTTACTGGGGCTACGTACGGCATAAGTATTCCTATAGATCAGAGATGGGGTAATTGAAGAAGTGCCTTCGACAGGTTTTAACCGAGTAAGTTAGTCAGCTCAGGAACAGCGGTATTTAAGTCCGCTACCAAGCCGTAATCCGCCACACTAAAGATCGGAGCTTCAGGATCTTTGTTAATCGCTACGATTACTTTAGAGTCTTTCATACCAGCTAGATGTTGGATCGCGCCCGAGATACCAACAGCAATATAAAGCTGTGGGGCAACGATCTTACCGGTCTGACCAACTTGATAGTCATTAGGGACATAACCAGCATCCACTGCCGCACGTGAGGCACCTAGAGCGGCACCCAGCTTATCAGCGAGGGGTACAACGATCTCTTGATATTTCTCACCAGAGCCTAAGCCACGACCGCCAGAAACAATAATCTTGGCAGCAGTCAACTCCGGACGATCTGACTTAGTAAGCTCGCGACCCACGAAAGAAGATTTACCAGAAACCTCAATAGCCGCTTGTTTTTCCACTGCAGCTGAGCCACCATTTGCGGCAACTGGATCAAAGCCAGTTGTTCGAACGGTAATTACTTTAACTGGGTCTGCAGATTGCACAGTAGCAATCGCATTACCCGCATAAATCGGACGCTCGAAAGTATCGGCACTAATCACTTTAGTAATGTCAGATAACTGAGCAACATCTAACTTCGCTGCGATACGTGGCAATACATTTTTGCCATTCGCGGTGGCTGGCGCCAAGATGTGACTGTAGCCACCAGCGATCGCTACAACTTGAGCGGCCAATGGTTCAGCAAGTTGATCAGCCAGAGACGCCGCATCCACCTGAATCACTTTGCGCACCCCAGCAATTTGAGCGGCGGCAGAAGCAACGGCATCAGCGCCGCTACCAGCAACCAACACATCCACCTCAGGGGAGCACTGCAGAGCAGCAGCTACCGCGTTGAGCGTAGCTGCTTTTAAGGAAATATTGTCATGTTCAGCAATAACGAGTGCGGCCATTTAAATTACCTTCGCTTCATTTTTAAGTTTATCTACCAAGGCCGCTACATCTGCCACCATCACGCCAGCAGAGCGTTTTGGCGGCTCCTCTACTTTGAGGGTTTTGAGACGAGGGGCAATATCAACACCGAGCTCCTCAGGTTTGACAATATCCAAGGTCTTCTTCTTGGCTTTCATGATGTTTGGCAAAGTTACATAACGTGGCTCATTTAAACGCAAGTCGGTTGTAATGACTGCGGGCAAAGTGATCGCGATGGTTTCTAAGCCGCCATCTACCTCGCGCGTCACACTCGCTTTACCATCAGCAACCACCACTTTGGAAGCAAAAGTCGCTTGTGGAATATCTAGCAGACTCGCCAACATTTGACCAGTTTGATTACTATCATCATCAATCGCCTGCTTACCCAAGATAACAATCTGGGCTTGCTCTTTTTCAGAAAGCGCTTTGAGAATTTTCGCAACAGCTAAAGGCTGTAGCTCAGCATCGGTTTCTACCAAGATCGCACGATCGGCACCAATCGCTAAAGCGGTACGCAGCGTTTCTTGACACTGAGTAGGGCCAGCAGAAACGACGACCACCTCGGTGGCGACGCCCGCCTCTTTTAAGCGAACCGCTTCCTCTACTGCGATTTCATCAAAAGGATTCATACTCATTTTGACGTTAGCCAGATCGACACCAGACTTATCTGATTTCACTCGTATTTTCACGTTGTAATCAACAACGCGCTTCACTGCTACTAAGATTTTCATGCTTGATTCTCTATTTTTGAGTAACTCTTCTATTTTATCCGCCTAGCGATGCCTAAGGCTAGACATCGATTGCTGAAGCTGAGCCCGCCTGCTTGCGAAGCTCAAACTTCTGGATCTTGCCAGTAGAGGTCTTTGGTAGCTCGCAAAACACAATTGCCCTTGGCACCTTAAAACCAGCCAGATGCTGCTTACAATGAGCAATGATGTCGGCTGGCGTCACCTCCATACCTGGCTTGATTTCCAAGAAGGCGCAAGGCGTCTCACCCCACTTAGGATCGGGCTTCGCAACCACCGCTGCAGCTATTACTGCTGGGTGGCGATACAGAACGTCTTCCACCTCTACAGAGGAAATATTTTCTCCGCCAGAAATGATGATGTCCTTACTGCGATCCTTCATCTTTACATAGCCATCGGGATTCATCACAGCCAAATCTCCCGAATGAAACCAGCCACCCTCAAAGGCCTCTTTGGTGGCCTTCTCATTTTTCAGGTAGCCCTTCATAGCGATATTGCCCTTAAACATAATCTCGCCCATCGTCTCGCCATCAGCAGGCACAGGCTCGAGAGTTTCAGGATCAAGTACGGCAATCGCCTGCTGCATGTGATAACGAACGCCTTGGCGTGCATTCAGGCGGGCTCTCTCGCCGATATCAAGGTCATTCCATTCATCTTGCTTAACGCAGACCGCTGCAGGGCCATAGACTTCAGTTAGGCCGTAAACGTGCGTTAGATCGAAACCTAGATTTTCCATGCCTTCAATAATCGAGGCTGGAGGCGCAGCACCTGCGATCAAGCCTTTGACACCTGTAGGCACGCCCTCTTTTAATTCATCAGGAGCATTCACTAACAGGTTATGCACAATCGGAGCCGCGCAGTAATGAGTGACATTGTGTTCTTTAATGGCAGCAAAAATATGTTGCGCATCCACACGACGCAGGCAAACATTAATGCCGGCCCGCGCTGCTACTGTCCACGGGAAACACCAGCCATTGCAATGGAACATCGGAAGGGTCCAAAGGTAGGTAGGATGCTTATTAATATCCCAGTCCAGAATATTCGATACCGCATTAATCGCCGCACCACGATGGTGATACACGACCCCTTTTGGATTGCCCGTAGTTCCCGAGGTGTAGTTCAGGCAAATAGCTTGCCATTCATCCGCGGGGACTTGCCAAGCGAACTGAGGATCGCCCTCAGATAAGAGCTTTTCATAGGTTAATTTGCCCAGTTTTTCACCAGGAACATCAAATTCTTTTTCCTCGACATCAATGACTAGGAACTCGCGACCACTTTCTTGTTTAGCAAGCTCAAGGGCTTTTTTCATCACCCCTGAGAACTCAGGATCTACGATCACCACTTTTGCTTCACCGTGATTCAACATAAAGGCAACTGACTCTGGATCAAGGCGTGTATTCAGAGCATTTAACACTGCTCCAGCCATCGGAATTCCGAAATGTGCTTCAACCATTGGTGGCGTATTGGGCAACATCACTGCAACAGTGTCTCCCAAGCCAATACCATGCTTTTGTAGAGCGCTTGCTAGGCGACGGCAACGATCATAGGTCTGACTCCAAGTCTGACGTAGCTTGCCATGAATAATTGCCAAGCGATCTGGATACACTTCAGCTGATCGCTCAAGAAATAATAGTGGGGTAATCGGAGTGAAGTTCGCTGGGTTGCGTTCTAAACCCTGCTCAAAAATATTAGCCATGCGTTCCTTGAATATTGATCTTTTTTAAATCTAATTAAATCTGAGTTAATGATTGCAATTAAATGTCAGCAAGTGCTTTGACATGCGCCACCACGCTACGGCCCAGAGCAGAAAGGTTATAGCCGCCCTCTAGGCAACTGACGATACGACCATGGGCATATTGACTTGCAACCCCTTTAAGCTGCTTAGTGATCCAAGCGTAGTCATCTTCTACTAAGCCCATCTGCCCCAAATCGTCCTCACGGTGGGCATCAAAACCCGCAGAGATGATGATGAGTTCTGGCTCAAAATCCCGTAGTCGTGGCAACCACTGCTCTTCCACTATCGAGCGCACCACATCCCCTCGAGTAGAGGCTGGCAATGGAACATTCACCATGTTATTTGCTCCATCTAGGCCACTGTATGGATAAAACGGATGCTGAAAGAAGCTGCACATCAGGACATTAGGATCGTTAAAAAATGCTGCTTCAGTCCCATTGCCGTGATGCACATCAAAATCAATAATGGCTACACGTGTAATGCCGTACTCTTCCATGGCATAACGCGCCGCTACCGCGACGTTATCAAAGACGCAAAATCCCATTGAGCGGGTTGGCTCCGCATGATGTCCTGGCGGACGAACCGCGCAAAATACATTCTCAACTTCACCCTTCATTACCGCATCCACACCCGCAATAGCCGCACCAGCCGCACGCAAAGCAGCGCTCCAAGTGTGGGGGTTCATGATGGTATCGCCATCCAGCATGAAGTAACCGCTGGCTGGCGAGCGCTCTTTAACAAAGGCAATATGATCTGGGCTATGGACTAACTCCAGCTGATCTTCAGTTGCTAATGGTGCATCTAAGTGATGCAAAAAACGATCTATGCCACTGCGAATTAACTGATCATTGATCGCCTGGATGCGCTCTGGGCACTCGGGATGATGACTACCCATCTCATGTTTTAGAAAATCCGGATGAGTTATGTATCCTGTTGTCATTACTAGAAACCCTCAATAGCAAAACTGTAATTTTTATAATTCAATAAAACCGGTCAACTTTTCAAAAACCCATCCTGATATCCATGAATTTTCGCGTCTCCTATCTCACTTCAACATTATTCCTAGCGCTACTACTTGGCGCCTGTTCAAGCACCCCTACTCAGCAAGTTAGCCCTACAGAGACTATCGTAAACCAGCCTGAGGATGCTGCGACACAAGCCCGCTTTAGCCAAAACCTCAACCAATTAATTACCCAAATTGCCCAAACCCAGGGAATTCCCCATGAAAGCCTTGAATTAGGCCTCTCAGATGCTAAAACGATTCCGTCTATTCGCAAATTGGTGTTACCCCCATCAGGCAGCTTTAAAAAGAATTGGGTGGCCTATCGCAAGCGCTTTATTGAACCCATTAGATTGAAGGCTGGCAAGGCATTCTGGGATCAAAACCAGGCATTCTTAAGCAAGATTGAGCAGGAATCTGGGGTACCTGCAGAGGTCATTGTGGCCATTATTGGCATTGAAACCATCTATGGACGCCAAACTGGCAACTTTCGGGTCAAGGACGTGCTATCTACCCTGGCCTTCAGCTATCCAGACACGCCCAATAAAGCCAGTCGAGAACAGCTTTTTAAAGATCAACTCCAGGAGCTAATCCTCATGTGCTGGACCGAGGGTGGCGGCAATCTACCTGCGAAAAATAGCAGTCAAGGACTGAGCCCGCCTCGCTTTAATGCCTGCCTTAATCAAAACAGCTCCTATGCAGGCGCCATTGGCTTACCGCAGTTCATGCCAAGTAGCATTCGTAGCTTTGCAGTGGATGGCGATGGGGATGGTCGGATTGATCTCAAGCAAAGCCCTAAAGACGCAATTGCCAGCGTAGCCAACTTTATGAGAAAGCATGGCTGGCAGCCCGGAATGCCGATTTATTTCCCAGTCCAGGAGGGCGCGGTGAGCGCAGCGAGAGTTCTAGCTGATGGTGAACCCCAGCTAAAGTACACAGTTCAAGAGCTCATCGATAAAGGCATCTTAATCAAAAACCAAGGCGATCTTCAAGCTGGTGGTGTTGAGCCCCAAAGCAAAGCACTCATTGTTGACCTGCCCTATCCCGATAAAGATGGCAATGATCAGGTGCGCTATGTGGTGGGACTAAATAACTTTCTAACAATTGTGCAGTACAACCGCAGTTACTTTTACGCACAAAGCGTTGCGGAATTTGCAGAAGCGCTAGGATATAAAAATCAAAGCGTAGTTCCGGCCATCCCAAGCAAAGCAAATACCAGAGAAACAAAGTCAGTTGAGGCTACGAAATCTAAATCAAAAAAGGCTGCTAGTAAGAAAAATCAACATAGTCTTAAATAGCACTCACCAAAAAAATAATTACGCTGGGAAAACCCCAGTTGAGAGATAGCGATCACCACGGTCACAGACAATAAAGACAATCGTGGCATTTTCTACTTGGCGAGCAATTCGCAAGGCAACCACTAAAGCACCGCCGGCTGAAATGCCACAGAAGATACCCTCTTCAGCAGCAAGGCGACGAGCCATCTCTTCAGCATCCGCTTGACTTACATACTCAATACGATCAACTTTGTCGCCTTGATAAATCTTAGGCAGATACTCTGGAGCCCATTTACGAATACCCGGAATCTGCGAACCTTCTTCTGGCTGAGCGCCAATAATTTGAATATTGGGATTCATGGACTTCAGATAAGTAGATACTCCAGTAATGGTGCCAGTGGTTCCCATCGCTGAAATGAAATGAGTAACCTGGCCATCGGTATCGCGCCAAATTTCTGGGCCAGTAGTCTCGATATGGGCACGTGGGTTATCAGGGTTTGCGAATTGATCCAATAATCTACCGCGACCCTCCTTCTGCAATTGCAACGCATAGTCACGCGCAAATTCCATGCCGCCAGAAGCTGCCGTAAGGATTAACTCCGCACCGTAAGCGGCCATACTTTGACGGCGCTCAATGCTTTGATTTTCAGGCATTACCAAAACCATCTTGTAGCCCAACATAGCAGCAGTCATCGCCAATGCAATACCAGTATTTCCGCTAGTAGCCTCAATCAATGTGTCGCCAGGTTTAATTTCGCCACGCTCTTGAGCGCGGAGGATCATCGACAGCGCAGGTCGGTCCTTCACCGACCCCGCTGGATTATTACCCTCCAACTTCCCTAAGATCAGATTATTTTTAGAATAGTTTTCAGCGCCAGGAATACGTTGTAAACGAACCAGGGGTGTATTACCCACGGTCTGTGAAATAGTTAAGTAAGAAGGTGTGCTCATAAATCCATTTTAGCCATAAGCTAGACTAGACGTAAAAGGGTTTAATTTCGGCGACTTGGTTCCGCACGATCCGGATTAGGACGAGAGCCACTTTGACCACGCGAACCGCGTCTACTAGACTTGGAGCCCTCTTTATTGGTCCTACCATGCGGCTCGCGAAAAGAGCTCGGCGCCTCAATGGTTAAGCCGTTATCCACCATCTTTTCTACAGATTTCATACCAATCCCACGAACACGTTTTTGCAGATCATTAGCATCCTGAAAATGGCCTCCATCCAAACGCTCAGCAATAATTGTTTTTGCTTTAGATGGTCCAATACCCTTAATGCTCTCTAACTCAGATTGGGTAGCAGTGTTGACATTGATTGGCGAGGCAGCAGCCAAACCTGAGATTGCTAGCAATGCTGAAAATACTAAAGACTTTAATAATTGATTCATTTAATCTCCATCCGTTAATAAAAAACCCAAGCAAGAAATACACCTGGGCCAGTCAAAACGAATAGGGAATGAAAAGAGTTGACCCCACTTTGGAATTAACGAGACAACTACAGAAGAATCAGAAATACCTCACGGAGAGGCGTTAACTTTTCCCGGCCTTAATCACACATTCGCCAATTTTAGAAAAGTAAGAATTTGCCTTTGTGGTAGATAAAACATATTTTTTGCGACCATCAGTATCAGTCCGGAATTGAATCAGCTGTTTTCCGTGCAGTCTGGATATACGACCATGAATAGTAGCCTGAGATGCAACCTCTCCGCGGCAAAGCAAATCTCCCACTAACAGGGGATGGCCGTCTCGTTCAGCCAATGCCACCAATACCAGCAATTTACTTTCGATTTCATCAATATTTGGAAATGAAGGTAACTGCTCAGCCACCTGCAGTAATCGTTGAAATCGAAAAAAAGCCTCAGCAAAATAATTTTTCATTAAAACCTTCTATGAGTTTTTTACAATCGTAGAAAAAATGTTCTGCCATAAGAATACCACCAGAACGGGATTACCCTCATTACTCAAATACTCAGCCTTTGTTATCCTAAGATTGTTATAAATTTGATAAATATCACCCCAAGAATGCCAACCCTTATTCAAAACTTGATAATTATCATTGGTACGGCAGGCCTTTGGTTTGTAACTGACTATCTAAATCGTGAGTACCTGGGTACATTCAAAATAAGTGATTTTATTTATTTGATTTACCTACCAGCGGGGTATAGATTAATCGCTGTCATTACCTTTGGATGGCTTGGTGCATTTAGTATTGGCTTAGCCTACGCCATACGGATCTACTTTTTTCGCGACATCCCCCTGATTGAGTCTATATCGCTAGCTATTTTGTACGGACTCGCACCCCTAGCTGCATACAAATTATGGGAACGAATATTTGGGATCACCTCTAATCTTGCCAATATTTCCATTGGCAACATTTTCTGGCTTTCATTTCTCAGCGCGCTATTCAATGCCATCTTTAGGATCGCTTATTTTGCATACGCCAATATGCCTTATGGTCTTCACGAGCTAAGCTTGATAGTCGCTGGAAACATGGCGGGCACTTTTTTTAGTTTTATATTTACTAAAAATATTTACCCGAATTTACAAGGCCATCAAATCAAATATGCAGCACTCTTAAAGAGGGCTAGCCAGGAAATCCGCATTGGCTGATAACCAGGCGATATAGCGACTGACACCCTGCTCTACATTAAGGAAGGGCTCTGTGTAGCCAGCAGCGCGTAGCTTGCTTAAATCCGCCTGCGTAAAGCACTGGTATTTACCTTTGAGCGCATCCGGAAATGGGATGTACTCAATCGCCTTCTCTTTGACCAACTCTTCTAAACTGGCTGGATTCGCTTTATCGATTTTACGCATGGCATTTGCTACTGCATGAGCAACATCATTAAATGGCTGGGCACGACCACTACCGAGATTGAAGATACCGCTAATTTCTGGATGATCTAAGAAGTAGAGGTTTACTTTTACGACATCCTCCACTGAGACAAAGTCACGACTTTGCTCTCCCGCACCATAGCCGCCATACTCACCAAACAACTTTACTTTGCCATTGGCTTTGTATTGGTGATATTGATGAAAGGCTACGGAAGCCATACGGCCTTTGTGCGACTCACGCGGACCATAGACATTGAAATATCGAAAGCCAACCACTTGAGCGGCATTGGCTTTTTCAGCGAAGCGCTTGCGCATCACTTGATCAAATAAGAACTTGGAGTAGCCATAGATATTCAATGGCTTTTCATGCTCGCGACTCTCTACAAAGACATCAGAACCGCCGTAGGTTGCCGCAGATGAGGCGTAGAGTAATTGGACTTTTTGCTCGGTACAAATATCCAGCAAATCCATGGTGTAGCGGAAATTATTTGCCATCATGAAGATGCCATCGGTTTCCATCGTATCGGAGCAAGCACCTTCATGAAAGACTGCTTTCACCTTACCAAAACGACCGCTTCTAAATGCCTCTAGAAATTCATCTTTATCAAGATAGTCGATGATGTCTAAGTCCGCTAGATTGCGGTACTTATCAGCTGGACGCAAATCATCGACCGCGATGATATTTTTCTCGCCACGCGCGTTAAGCGCTTGAACAATATTGGCACCAATAAATCCAGCGGCGCCGGTTACGATAATGGTCATTGCAATTCCTCAGAAGTAACGGTAGCTGTGCCTAATTTACCAACCACAATACCACCAGCCCGATTTGCCAAAGCCATCGCTCTTTCGAGCGGCCAACCTGCTGCCAATGCTACCGCGAGCGTGCCAATCACGGTATCACCCGCACCAGACACATCAAACACTTCACGCGCCTGGGCTTTCACGTGACTCACTCCAGCATCCGTAAATAAACTCATCCCCTCCTCAGAGCGAGTCAGAAGAAGCGCCTCTAGATTTAAAGATTTTCTGAGATCTTGCGCTCTCTTTGTGAGATCTTCTTCGCTAGTCCATTGACCAACTACTTGGCGCAACTCACTCCGGTTTGGAGTAAGCACAGTTGCGCCGCGATATTTAGCGTAATCATCACCTTTAGGATCAACTAAAATCATTTTCTTCTGAGCGCGCGCCTGCTCGATCATTAATGCAACCTGACCCAATGCGCCTTTGCCATAGTCAGACAAAATCACCACATCAGAATCGCCTACGAGCTTTTCATAACGCTCCAGCTTATGGGCTAGAGCTGATTCACTAGGTGCCTCTTCAAAATCCAAGCGAATCAATTGCTGCTGCCTTGCAATGACACGTAACTTCACAGTAGTCGGTACTTTGCTATCGACCTCAAGTTGGCTATCAACGCCACTAGACTTCAGTAGATCTGTGACGCGACGACCGGGCTCATCGTCACCAATAACGCCTAGGATCGTTGTCTTTGCACCCAGAGCGGCTACGTTACGAGCTACGTTAGCGGCACCACCTAAGCGCTCATCAATCTTGCCTACCTGAACCACGGGGACTGGCGCCTCAGGAGAAATCCGATTGGTGTCACCAAACCAATAGCGATCAAGCATGACATCGCCCACTACTAATAAGCGGGCTTTAGAAAATTGTTCTCGGTTAGCTTTTTCCACGGGGCACTAATCTCTCTAATGGACTCTTTTTATACTTACGATTAATTATGACGACCAATACCTTGGTACTCAATCCCTAATTCTTGCATAGACTGCGGCTCATACAAGTTACGACCATCAAAGATGATGGGGCTCTTCAGTTTGGCTTTGAGAAGGTCAAAATCTGGGCTACGGAAAGCTTTCCACTCAGTGACGATCACTAGGGCGTCGGCGCCTTGGGTAGCTGACATAGGATCATCAACCAGGCTAACTTGATTAAGTCCCTCCGGATTACCTTTGAAGTCTAGCTCCAGGCAGTGTTTGGCTTCTGGCATGGCTACTGGGTCATAAGCCACCACCTGAGCACCCCTCTTTACCAGCTCTTGAATAATCACCCGACTAGGGGCTTCGCGCATATCGTCGGTGTTTGGCTTAAATGCTAAGCCCCACAAGGCAAACTTCTTGCCCGACAAATCCTTGCCAAAACGTTTTTCGATCTTCTCAACCAGGATATATTTTTGGGCTTCGTTCACTGCCTCTACAGCATCGAGGATCTTGAGATCTCGGCCATGCTCAATCGCGGTCTTTGACAAAGCAGAGACATCCTTTGGAAAGCATGAACCTCCATAGCCAGTACCGGAGTACAAAAAGCCATAACCAATGCGTGAGTCTGAACCAATACCTTGGCGCACCGCTTCGATATCTGCCCCAACCAAGTCAGCTAGATTGGCTAACTCATTCATGAATGAGATGCGAGTAGCTAACATGGCATTAGCAGCGTATTTAGTGAGCTCAGCGCTTTTAACGTCCATGTAATAGGTACGCTCATGATGGCGATTAAAGGGGGCGTAGAGTTTACGCATCTGCTCTTTAGCGCGCAGGCCTGCTGGGGTACTTTGCGTACCAATCACAATGCGATCTGGGCGCATAAAGTCTTCGACTGCAGCGCCCTCTTTCAGGAATTCTGGATTGGAGACTACTGAACAGAGCTCTGGAGATAAACCACGTTTAGCAAGTTCCTCGGCAATAGCTCCTGAGACCTTATCAGCGGTGCCGACTGGCACAGTCGATTTATCTACGATCACTTTAGGGGCAGTCATATGACGACCAATATTACGGGCGGCTGCTACAACATATTGCAGATCAGCTGAGCCATCCTCATCTGGAGGAGTGCCAACAGCGATAAATTGAATATCGCCATGGGCAACAGAAGCGGCAATATCAGTTGAGAACTGCAATCTACCTGCGGCGCGATTGCGCTCAATCATCTCTTTTAATCCTGGCTCATAAATTGGTACGCTGCCAGAGTTGAGAATCTCAATTTTCTTGGGGTCAACGTCTACACAAAAAACGTTATTACCCTGCTCCGCAAGGCAAGCGCCTGTGACTAGGCCAACGTAACCGCTGCCGATGATGGTGACTTTCAAAATATCTCCAAGTAATTCAGTATTAGGTCAGTAATTGCGAGTCAGATTACATTGAAGGGCCACTAGGAACGGCTCCCTCACTTCGTCTTGGGGAGTAGGCCTCCCAATGATTGCAACCAGGACACTGCCAATAAAAACGTCTCGCACGGAAACCACAATTACCGCAGGTATAACGAGCCAAACTCGTCGTACGCTGCTTTAATAAACTCAAAGTGGCCTGCAAGTCAGAAATTCTTTCTGCGGTGCCATTGCTTTCCGCTAAAGCTAAACGGGTCTCCGCTAACTTGGAGAGCGCGCTCAAACTAGGTGAGTGCTGCATCACCTCAACCAACATGACTTCAGCAGCTTGCGCGCCACGAATTTGAGTCATATGCTTTTGAACAATATCCAGTAGCTCGCCAGAAGCCTGGGTTTTTAATAGCTCGCAGAGTGCGCTTAATCCATCATCCGCTTTATTCAGCGCGGAGTGAGCCGCCATCCAACGATCCGCAAGCAAGTGCATGTAAGCGGGATGTGTTTTAGCGATCACAGCCCATACATCAATTGCCTGAGCTGGGCGATCCATTGCGATGAGATAGTCTCCCTGCAAAATTAATGCGCGGGCATGATGAGGAACCGCTTGCAATGCCGATTGAACCGATTGCTCGACCTCAGGCAGATCCTTTCGACGCAAGGCTTCTTGACCAAGCTCGCAATAAAACTGAGCAATCTCAGTATGGTGTGATTTTCCTTGCAAGCCCTCCAGCTCGCTAGCGGCAATGATGGCTTTTTTCCAGTCTCTCTCAATCTGGTACATCTCCAGCAAACTCTCTTTCGCAGGGGCGGCGAACTTACCATCACCCACACGATTTAATGATGCTTCGGCTCGATCCAATAAACCAGCGCGTAAAAAATCCCGGCCTAATTCATAGGCGGCATGATCTCTGTCGCGCGGCTTTAAGTCATCGCGGTTAGCCAAGTGCTGGTGAACTCGAATGGCACGCTCAGTCTCGCCACGTCGACGGAATAAATTACCCAAAGCAAAATGAAGTTCGATAGTTTCAGGGTCAAGTTGCGCAATCTTGACTAGCGTTTCAATCGCCTGATCTGGCTGCTCATTTAATAAAAGACTTAAGCCTTTAAATGTTGAGCGCTGCTGACGCATCCGCTCACGCTCATCCATACGATTCTCAAGACGCAAATCCCAGCGCGAGGCTAGCCAGCCAATGCCAAACATCACTGGAATTAACAGTAGCCAGGAGGTTGCGATCTGAATCATGTTGTACAGAACTTAAATAAAAAAATGGTCCGAATGGACCGCTGGATATGCGCTATGTGACTAGGCACCAGAACCCTCTTTAGGGCTCACTTGCTTCAGAGGCTTGTAGTCAACACGCTCACGTAATTCTTTGCCAGGCTTGAAATGGGGAACACGCTTTTCTGGGATCAATACCTTCTCACCAGATTTTGGGTTACGACCAGTACGCGCAGGACGATGATGCAAAACAAAACTACCAACACCGCGCAACTCAATCCGCTTGCCTTCAGCCAAAGCGTGAGTCATGGTGTCTAGCAATGTTTTTACGGCCAACTCCACGTCCCTTGGCAGTAGCTGGGGAAACTGTTCCGCCAAGCTCTCCACAAGTTCGGAGCGAGTAATTGCTTGTTGCTCTTGATCTGACATGATCTATCAATAAAAAACCGCCGCTCTCCTAATGGAAAGCGGCGATATTGATTTAGCCTTGATTGTCCAACTTCGCTTTTAACAAAGCACCCAAGTTGGTTGTGCCGGACTGCGCATCACCCTGGAGCTTGCTCATAGCGTCTTGTTGGTCAGAGCTGTCTTTAGCTTTGATTGAAAGATTGATTACGCGTGACTTACGATCAATGTTGATGATCATTGCAGTTACGCTATCGCCCTCTTTCAATACATTGCGTGCATCTTCAACGCGATCTGTTGAGATCTCAGAAGCACGTAAGTAAGCTTCAACTTCATCAGCCAAGTGAATAGTTGCACCCTTAGCATCAACAGCCTTCACAGTACCAGTTACAAGGCTACCCTTGTCGCTTACGGATGTGTAGTTATTGAATGGGTCACCAGACAATTGCTTGATACCAAGAGAGATACGCTCTTTCTCAACATCAATAGCCAATACAGTAGCTTCAACTTCGTCGCCTTTTTTGTATTTCTTAACAGCTTCTTCGCCTGGCTCATTCCATGAAAGGTCTGAGAGGTGAACTAAACCGTCGATACCGCCAGGCAAACCAATGAACACACCAAAGTCAGTAATAGACTTGATTGCGCCAGTGAGCTTGTCGCCTTTTTGCTGGCCACGTGAGAACTCTTCCCATGGATTAGCTTTGCACTGCTTGATGCCCAAGCTAATACGACGCTTGTCTTCATCAATATCCAGAACCATCACTTCAACTTCGGTTCCTAATGCAGTAGCTTTGCTTGGAGCAACGTTTTTGTTAGTCCAGTCCATTTCAGATACGTGTACCAAACCTTCGATACCAGATTCGATTTCTACGAATGCGCCGTAATCAGTCAGGTTGGTTACCTTGCCGAATAAACGGGTGTTTGGTGGGTAACGACGAGCGATACCAACCCATGGATCATCACCAAGTTGTTTCACGCCGAGTGAAACACGGTTTTTCTCTTGATCGAACTTCAAAATCTTCGCGGTAACTTCTTGACCAACAGTCAACATCTCGCTTGGGTGACGCACACGACGCCATGCCAAATCGGTAATGTGCAAGAGGCCATCGATACCACCGAGGTCCACGAATGCGCCGTAGTCAGTGATGTTCTTAACGATACCTTGAACAACGCTACCTTCTTTGAGGTTAGACATCAACTTAGCGCGCTCTTCACCTTGGCTAGCTTCAACAACCGCACGACGTGACAACACGACGTTGTTACGCTTACGGTCAAGCTTGATAACCTTGAACTCCATCGTCTTACCTTCGTAAGGGCTGGTGTCTTTGATTGGACGTGTATCAACGAGTGATCCTGGCAAGAATGCGCGGATACCGTTAACCATTACTGTTAAGCCGCCTTTAACCTTACCGGTAACAGTACCAGTAACGATCTCAGCTTGCTCAAGAGCTTTTTCCAAATTCATCCATGATGCCAAGCGTTTTGCTTTGTCACGGGAAAGGATTGTGTCGCCATAGCCGTTCTCAAGAGCGTCAATAGCAACAGAAACGAAATCGCCAGGAGCTACTTCAATCTCGCCAGCGTCGTTATGGAATTCTTCAACAGGAATAAACGCTTCGGATTTCAATCCAGCGTTAACAACGACGAAGTTATGGTCGATGCGAAGTACTTCAGCCGAAATAACTTGGCCGGTCTTCATATTCGATCGGGTTAATGATTCTTCAAATAGTTCTGCAAATGATTCAGACATTTATATATTCACTTTGTGCCGCCAGAAGGCCTGACGGGTTAGGTTAAAAAAGCCCCAAGAAACACGCTAAATTTGATAATCGCGTTGTAGAGTTTCTTAAGACACCGAAACAACTTCTACTACTGTTTACTGCTTACCAAAAAACTAAGCTGTTTTTGACTGATACCAATCTAAAACTGTCTTAACTGCTTGATCTATCGATAATTCTGACGTTTCAAGCACTTTGGCACCGTCTGCAACTAACAAAGGCGCTGCGCCTCGACTACTGTCTCTGGCATCTCGCTCTTGCAAATCATGCAGCAAGTTGTCAAGTTTAGCAGAAATTCCCTTAGCTATCAATTGCTTATACCGACGTTCGGCTCTAGCTTCAGCCGTCGCAGTGAGAAAAACCTTCAAAACTGCGTCTGGAAATATCACGCTGGCCATGTCGCGACCATCGGCAACTAGACCTGGAGCAACTCTAAAACCATGCTGAACACCAACTAAAGCCTGTCTAACCTCTGGATGGACTGCAATTGCAGATGCACGTAAACCGATACTTTCAGTACGAATAGCATCCGTCACATCCTCAGAATTGAGCAAAATTTGGCCATTTTTGAAGGAAATCACCAGTTTTTTGGCCAAAATACCCAGTTCTGAGCCGTTTTGGGGGTCAATTGATGCTTTTTGACTTCCCAGTGCAACTAGCCGATAGAGTGCGCCGCTATCCAAATAATGAAAGCCCAACTTATCTGCCACCAAGGAAGCGACCGTCCCTTTGCCAGAGGCAGTAGGTCCATCAATGGCGATGACAGGAGGCAAATTCATCAAAAGAGAGTTCTAGGCAACGATCTTTGCAAACTCAGCAAAGTAAGTTGGGAAAGTTTTAGCAACGCAATTGGGATCATTGATCTGAATGGCATTAGGGCCAAAAGCAGCCAATGAGAAACACATCGCCATGCGATGGTCATCATAGGTATCAATACCATCGGCAGGAGACTTCCAATCAGAAGGAGTCTTGGGTGCTTGAACTACGATGTAATCAGCCCCCTCCTCAACAAGAGCGCCTACTTTTTTTAGCTCTTTAGCCATTGCAGCAATGCGGTCGGTTTCTTTGACGCGCCAACTGGCAATATTGTTTAAGCGGGTTGGGCCTTGAGCAAACAAGGCCACAACTGCCAAAGTCATCGCCGCATCCGGAATCTCCGTGCAATCAATGGTGATGCCATTCAGTTTGCCGCTCGCATTCTTAACGCCAGAGACCTCAATCCAATCTTCGCCAGAGGAAATGGTTGCACCCATCAATGCCAGAGCGTCGGCAAAAGCAACGTCACCCTGAATGCTCTCGCTACCAACACCTAAGACACGTACTAACCCACCGCCAATTGCGCCAAGAGCTAAAAAGTAGGAGGCGGACGATGCATCACCCTCAACAGATAACACTCCAGGACTTTGATATACCACGTCAGAATTCTTAGCGGGAATTACAAACGTCTGCGCATCAGGACAAGCCACTTTGACACCAAAGCGCGCCATCAACTTTAGCGTGATATCGATATAAGGGCGAGAGATCAGTTCGCCAATGACTTCAATCTTGACGGGTTCTTTTGCTACCAAAGGCAAAGCCATCAGTAGCGCAGTGAGGAATTGACTGGAGACATCGCCACGCACCTTCACAACATCTTTGATTTCAATATCAGAGGCAATAATCTTGATCGGCGGATAACCTTTTTGCAATTCGTAATCAATCTTTGCGCCCACTTGACGCAATCCATCAACCAAATCACGAATGGGTCGCTCATGCATGCGTGGCACTCCAGACAATCGGTAGTTACCCCCTTGCATTGCTAGAGCTGCCGTTAGAGGGCGGATCGCTGTACCTGCATTACCCATAAAGAGATCTGCATTTTGAATCGGGAACTTGCCACCGCAACCTTCAACCACACAGACTTTGTCTGCCTGGTCAGTTACGGTTAAGCCCAGCTGACGCAAAGCATTACGCATTACTTGTGTGTCATCAGAATCTAACAAATTGTTGAGTGTGGTTATGCCTGTCGAAAGTGCGGCCAACAATAAAGCGCGATTAGAAATACTCTTGGAGCCTGGCAAGACGATCGAGCCTTGCGCTTTCTGAAATGGTCCAATTGTGATGTCCGGGCTTGAACTCATCAGAGCACATCCAAATCTTGACGTGCTTTACTTGCTTTATTAAATAATTTTTCCAAGCCAGCACCATCATTATCAGCAATCAACTTACGCATGTGATTAACGACGAGCAAATATTGATCAAGCTCTTTCAGAACCGCGGTGCGATTGCCTAGGCAGATATCGCGCCACATCTCAGGGCTGGAAGCGGCGATGCGCGTGAAATCCTTAAACCCAGCACCTACATGGCTAAGCTTTTGCTCGGCATCTTCGGAGTTCACTACGCTTGCCATCAGCGCATAAGACAGAATGTGTGGCAAATGAGAAACAGCTGCGTAAATTGCATCATGCTGCACACAAGAGATCTTTTTAACGACAGAGCCAACTGACTGCCAAAAGCCTTCGATTAAATCCGTATCTTGTGGGGAGTTTTCTTGTAGCGGACAAAGAATCGTTTGCTTGCCCTCAAAAAGATCGGCTTTAGCAGCGCTTGCACCATGTTGCGCACCACCTGCAATCGGGTGAGCTGGTACAAGCTGGCAGACCTTCTTACCTAGCACCTCCTTGGCAGCCAAAATCACATCGCCTTTAGTGCTACCAGCATCCGTCAACATGGTCCGAGGCTCTAGGTAAGGCTCAATTACTTCAAAGGCAGCACGCATCTGTGCCACTGGCACACACAACACAATCACATCGGACTGTTTAGCGGCCTCGACTAAGTCCACTACAGCATCAATTGCACCCATCTTAAGAGCTTGATCGAGATTCTCTACGCTACGACCAACGCCTAAAACCCGATTGACGACACCTGCTTTTTTTAATGCCAAACCTAAAGAGGCACCAATCAAGCCAACACCGACAATAGTGACAGTGCCGTAATTACTAGATGGATTAATGATGGCCATTGGCGTTTTAAATTTAGATACTGACTATTGAGTTGAGTTATCGCTGATCCAGAATATCTCTGAGAGCGGCAATAAAGGCCGCATTCTCTTGAGAGAGGCCAATTGAAATGCGTAACCATTGTGGCAAACCATAATTACCCACTGGGCGAACAATAATGCCGCGCTTGAGCAGTTCCAAATTAATCCGCGCACCAGCTCCATCATCCTCACCCACCTTCACCAATACAAAGTTACCAGCAGAAGGCAAATAAGTGAGGCCAAGCCCATCAAAAGCTTGAGTGAGTTGAGTAAAGCCCGCACGATTTAATTCAAAGCCTTGTTGCAAGAAAGCGGAATCTTGAAATGCCGCAATCGCTGCGGCCTGTGCAAGGCTATTGACGTTAAACGGCTGACGAATGCGATTGAGTAAATCGGTCAAAGCGGGCTGAGCCACGCCATAACCAATGCGCAAACCAGCTAAGCCATACGCTTTAGAAAAGCTACGTGACAAAATCATGTTCGGAAAACGCTTAACCCAAGCAATCGCGTCGTAACGCTGTTCAGGAGTAAGGTATTCGTTATAGGCCTCATCCAATACCACCACCACATGAGCGGGAACGGCCATCAAGAAATCTTCAATCTCTCTGGCGCTTAAATAGCTACCAGTAGGATTATTGGGATTAGCTACAAAGACTAGCTTAGCTTTATCTCCAGCAGCTTTAACTGCTTGCAACATGGCAGGCAAATCATGGCCATACGCTTCAGTAGCGGCTACTTCAATTGCCTTTGCACCAACAGCTTGAGTGGCTAATGGATAAACAGCAAAAGCATGTTTAGAAAAAATCACTTCATCGCCAGCTTGAGCTACTGCACGGGCGGCTAATTCCAAAATATCGTTACTACCATTGCCCAAGGTAATCCAATCCGTTGGGACACCTAAGCGAGCAGATAACACATTCTTTAATTCAAAGCCGTTGGAATCTGGGTAACGACCTAAGTCTGCCGCTGCCCTGAGCATCGCATCTTGTGCTGACTTTGGCATACCCAACGGATTCTCATTGGATGCCAGCTTCACAATCTTGCTTTCATCCAACCCGTACTCGCGCGCGACTTCGCTGATGGGTCGCCCACCGACATAAGGCGCAATTGCATGAATATGCTTTAAACCGATATTAGATTTAGTGGTCATGCTGAGTGAGGATATGAGCCAAGGTTTTTATAAAAGGCAGCCGCGGCTTTTAAGTCTTCCAACGCTTTAGCTACCTTTGCATCATTAGTATGTCCGGCAACGTCAATATAGAAGTGATATTCCCAAGTACCTTTGCGCGCAGGGCGAGACTCGAAGCGATTCATGGAAACACCATGCTTAGCCAAAGGCTCCAACAGACGATGCACAGCGCCAGGCTGGTTATCCACCGAAAGCACTAAAGAGGTTTGATCCTTGCCGGTAGGTTGACATTCATAAGTACCCACCACCACAAAACGGGTACGGTTATGTGGGTCATCTTGAATCTGTGCGGCAACCGCTTGGAGGCCATAAGCCTCTTGAGCAGGGTCGCCAGCAATCGCTGCTAATGTTGGGTCAATAGATGCCATACGGGCAGCCTCAGCATTACTGCTAACAGCCTGGCGCTTTAACTGGGGGGCATGCAAACTCAGCCATTGCTGACACTGCGCTAAAGCTTGTGCGTGAGCGCAAACCGTAGTTACGCCATCCAAATTACCACTCTTAGTTAAGAGATGGTGACGAATAGGAAGAACCACTTCGCCGCTAATCCGCATTGGAGAATCTAACAGCAAATCCAAGGTTCTTGAAATTGCACCCTCACTGGAATTTTCTACCGGAACAACACCAAATTGCGCCGCGCCCTTCTCTACCGCCTTGAATACTTCATCAAGGCTGTTACAAGGCAAACCTGCAATCGAGTGACCAAAGTAGGTTTGTGCTGCTTGCTCTGAAAATGTTCCGACCGGCCCAAGATAGGCAATCGTCTGACGAGCTTCAAGAGCTCTGCAAGCCGACATGACTTCACGCCAAATTGCGGCAATCCCATCAGGCAGTAAAGGGCCCTTGTTAATACCTTGAAGCCTTGAAACTACTTGACGCTCACGCTCAGGTCTAAAGACTGGCGATAAAAAGTCACCTTTAATGTGGCCGACTTCTTGAGCTGCTTGCGCACGCTGAGTCAATAAATCTAAAATTTCTGCATCCAGCGCATCAATCTTGTCGCGGATCGGCGCTAGGCGCTGTTCTTCGTTACTCATTAAGCACGCCTTTCAAAGTCACGCATAAATTCCACTAGCGCTTTGACACCCTCAAGTGGCATTGCGTTGTAAATGCTGGCGCGCATACCACCCGCAGCCTTATGACCGCGCAACGCAACTAATCCTGCCGTATTGGATTGCTCTAAAAACTGAGCATTTAAGCTCTCGTCCTTCAGGAAGAAAGTGACATTCATTCGCGAGCGATATTCTTTAGGAATTCGATTCTCATAAAGACTGCTTTGATCCAAGAAGTTGTAGAGTAAGTCCGCTTTTTCTTGATTGCGCTTTTCAATCGCCTTAACACCGCCCTGTTTTAGCAACCACTTAAAGCCTAGCCCAGCCATGTAAATTGAAAAAGTTGGCGGCGTGTTGAGCATTGAATCAGTTGCCGCTTGTTTGGACCAATCCCAAATCGATGGGGTGATCTTCATGCTGTGTCCCATTAAATCTTTGCGCACGATCACAATCGTCACGCCGGATGGGCCAATATTTTTTTGTGCACCACCAAACCATACTCCGCACTTTGTGACATCCATTTCTTTGGAAAGGATATTGCTAGAAATATCCGCAACCAATAACTTGCCATTCACATCTGGCACCCCTGGAAACTCCACGCCACCAATGGTTTCATTGGCACAGTAATGAACGTAAGCAGCGTCATCAGATAGCTGCCAAGAAGACCTTGGGGGAATCGTATTGAATTTGTCAGAGGCGGAAGATGCCGCTAGATGAGCAAAACCATACTTCTCCGCCTCTTTAAATGACTTTTCAGACCAAATACCAGTCACTAAAAAATCGGCCATAGGGCCATTCTTCGCTAAAGGCATCAAGTTCATTGGTATGGCGGCATTCTGACCTAAGCCACCACCTTGAAGCATCAATATTTCATAGGAATCAGGAATGCGCATGAGGGTGCGTAAATCTTGCAGCACTTCCCCATACAGGGCCATAAACTCCTTGCCGCGATGGCTTACCTCCATGACGCTTGCACCCAAGCCCTGCCAATTCAACATCTCCGCAGCGGCCTGCTGTAATACCTCTTCAGGCAGAGTAGCGGGCCCCGCAGCGAAATTGAAAATGCGGCGGTCAAACGTCATGATGAGTTAATTAACCTTGTATGAATGCCAATTAGGCATCACCAGCTTCATCGGAATTGGAGTCCACTACTGGATTAGCGGCTACATCACCTTCTTCGCCCTCTTCACCATCGTCCAAATCATTCTCATCATCAGAATCGCTCTCAGCAATCCGCTGTAAGCCCGACAAACGCGTACCTTCATCGACGTTAATCAAAGTGACGCCTTGGGTTGCGCGCCCCATCTCACGAATCTCTGAAACACGTGTGCGCACTAAGATGCCGCCAGTGGTGATCAACATAATTTGATCTTCAGGCGATACCAAAGCAGCGGCAACTACTTTGCCGTTACGCTCAGTTGTCTGAATCGCGATCATGCCTTTAGTGCCGCGACCATGACGGGTATATTCACCAATCGGGGTACGCTTACCAAAACCATTTTCTGTTGCGGTCAGAACGCTACTTGGAATGGCGAGGCCATTCGCATCAACCACAACTGCTTCAGCACCTTCTGCGGCTTCAGCGGGAGCAACTAACATAGCGATTACTTGATGACCTTCACCTAAGTTCATACCGCGCACTCCGCGCGCAGTACGACCCATTGGGCGAACATCATTCTCATCAAAGCGCACTGCTTTACCAGCATCAGAGAACAACATCACATCATGCTGACCATCGGTAATAGCAGCGCCAACTAAGAAGTCGTTTTCATTTAAGTCGACAGCAATAATTCCAGCCTTACGTGGATTAGAGAAATCAGACAAACGCGTCTTCTTCACTGTACCCAAGCTCGTTGCCATAAAGACGTAATGATCATCCTGATATCCCTTGATTGGGAGAATCACTGTGATCTTTTCACCTTCAATCAATGGGAACATGTTGACGATCGGCTTACCACGCGAGTTACGGCTACCTTGTGGAACTTCCCACACTTTGAGCCAGTACATGCGTCCACGATCAGAGAAGCAGAGAATGATGTCATGCGTATTCGCAACGAAGAGTGTTTCAATCCAGTCTTCATTCTTAGTAGCTGCAGCTTGCTTGCCACGACCACCACGCTTTTGCGCACGGTATTCACTCAGAGGCTGACTCTTCATGTAGCCGGTATTGGAAAGTGTGACCACCATATCTTGCGGCGTGATCAAATCTTCCGTGAACAACTCAGTAGCATTCATTTCGATGAATGAACGACGGCCAGAGTCTCCACCAGCAATACCAAATTCGGCTTGCACTTCTTTTAATTCAGACTCAATGACTTGAGTGACGCGCTCAGGCTTAGAAAGTAAGTCGAGCAAGTCAGAAATCTCTGCCATCACATCTTTGTACTCATTCACAATCTTGTCTTGCTCAAGGCCAGTCAAGCGTTGCAAACGCATCTGCAAAATTTCTTGCGCCTGGCTATCGGACAAACGATATAAACCGGAAGTCTGCATGCCGTACTCAGGCAACAAACCTTCAGGGCGATAAGCGTTGCGTCCACCCGGGGTATCCGTCTCGGCACGCGCTAACATCTCGCGCACCATCGATGAGTCCCATGGCTTGCTCATCAATTCTTGTTTAGCAACGACTGGGTTTGCAGCAGCTTTAATGATGGCGATAAATTCATCTATATTTGCCAATGCAACCGCTAAGCCTTCTAAGACATGGCCACGCTCGCGTGCTTTACGTAATTCAAAAATCGTACGACGAGTAACCACTTCACGACGATGCTGCAAGAAGTACTCGAGCATTTGCTTTAAGTTCAACAGGCGCGGCTGGTTATCCACCAGAGCCACCATGTTCATACCAAAGTTGTCTTGCAGTTGAGTGCTCTTATACAAATTGTTGAGAACTACTTCAGGCACTTCACCGCGTTTAAGTTCGATCACTACGCGCATACCTGACTTATCAGACTCATCACGTAGATCAGAAATGCCTTCTACTTTTTTCTCATTCACCAACTCGGCAATACGCTCGAGCAAGTTCTTTTTATTGACCTGGTAAGGCAACTCATCAACGATGATGGCTTGACGGGAACCCTTGTCGAGGTCTTCAAAGTGGGTTTTGGCACGCATCACCACGCGGCCACGGCCAGTACGATAGCCCTCGCGAACCCCTTGAACGCCATAAATAATGCCGGCGGTCGGGAAATCTGGCGCAGGAATGATCTCAATCAGCTCGTCAATCGTGCAATCTGGGTTGTGCAGCACATGCAAGCAGGCTGCAATCACCTCATCCAAGTTATGGGGAGGGATATTGGTCGCCATACCCACTGCAATACCTGAACTGCCGTTAATCAGCAAATTAGGTACTTTTGCAGGAAGAATGAGGGGTTCTTTCTCACTACCGTCGTAGTTTGGCCCGAAATCCACGGTTTCCTTATCCAAATCGGCCAATAATTCATGGGCGATCTTGCGGAGGCGGATCTCGGTATACCGCATTGCAGCAGCGTTATCACCGTCTACGGAGCCAAAGTTACCCTGCCCGTCAACCAGCATATAGCGCAGAGAGAAATCCTGGGCCATGCGAACAATGGTGTCATACACCGCAGAATCGCCATGTGGATGGTATTTACCAATCACATCGCCAACTATACGGGCAGATTTTTTGTAAGCACGGTTCCAATCGTTGTTTAATTCATACATCGCAAATAAGACCCGGCGATGAACCGGTTTGAGGCCGTCACGCACGTCTGGCAGGGCTCTGCCGACAATGACGCTCATTGCGTAGTCCAAATAGGACCGCCGCATTTCGTCTTCTAGGGATATTGGTAGTGTTTCTTTAGCGGCTTGTTCCATTTAGAAATAATATCATTTTGATGACTGATAGCCCCTATGCTAAGATTCTGTCAGTTTGTACGAAATTGAGATGTGTCGCTTTGCGGTTTTTTGCTTCAAAGTAGGGCGAATTACATTTAAGTTTGACTTTAATTAAAAAAGAGATTTTTGAGGACTAAAAATGAACAAAACCCTAAAAGTGTTGCTAGCTTCTGTTATCACTGTTTCTGCTTCTGCAGCGATGGCTTCTGATAACTGGGAAAACAGCTCTGCATTGAACTGGAAAAACGGCGACGGCACATTGTGCTGGCGTGATAACAACTGGACTCCTGCTACTGCAGCTCCTGGTTGCGATGGCTGGTTAGGCAAAAAAGCTGACGCCGGTGTAAGCCAAAGCAAGATCACTTTGCAAGCTGACACACTTTATGACTTCGACAAAGCTACATTGAAGCCAGAAGGTAAAGCAACTTTGGACAAGATCGCTGCTGACTTGAACAAGATCAAATTAGAAGTAATTATTGCTGTTGGTAACACTGATAGCGTTGGTACTGATGCTTACAACATGGCTCTCGGCCAGCGTCGTGCTCAGTCCGTTAAAGCTTACTTAGTAAGCAAAGGTGTTGACGGTAGCCGTATTTACACAGAATCAAAAGGCAAGAGCAATCCAGTTGCGAGCAATGCAACTGCTGAAGGCCGCGCTAAGAACCGCCGCACTGACATCGAAGTTGTTGGTACAGCTGCAGTTAAGTAATTCTTTTTACTTGTAAAAAAGCCCGGTTCTGCCGGGCTTTTTTATTTCCGCTATATTCGTAATTCATTTATCTCAGCGCGCTTCCTGCGCCTTAATCCATATGAACGTCGATCAATCTGAAATCGCTAAATTTAGCGCCCTAGCCCATCGCTGGTGGGATCCCCATAGTGAATTCAAACCTTTGCATGCAATCAACCCGCTGCGCCTCGATTGGATCAAGTCGTATGTTGATCTCCAGGGCAAGAAAGTTTTGGATGTCGGTTGTGGTGGCGGGATTCTGGCCGAGTCAATTGCCCAGTCTGGTGCCGATACCTGTGGCATCGATTTGTCTGAAAAAGCCCTTAAAGTCGCTGAATTGCATGCCCTCGAGGTAGGCGCGACCCTCAAATACCGCTCTATTTCAGCTGAAGCACTAGCTGAAGAAGAGCCAGAGCAGTATGACGTTGTGACCTGCATGGAGATGCTGGAGCATGTCCCAGACCCCGCCTCCGTGGTTCGAGCTTGCGCAAAGCTCTGCAAACCAGGCGGTACGCTCTTTTTTAGCACCCTCAATCGCAGTCCTAAGTCCTACTTATTTGCCATTATTGGCGCTGAATATATTTTGCGATTGCTGCCTAAAGGTACGCACGAATACGCTAAATTCATCAAACCTTCTGAATTAGTCGCATTTACCCGCCAAGCTCGGCTGGAAATGCTTGGCATGAAAGGTATGAGCTACAACCCTATTACTCAGGTCTACAGCCTTGGAGAAGATGTCGACGTAAATTACATGATTGCGGTCAGTAAATGAGCAACGGGTTAGTGAGTCCATACAAAGGCATCTTTTTTGACCTAGATGGCACCATTGCTGATACCGCTCCAGACCTTGTAGCGGCGGCAAATCAACTCCTCATTGCCCGCAATCTTGCTCCAAAGCCATATGAGTTCTTACGTCCCCATGCCTCCGCTGGGGCTCGTGGACTGATTGGTGGCGCATTTGGAATCGACACCGATCACCCAGACTTCATTACATTACGAGATGAGTTTTTTGCGAACTATGAGAAGGCTTTGCTGGTAAATAGTGTGCTTTTCGAGGGTATAGATCATTTATTGGATCAATTGGATAGCGCCAGCCTTCCTTGGGGCATAGTCACCAACAAGAGCGAACGCTTTACCAACCCCCTCACTGACTTGATGGGATTACGCCAAAGAGCGGTATCAACAGTCTCTGGGGACACCACTTCCTACTCAAAACCACATCCTGAGCCCATCTTGCATGCCGCTAGAGCCGCCAATATTGACCCGAGTAGCTCGGTATATATTGGTGATGACATTAGAGACATCATGGCAGGCAAAGCAGCAGGCATGAAGACCATCGCCGCAGCATACGGCTATTGTGGCTGTGAAGAGCCCCCTGAGGCCTGGGGTGCAGATTTTCTCGTACGCCATCCAAAAGAATTACTCGCAATCATCTTCCCGCAGTAGGGCTAAGTTAGCAATCCGCAAGATATCAAGCAATTTAAGACTAAGAGCCTTAAAATAGAGCTTCCAATGCATGAACTCCGGGGTCGACATGGTTTCGACGTGGATTACAAAGCATCAAGGGCATACCGAGGACCCGTTATCTCGTAAATCAATGGGAATGTAATAACTGCAAACGACGAACGTTTCGCACTAGCCGCTTAATTGCGGTTGCCCCTGAACTGATTCTCTCTTGGGTCAGCTAGCGAAAGCTAGGTCAGGGTCATTTACAAGAGATAAGATCATTTCATGTCACGGGGAATGATTCGAAAACTTAGTGAATCGCCAGCGTGGAACATGTCAGTCTGTGACTAGCTAGCTAAATTAAATGATATGACTAAGTATGTAGAACTTGTTGTAGAGGATTTGCGGACGCGGGTTCGATTCCCGCCGACTCCACCATTTTGAAGTATGTAACAGTCCAACGCCACCCACCAGGGTGGCGTTTTTCTTTGTAGATAAAGGGCTCTACGCCCATTGTGGTCTTTCTAGATTCTGCTGTATCCAAATACGCTGGGGGTATTATTGGGGGTATCAGAGCAAAATCGAACAAGGTCAAAAACATGGTTGGGGGTATTTCTGGAAAGCTTACGGATAAAGGGATCAAGAGCTTCATCAACCGCTCAGCCCCAGGTAGCAAGCTTGCAGATGGCCGAGGCCTTTATTTACTTATCACCCAGACCCAAACTGCTATTTGGCGCATCAAATATCGCATCGAAGGTAAAGAAAAAAGTTATTCCATAGGCGGGTATCCACAAAACAGCCTAGCTCAAGCAAGACTAGAGCTAAACGAGGTCAAAGCCTGTCTTACTAAAGGTCAGGATCCAGTCATCTCCAGGCGCCTTAATAGAGCCAATGCCGCATCTCAAAGTGACAGCACCTTCAAGGCTGTAGCTGAAGAATGGTTCTCTATGAAAGAGAAAGAATGGAGTGCAACCCACTTCACGAAATCCAAAAGAGCTTTTGAGCGTGATGTTTATAAATCTCTAGGGGCACTGCCTATTGAAAGCATTACGCCGTCGGTTATTGCCAAGGCGATTGAGACCATCAACAAACGAGATGTTCTGGAGACCGCCACAAGAATTTTGCACCGCAATTTGATCGACCGGTAGATTACGCAAGTACTCATCCAAGGAAACCTTAGCTAACTCTTGCAAGTCTGTATTTGAAATTGGCATATGCCACCCCTATCAATGTATTTATCCATTCGTGAATTGGCTAGCTTCATTCCAATTGATAGAGCATGAACCTATCCATTGCTACGCTACTAGGTGCGACTCTAGTGAAGACGCGATGGTATGAAGCAGTAGTTAGAGTATTTAGCCCTCACTACATGAATTAATTATTGAGGTGCTTGGTATGAGCTTTGGATATTTCTGGGGTTTTTGTTGGCCCGCCTCATTAACTCGCCATGAGTCTTTATGCCCAATGTGTTATTACGCCACCTTGGGCATAAAAGAGCGTTTCTTTGGTCGTGGCCGTCAAGGGTTCGCAAGCCACCCCCTTGGGGTGCCCTTGACTGAATTACTCTCTCGTAAATTCATTAATAGGGATATGGTGATTTATTTTGTTTGACTCTTTGAGGTTCGGCCTCTACATTGCTCATTCATCTAAATGAATAGTGAAGGGGTCCCATGGATAAAGAGCAGTGTTATTTCGCGCTTGATTTAGAGCTCAATAATTCGCAAGATAATTCCACAGTAAATCCAAAGATCGTTCAAATAGGTTTAGCAGTAGGAAACTATCATGACTATGTCAATCAATCCCTATCTACGTATAAATGGCTCTTAGATCCTAAAGAGCCTATTTTTGAGTTCATCACCCAATTAACGGGCATTTGCAATCAGGATATTTCTGACTATGCAGTTCCACACGAACAAGCAGCTAAAGAAATTGGGGAAATCATCAGTGCGCGGAATTGCTTTGTTAATCCCATTACCTGGGGCGGTGGTGATTCACTTGAGCTGAAATCTGAATTTAAAGATCGAGGTATCAGCTTTCCCCATTTTGGCCGTCGCTGGATCGATGTCAAAACTTGGTATAGCCTGCACATGCTTGCCATGGGCAAAAAACCCAGTGGCGGTCTATCCTCAGGCCTGGGTTCTTTTAAGCTTCAATTTGAAGGCAGTCCACATAGAGCAGATGTTGATGCTCTCAATACCTTGAGGCTTTTCTTTGAAATCCTTCACAGGCACAGTCAGATATATCAACTGGTAAGCGATGCAAGGGCTTTGAAATAGCCGTATCTATATACCTAAAAATAGGGTTATTTTGATTCTATACTCACTTTTGTTGACATTAAACTATAATATATGCATAGTTGTTGACATTAATGGATAAATTAAGGCCCTATGAGCACTTCTGTTGACCAGCTGCCCCTCTTGCTTTTTAGTTCGAGAGAAGACAAAACGAACGCCCAGAGAATTTCCCGCTTGGCTAGGTCTGGTCGTTTGCGTCAAATTTATCGCGGTATTTACACCGGCGACCTCAATAGCCCACTCGAGCAAATCATTCGGCCAAATTGGCGGCAAATTACCGAATATCTTTATCCAGGCTCCGTAATAGCTTACCGCTCTGCTCACCTTTGTAAGCCAGATGATGGTGGGAATATATTTTTGGTGTCTGGCAATAGAGCACGTCAAATAGCGTTTCCAGGGTTGACTCTAAATATTTTGCCAGGGCCCACTGCAGTTCAATCGCACAAAGATTCGCTAAACGACATCCCGTATGGAAAACTCTTTATATCCTCGGAGGCTAGGCGGTTACTGGAGAACCTCTATAGCCGCAAAGGCTCAGATCTTCGCACTATGGGTCGCCCTTGGGTTGAATCTTATTTAAGTAAGTTATGCACCATTCGTGGTGAACATAAACTTAATGCACTGCGTGATGACGCTAAAGCGATTGCCCCTCAATTAGGTCTAGAGGTTCAATTTAAAACGCTCAACACGATTGTTTCGGCCTTAATGCAAACTGGTAAAGCCCGCTCTTTACGGGCAGCTGATGCATTAGCGCGCGCAGCTGGTAAACCTTATGATCCTGATCGCATTGAGATCTTCGAAACTTTGTTTTCTGCATTAAGAAAACCTTTTCCCATCATCGAAGATCAGGCCAATACGGGTAAAGGCGCCTTTCATTTTGCATTCTTTGAATCGTACTTTTCGAACTACATTGAAGGAACTACATTCACCGTAGAAGAAGCCTCCGAGATTATTTTCGATGGGAAGATGATTCCAAAACGAAATGAAGATTCGCATGATGTACTGGGCACCTTTAAAGCAATCATGGAGCAACCCTTTCGCTCTAAGCCACCAAAAGATGAAGATGATTTCTTAGTATGGCTTCAGCAATGCAACCTCCAAATACTCTCTAGTCGCCCAGATAAAAATCCGGGCGAATGGAAAGAGCAAGCTAACCAAGCAGGAAATACTATTTTTGTTCAACCCGAGCTTGTTAAAGGCACTTTGCGGGAAGGATTCAAACGCATCGCTTTACTGGAAGACCCATTTGCGCGTGCATTGATGGCGATGTTTGTAGTTACCGAAGTGCACCCATTTATGGATGGCAATGGCCAAACCGCGCGTCTAACCATGAATGCCTACTTAACTCAACACTCCGCCTCTCGCATTATTATTCCTACAGCTTATCGTGAGGATTATTTGCTGCCATTAAAAGTGCTGTCTCAAAACAATGATCCTAGTCCTTTCATTCGATCCATGACTCGTGCATGGCGTTGGACCGCAGGATTTGATTATTCGAACTTCCCAAATCTTTGGGAAAAAATGAAGGCTTGCAACGCATTTACAGACAACCCCTCACAGTATCAATTGCTTGATCCTCACGATATAAGCTAAGTTGTTGACGAAAAATGGTTATATCGGCTGTTTTGTAGACAAAATGAGGCGATTTGGCCGTCTAAAGACATTTTGTCTACATGCCACTAATTTTAAGTGGCATGTAATTTACAGCTCTCTATATCCCCACATTGCCTAAATGTTGAGTAATTCGATCCATTGGGTTTTCAGAACTAGCTAGTGGCGCACCTAAGGTGGAGGTTCGCACCCGAATGGGCTGAAGCCTATGACTTGCAATATGTTTAGCATTTGCAAAGCTTGGCTCTGGCCTTTCAATTGCCTCATAAATTGACTCAATCATGGTTTGCCATTGCTCGGGTTGATTGTTTTGCACAAACACCTGCATATAAAAAGGATCTGACATGTATTTGTTAAAGCAGATCACATTGACAAGGCGATCTATTTCATCTGAGCGGGTATTTAAAGAATTGAGCATCTGTAGTTTTGCATCTGACACCAATGCCAATGGTTTTTTCTTGGCATCAGCCAAAGTCATGACATTACCCACCAACTTGCTTTCTACTTCATATTTGCGGATGACATCTTGCAAGCTGGTGACTGTAAGCGCCGACCCACCAATTAGTAGTCAATTGATTTAATCAATAGTCAAACGCCACCTGTTTAGGTGGCGTTTTTCTTTGGATTAATCAGTTTACGTTTTCAAATGCTCGCTTGGTTAAAAGAGCATCTCTAAAACGAGCGTTCTTTCCTTTTGATCCTAGAAATACCATGGCGATATTTCTCCCTCCAATCTTTGCCTCCATCACCAAGCAGCGTCCAGCAGCAGTGATGAAGCCAGTTTTTTGAACCAAAACATCCATTAGCTCATTACGAACAATCGGGTTTGTGTTTACAAATGGTTGCGGGGCATGCACTCCATCCACAACATCAAATTTTTCTGTAGTGGAGAACTCTTGAATCAAAGGAAATTTCATTGACTCTTGAAGCAAGATAACCAAGTCGCGCGCAGTTGAAACATTTTCAGGCGAAAGTCCAGTTGGCTCAACAAAATGAGTGTGAATCATTCCAAGAGAACTCGCCTTGAAATTCATGGCTTCTACAAAAGCTTCTCTGCCACCCGGGTAGGTTCTGGCTAGTGCATTGATAGCTCTATTTTCTGAAGACATTAAACCGATTCGCAAAGTTCTCTTTCTAGTAATCTCCGTTCCAACATTTAATTTCCAATGCGCCGTTGATTGCCTAGCAACATCATCCTTTTCAATCACCACTTGTTCAGCCAGACTCTGCCCAGATTCCAAGACAATAATTGAGGCCATTAATTTAGAAATCGATGCTATGGACGAAACTGCATCTGCATTTCTATCTACTAATACCTTACCCGAATCAACATCGACAACATATGCAATTTGAGAATTAAATGAACCTCCATTAGCTTTTGCAGAAAATACATTGCAAGAAAATAAAGCCATAACAGGGATACAAAATATGATTAATTTATACATAAATTTACTAAAAAGACTCCCGGCCTGGGAGTCAGATTCCAATAGTTCGAACAAAATTACCAAAACTTAAAAGGACGCTTTGTTTTTGTATTTGTACCAATTGCTTTCATCTTCTGTTTGCAATGAGGGCACGTTAGCCCATCCCAGACAGTCAAGTGCTCGGCAGAACCACAGGTTTTGCAAACTGCTGTGCCAGCAGGCAAATCAACCATAGAGCCTGGATTAGGCATGGCAAACGTATCAACCTCATCACAGTGATTACATACCATCGCAGCCCTGTAAAAATGAGGGCCTCTTTCAATGCCGATTCCGCTAATGCACTCATACCCACAGGCTCTACAGGCAAAGTAGTATTGTGATTCCATCATCCTAAGAGCCTCCTTTTTCAGTCTTCAGAATCTGCACCCATCTCTCTTTTGCGTACTGGATGCGCATTGACCTCTCCTGATTGGCTACACCAATGGTGATTCGCTTATCAATCAGATCTTTGTAAACCGCATCGATATTCGTATAAAAATTGGTATAGACAGCGACTAATGCTGGGGAAGGTAATTCGTTGGCGATAGTGCGGCACTTTAAGGTGGACTCTTTAAATCTCATTAAAACGACTGCTTGATCTGATGCGATTTTGTCGCTTGAGTTAAATAGCTCTTTTGCATTAGCGCTCTTCTCTGTGAGTACCAGGATATGCTCATCAACATACTTCGCATCATCCGACTGATTTACCTCAGCCACACAAGAGGCAATCTTTTTCTGCACCTCATTTACCTTAGCAATTGAGATATCGCTATTAGGCTTCTTGGTTAGCGATGTATTTGATGCGCATCCTGATAGCAAAATTGCAACCATTGCAACACCACGATAGATATTTTTCATATGAACCTCAGAAATTAATAAGTTCTTTGTGAATAAAAGCCTCTCCACACAAAATGAAAGTGGAGAGGTTAAGGGGACTAGCGATAAACAATGTCAGCGCGACGGTTCTCCTTGAAGGCAGCCTCCGTTTGCGCTGGATTCAACGGTTTTTCCTTGCCAAAACTGACGGCCTCTATTTGGGATTCATTGACCCCTTGTGCCAGCAAAGCCCTTTTGACCGACTCGGATCTTTTCTGCCCTAACGCCAAGTTGTATTCAGCCGTACCGCGATCGTCTGTGTTGCCCTGAATAATGATGTCGGCCTTTTTCGCATGAAAGGTTTTCAAATAAGTCGCATGAGCGGCAATGGTAGAAGCGTACGTTGGATCAACCGTATAACTATCGAATTCAAAGAAGATAGAACGTTTGCCAAAGACGCTAGACTTAGGGTCGCTAGTGGGATCGTAAGACATTGATCCACCCGCATTAATAGATGCTATGTTATTTGCATCATCTAATTTAACCCCACTGCTACATGCAGAAATGAGTAATACTGCGCATGCCAAAGGCAGTAGCTTTTTAAGCGAATACATAATGGAAATTCCCCATAGAGACCATGAATATCTGGCCAAAATAACAAAGGGGTCAGTCAATCAAGACTGACACCAAACCTAAGAAATTAGGCGCTAACTTTTGGGGGTTTAAAAGCAGAGTCTGGAAAATTTTGCGTAGTAAGAATATCGCCAAGGCAATTGAAGAGAACAAGCTCTGATGGTTGAAACGAAACAATAATATTGGTGTCACTGATATTTGCTGTGACATGACTCATGAGAAATAATGAGTGGGATTGTTGCTGACCATCGGAAGTTTCTTTATTGAGACGACCCGGATCAGACGCATATTCAGAGAATAAAGTTTGCTGCATTTGAGCGCGCTCAATAGCAGCCTCAATAAAAACACTACCTGCCGCCGCCCTGAATGTAATCAAGAGGAGGCATAAAAGAATCACGAGAGATCTGTATCGGGATCGCATGGCGTGATTCTATACCTAAAATATTTCAAATGCACAGCAAGCCTAAACCTTGGAAAAACAGCCAATTTAAGCTAAATCTCTTTATGTTTAGACTCAGATCGTCAACACTACCCTAAATAAATTAACGCTTTGGTGTTTTACCAACCATCTTCACTGCTCTCAAGAAATCAAAGTCGACACCCTTATCTGCTTGTGTGACCGTATCTAAGAATAATTTTAGGTAGCCACGCTCTGCAGTCGGCTCTATTACTGGATTCTCTTTGGCGCGCTTAGCCAACTCTTCCCCTGAGATCAATAAACTAATCTCACGATTTTTTACACTCAAACGAATGCGATCACCATTCTTCACATGCGCCAAGGGGCCGCCTACTGCGGCTTCTGGCGTCACATGTAACACAATCGTTCCAAACGCCGTACCACTCATCCGCCCATCAGAAATCCGCACAATATCTTTCACGCCAGCGCGAGCAAGCTTCATTGGAATCGGAATATATCCCGCCTCAGGCATGCCAGGCGCACCCTTAGGTCCAATATTTTTAAGAACCAAAATATCGTCCGCAGTCACATCCAAGTCCGGGCTATCAATGCGATTAGCTAGATCTTCACTGTTTTCAAAAACAATCGCTCGACCTTCATGCTCCATCAGTGTTTCATTAGCGGCGGATTGCTTGATGATGGCGCCACCAGGAGCCAAGTTGCCATGCAGAACTGCAATACTACCGCGGGGGTAAATAGGATTATCCAATTTACGCACCACATCTTGCTTAAAGCTTGGTGGCGCTGCATCGATCTCTTCACCCAGAGTGCGACCCGTTACTGTCATCGCATCAAGTTTTAGCAGGGGCTTGAGTTCACGCAGCAGCGTTGTCATACCACCAGCATCATGAAAGTTCTCCATATAATGATCACCAGAGGGCTTGAGATCTACAAGAACTGGAGTCTCATCACCCATCTGATCGAGAGCTTCCAAATCAATCTCTAAGCCCATGCGGCCTGCGATAGCAGCCAAATGCACAATACCGTTAGTTGATCCACCAATCGCCAATAAAACACGCATCGCGTTTTCAAAAGCGTCTGCTGTTAATACCTTGTCAATTGTTAAACCATCTATGGCCATCTGCACAGCACGTGTACCCGTCTCTTCCGCAATCCGAATCCGATCGGCCGTTACCGCTGGCGGAGTAGCGCCGCCAGGCACCGTCATTCCCAATGCTTCAGAGATGCAAGCCATCGTACTAGCAGTTCCCATCACCGAACAGGTACCCACACTAGCTACCAGTTGATCATTCACTTCATCTTTTTCAATTTTATCAATTTCGCCGGCACGGAACTTGCCCCAGTAACGACGACAATCCGTACAAGCACCCACCCGCTCACTACGGTGTGAACCAGTCAGCATTGAACCTGTGATTAACTGAATTGCTGGTAGACCCGCAGAAGCAGCACCCATCATTTGTGCAGGGACTGTTTTATCGCAACCACCAATCATGACCACTGCATCCATCGGTTGAGCACGCAACATCTCCTCAGTATCCATCGACATTAAATTGCGCAAATACATACTGGTCGGAGCAGCAAAACTCTCGTGAATAGAGATTGTTGGAAAGTCCATCGGCAATCCACCAGCTAGCATCACACCACGCTTTACCGCCTCAATCAGTTGCGGCATGTTGCCATGGCAAGGATTGAAGGCGCTACCAGTATTAATAATGCCGATCACAGGACGGTCTAATGCGCTATTGGTGTAGCCTGCGCCTTTAATAAATGCTTTGCGCAAAAACAAAGAGAATCCTTTGTCACCATAACTGGTTAAGCCCTTGCGCAAGCCACTTTCAGTAGGCTGCTTTTTCTCTTTATTCGTATTGCTTGTCATAAATGATTCTTTAACTTAAAAGATAAATAATAGTCACTCAGCCTTAATATCGGCCTCTTTGATAACCTTTTCCCAGCGCTTCACTTCCGCAGCCAACAATTCTGCAGACTGCTTAGGTTTTGTTGGCATAGCCGCATAGACGCCCTGCTTTAAAAATGCTTCTTTAACCTCTGGGTTTATTAGCAGTTTAGCGATAGCGCTATTTAACTGGTCAATGATCTGTGTCGGCGTCCCTACCGGAGCAAGTACACCAAAGGTGGAGCTCACCTCCAGAGCTGGCATACCAGACTCAGCAGCAGTGGGAACATCAGGCAACATTGAAATACGCTTTGCCGTCGTCACCGCCAATGGACGCAATTGTCCGGCAGCAATAAATGGCAATGCAGCGGGAACGGTTTCGACCATCATATTGACCTGACCTGCGACCAAATCGGTCATAGCCGGGCCACTACCCTTATATGGCACATGCGTGATTTTGATACCTGCTTCTTTTTGGAAAATTTCTGCGCCCATTCTTTGTGGCGCACCCGCGCCCGAAGAGGCGTAATTTAACTTATCTGGATTTGCTTTTGCGTAGTCAATTAAACCCTTGAGAGTTCTTACCGGCACATTAGGATTGACAACTACCACCAAAGGTACCGAGCCAACAATCATGACTGGGGTGAAATCTTTTAAAAGGTCATACCGTAACTTGCCTTTTTCAAGGGTTGCCATCGTTGAATGCGAAGTCACCGCACCCATCAATAAGGTATAGCCATCTGGATTTGCCTTAGCTACAGTTTCTGCGCCGATATTGCCGCCAGCCCCACCACGATTTTCAACCAACACTTGCTGCCCCAGAGATTCACCAAGATTCTTGGCGAGAATGCGCCCAATCACATCAGTTGCTCCGCCAGGAGGATAGGGAACGATGAGCTTAATTGGCCTATCTGGGTAGGCGGCATGCACAACTGTAGAAAAACCAAGAATAAGGGCGCCTCGGACAACAGAGCGGCACAATTTACTGAATTGAAACATAATCATTTTTGTCTCCGTTAAACAGCTTTATTTTTATGGTCTCAATATACTAAACTTTGCTATTGCACACATTTAAGCGTGCTAAGCTCAGATCCACATCATTGCTAGGGGCCACCATGTCAACTATCCAACCTTTTCATCTTGCATTTCCTGTAGATAACTTAGAGGCAGCCCGCACTTTTTACGGCAGCACCTTAGGTTGCGCTGAGGGTCGCAGCTCTGATGAATGGATTGACTTTGACTTCTTTGGACACCAATTGGTTGCCCATCTCGCACCTCAAGAATGCGGCCATGCAGCCTCAAATGAGGTTGACGGGCATCAAGTTCCTGTAAAACATTTTGGTGTTGTGCTGACGATGGCAGATTGGCATGCATTAGCAGATCGATTGCGCAAGAGTGCCATCAAATTCATCATAGAACCGCAGATTCGCTTTAAAGGAAAAGTGGGGGAGCAGGCGACAATGTTCTTCCTCGATCCCGCTGGTAATGCTTTGGAGTTCAAAGCATTTGAAGACCCAAGTCAGTTATTTGCTAAATAACCAATTGTCCTGGGTCTTATATTCTCAAATTAATAGAATTGGTAACTCATGCCAGCTTGAAAATTTAATGGTGCGCCAGCAAAGATACCATCAGGACTTCTACTGGAGATGTAGCGCCTATTAAAAACATTATTGACTACTCCAAAAACCTTCAAACTCTTATTAATTATATAATTTGCAGACCAATTCACAGTTGTAGCTGAAGGTACTTCCCCTGTAGTACCAATTGCATTTGCGGGAATGGAGTTAGCAGAATCAGAAAATTGAGCTGATAAGTAATTTAAGCTTATTAGAGAATTGAATCCATTTTTTTCATAATTCACCCCAAGATTAGAGATAAGGTCTGGCGTATATGGAATACGGTTACCATCTCGCCCCATAGAAGAATTACCCACAAATTTTGCCACCGGAATGTAGGTCATATTTCCATTGACACTCCACCCTGCTCGCAGCCTATAACCCAAAGCTAATTCCATTCCTTGATGCAGACTCTTACCGCCATTAGCCTTAGAAATTCCAGCAGCAAGACTTTGATTCACAATTTGATTGCTGAAGTCCATACTAAAAACTGCTGCATCATAGGTTAATCTAGAATTTTGACCTCTCAATCCAAACTCAAAATTAGTAGAGCGCTCTGGATCCAATTGTTGATCAACCCCCTTTTCATTGATTGCTGTAGCTAGCTGTGCAGGCGCAAAGCCTTTGTACACACTTGAATACATCTGCAGCTCCGGAGTCAGTTGCCAGGTCGCTCCAAGCTGCGGGACCGTTTCTAAATTTTTGGCACTTCCTGATGTTTGATTAAGAACGTTATTGCGAGACTGGTTATAGCTTTCAATACGGAGGCCTGGGATAAGGGCAATATTATTGGTGATTGAAAAACGATTTTGGGCATAGATCGCTAGTGAATTGGCCTTATTTTCCTCGTGTCCGGTCACTCTGCCCGATTTCGCATAACTTGTAGATGCCACCATTTGATTTGATTGCGATTCCGTATGCAGACGTATCCCTGACTCGAATATATTATTCATTCCCATGGCGCTATAGGCATGCGAGATACGAGTATCAATCCCAAGCATTTGAAATTCGCGGTTACGGCCAAACATACAAGCTTTACTGCCGTCACATGAATTAAAGGATGTTTTATCAGCGGTACGCGTGGCAATACTTTGGCGCCAATAATCTCGTCCCAACCTACTCCAATAAACCAAAGTATTCAGCTTGGTTTCGGGGCTTAATTCCCAAGCGTGATTAAGATCAACGGCATTTCTTTGGGTGACGAAGTTGTCATTGGGAGCTGGATTGGAGGATATTTTATTGTTGTACTGGTTTGGCCTTAATCCTACATATGAGGTATTAATATTATTGTCATAGTGAGTATATTTAACGCTAAGCCACTGATTGGGTTCGATACTAATGCCGCCTTTAAATAAAATATCGTACATCTTGTATCCATTGTCTTGATACCCGTTGGACTCTGATTTAATGATATTGAGCCCAGCGACAGCACCATTCGACTCTGATTTTCCTCCGGCCTCAATTTGCGCCAACTGATACCCATAGTTCCCTGCTTTGCCAGAAACCTTAAAGCCATGCTCTGGTGTTTTTGTGAGGTAGTTGACTACTCCACCAATATTGGATGGTCCATACTGCAAACCAGAAGCCCCTTTTAAGACCTCAATTCCACTCATCCGATCTACAGGTGGGCTGTAATAGGAAGCATTAGAGATAAACAAACTTGGATGAATCGGTGCACCATCCTCCAAAAGCAGGGCTTTTTGACTGCGACTTGGGTTTAATCCACGAATACCGATATTGGGAATAGACCCAAGACCCCCTTCATCGCCACGTATATTCACTCCAGGAACAGTCTTTAAAGCATCCTGGAGCGATAAGGGTTGCAGTATCTCTAACTGCTTTTGGTTGATGACATCAACTGTTCCAGGAATTTTAGAGCGCGCATTCTCCTCCTGACCCACAATATCAATCCTTGGTAAATCTATTTCTCGGGCTTCTATACCCATGGCAAAAGACCATCCACATGCCAATGCCATGCTTGAGGCCCAAGCCAATTTTTGCTGCTTCATATGCAATCTCCAGAGATGAAAAAAAATCGCTGGCTATTCGCACATCAAGATGCTTTTGCTGGCTAAAAAATGAATACAATTTTATTTTGTCAGAATTAACTTCCTTAGCTTGGTGATGCTCAAGGTATATCTCTGACCATCATGCAGGATGACAATCGATTTTTCTTGCCCCAATAATGCGGCACTTGAGATAACCTTAACCCAAGCCATATCGAGAGGACAAGCCTGTAGATTTACCCTTCTAATGTCTAGCTTCATTTCAAGCCTGCAATATAAAGTGAATTGGGAGGTGGTAGCAATTAAAGGAAGTTTCCGTCCCCGTATCTAGCGCAGCAAATCTCCATGTTTTTACAGTCTCCATAGCAGACTGATCTAATTTTTGATAGCCCGAACTTTTTGCTAAATGAATGGCCTCAACAAGGCCTCGCTTATTAATGCACAGCTTAAGATCGACAGCGCCCTGCTCGCCCATACGCCTACTCAACATCGGGTAAGGTGGTCTTGGATTAAAGTACGCACTCCGATCATGAAGTGTTGGAGTCGCCGAGAGTGATGCGGTAGCCTCATTGATGCCTGAGCCCAATGCAATCGGCGCTACTAAATCCCTTTTACTGGAATCGGCGTTCTGAGTTTTTCTTAGAGTTCTAGATGCGATTTGAACGGGGGATGGGTCTCTTAAGCTTAGGGTCATTACATCTGCCAATGGCGCCCCTTTAGAGAGCCTTTGGACAAGGCCAACCCAAAGAAGAACTGTCAGATGCAACCCAGCAACCAAAATGGTGATTAGGCCATATTTATTAACGATCAATCTTGTGCTCTTCAACTATCCCAGCCCTTACACACTACAACTTAATTATGGTAAATAACAATGATTCTCATTTATTTTATGAGATGTTGTGTGCATAAACAACCCTTTGAATAAAGGGGCGGCAAGGACTAAGGGTATTGAAAAATTCTTACAACGAATCTGTTTTTACTGATTAATTTGTAGGCGCCATAGCGACGTAATCTCAGACGCTCTTGCGAAGTGCAGTAAGTCTGCTTCATCTTCAATTTTTGGATGCTTGGGCTTTGTATCGATGCGGCCAAGAACCACTAAGCCCGCATCTTCAATCCAGGAGAGTAATTCTTGTCGAGTTCTGAGGCCAAGATATTCAGCAAGATCAGAAAGAATCAACCAGGCTTCACCCTTGGGGGATAAATGATCTTTTAATCCAGCTAAAAATCCTTTCAGCATTTGACTCTCTGGATCGTAAACCGCATGCTCCAAGGTAGAACTAGGTCTTGCGGGAACCCAAGGTGGATTGCATACGATCAATGAAGCCCTGCCTGGCGGAAATAAATTAGCTTTGACAATCTCGATTTGCGAACCTAGATTCAAGAGTGTGATGTTTTCTTTAGCGCAAGTAAGCGCTCGATCATCTTGATCGGTAGCGACAATATGTTGAACATCACGTTTTGCCAAAATAATAGAGAGCACCCCAGTGCCAACACCAATATCAAAGGCAGTAGACTCAGAATCTAAAGCCTGGGGTAATGGCGCACTACAAACCAACTCAATATATTCCCCACGAACAGGTGAGAAAACCCCGTAATGGGGGTGAACGAAAATGGGCTCACCATTTTCATCGGCCAGAATAGGCAATCCATTCTTACGCCATTCATGAGCACTCACTATGCCCAAGAGTTCACGCAAAGAAACTACATAGGATTGGGAAACGGGGCCATATGCCTCTAGACAAGCTTTCGAAATATCTGGCGCACGACGCAAGGGGATAGTGTGATCAGAGTTACATTGGATTAGCAGCATACCCAGTATTCGAGCGCGTTGAGACTGAATCAAACGGTGCTGATTAAAAATATCTACAGCCGCTTTCTGGGTGGCAAGCTCACCTGATTTATCAACCCTTTTACTGGCACGCTTAGATTTTTTTGAAGGTCGATCAATCCTACGAACTAAAGCCTGTAATAGTTGGCGGGCATTTTGGAAATCCCCCTTCCAGAGGATTGCCGTACCCGCACATGCTAAATGATAGGCATCATCTGCAGTTAAGGTGTCATCCGCAGTGACTACCTTTTTATGCGTTGCTATGCTATTTTCTGAATGCCAAACCGCTGAACAAGCCTGACCACCCTCTTCCCAATGAATAGAAGCATCCTGCATCATGACTTATTCAGGAGGATGCTCCTCTGGATTGACATCTAAAGCAATTAAAAAACGAGAGACCATGTTGTAAGCTGCCACTACAGTCACAAGCTCTACAGTATCGGTGTTACCCAAAGTTACTTGCAAGCGCTTCATCAAGGCACTATCAACCTGTATATTGCGGGTCATCTGAAACGTGAGTTCCACCGCATCGTTTTCAACAGCGGAAAATAGTTTGCTTGGGAAGCTCGGTTGGCCAATTAAACGCAATGCCTGCACTTGCTCCTCCGTACCACCCGCTTTAATAAATGGAGGTGCGTGATGAAAGAACTCATATTCCGCACCGTTGAGTACGGCTACACCACACATCGCAAGTTCACGTAGCTTCGGATCTAGCGAAAGGTTGTTACGTATCTCGCCAATGAAATGATTCCAACCCTCGGCAATCGGGGTGCTATGCAAAAGCATGCGGTCTAAATTGATGAACTGGCCGCCGCGTCTCTTGCGAATAGCAGCTACTAATTCAGCGGGCTCAGCCAAGTCCATTGGCTGATAAGGAACTAAACGCTCACTCATATCAATTCCTTATTGTGTTTCTTTAATATTGTTTTCAATTACAAACTTGCCCCATACCGCAATTTGCTTGCCAATAAAGTCACGCAAAGTCTCCGGATTTCCGGCAACGATTTCAATACCTTGCGCCTTTAATTTAGATGCAACGGCGGGCGTCTTAAGGGCCTTTGTGACCGCTTGATTCATGGCATTCACAATGGCTGGCGGTGTTTTGCCTGGTGCCAATATCGCCCACCACGCCGGCGCGTTAAAGCCAGGGAAACCACTTTCAGAAATGGTTGGCACGTTTGGTAACTGAGGCGATCTTTTAGCCGTAGTGATTACCAGAGGAATCACGCCACCACTATCAATGTGTGGCTTGACCAAAAATTCTGAGCCAATCGCCAATTGCACTTGACCACCCAGTACATCCTGCATCAGGGGGCCTCCACCACGATAAGGAATGTGATTCCAATCAAAGCCTGCTTGTTTGGCTAAACGCGCCATGGCTAAATGCCCCAAACTACCGATACCAATGGAACCGTAGCTAAATTGCTTACCAGTCTTAGATTGATCTACAAGCTGCTTAAAACTCGTAATCCCAGAACTTTTACTCGCAACCAACACCATCGGAGATGTACCAATTAAGGTTACTGGCGCGATATCCTTAATAGTGTCGTAGGGGAGCTTATCTTTCAGACTTGGGTTTACGCCATGAGTATCAAAAACCACAGCAAAGGTATAGCCGTCAGGGTCTGATCTAGTCATTGCCGCGGTTCCAATAACCCCCGATGCGCCCCCCACATTTTCAACAATGACGTTTTGCTTTAATTCGGCTTGCAAAGCGGGGGCAATAGTGCGCGCCACTTGATCCACGGATCCACCGGGCGGAAAGACGGCAATCAGGCGAATGGGCTTTTGAGTAGGCCAGGTGCCCACTCCCGCAGTTTGAGCGCTAGCAATAAAGCTAGAGAACATCAAGAACAGGCTTAATAACAGCGTTTTTTTAGTTATTTTCAAGAAAATCGGCATCACATCATCTCCCTCGATTAAGACCACAAGATTACCACCCATCTCCACAGCTTGTTCGATAATAGATGGCAGAGCCTGATGAGATTAAACATGAAACCGATTTTGAACATAGCCGCCTATTTATTTGTCAGCCTAGACAATTTGACTGAGCTGCGCGCCAAGATATTGGATGAGTGCAATTCACGTCATCTAAAGGGAACCATTCTCCTCACTGGCGAAGGCATCAACATGTTCCTGGCAGGGAGCGATTCTGAATTGCGTGGCTTTTTAGATTGGTTGCGCCAGGACTCCCGCTTTGCACCCATTCAGGGCAAAGATAGCTGGTCTGAAACACAGCCCTTTAAAAAGATGCTGGTCAAAATTAAGAATGAAATTATTCGCATGAATCACCCGGCGATTCGTCCAGAAGAGGGTCGCGCTAATTTCATTACGCCAAAAAAATTACAGGAGTGGCTGGATCGTGGAACGGATGACTTAGGGCGCCCTGTAGTCATGGTAGATACACGGAATGCATTCGAAGTCGAGTATGGTACTTTCGAAAATGCCTTGCATTTTAATATTGAGAAATTTACCGAATTTCCCGCGGCAATCACTGCGCACAAGGATGAGTTAGCTGATAAAACTTTAGTGAGCTTTTGCACTGGCGGAATTCGCTGTGAAAAATCTGGTCTCTATATGCGTGAGATTGGCATGCAACATAGCTATCAACTTGAAGGTGGCATCCTCAAATACTTTGAAGAGGTTGGCTCTGCGCACTACACCGGCAGCTGCTTCGTCTTTGATGAACGGGAAGCGCTAGAGCCTAATCTAGACTCCATACCACTAGAGCGCTCCATCCGAAAAAAACAAACTGCATAAAAACTAAGAGTATTAGACCGACTTGCCTACCAAAGTCATGTGCTCAACAAAAGGTGGCTTTACAAAAAATGGGCCAACAATTGCTCGCCACTCAGCGAAAGCATCAGATCCCCGGAAGTCCACCGTATGGTTCTCAAGGGTATCCCAGTAAAGTAGCAATAAATATCTTGCCGGGCTTTCAATGCTGCGGTTAACCTTAAAACCTCGGAAACCCTTGGCCTTTGCGATAACCGTATTGACGCCACGCAAAATAGCCTCCTCAAACTCAGCACCCTTAGTTGGGTCTACCTCTATATCGCAGTGCTCGAGAATCATCGATAGTCCTTTATCAAAAAAAATTTGCCATAAATAGTAGAATTTATGGGTAGCACAACATAAAAATAATAACCTGGATCTGAGACATGCTTAATAACCCTAGTCAGCGGCTGCTGACTTTATTTTTCCCCGGTATTTTTGTTGCCATTAGTTTTGTGACTTGCTTTAATGCTCAAGCACAGAATGCTACTAACTATCCCAACAGGCCTATTAAGCTAATTGCACCAGTAGCAGCCGGCGGTGGCCTTGATAATATTGCTCGCGCAGTTGCGGAAAAACTATCTCACTCACTTGGACAACCCGTAATTATTGAGAACATGGGCGGTGGTGGTGGCGCCATTGCCTCGCAATCTGTTGCGAAAGCAATTCCCGACGGCTACACCCTCATGGTTGCTTATGTTGGTACTCATGGCACCAACCCAGCAGTCCGAAAACTACCCTATGATGCGATCAAAGACTTTACCCCGATTGGAATGATTGGCGCCACCCCAAATGCGCTCATCATCAATCCAGATCTTCCAATCAAAAACTTCAAAGAATTTATTGAATATGCGAAGAAGAATCCAGACAAGTTAAGTTATGGTTCTGCGGGGCCTGGCACCTTAACCCACTTGGGGATGGAGCAGCTGAAATTAGCAGCCGGTATATCCATGGTCCACGTGCCATATCGTGGAGTAGGCCCAGCATACACTGACTTGTTAGCAGGCCAAACGCAGGCTATGCTCCCCACCCTCTTTGCAGCAGTTCCCTACCTCCACACCAATCGCGTTCGTGGATTGGCCATTACGGGCTCTAAGCGCAATTCTGCTGCCCCTAACATTCCTACCTTTAAAGAACTGGGCTATAACGGCTTTGACGGTCAACAGTGGTATGGCGTAGTTGGTCCTGCGAACCTGCCGACTCCGATTGTCCAAAAACTGAATGCGGAACTCAATAAAGTATTGGCGCTACCTGATTTCTCAGAAAAAATGACAAGCGAGGCTATGACCTTGATGCCAATGTCACCACAACAATTTACTGTCTACATTAAAGAAGATATTGCTCGCTGGGCTAAGGTTGCCAAAGAGCGCAATATCGAACTGGAATAACTTAAATTAAACCCATCTAATACATTCAAACTTACGAGAAACAGGAAAATATATGTCCCAAACAATTCAAGCTGCAGCAGACCTTAATGCGCCACCGGTTACTAAAATACTGGCCGAATTTGTTACCACACACCCAAGCCAAGGCTGGACTCCCGAAGTGGATCACGAAGCGCATCGTACATTTCTCAATTGGCTTGGTTGCGCAATTGGTGCGGCAAATCATGAAAGCGTTGAATCCTCTTTAGCCGCTATCCGAGAATTCCAACCAGCGCCCCAAGCAAGCATTCTTGGTCGCAAGGATCGAGTTGATATGGGTGGCGCCGCATTAATCAATGGGATTAGTTCACACACGTTTGACTTTGATGACACCCACCTCAAGACTGTAATTCATCCTGCTGGGCCAGTTGCATCAGCCATTCTTGCATTGGGAGAGCACACTAATGTCAATGGCAGACAAATCATTGACTCTCTCGTACTCGGAATTGATGTTGCTTGCCGCGTTGGTAATGCCATGTACCCAGATCACTACCATCGCGGTTGGCATATTACGGGATCTACCGGAATGCTTGGATCCGCTGCAGCTTGTTCACGCCTCATGGGCCTTGATCTTCAGAAAACCACGATGGCTTTGGGTATTGCCGCTTCCCAACCAGTTGGAATGCGTGAGCAATTCGGTACGATGACAAAGCCATTTCATCCAGGAGGAGCAGCTCGAGCAGGTCAACTTTCAGCGCTGCTAGCTAAACATGGATTTACCGCCAGCCCCAAAGCCTTAGAAGCCGGCCGCGGATATATGCAAACTGTTTCCACTAAATGTGATTGGTCAGAAATTGATCGCGCTCTAGGAAAGTCATTCGAAATTTCATTAAATACCTACAAACCATTTGCATGCGGCATCGTGATTCACCCCGCGATTGATGCTTGTGCACAACTCAAGGCGCAGGGAGTTAAAGCTGAAGAAGTTGAGCGCATTGAATTACGTGTACACCCACTTGTTCTGGAATTGACTGGCAAGAAAACACCTAAGGATGGACTAGAAGGAAAATTCAGCGTCTACCATGGTTGCGCAGTTGGACTTATCTTCGGTCAGGCAGGAGAAGGTGAATATGCAGACGATATTGTCAACCGCCCAGATGTTGTTGCCTTACGCGCCAAAGTGAATGCCACTACTGACACTTCAATTAGCGAAGCCTCAGTTGATGTGAAAGCAATTCTGAAGGACGGAAAAGAAGTTCATATCTTCGTTAAGAATGCCATTGGATCTGTTGAGAACCCAATGAGCGATGCCAATTTAGAACAGAAATTCACAAGCTTGGCTGAGCCAGTGATTGGCGCAGAAAAAACCCGTCAACTCATTGCCGCTTTATGGAATCTTGGCAATGCCACTGATCTCAAGCAAATTTTGAGTCTTTGCACTCCAGACTAAACTTACCAATAGAAGAAATAATTAATCATGACTCCGCTACCAAATATCGTCATCCTAGGCGATTATGAAAATGCCCTGCGTCGATTTTCTCGATGGGATAAGCTTGAACAACGCGCAAACCTGACTATTCATCACGAACCATTACGTGATGAGGCTCTGTACGAGGCAGTAAAGGATGCCGATGCGATTGCCATCGTTCGCGATCGTTCGCCGTTTAATGAGGCGATGATTGCGAGACTACCAAAGCTCAAATTTCTCATGTTCACGGGTGAGCGTAACGGCACTCTAGAAGCGTCTGCCCTGACGTCCCGAAATATTCCAATGGCATGTACTCCCGGCGGCCCCTCTAAAGAGACAACCGCAGAATTAACTTGGGCTTTAATTTTGGGCGCATCCAAGCGTCTGATTGAAGAAAACAAATTAATTGCTACAGGCGGATGGCGTGACCAGCTTTCACTCCTGCCCATGCTTTCAGGTCAGCGACTTGGCATCATGGGATTGGGGGCGATTGGTAGTCGCGTGGCAAGAGTCGGTCACGCGTTTGGTATGGAAATTGTGACTTGGAGCCCCCGTATGACGCCAGAACGCGCGGCAGCCGAACATGCAAAATCCGTTAGCCTCGATGAATTACTTAGCACGTCAAAAGTAGTCACAATGCACCTGGTTGCTGGCCCTGGAACCAAAGGCATTATTAGCGCAGATCAATTAGCCTTAATGCGCTCAGACTCGATTCTGGTCAATACCTCACGATCCGCACTGATTGACATGCCTGACTTATGCGTTGCCCTCAAAAACGGCTGTCCTGGTCAAGCTGCGGTGGACGTATTTGATCTTGAGCCACTACCAGCCAACGATCCATTACGTAACACTCCCAATCTATTGGCAACCCCACACCTTGGCTTTATTGCAGAGCCAATTTTTGAAACCTTCTCACAAGGTATCACTCAAACCCTCGAAGCATGGCTTGATCAAAAACCAGTACCCCACCCATTTAAGCCTTAAGCATCTTGAAGACACTCACACCAAGAGAATTGTTTATTAGCTTTAGCAAAATCGGCATGTCCGGTTTTGGTGGTGTGCTTCCCTGGGCGCGACGCACCCTAGTTGAAAAAGAGAAGGTATTGAGCTCCGAGGAATTTAGCGCCATTCTTGGAATATGCCAAATTGTTCCTGGTCCCAATATTGTTAATCTTGCAGTTTGCATTGGTTCCCGATTTGCTGGTGCCAGGGGTGCACTAGCAGCCGTCCTTGGCTTAACGCTGGGACCCATCTGCATTGTCATATTGTTAGCCCTTCTGTATACGCACTACAGCTCACTAGAGTCCGTGCAAGGCATTCTCCGCGGGATCTCTGCTGTTGGTGTTGGCTTAATCGCCTCCACAGGAATCAAGATGTTACGTGATGAGTTCCGTTTTCCGGTAATGCTCTTAGTAGTGGTGGTAACCGTCCTCGCTGCAAGCTACTTTCATCTCGGTCTTGGATGGGTAGTCCTTATCGCATCTCCGCTTGCCTGGATCTTGGCCCAAAAGAAAGCTCGCAAGCTATGAATATTTTGCTGAGTTTATTTTTAAAATTCTCTGCATTCTCGCTCATTGCCTTTGGCGGAGTAAATGCCTTACTCCCAAGCTTACTTCAGCTATCCGTTTATCAAGAACACTGGATTGACCTGCAAACTTTTGCCGATTATTTCGCTATTGCGCAAGCTGCACCGGGACCTAACTTCATGACAGTCACCCTGATTGGATGGCATGTGTATGGCGTACTTGGGGCAGTCATCGCGACGACTGCCATTGCCTGGCCATCCTCAATTCTGGTTTACTTTTTACAGCGCCTTATTTTGGGTATGAGCAATGAACATAAAAAGAAATCCATACAATATGCAGCGGCAGCTCTTGCAATTGGCCTAGTACTTTCTTCGGCATGGCAAATTGCTTTGCAGATCAATCATAGCTACGCAGCCTATATGCTGACGCTATTGACTATTGGAATCACCGTTTTAACTCGCTGGCATCCTTTATATTTAATTGGGCTTGGCGCCATTCTAGGAGCATTGGGACTCGTATGAAGATCATTCAATTTTTGCAAACTGTTGTTTTCTATTCAGCTATTTTTTCTATTGGATCCGCTCAAGCTCAAGCCAATTACCCCAGCAAGCCAATTAATTTAGTAGTGCCTTATGGCGCTGGTGGTAGCGCTGATTCTCGAAGCAGACAACTAGCTCAAAAAATGAGTGTGATTCTCAAGCAACCCATCATTGTTGATAACAAGCCAGGTGCCGGCGGAAACATCGGCACGGAGTTTGTTGCCAGAGCGACACCGGATGGCTACACGATTGGTATGGGCAATTTTGCACCCATGGCGGTTAATAAGACCTTATTTGGCAACCTTCGCTACGATCCCGAAATAGATATCAGCCCAATTATCTTGATAGAGAAAGGACCATTAGTTTTAGTGGTTCACCCAAACTCGCCATATAAAACTATATTAGATATTGTCACGGCGGCAAAAGCTAAGCCGGGTACCCTCACCTTCTCCTCAGGAGGTATTGGTGGCAGTCATCAATTGTCTGCAGAGTTGTTTATGCAGAATGCGGGCATCAAAATGATTCATGTTCCATACAAAAGTGGGTCTGCCGGCTTGACAGATTTAATGGGCGGCAATGTTGACATGATGTTCGATCAAATGTATTCAGCAGTACCCAGCATCAAAGCAGATAAATTACGTCCCATCGCCATCACTAGCAAAAAGAGATCTCCACTCCTACCAAACGTCCCTAGCTTTGCTGAAGTTGGCTACCCGAAGGTTGAAGTACTGAACTGGCAAGGTTTTATCGCGCCCGCTAAAACACCTAAGCCAATTATTGATAAGCTGAATGCCGCGGCTAATGAAGCCTTAAAAGATCCGCAATTACGTGAATTAATGCTTTCTCAGGGAAATGAAATTGGCGGGGGAACGCCTGCTGAATTTGGCGCCTTGATTAAAGCCGAGGCTGCTAAATGGAGTGCTGTGGTCAAAGCCGGAAACATCAAGCCTGAGTAAATCTAGACTGCGTTTACTTCAAGGCTTGGTAAGTCAGAATACCTAGGAAAGTCAGGCAGAGTGAGCCGACCAAATGCAAGAGCGCAGTACCCAGCGCCCAAGTCACTTCGCCTCGCTGCATCAATCCTACAACTTCAGCAGAAAAGCTGGAGAAGGTAGTCAGACCACCCAAGAAGCCCGTAATCACGAACAACTTCCATTCCGGGGAAAGGGCTGGGTTGTTGCCGAAAAAGGCTACAGCGATACCAATTAAATATCCGCCCACCATATTGGATAAAAAAGTTCCCAGGGGAAGCGTCGATGCAATATTGACTGTTGTGGCATTAAACCCGGCCCTTAGTAAAGCACCAAGACCAGCGCCACAAAAGATTGCAAAGATAGATGGCCACATATTGAGTGATTTATTGAATGGAGAATGCCAGCATACTAATAGAACCCATTTCCATTCCATCGATGAGAGTCTTGGATTGTTCTCCATGCTCTTGTTGGGCAAGCACATACAAAGCGGGCCAATAGTGTTCTGGGGTTGGAATAGAGAGATGCGCGGAGTCACCAAATTGCTCCCAATGAATCAAAGTCTCATGATGATTCGCTTTCATTTCTGAAACAAAAAAATCATTGAACTCTTTTGCCCATGGATAAGATGTCCCACTCTCCCCCCATCGAATAGTACGTAAGTTATGCACAACATTGCCACTACCCAGAATCAAAATATTCTCGTCGCGTAAAGGACGTAATTTTTTCGCTAACTCGTAATGCTCTTTTGCGGAGAGGGATCCATCCAGACTGAGTTGCACTACAGGAACATCCGCATCAGGGTAGAGGTATTTCAGAACAGACCAAGCACCATGATCAATGCCCCACTCATTCTCTTCCAGCACGACAGGTACATCTAACAATTCTTTTACGCGATCCGCTAGCGCAGGGCTACCAGGCGAAGGATATTGAATATCAAATAAGGCCTGCGGAAAACCGCCAAAGTCGTGAATCGTTTTAGGTTTGGGCATTGCGGTAACCCATACTCCGCGGGTTACCCAATGGGCCGAGATGACTAGGATGGCATCTGGGCGTTTGAGTGACTTGCCAAGATTGGCCCAAGCAGCTGTATAGCGATTGGGCTCAATGGCATACATTGGACTGCCATGGCCAGCAAATACAGCAGGTTGGCGATGGCTAGTCATTACTACCAATTAACCGAATACGTAACCAGTATGAGCTGCAACCAATGCAAACAAAATAGCCAAGCTAGTAGCGGCTGCCAACATCACGATCAAAGTAATGATCTTCTTGTTGATTTCGTCTTTCGACTCTTTATGCCATTCGTTCATGCTAAATCCTCATTAAACACATCAATTAGTTGGGTAATTATCCACTATCGGCCGCGGCCAGCCTTACGCATCATGGCTTTTCCACCTCCAAAGCCAGCCTGAGGCCTTCCGCCAGGACCAGACGGACCTTTGGGGGCTGGTGGACGGGCTGCTGGCTTAGCCACTACTGGCTTGGCCGGGGTTTTTGATTCAGTTTTTTTATCGTCAGTCACTTTTTGCTCCTATAGATATCATATTGCCATGATTACTGACTATTCTATCCAAGCTGTCGCCATTAATGCGATTCCCTTGATTTTTGCCATTACTATCCATGAAGCTGCCCATGGCTATGCAGCACGTCAATTCGGTGACAATACGGCCTATATGCTGGGTCGGGTGAGCCTGAACCCCATTAAACATATAGATCCCGTGGGGACGATCCTCATCCCCCTGCTATTGATTTTGTCTGGATCCCCTTTTTTGGTGGGCTATGCCAAACCAGTACCCGTGAACTTTGGGCGCCTACGTAACCCTCGGATTGACTCGATTTGGGTGGCCTTAGCTGGGCCAGGATCCAATTTTATTCAAGCCTTAATTTGGCTAATCTTGCTAATTGGGCTCGTTGGGTTTGGCATAAATGAAAAGTTCTTCATCTCCATGTCTCAGGCTGGCATTACCTGGAATCTAGGATTGCTAGTGTTCAATCTATTTCCGCTGCCACCCCTAGATGGCGGCCGCATTCTTGCGGGACTCTTGCCGGCGTGCCAATCGATTGCCTTGGGCAAGTTAGAGCCCTGGGGCTTTTTTATCGTTCTTGGCCTGGTATTCACTGGGATTATTGGGAGCCTGTGGATGACCCCCTTGATGGCGTTTTTTGAGTGGCTCATTCTCTTACTGACCAGCCCTTTAAGAATGATTTTCTGAATGTATTGTGATCGACAAAAATCAGTATTCCAGAGTATGCTGAGCCAATATAGCCTTATCCGTCCTATCTATTGAAATCATTGGAGCCTCTTATGAAACTCAAACATCTTGTTTTTGCCGCACTTGCACCAACACTCCTAGCTAGCGCTGGAATCGCCTATGCGCAATTTAAAAAACCAGAAGATGCCATCAAATATCGTCAAAGCGCATTCACTGTGATGGCTAATTCTTTTGGAAAAATTGGCGCAGTAGTCAAAGGTGAAGCGCCATTCAATAAAGATGAAGTTGCCAAAAACGCAGCCGTGGTTTCCATTATTTCAACACTGCCATGGCAAGCTTTTGGTCCAGGCACCGAAGGAGGCAATGCACTGCCAGAGGTCTGGTCCGATAACGCTAAATTTAAATCAGCTTCAGAAAAAATGCAGCTTGCTGTTGCAAACTTGAACACCGCTGCGCAATCAGGTGACCAAGAAGCGATTAAAAAGGCTTTTGGTGCAGCCGGTGCTACCTGTAAGGGTTGCCATGATGACTTCAAGAAAAAGTAATTAGCTCGTTATCAAGTAACCCAGAACCACTGCAATAAGGCTCAGCAAAAATAAAGCTAAGCCACGTTGCAAACCTCCATCCTTGGAGGCTTGACCCAAGTCAGACGGCAGATACTTTGCCTCCTCGCTTGGGTCAATTTCTTTATCACCTAGCAGCATCGGCTTAATTAAACTCTCACCCTTGAACTTTTGGTAATAGAAAATTGCACAGAGGTGAGTAGCAATCAAAATAATTAGAATCTTTTCATTCTGGTGATGAATCGAAGTTAAGAACTCAACGGTTCCGTTGGAGACATATTTTGCGAATGGCCCTTCAAAAGCAATATCGTCATTTGCAAAAAGACCCGTCACCGCCTGAAGTCCTACTGAAAAGAGTAAGGCTAGAACAGACAGAGCACCCAAGGGATTGTGACCGAGTCCTGCCTTAGTCTTACCGGATAGGTAACTCAAGAGGACTTTAGGACTTGGTACAAAATTAATGAAGCGGGCATGATGAGAGCCAATCAAGCCCCAGAGAATTCTGAAGATAATTAAAGCAAGAATGCAGTAGCCCAAGATTGCATGCCATTCCATAGCATTGCCACCAATATTGACTGTTATGAAACTTCCAACAATACAAATGACTAGGAACCAATGAAACAGACGGATAGGGAGATCCCAGACGCGAATAATTTTTTTCATACCTAAAGAATAAATCACTGCCGCCGTTAGAATAAGAAAAATTCATGAAAACTAGCCAAGCCTTCAAAACTCTGTTGCTCTATCGCATAGGTGCAACTCTCAGCTATCAAATCATGATGGTTGCCGTCGGGTGGCATATCTACGAGATTACCAATAGTGTCGTTTCCCTTGGTCTGATTGGCCTAGCAGAGCTAGTTCCGTACTTTGTATTGGCCCTTTATGCTGGTCATGCAGTAGATCATCATTCTCGAAAACTGATAGCTGCGATTGCTTGCGGCTTTCATATTGCCGTCGCCCTATTCCTAGTTGCGATAGCGCTCGACTGGTTAGCCCCACCCGTTCCCTTGATTTACACAGCAGTAGCATTTTTAGGCTTGGCACGCGCACTATTGCGCCCCTCTTATCAGGCTATCTTTGGGCAGATCATTCCCAGAGATCAAATGACGCGCTATACCGCATACGCATCCTCTGCTTTTCAGATTTGCGTTGTAGCTGGACCAGGCCTGGGTGGACTCATGATTGGAGTCGCTGGGCTGGAATGGACTTATGCAATGGCCGCATTGAGTGGAGCTGTCGGTCTATATGGGGTCACCTTCATTCACATAAAACATGAAAAGCCTGAAGGCATCAGTAATGATTTCTTAAAAAGCTTTTTTGAAGGATTTAATTACGTACGAAAACACGAGCTCATTGTTGGCATCATGCTCTTAGATATGTTTGCCGTACTATTTGGTGGCGCTGTGTCCATTCTTCCGGCCCTTGTTAAAGAGGTTCTCAATGCTGGTCCAGAAACACTGGGAATCCTGAGGGCAGCACCTGCAGCTGGGGCAGTCCTGACTGGCCTTTACTTGGCGCGTCGACCTCTACTAGAAGATTCTGGAAAACATTTATTTTTATCAGTTGGTGGCTTTGGAATTGCAATTATTGCCTTTGGGCTTTCTAGCAATCTGTGGCTTTGCGCACTCTTCTTATTTATCTCTGGTTGCTGTGATTCCATCTCGGTCGTGATCCGTGGCAGCATTATGCAATTAACTACTCCAGACCAGATGCGCGGCAGGATCAGCGCTATTAATGGAATATTTATTGGCTCCTCTAACGAATTAGGTGCACTTGAATCAGGGATTGCAGCAAGCCTAATGGGGCTTGTGCCATCAATCCTATTTGGTGGAGCGGCAACCATACTGGTAGTGTTACTTACCTACCAACTTGCACCCCAACTAAGAAAACTCAACCTCAAAGATCTGACCTAAAGCATCATCATTCAATCTTAGGCAGATCCTTTTGAATAATCTTTAGGCCTTCACGTAAAGCCTCTTGATAACGCTCTCGCTCTGCTTTCATGGTCTCCGCAGTCCAAGAATAAAATCCCTCACCAGTCTTCATGCCTAACTTACCGCTGGCAATGCGATCGCTTAAACATTTCGCAATTTCTGGGGAGTTATTGAGGGTTGGATAAATCGTTGCGCCACCAGCACCATGCACATCCAAGCCAGCATGATCTCTTTGCATTGCAGGTCCCGCAGCAATGTAGCGAAAGCCAAAACCGAAACGCACAGCCTTATCAATATCTTCTAAGCTAGCAATACCGGCATCGACCATGGCAAAAGCTTCGCGCGATAAAGCATGCTGCAAACGATTTGCCAAGAAACCAGGTAAATCTTTTTTAACGGTCACTGGAACCATGCCACAAGCCGTCATCAACCGAGAAAGACTTTCTCCAACCATGGGTGATGTCTTCGCCCCATAGACCACTTCTACGCAAGGCACTAAGTGCGCGGGCATGAAAAAATGTAAGCCAATCATGCGGGCTGCCGTTTTCAAACCTGCCGCAATATCACTAATCGGAAAGCTAGTGCTATTACTCGCCAAGACTGCTTCCGGCTTTGCGTATTCCTCCAACTTAGCAAATAACTCTTGCTTGATATCCAAACGCTCTGGCACGCACTCAATAACTAAATCCACCTCAGGCCAATCTATTTCCTCCAAAGAGCCCGCTGTAGAAAGTAAATGCAGTCGATGTTCATAACCCAGATCAATCATGGTATTCGCAAAGTAGTCTGGCAGAAGTGCTCGACGCTCTGTGGTGGGCTCCAGAACTTGCACCGCACAACCTCCCCGAGCGCAAACGGCAGCGACATCAGCACCCATGGTGCCGCCGCCGACGATGAGGACTTTAGTTTCTGATGGGGTAAACAGCATCTCAATTTCTCCTTCGGGTGCCAGATAAGGATTACAAATCCTCTTACAATGATTTCATTATTCCAATAAAAAAGTAAGTGAGACATGATCCCAGTCAATTCGGTGCTGCAGGTCGGGCAATTTCCAGAAATAATGCAATTGGAGATTGATAAACGACTGAGCACAATCAAACTTCTCGATCCACATGGCAAGGCTCCCGATGGAAGCTTCGCTGCCATCCTGACCCGCTCCAATACCCAGTTGCCAAAAGAATTATTTGAAGCAATGCCTAGCGTACGAATGGTCGCCACTTGTGGTGTGGGCTATGACAACCTTCCTCTAGACTATCTCAAGGACAATGGCATCAAGGCAAGCAATACCCCAGGCGTATTGAACGATGCCGTATGTGAATTAGCCATTGGTATGTTGCTTGGCTTATTGCGCCGCATTCCTGAAGCGCAGGATTTTGTCAAAAGCACCGCTTGGTCTAAGTCTCCCTTCACCATCACAAGCACCCTTGCAGGTAAGCGCGTTGGCATTGCAGGTATGGGGCGTATTGGTCAGGATCTGGCAAAACGATTAGAGCCTTTTAAGGTCAAACTGGCTTATACCGGCCCCAGCAGAAAAGAATTGCCCTACGAGTACTTCAGCAATATCAAGTCCCTGGCACAGGCCTGTGACATCCTCCTACTTGCCTGCCCCGCCAATGCAGAGACAGAAAAAATGATTAATGCTGAAGTCTTAGATGCCTTGGGTCCGAAAGGCTATCTCATTAATATTGCGCGCGGTAGCGTAGTGGATGAGGAGGCACTTTTAGTTGCACTGCAACAAAAAAATATTGCTGGTGCAGCGCTCGATGTATTTGAAAATGAACCAAATCCAAACTTCGGGTTCTTAAATCTTGATAATGTCTTATTAACACCGCATATCGGAAGCGCAACCTCTGAAACGCGACAATTGATGACGAACCTAGCAATAGATAATTTAGAAGCTTTCTATAATCAAAAACCGCTTCTCACTGAAGTAAAAAATTAAATTGGAGTAAGTAATGACTATTTCCCTACACCCTTCCACACTACCTGCGGTGCTCTCACCTGTATTGACTCCATTTAAAGCAGACGGCAGTCCAGATGCGAAAAAATTACTAAAGCAATGTCAATGGCTTGAAGCCAATGGTGTTGGCCAAGCAATCTTCGGCACAAACTCAGAAGCTAACTCGATGTCTGCGCCGCAGAAGATGGGCACATTAACAGCCCTCATTGAAGGTGGCTTAAACCCTGCGCACATGATGCCTGGTACCGGTGCCACATCAATTGACGCAACAGTCAATATGACTCGCCATGCCATTCAACACAAGTGTGCTGGCGTCTTAATGTTGCCACCGTTCTACTACAAAGACGTCACCGATGATGGTCTTTTTGCTTACTTCTCCGAAGTGATTCAAAAGGTGGGAGATGCTGGATTGCAAATTTACATTTACAACATCCCGCCTGTCACCAAAATTAACTTAAGCCTTTCTTTGTTGGAGCGCTTAGCCAAGGAGTATCCAAAAACCGTCGTTGGCATGAAAGATAGTTCTGGCGATTGGTCTTATACAGAATCCGTGATCAAGCTCTTAGCGCCGTCCGGTTTCCGCGTATATGCCGGTAGCGAAGTCTTCCTCTTGCGCGCATTACGCGCAGGTGGCGTTGGCTGCATCTCTGCTACTGCTAACGTTAACCCTAAGGCCATAGCTGAATTGGCGGCTCATTGGAGAGAATCTGACGTAGATCAACGTCAAGCTGACCTGGATCAAGTACGCTCAATTTTTGCCCAGTATCAAATGATTGCCGGCATGAAAACCGCGGTTGCGCACTACAGCAAGGATCCCGATTGGTTACGTGTGCGCCCACCACTTATGCAACTCAGCGCTGACCAGCAAGCGAAGCTACTGAGCGAATTAGAAAAGATTAATTTCAGCATGCCAGGACTTTAATTAGACAGACCTACAACAGGAGACAAATATGAAAATAATCAAAATAATTGCTGTATCACTCACTATGCTGTTTAGTGCTGCACAAGCACAAAACATTTCTATTGCCACCGGTGGTACTGGTGGCGTCTACTATCCAATGGGTGGTGGACTAGCCTCAGTTCTGTCCAGCAAAGTAGCGGGCATGTCTGCTACAGCTGAAGTGACTGGTGGATCCGTAGACAACCTCAACCTCATCGGCACAGGTAAGCCTTACGTTGGCTTCTCTATGGCAGATGCAGCTAAAGACGCTAAAGATGGTGAGGGTAAATTTACCAATAAGAAGGTAGATTTACGCACCCTTCTAGTGCTTTACCCAAATCTCATGCACGTTGTGACGGTGGACTCCACTGGCATCAAGTCTATGAAGGACCTCAAAGGCAAACGTATTAGTACAGGCGCGCCCGGCAGTGCTACTGAAGTAATGGCCTTTCGCTTACTAGAAGCAGCCGGTCTGGATAAAGACAAAGACGTCAAGCGCGAGCGTTTGAGCGTAGCCGAGTCTGTAAATGCTGTAAAGGATCGAAAAATTGATGCCTTCTTCTGGGTTGGTGGTCTACCAACCGCAGCGGTTACCGATCTTGCTAATAGCCCCGGCATGAAAATCGTCATGGTAGACAATGCTGCTGAAGTCGTAGCAATGAATAAGAAATACGGTAACTTGTACTTTGCTACCAATATTCCAAAAGAAACATACAGTGGGATGGGTAAAGATAATAAGGTTGCTGGCGTAGCCAACATCCTCGTAGTCAATGCCAACATGCCTGATGATGAAGCCTACAAAATTGTGAAGGCAGTATTTGACAATAAGTTAGAGCTAGTTCGCACTCACAAAGAGTACATCAACGTTACCCTTGAGAATCAAAAACAAAGCTCTACCCCAATCGCATACCACCCTGGTGCAGCGAAGTATTTCAAAGAAAAGAACGTTAAATTAAATTAAGTTTGAAATCAGGGGTGCCCACAAGCACTCCTGAGTTTTTTGCTAGCCCCGCATTAGTAATACTAAAAAGCTATAAATAAAAAAATAGGTAGAGACATGACACAAGCTGTGATTGATAACGAAACACAAGAAAAATTAGACGCCTTCATCAAGCAAGAGGAAGGCGATTCAAATGACTACAAAGGTCTCTTGGCCAAGTTCATCACCTTGGTAGCTGTTGGCATGTCACTCTTTCACCTATATGCCGCTTATTCAATTGTGCCAACCCAGCAGCTGCGCGTTATCCACGTAGCCCTAGTGCTGTTTTTAGTTTTTCTGAGTTTTCCAATTGCAGCCCGCTTTAAGAACCGCCTGATGTGGTGGGATATCTTATTTGCCGTGGGATCGGTAGTTGTTGCCTATTACATTCTGAGTGGTGGCGACGATCTGTTTGACCGCAATACCGCCCCAAATTCAACCGATGTCATGGTTGGCGTCTTTCTCATCGCGCTCATCCTAGAAAGCGTCAGAAGAACCAATGGCATGGTCTTGGTTGTCGTTACTTCCCTATTTTTGTTGTATGCCCTCTTTGGTAACTACCTGCCAGCTCCATGGACGCACAAAGGCTATGACCTTGATCGCCTAGTGGGTTACATGTACATGACGCTTGAGGGTATTTATGGAACCGCAGTAGATGTATCTGCCACCCTCATTATTCTGTTCACCATTTTTGGCGCCTTCCTTCAGTTCACGGGAGCAGGTAAATTCTTTATCGACTTCTCTTTTGCCGCCATGGGTGGTAAATCCTCTGGCGTTGGCAGAACGATTGTTCTTTCCTCATTCTTACTTGGTGGCCCATCAGGCTCTGGCGTAGCTACGACTGTTACCGTTGGCTCTGTAGCCGCTCCGATGCTAGAAAAAGTTGGCTACGAAAAAAATGCAGCTGGCGGATTGCTGGCGGCTGGCGGCCTAGGAGCAATCATCTCTCCTCCCGTACTGGGCGCGGCAGCATTCTTGATTGCCGATTTTCTAAAGATTTCCTATTTAGACGTGTTGCTGATGGCAACCATTCCAACCATTCTGTTTTACCTAGGCTTATTAGTCATGGTGGAAATTGATGTACGCAAGTACGGCATGAAAAATATCCAATTCAAAGCCGCGGAATCTGCCTGGCAGTTAACCAAAAAATATTGGTTCCACTTTTTCTCATTGATTTCGATTGTGGTCTTCATGATGTTTGGCTTCTCGCCCGTCATGTCGGTATTTTGGGCGACTGTTGTTTCAGCACTCTCAAGCATGCTGCGTCGTGATACCGCCATCATTCCCTGGGATTGGTTCCAAGGTAAAGAGAAGATTTTCTCTGGTCTATATAACTCTAACCTTACCAAAGCACTGGCATCTGGCTCTACTGGCGTTCTCGCTATTGCAGTCACCTGTGCTGGCGCAGGACTCATTGTTGGTACCGTTACCTTGACTGGCTTAGGCTTAAAGTTCAGCTCTATTGTCATTCAATACGCTGGTGGCTCACTCTTACTTACCGCCATCTTCACGGGTCTAGTCGTTTGGGTTGTCGGCCTCGCCGTTCCAGTGACTGCGTCTTACATTATTTGCGCGGTGATCGCGGCACCTGCGCTGATCAATCTTGGTGTTCCAGAATTTGCAGCGCATATGTTCATCTTTTATTACGCCGTGCTTTCCGAGGTATCCCCTCCAACAGCGCTCTCCCCTTTTGCAGCGGCTGCTATTTGCAAAGGTAATCCATACAAAACCACTCTACAAACCTGGAAGTACGTTGCGCCCGCGATATTGGTGCCCTTCATGTTTGTGCTGGATAAGTCTGGCGTCAGCCTCTTGTTAATGGGCTCTACTGCAGCATTAGAGCAAGCGAACTGGATGGAGATCGCTTGGGTTTCCTTTACCGCTGTTGTCGGCATTATCTGCTTGGCTGGCGGACTACAGGGCTGGTTTATTGAAAAAACCAAAGTCTTTGAGCGCGTCATTATGGTGGTTGCTGGGGTAGCACTAGCCTATCCATCCACCGAGGCCGACATTATTGGATTTTTAGGATTTGGCTTAGTGTTGATTACCCAATCAATCACGCATTTCAAGCTCAATCCAAAATCTTCCTAAGCTCATTTAAGTATCCTCAGAATATAAAAAATCCCGCCTCATGTGCGGGATTTTTTATTACTCAGAATTTGCTTAAATCAAGTTATTAAACTAGTTATGCAATCTTTGTCCAAGCAGTTTTCCCGGCATACTTTTTAATAGCGGCTTCATCAAACTCAAATCCCAAGCCTGGGGTTTTATGCAAAATTAAATCCCCATTCTTGAAAGTGAGTTGCTTGTTAATCAATCTGCGGAAGTTCAAGACTTGATCATCCAAGAAGAATTCTACAAAACGGGCATTTGGAGTCGCTGCTACTAAAGGCGCATGTAAATCATGCATCCAATGTGGGCAAACAATCACACCCTTGACATCTGCATAAGCAGAGATACGACGCCACTCTGTGATACCGCCACACACCGCTGCATCAGACTGCAAAATAGCCGCGCCACCTGCATCAATTAACTCCCTAAAACGCCAGCGCCCAGCTTCCATCTCGCCAGTAGCCACATTAATCTTGGTTTGACGCGCAAGAGCCGCATGGAGATCAATAGCATCTGGAGAAAATGGCTCCTCAATCCAGTATGGGTTGTAAGCCTCAAAGCGACGTATGTATTCCAGTGCCGTAGGTAAATCGCGCCAAGCATTATTAGCGTCCAAGGTCAGCAAAACATCCTCGCCCACGGCCTTACGAGCAGCCTTAACGCGCGCCTCTTCCTCTCTAGGCGAGAGGCGACCTACTTTCATTTTGACAGCCTTAAAACCCTGTTTGACGTAGGACTCCATCTCCTTGCCCAACTTAGCAGGCGTTTTTCCTTCTAAATAGTAACCACCGCTGGCATAAGCTGGAACGCGGTCATCTACGACGGATCCTAGGTATTGATGGAGAGGCAACTTCGCAGCCCGGGCATTTAAATCCCAGAGCGCAGTATCCAGAATGGAGATGCCACGCATCACAGCGCCAGCACGTCCCTGCAAAATAGATTCGTCATACATCTCCATCCACAAACCTTCACTGCGATGGCTATTTTGACCAAGCAATTTTGGAGCAAGTAATTGTTCTACTGCAATTTTGGCAATATCCCCACCCGCACTCCCAACATAGCAAAAACCAATACCCTCATTGCCATCCTTGCCGCGCACTTTGACTAAACAATAGTGACGCTCTGAAACCGTCCGTGTTGAAAAGGAGGTAACTTTATCCAGAGGCACAGCTACTGCTGCAACTGATACTGACTCAATGATGGGCATGGGAGCTCCTATATACAAAAAATTATTGTAGCCATATTTAGAGCTAGGTGAGAACTCACAGATAAGGAATAATGAGTCACTTAACAATATGCATCATCTAGGATGATTTGGAGACGCTATGAGTCAAGTTGTTGTCATGGGTACGGGCACTATGGGGGTAGGCATTGCAGCCAGCTTCTTGGCTTATGGCGCCAAAACAATTTTGCTGGGCAGAGATCTCAACAAAGCAGAGCTTTGCCTCTCCAAGGTGGAGACGTGTGCTGAAACCATTAATCCCACATGGCGAGATGCTGGTGGCGAACTACTTGCCGGTAGCATTGCGGATTGGTCTGATTGGCAAAATACCGATCTCATTATTGAAACCATCTCTGAACGCATAGATCTCAAAAAAGCACTCTTTCGCGAGCTTGATCAGCGTGTCCCATCCAATATTCCAATTGGTAGTAATAGCTCGGGTTTCCCCATTAGTGAAATTGCACAAGGCCTTAAGACAAGTCATCGGATGTTCAATACCCACTATTTCATGCCTGCCCATATTGTTCCTTTGGTAGAGGTGGTTCTAGGTGAAAAGTCTGACCCACACATGGCGGAACAGATTTGTAATCTTTACCGTGCCCATGGTAAGAAGCCCGTATTGGTCAAGCGTGATATTCCAGGATTTCTAGCTAACCGCATTCAGCATGCCTTAATGCGTGAGGCACTCTCTTTGGTGCAAGAAGGGATTGCATCACCAGATGATGTCGACACTGCGGTGCGCTATAGCTTTGGCTTTCGTTATGCGGCAGTTGGCCCGATGACACAAAAAGAAATCTCGGGTTGGGAAGGTATGGCGCTAGCTGCAAAGGTCATCTACCCCTCCCTCTCAAATGTTCAAGCGCCGCCTGCTTGTGTCATGGATCTGGTGAACGTGGGGAAAACCGGCATGGACAAAGGCGCAGGCTTCAGAGAGTGGTCACCAGGGGAAGCAGCTCAAATGAAGCATGTCTATGAGGAGCGGCTCAAAGCAGCCTTTGAAGTGCTAAAAATAGCACCCGAACTAAATTAAAGCGATATTGTTGCGGTACAGCACGACCCAAAATACGCAGATCTTTCACAACAATATTGGATAATTGCTGTGTGAAGAAAAATGTCTGTGCGCGACCCCTCTTTTTTAAAGGGGCAATCAAAGTAATTGGATTTGCCCTTGTTGGCTTCATTCAAATACCAGGGATAGAGCTCGTCTCTAGCGCTTTGGCGCAAACTACAGCCCAAAATGGTAAGGCTAGCAAAGCACCCCAAGTTAAGCAGAAGGCTGCCATACCAAGTAGCAAGCAAGTCGGACTCAAAGTGAAGCAAAACACGTTCAATCAATCCTCAAAAAGCATGAGCTTAAATCCTGAATTATTTAAAAGGATAGAGGGTGAATACAGTAGTGAAGGTGCCGCGAACCTGGATTACCGCGTCCAACGAGGCTGCCTACGTCGCAGTTATAACGAAGATCATCTCCCGTCCAATTTAGGTCTAAGTGATCACAACTTCAATGATTTTTTTAAATCGCAAACCAAAGGCTTTTTTGATCGCATGCGTGGTAATTGCATTCCTTATGCGCTAGCCCTTGGAAGTCGCAACCGCTTTGAATCGCTTAGCATCATGAATGGCCCGATACAGGATGCCAAGACCGAAATTTGGACTTTTACTCCCTCAGCAGCAGGTAGCTTCTTAATTCAGCAAGACTACCTAAAAGACGAGTCGAAACGTTTTACCGAAATTCAATTGCCACTGCGTGATGTTCTATACGACCCCAAAAAAGTAGGCGATAAATTGCCTGTAGAGCTCATTTGGGAATTGAACTCCGTCATTAAACAGATTTATCCAGAGGAGAACAGTGCCCTAGAAAATACCAATAGCGTTGTGCGCTTGATCGTGGACTTTGGCGATAAAGAGCGCTGGGCGCAAATCTGGGCAGCAGAAATTATTGATCCAGCCTCTAATGAGGTATTTTCCAGTGCGTTTTGGATTGAGAGAAGTGACATTCCAGGAGGCTTTTATACCGCTAACGGAGAATCCATCGAACGCACCTTTTGGACTAACCCCCTGAGCTATCGACGCATATCACGCGGTGTTGGAAGTGTTCGTGCCTATAGTAAAAAAGCTTCTCCTAAAAAGGCAAGCGCTACGCCAACTGCGGCACCCAAGCAACGCTATCGCGCCCACATGGGAATTGATTACGCAGCACCTATTGGAACGCCCATCTTTAGTGTCGCCACTGGCAAAGTCGTGCACTTGGGCTATAGCGGTGCATTTGGTAATCTCATTATCCTTGAGCATCCTGGAAACTATCGTACCTACTATGCCCATTTGAGCAACTACAACGTAGAGCTTGAGGTAGGCAATGAAGTAAGGCGTGGCCTGGAGATTGGCTACGTGGGATCGACCGGACGCTCTACCGGCCCTCACCTTCACTTTGAATTAAGAAAAGATGGCATCTATGTTGATCCATATGGCGCTAAAACTGAATTAGATCTATGGAATATGCGCGATAGTGACAGCGGGCTGCTCACCAGAGAAATTCTATTGCTGGGAACGCCCCTCAAAAATTAAGGGGCGCCTGAAATAAATACAGAACAAAAAAGGGGCCTATCGGGCCCCTTAATTTCTTGCAGTCTTGAGTCTTAGCCGAGAACCAACACCGGCAACTTAGAATGCACAATCACTTCATGCGTTTCACTACCCAAGAGGACGCTCTTAATTCCGGTGCGCTTATGGGAAGCCATCACAATCACATCTGCCTTGGATTTCTTAGCACCTTCCAAAATACCTTCAGATAAATTGCTATCAGCAATGTGCAGCGTATTGACCTTAATACCAGCACCCAATATCACTGATGCTTTTTTAAAGACATCCGCAGCAAATGCCTCGCATACTTTTTTATGCTCTTTTTGCGAAATCCCGTAACCCATCGTGCTGTCTGAATACACCATTGGCGGCATCGGATCAGAAACATAGACCAACGTCACAGCAGCCTTATCGGCTTTGGCAAGCTCTGCCACCTTCTTTAAGGACTTTTTGCTGACATCTGAACCATCAACCGGTACTAATAAGTGCTTGAACATATCGACTCCTGTTAAATTAAACCTTAATGCCGCTCGTTCCATCATAATCCTAATTATTCATCTGTAAAAGCCTAAAAGGGAAACTGAATTGCTCAAGTATTTAGCGGTCTATTTTTCATTTCTACTGTCTTTAGTAGCCATTGATTTGATTTGGCTACTGGGCATCGCCAAGAATCTCTATCGCGATGACATGGGCTCTCTGATGGCCAGCGAGCCTAAATTATTAGCTGGACTGGGTTTTTATCTTCTCTACGCGCTGGGCGCATCGATTTTTGTGATTCTTCCGGCCATCTCGAAACAGTCCTGGATATATGCAGCGCAATATGGCGCTCTATTTGGCTTCTTTTGCTACATGACTTACGATCTAACAAACCTCGCCGTCATCCGCGATTTTCCTGTTCGACTGGCATTTGTGGATATTGCTTGGGGCTCTGCAGTTACGGCACTTTCTGCCACCTTAGCCTATTGGGTTGGTAGCCGTATAGCCTGAAAATCTTTTTCTAATGAACCTCTTTCACCCAAAACTGCTTGACTCCTTCAAGGGTTATAGTGGCGCGCTATTTAGTAAAGATGTATTAGCGGGTATTACGGTGGGGGTAGTGGCATTGCCTTTAGCAATGGCATTTGCGATTGCCAGCGGGCTCAAACCAGAAGCAGGTATCTTTACCGCCATCATTGCCGGTGGACTCATTTCCGTATTAGGCGGCAGTCGCGTGCAAATTGGCGGTCCAGCAGGCGCCTTCATCGTCATTGTTTACGGCATTGTGGATCACTACGGGATCGCTAACCTACTCTTAGCGACCGCCATGTCTGGAGTATTTTTATTCTTGATGGGGCTCTTTCGCCTCGGCACTTTAATTCGCTTTATTCCAGTAGCCGTCATTATTGGGTTTACCAACGGCATCGCCGTATTGATTGGCTTATCCCAAGTGAAAGAATTTTTTGGTCTGCAAATTACCAAGATGCCTGCTGAATTTTTTCAAGCAGCTCAAATCTTATATACAGCTGCCGATACCGTCAATCCAGCTGCTTTCTTGCTGTCGATGGGAAGCCTGGTTTTTTTAGTTTCCTGGCGAGCACTTCAAAAACATCTTGGCTATCTCACACATATACCTGGAACAGTGATTGCGATGGTGCTAGCTACGATAGCTAGCAGCCTATTTCATCTGCCTGTAGATACGATTGGCAGTCGGTTTGGCGGTATCCCAGCCGGTCTTCCCAGTTTTGAATGGATTCCAATTAGCTGGAGTACGGCACAGTTTGTCATTGCACCCGCCATTACACTCGCCCTACTCGGAGCAATTGAATCGCTCCTGTGCGCACGCATTGCCGATGGGCTGATTCATGATCGCCACGACTCTAATCAAGAACTCATGGCACAAGGGCTGGCAAATCTAGTCACTCCATTTTTTGGTGGCATGCCCGCTACAGGGACAATCGCAAGAACAGTTACGAACATACAAAGTGGTGGTCGTACACCAGTTGCCGGAATAGTCCACTCTGTAACATTACTGTCTATTATTTTGTTTGGGGCTCCGCTGGCAAAAAATATTCCCTTAGCCAGCTTAGCCGCTATTTTGATGTATGTTGCCTGGAATATGGGTGAGTGGCGAAAGTTTGCAGACCTCAAACAATTCCGCCTGCCTTATCGCTTGACCATGTTGAGCGTCTTTTTTCTGACCATCGCTTTAGACCTTACTGTGGCAATTCAAGTGGGTCTGCTCTTGGCATTTATTACTTTCATTTACCGAATCTCAAGCCTATCTCGCTATGAAGCGGCAAGCGCAATCGACTTTCCAGTATTGCAAGAACACCAGGGCAACATTTCTGTATTCAGAATCTATGGCGCCATCTTTTTTGGCGCAGTAAAGATTCTAGAGAACATTGAAAATGAATTGCCGTCAAAGCTGTTGGTTCTGGATTTAAAGAACGTAATCTATATCGACGTTTCTGGAATGGATGCTCTGCTTGAACTTGAAGAAGTTTGCAAAAATCGCGGCATTAAGCTCCTGATTTGCGGGCTTGTACATCAGCCATATGAGATGGCAGTACGTGGAGGCCTATTGGAGCGACTACCCCCTAATTGCATCTACCCAGACCTGCAACAAGGCATTGCCGCAGCAGTCAGTCAGCCGTATTAACTAATACAGAAGCCGCCCTTAAGTAAAGCTTCTGGCAAATACCAAGCGCGATAGAGCCCAAAAATTCCTGCGGACAATAAAAGTCCTGCAGCAATATATCTCACCCAGATGTATTGTCCAAACTGTGTCAGGACCGCTGAAAATTTCGAGATCAGCAATAGGTTAGGCAAAGTACCTAAGCCAAATGCCAACATCAGCGCAGCACCTGTCAAGACATCCCCCGATAAAAAAGCGAGCGGTAAAACGCTGTACACCAAACCACAAGGCACTAAGCCCCACACCATTCCACTAAACCAACGGGATGAGCGGCCTGTAAAACTCCCTAAATATTTCGCCCAATAGCTTGCCATTCGTGCGCCCAGCCACTTTCCGACCAATAGAGGGCTATTCGACCTCTGACGCAAAAGGCGCAAGCCCATCCACAATAAAACTAGGGACGTAAAAGCAAATAAGGGGCGTTGAATAGGCACCATATTTTGCTGCCAGATAATAGCGCCAGCCCAAGCAGCGATAGCACCAAGTAAAACGTATGTGGTTAAGCGCCCTAAGTGCATGATGAGTTGCAGATAAAACAGCTCAGACTTACTTTGTAATGGGCTGTAAGTCGCCTTTGGAGCGCCACCCTGACGTTCGATTGCCGCCGCAATACCGCCACACATGAGGGCGCAGTGCCACCCACTAACCAAAGCGCCCAGGAAGACGGCTAGCAATAAACTAGTAGTTAGCATCTAGGCAGCCCCAGTCTCGAGGAAGTATTAAAATTAAACATTATCCGAGTAGAATAAACTGGTCTGATAACTAGATCCAATATGAATTACATTAACTCAGATGTCCCTAGTAGTAAATGCTCAGTCTGCGTACTGGGTCAGTTTTGCCTGCCAGTAGGGATCAGCTCAAGCGATATTGCCAAGATTGATACACTTGTTAAAGAACGCGTCCATCTGCAAAAAGGTGAGACCCTCTATCGTCATGGCGACCCACTTTCTGCGGTATATAGCATACGCTTTGGCACCCTGAAGACTGAATATGGTCTAGAAGATGGGCGCCAACAAGTCATCGGCTTTCATCTGCCTGGCGAGATTCTAGGTCTTGATGGCATTGGTGAGGGCAGCTATCAATCCGAGGCAATCGCTCTAGAAGATAGCGAAGTCTGCATTATTCGCTACGAAGCATTTGAGGATTTGGCACGCCAAATTCCAGTACTACAAAAGCAATTTCACCGCATTCTGAGTCGCGAACTCACGCAAGACCAACGTCACCTACTCTCATTGGGTAGTTTGCGTGCAGAAGAACGTTTAGCGACCTTCTTACTGAATCTTTCTCAGCGCTTGGCAGCTCGCGGTTATCAAAATAATGAATTTGATTTACGGATGAGTCGCGTAGAAATTGGTAGTTACCTGGGCATTCAGATTGAAACGGTTAGTCGCATGCTCTCTCGTTTTGCTGAATCAGGACTAATCCAGATTAAACAGCGCCATATTAAGCTGATCGATATGGATGGGCTTTATGAGTTAGCCAGCATCCCCAACCCTGACCGCACGCTTCAAATCAAGCCAATTAGCGCTTAAGTAAGACCGTCTAAATCAAGCCGCGGTCCGGCCCTTTATTGCCATCCTCATCAATGCCTGGAAGAATATAGGCAGTTAAAGCGCTTGAGAATGAGCAGAATATCCAGATAATAAAAAATCCGATGGTGTAGATGCCCTCATCAGAAATGTTTGGGTGAGAGCCAAAAAATAATAGCTCCGCTGGATGTACAACACTAAAGAGCAAACCTTCGGCCAAAATAGAAACCAAAAATGATGGCCACATGATCCAAATGAATAGGCGGTACTTCATTTGTGAGCCTGCTCTACTTTAAGCTGCTCAACCTTTAGTCCGCGCTTGACTACACCATCGCGCACTGGTTTATCAGCGTATAAATTCACCGCAAGATAGATGGTAATCATGCAGCCAATAGCAGCTATAGCTGGCCCGCTAATGAGTAACCATGGCCAGAGCTGCCTAAACCAAGGTTTATTTGTTTCTTGTTCTGACATATTCATCCTCTCCATCTTTTGCTATATAGCTTAGCGGGGAATAATAAAGCTTGATTTTTCATCGCGAACCCTGACAGTTGGCTTATCGCCAGACATTTCATCCGCTGATACATCAAAGTGTATCGGGTAATTTCCTGGCTCATTATCACCAATATTGGCGCTAACTTTAATTGGTAATAACTGATTACTAGCAGGGGCTACTTCGATTTCAGTAATTTCATTTCCCTGTGAATCTAAGATCCTCAGGCCGGAGAGGCCCGATGCTTTCACATGAACTTTCATGGAATTTTCAGAGGCATTCATAATCTGAATACGGTAGATATTCTCAATACGTACACCATCCACTTCACGTGCTAATGCCCCCCGATCCCTCATCACATCAACTCGTAGGGGGTTTCTAGTGAGCAAAGAGATCATGAAGGCGGCTGTCAATACCGTGATGAATGCCGTATAAATCAACACCCGTGGACGCAAGATATGGCGTATCGCACTTTGATTGGTTTCTTTATCTTCAATAGCTCGTTCAGTCGTATACCGAATCAAGCCCTTTGGATAATCGACCTTCTCCATCACTTGATCACAAGCATCAATACAAGCTCCGCAACCAATACACATGTATTGCAGGCCATCACGAATATCAATACCAGTTGGGCAGACTTGCACACAAATACTGCAATCAACACAATCGCCTAACCCCAGACTGGTGTGATCCGCCGACTTGCTGCGACTGCCTCGGGGCTCGCCACGGACCTTATCGTAGGTAACTAGGAAAGTATCTTTATCTACCATGACGCTTTGGAAGCGTGCATAGGGGCACATGTATTTACAAACTTGCTCACGCATGAAACCCGCATTACCCCAAGTTGCAAAGCTGTAGAAACATAACCAGAAAGTTTGCCATGGGCCAAGTGATAAATGCAGAATTCCTGCGCTCAGAGTTTCAATTGGGGTGAAGTACCCAATAAAAGTAAAGCCAGTCCAAAAGGCAATTAATAGCCACAGAAAATGCTTAGTGATTTTGAGGCGCCACTTATGGAAGCTCCAAGGCCACTCTTCCCCATCCAAGCGAATGCGAGCAAAACGATCGCCCTCAACCTTGCGCTCGATCCACATAAAAATTTCGGTATAGACCGTTTGCGGACAGGCATAGCCACAAAATAATCGACCAGCAATTGCGGTAAACAAAAAGAGAGCTAACGCAGATAGAATTAATAGGAGTGTGAGATAGATCACATCCTGAGGCCACAACACTAAGCCAAAGATATAAAACTTACGTTGAATTAAGTCAAAGAGTACGGCTTGACGACCATTCCAGCTAACCCAAGGAAGGCCATAGAACAATAATTGCGTTGCAAATACCAAGATGAAACGCCAGCGAGCGAACAGCCCGCTAACAGATCGTGGATAAATCTTTCGCCGGACCTCATAAAGAGATTCCTCGATAACATCAATGGGAATAGGCTTCCCGACCGGCGAATTATCTGACACTGATTACTTGGCTACGGCAGCCTTGTTGTTAGATAAACCCCATACATAAGCCGTCAAGAGATGAATCTTCTCAGGACTCAATACTTTATCCTGAGCAGGCATCATTGCCATGCGACCTTTGGTGAGAGTCTCAATAATGGTTGCCTCTGATCCACCATATAACCAAGTCTTATCAGTCAAATTAGGCGCACCCAAGGCGATATTACCTTTGCCATCCGCACCGTGACAAGCTACGCAATTGGCTTTAAATACTTCCGCGCCACGAGCCGCCTTTGCGTCATCCACAGGCAAACCCGAGAGGCTACGTACGTAGTTAGCTACATCCACAATTTGATTGCTATCAAGCTGTGGGAACGGAGGCATTACGCCCGCGCGCCCATTAATCAATGTCGTCTTGATATTTTCTGGGGAACCACCATAGAGCCAGTCACCGTCAGTCAAATTTGGGAAGCCCTTCGCCCCACCAGCATCTGAACCGTGGCACTGCGCACATGAGTTCAAGAACAAACGTTGACCCATCTCACGCGCCTTTGGATCTGCAGCAACTTGCTCGATATCCATCTTCACATATTTAGCGTAAACCGGCTTCAACTCATCATTAGCAGTAGTCATAGAATTCATGAGAGCACCATCTGTGCTGTAACCCAAGACACCTGGATAAGAACCCAAACCTGGATAAAGAACCAAATACACTAAAGCAAAGATGCAGGATAGCAAGAACATCCACATCCACCAGCGCGGTAATGGGTTATTTAGTTCACGTAAGTCACCATCCCAAACGTGACCAGTATCAGCAACAGCACCATCGGCCGTATGAATTACTTTAGCCTTACGTTGCGAGAATAGTAGCCAGATACACCAAAGAATCCCGACTAACGAAACGAGTGCGATGTAATTACTCCAACCGCTGCTAAAAAAGTCACTCATGATTTGTCCTTACTAAATTCATCTGGAAGATCAAATGGAAGCTCAGCAGATTCTTCATTAGCTGACTTTCTGCTTGGAGACCAGGCCCACCAAACAATCCCAACAAAAAAGACGAGTCCAATTACTGTTGAAAAAGCGGAGAGATAAGGTGTGATTAGTTCCATTTGATTTATATAGTGTTAATTAATAATCCCAACCGTTACTTCACTACCACTTCATCAACAGTGATGTAGCGACGTGAAATACCTAAACCTTGCAGATAGGCAACCAAAGCATCCAACTCTGTCTTGCCTTCGAGTTCCTTAGGCGCATTAGCAATATCTTCGTCGGAATACGGAATACCTAGACGACGCATTGCAACCATATGGGACTGGATAGTTGATCCATCAGCGGCATTTTTTTGCAACCAAGGATATGCGGGCATATTCGACTCGGGAACCACGTCACGCGGGTTATTCAAGTGAATCTGATGCCAGGCATCTGAATAACGACCACCAACACGCGCTAGATCGGGACCAGTTCGTTTGCTACCCCAGAGGAACGGGTGATCATATACAGATTCGCCAGCCAAGCTATAGGGGCCATAACGTTCCACTTCTGAACGTAAAGTACGAATTTGCTGAGAATGGCAACCAACACAACCTTCACGCTGATATACATCTCGACCAGCTAAACGCAATGCTGAATACGGCACTACCCCAGGACTTGGCTCAGTAGTCGTGTGCTGAAAAAACAATGGGACAATTTGAACCAAACCAGCGATAGATACCACTACGATAGTGGCAATAATTAACCACCCAACGTTCTTCTCAAGTGTTCCGTGGGAAAAGAATTTATTTTCACTAGACATTTTCTTCTCCTTTTAGTGATTGTTAGTAGCCAATGGAATTGGCGCATTAATAAAGGTCTTACCTTGCACTGTTTTGAAGACGTTATAAGCCATCAAGAACATACCGCTTAGGTAGCAAAGACCACCCAACAAACGAATCACATAGAAAGGATAAGTTGCTTTAACGGACTCAACGAAGCTATAGGTCAAGGTGCCATCTGGCTCAAAAGCTCTCCACATCAGACCTTGCATCACTCCAGCAATCCACATGGCAGCGATATAAATCACTACGCCAATAGTTGCGATCCAAAAATGTACCTCGATCAAACGTGTACTGTACATATCTTTTTGACCAACTAAGCGAGGGATCAGGTAATACAAAGATCCGATAGTGATCATGGCAACCCAACCGAGTGCACCTGAATGTACATGACCAATAGTCCAGTCTGTGTAATGCGACAAGCTATTCACAGTCTTGATCGACATCATTGAGCCCTCAAACGTAGACATACCGTAGAAAGACAAAGCAACAACGAGAAACTTGAGAATTGGATCACTACGCAACTTATGCCATGCACCAGATAAAGTCATGATTCCATTGATCATGCCACCCCAAGACGGAGCTAACAAAATCAAAGAGAACACCATACCTAGTGATTGAGTCCAATCAGGCAATGATGTGTGCTGTAAATGGTGAGGACCAGCCCACATATAGGTGAAGTTCAAAGCCCAGAAGTGGACGATGGACAAACGATATGAATAGATTGGACGCTCTGCTTGCTTAGGAATGAAGTAGTACATCATGCCCAAGAAGCTGGTAGTTAAGAAGAAGCCAACTGCATTATGTCCATACCACCACTGAACCATGGCATCTTGTACACCTGCATATGCAGAATATGACTTCCACAAGCTTGCTGGCATTTCCAAATTATTGAAAATATGAAGAATAGCAATTGTCAGAATGTACGCGCCGAAGAACCAGTTGGATACATAAATATGTTTGGTTTTGCGCTTCATGATAGTTCCGAAGAACACCACCGCATAAGCCACCCAAACTAAGGTGATCAAGATATCAATTGGCCACTCAAGCTCCGCATATTCCTTGGAGGTTGAAATACCAAGCGGCAAAGTCACCGCAGCCAAAACGATGACCGCCTGCCAACCCCAGAATGTAAATGCCGCTAACTTGTCACAAAACAGGCGTGCCTGACATGTCCTCTGCACGATGTAGTAAGACGTCGCAAACAACGCCGAACCACCAAAAGCAAAAATGACCGCATTGGTATGCAAAGGGCGCAAACGACCGTAGCTTAACCATGGAATGTTAAAAGTGATTTCAGGCCAGATGAGCTGCGCAGCGAGGATAACCCCCACAAGCATGCCCACAATTCCCCAAAGCACCGTAACAATGGCAAATTGGCTGACAACCTTGTAATTGAAGGTATCTTGATTGTTCCCCACGGTAAGTCCCATGGTTTCTCCTTTTTTTGTGACCAAACAGCGACATAATCCAAATAGACTGGAATCATTATCAAAGTAAGCCTAATCAGGCGTTTTGATCTACATCAAAAAGGATGGGTGCATTTATGCTTTTTATTACTCGATTTATTTGTTTGTATTAGCTAAATGCTTAAAAAGTATAGCTATTTTTGATGGTGTTCACTAACTTTTTCTGGCTTTGGCGTATCATCATCCATCAAAATCGCTTGGCCAGGGCCATCCAAATCATCAAATTGGCCACTTTTTACAGACCAACGAAAAATCCAGGCCAAAACGCCAACTAGAACTAGAGATAAAGGGATTAAAAGAAAAAGGCTTTCCATCGCTCTAGTCTATGCCTTTCTGAGGCGCCAGGCATTCAATGTCACGGCGAGGGAGGAAAAAGACATGCCGACTCCCGCAACCCAAGGGTTGACCCAACCCATCATGGCAGCCGGAATAGCCAACAGGTTATAAACCAAGGCCCAAATCAAATTTTCTTTAATAATCAACTGGGTTTTATCTGCCAGCAATAAAGATTTAGCCAGGGGAGCCAAGGATCTGGCTGTCAAAATCGCATCTGCGCCTGCTGTAGCGAGTGGCGCCCCTGCCCCAACGGCAATCGAGACATCCGCTCTCGCCAATAGGGGCGCATCGTTAATTCCATCACCAATTGCCCAAACAAAGCGACCCTCACTTTGTAAACGTTCAATATAGTGATATTTGTCTTCTGGTGAACAGGCACCCTTAAAATTATCGATGCCGACTTGATGCGCCCACCAGGCTACCGTGACCGGATCATCCCCAGAAACTAAATGCACTGTGATCTTGCGAGACTTTGCAGCAGCCAAGAGATTTTCGAGTCCCGCTCTTGGAGTATCCAAAAATAGAAAGCTCGCAATCAATCCTTTGTTATCCGCTAAATGCACTTGTCCATACTGTCCTTCTTGCGCCATCTGTTGAGCACCTACCCATACAGCACTTCCCAGTCGATAAACTCCTGAGCTAAGACCTTTACCCAACAGATTACTTACGGGCTCAGGTAGAGAAGTCAGTGCACAGCCCTCAGCTTCAGCAGCACGCAATAAAGAAAGCGCCAGAGGATGTTTTTGACCTGCCTCCATTGATGCGGCAAGGCTAAGTACATCTGCTCTAGAAAACTCTGTGCGGGCAATCAAAACCTCTTTTAACTCTGGTTGACCCATAGTAAGTGTGCCGGTTTTATCTAGCACTAAGTCCGTGGCCTTGACCAAGCCCTCGAGGACATGGCCACGGACAATTAACAAACCGAGTTTTGTTACTGCTCCCTGGGCGGCAGCCATCGCAGTTGGCACAGCAAGAGATAAAGCGCAAGGGCAACTGGCAACCAATACAGAAACCAAAACCGTCCAAGCTCTGCTGGGGTCGACATACCACCAAATTGCTGAGGATAAAAAAGCAGCCATCAGCAGAAAGCCAACAAAATATCCAGCCCACTTTTCGGCGAGACTCACCATTAATGGTTTTGCTTGCAATGCTTGATCAAGTAATGAGGCGATGCCAGCGATACGAGTGGATTGACCTACAGCATCGATTCTCATGAGCATTGGATTGAGAATATTGTGCGTCCCTGCATACACGCGATCACCAATCTTCTTATCGATTGGCTTCGATTCGCCGGTAAGGAGAGATTCATCGAGAGCACTTTCGCACTCAATCAAAATACCGTCGGCAGGAACAATATCGCCAGGTGGAATACGCAGAACCTCGCCAGGATTGCAATTCACTACCGGCACTATTTCCACTTGCTGGGAAACGGGATAATTCGGCACCCTCTCGCAAGTGGCAGGCAACTGTTTTGCCAGCGCCTCCGCTCCACCCTGGGCATCTTGGCGCGCTAATAACTCCACATAGCGTGCCGTTAAGATGAAGGCGACAAACATGGTGATGGAATCAAAATAGCCTTGACCCGAACCAGTAGCCAGATTTACAGTACCAGCGCAGAAAGCCAGCGCTAAAGCTAAGGCAATAGGGACATCCATGCCCAGCATATGCGTTTGACGAAACGAGACAACACTTCGCCAGCCCGCTTGGAAAATGGGGCCTGCCGAGTAGATCATCACTGGAACGGTGAGGGCCCAACTAGTCCAGCCTAATAGCAGGTCATACTCCGCAGTGATATCGCTATCACCAACATAGCTTGGCCAGGCATACATCATGACTTGCATCATGCCCAGTAATGCAACCCCAAGCCGAGTGAGTAATTGACGGCGCTCTTTTTTGGATTTTTCAATCGAGAGTGAAGGCTCGAATGGCCAAGCCTCATAACCAATGCGCTCAACTTCAAATAGCAAACGGGCTAGGCTGGTTTGCTGAGGTGAAAATTCCACCTTCACTTTTTGACTCACGTAGTTAATCTGCACATCCCGCACACCGGGGATGCGTCGCAAATGTTGCTCACATAACCACACGCAAGCAGCACAGCGAATTTTCTCAAGTCGTAAGGTTGTTTCTAGGTTACCTTCCCCACCACCTGGTCGCGTGTATCTCCCGAGTAAAGAAGGGTCATCGTAAGGAGCAAGACTTTGGGGAATTTCATTTGAGGCAAGATAAGCAGCAGGCTTATCGCTAGACTGCGCGCGTCGCGCGTAGAACACCTCCAAACCCTCTCCATGAATGGTTTGTGCAATTGCCATACAACCAGCGCAACAGAATTTTCTATTGATACCACCAAGCTCACACTCATAAGAGTCACCGGGACGAATAAAACTTCCACAGTGATAGCAGCTATTACTTGGCAAGCTTGAGCTCATAAATGCATTATCGATTACGGCTTAGAGGCTTGGTAACCCAGCCATTACGACGCTCGTAAAGTACAAATAGAACGCCCCAGACCACTACAGCAGAATAGGCCCAGACCCAAGAAACTTGAGAGGCGCGTGAACCCGTTAAATCCAAAACGAATCCAAAGATGGCTGGGCCCAACAAGCCGCCCCCAAACCCCATGAGCGAGTGCAGGCCCATGGCAGCACCTTTGATATTTTCTTGAGCGCTGATTACTAAACCAGCGGTCAAAGTAGCTGAATCAGCCATGATAAATATCGTATGCCCTATTGCCAAGGCAATAATTAACCACCAAGACTGGCCAGTAGATGATGCCAGCGCGACTCCAAAGGCCGCACTAGATAGCATGACAATACAAATCCATTTTTGACGCCCTATTCTTAAGGCAATCTCATTTCCGATAATGGATGAGGGGACGCCAAAAAAATTAATTACTCCAGCAAGTGAAGTGGCGGTTAATAAAAAGGGTTCCCCAGAAATAATTGCACATAGGCCAAAAAAGGCCACTATCCAACTACGCGATGCAAACAGCTCCATTGAGTGGGCGGTATAACCAAAAATAAATCCCGAGGCTGTTTTGTCCTGTAAAACTAAACGCCATTTATCTACTGGAAAAATATCATGCAAGCGAATCCGAATCGGGCCATGCCATTTTTCATTAGTCAGTGCGGGAACAAATAACAGCACAATCAGAAATGCAGTGAATGGTCCTAAAGCAATGATCCCAAAGACATAGTGCCAGCCCAACACACTCAATATCCAACCCGAGCAGAGATAAGAAAACCCAGTACCAATGCCAAAGAATGCTGTGTAGAAAGCAATGTGACGAGTCAGCTCCCCCGTTTTAATTCGGTCAGATAGAATTTTTAGACCTGGCATATAGGTGCCAGCTAAGCCCGCTCCGTTGAGCGCCATAAAGATTAGAGCAGACCAAAAGTTAAAGGCAAACAGACCCATGCCCAACAATCCACAAGTTGCTAAGAGACCACCTACGAGATAGACTTTTTTTGCATCAACCCGATCGGTAAGTGCCGTTGCTAAAGGAACCATCAGCATGTAGCCAAAAAAGAAGGCGCTTGCAATTAAGCCTGATTGCAAATTACTGAGATGCCATTCATCTTGCAAAGTTGTCAGAACTACAGCATAGCAAGCAAAACCCAGCAGTGCGCAGGTCTGCGCCATGAGCATCAGAGGAGTGTAACTAGTAGGTTTAAAACGCATAGGGCTTACTGCTGACTACGATTTGGTGAGTCCTGGAAGCCATTTGATCGGAAGGTAAGCACCAACGTATCTCTATAGCCGTGCGGTCCCAAGGGCTGGATCGGGGTAGATTCATGAATCATTCTTTCATCATTCATGAGCAACAAAGACCACGGCTCAGTTAGAGTAAATCTCAAACCAGCAGAACCGCCTGTATCAAAAATACGGGTCTCACCACCCTTGATGCCAACGCGATTGAGCAAAAAGACGGCTACAAAATCTACCCCATCACGATGCGCCCCTTCAGGCGTTGGTCGCCCAATTCCGTCGGTTGTATCAATCCGAAATTGGTGCGCTTCAACAAACCAAGTATTGACCTGTTTGAGACCATTAAGTACATGGGCCAAGCCCAGCAAAAGGGATTTCCAGGCAGGATTACTGGTGAGCTGAATTTGTGAGGGCTCAAACCAGCGCTCGATACCGCCATGTAATGCGTTGTAGTTTACGGATTGCCAATGGGCGCGATGCGGCACCATCGCCAAAGATCCACCTTTGATCTCAAAGCTAGAATGGCGGCGAAATCGGTATCGTCCACCATCTCTGAGATAAGGATCACGCGGCAAGTCATCCCAAAACTGGGTGAGATTTTGCAGTTGATTGAGATCTACGTGCGCTATTTGCGCAACATCCAGCGCAGAGACAACCGCAAAACCATCATCTCGGAGGGATTGATCCACCTCCTTAAGGGGGGTGAGTGGCGGCAAAAGGCTTGAGAGAGTCATAAGCTTATTTTAAGCGCTGACCATTAATTCATTTCAGAATAAAAATTTAGGCGGCCGCGCACTTCACCGACATGCCCTTTTAAGTCGTACAACTCTTTGGCGTCGAGCATAGATACTTTGATATTGCCGACCCTTCTCTCAATATCCACCAAATCCTTATAGTTCTTTTCTTTTAATTCTGGGATAGCGGCATTTCTTTCAATGATCTTGAGCTCCTCATACACCCTGGACAACTTGAGACGTAAAAAGAAATTCTTGGCCGCTGGGATATAAGTAAATAAGGGAATCAAAATGACCAGCAAGGGGATGACAATTTTGGCAAAGCGTCCAATCCACACTGCCGTCCAGAAAGGAAGGTGGCGGTGCAAGAAAGAAGGGCCATCTTTTAAATAGATTTCAGCATCTACGTGCAAAGGAAAATCAAGACCTGTACCAGATGGAAACTCTCCCGGCTTTTGCAAATAAGAATAGGTTTTTAAAATATCGTACGTATCGCCAAGCAATAGAGTTACTAATGCAGGACTAACATCGTCTTTCCCTACCAAGGTTGCCGTTGCCGCTAGTACCTGTATATCTTGCCGTGGTAGATCGTGCGCAATACTCACAACCCCGCGCGGCACCGTCACCTTGGATAGGAAGGGGAATAAGTGAACATAGGCATCTGCTTGCTCAAAACTCATTAAGCGAATGCCAGGGGTTTCATAAAACTTTTTAAGAATAGGCGCCTCGGCCGCACTAACGGTAAAGACAACATCTAATTCATTCTTTTTGAATTTTTCCAAGGCATCCAGTGGCTTTAGCTTTTCAGCATGAAAATCATTCATGCTTATGCCACTGGCTTCAAGCAATTGGGAAGCCAATGTCAATGTACCACTGCCCTCATTACCGATGGAAACGCGCTTACCTTTCAGCTGACTTAATAAGCTTAATCGCCCCGCGTCATTTTTAAAACTAGACTCTCTGTACCAAACCCAAACTGGCTCATAAAATACGCCCGCAATAGAAACCAAGTTGGGATGCTTCGATAGATCAGCCACACCACCTTGAACCATCGCAAAATCAACGCCGGAGCTGTCATCACTTAACAAGGCTAAGTTATCCCCCGTTCCACCTGTAGTGCGTAATTTCAGAGATACGCCCTGCTCAGCAAGCTCACTCTGAAGTCTTTCGCCAAATTTTTGATATAGGCCAGTAGGAAAGCCAGTCGCTAACTCAATTGAGCGAGGTGGTGGTGGCACCAACACCCACAGTGTGGAAAAAAGTATGGCAACCAGAATCAAAAAGGCAATACCAACCGCCAAGGGGTTATAGATATTTTTGCGTATGAAGTCCATAAGAATTTTTCTCGTTTTTGCCATTATGCCCCGAGCCCAAGGATCGGGAGCAGATTGAATTCATTCGAATTATTTCGGGATAAGATGGGGGTTTTCAAAGAACCATGAGGATCACAATGAACTCAAGCCCCAATAAGGTAGCTCTAGTTACAGGAGCTGGAACGGGTATTGGCAAGGCAGCAGCAAAAGCACTTTTACAGGGTGGCTTTTGCGTTGTCCTGACCGGTAGAAATCTTGAGAAGCTCAATCACGCAATCCAAGATATAGGCGGAAACAATCAAAACTGCCGGGCTATTGCTTGTGATGTAGGTAGACCGGAAGAAGTCAAACACCTATTTTCAGAAATCCAAAAACAATTTGGCCGTATTGATGTGCTCTTTAATAATGCTGGCATGGGGGCTCCAGCAATACCCATGGAAGAGCTGAGCTATGAACAGTGGATGAATGTAGTCAACGCCAATCTCTGCGGAGCCTTTCTGTGTTCGCAAGAGGCTATTCGGATGATGAAGTTGCAATCACCTCAAGGAGGCAGAATCATTAATAATGGTTCTATCTCTGCGCATGCGCCGCGCCCGATGTCTGCGCCCTATTCAGCCACTAAGCATGCCATTACTGGATTGACTAAATCCATTGCTTTGGATGGCCGTCCATTTAATATTGCCTGCGGTCAAATCGATATTGGCAATGCGGGTACAGAAATGACTATCCCCATGGCTGCTGGAATTTTGCAGCCAGATGGCTCAAAAAAGGTAGAGCCGTTAATGGATGTAGATCACGTCGGTCAAGCAGTCCTTCATATGGCCCAACTACCCCTAGAGAGCAATATTTTGTCGATGACCATCATGGCAACCAACATGCCATTTGTTGGTCGGGGCTAATTAAGGCCTGACTTGATTGATCATTAGGCGGGCATTGGTCGTGCCCACCTTAATCGTTTGAGGCGTAGATATCAGGTCACCAGATTCTGGCATTGCCATACCTGTTTTGGAGATGCGTACTTCAATTAACACTTCGGGCAATTGAGAAATCAAGGCATTCGGGCTCATTGCTAAAGCATCATTGAGAACAAAGCTCATTGGAAAAGTAGTCACTGCAGTTTTAAGAACCGCTACCGGCATACGCTCCCCTGGCTTGCGTGCAATCACCATCAAAACATCACCGGCTTTAATTTTGTTACTCAGCTCAGCTGCAATCCCCACCTGTCCGCTCACCCCTTGATTACTGATCGCTGGTGCACTAGCTGGCGCAAGCCCGCCCTTACTCCGAGCTTCGGCAATAGAAGTAGCAATAGCGCGCGCCTCATCTGTTTCGGCAGGTAATTGCTTTGCTAGCTTTTCCCAAGACTGCACTGCTACTTTATAGTTTTGCGCATTAAAAGCCGCAGTTCCAGAGAGCCATAGAGCAAGTAAATTATTAGGATCTAATGCTAGCGCTTTATTGATCAGCTGTTGCGGTCTACCAGCAAAATTACCATTCGCATTAGCCGCTAGTACATCAGCGTAATCAGCCAATAATTGCGGATCAGCATCTACAAACGCACCTGCACGAGCATAGGCTTTTTCAGCCTCAGCATTGCGACCCAAAATTCGGTAAGACCGAGCCAACATGGCCCAACCCTTCAAGTTATCCGGCTCTTTTTCCATTTTGGCCGCAAACTCCGCAACCATCTTTTCCACAGACTCTTGAGTCATTGGCTTTTCAGCACTCTTTTCAGCAATTCGAGGGGCATCGCCAAGGTAAAAATAAGAGCCTGCTGAGAGCAACACTACAAAAAGGCAAACTCCAATGATGGTTTTCTTTGGGGAACCCAATACCGCAAGGTCATCCGCCTCATCAGTATCTTGAAAAAGACGTTGACGCATTTCCGCGTGAGCTTGCTCATAGCTATTCGCATCAACAGCACCCACTAAACGATCGGCCTCAAGCTTATCGAGCTCTTCACGATAAATAGCTGCATTCATCTGGCGACGTGAAGTAGCGGACTCTTTCGCTGGGAAGAAGAATGGGCGCAGCAATAACACCAGCACCAAGATCAGCAAAAGGAGAGCGGATATTAAAAAACTAGTCATGTACATTCTCTGTTGAGCTGGATTTTGTATCCTGAAGTAGCGCATCAATACGGCGGTTGTCCTCTGCGGATAGCGTGGTACTCGGGATGCTTTGATTTCTACGGCGTAGATAAACCATTAAACCAATAATGCCGGCAAGCAAAATAACAAAGGGGCCTATCCAAAGGAGCCAGGTGATTGGCTTCACAGGCGGACGATATAAAACAAAATCGCCATAACGCTCCACCATAAAACTCCGAATTTGCTCGTCCGTCTTACCCTCATTAATGAGAATCCGAATTTCTCGACGTAAGTCATTTGCTAAATCAGAACGAGAGCCCGCCAGAGATTCATTTTGGCAAACTAGGCAACGCATTTCTTCAGAAATGGCAATGAGACGCTGCTCAGTAATTGGGTCATCCGCAAGCGGAGCAGCATCTTTAGCTAAAGCGATATTCATTGCGCAAGCCATTACCAAGATCGCAAGAGTGGATAGAGAGAGCTTGTTCAATCTCACTTGAGCTCACCCAAGAGGGGAATAATCTTTTGATTGAGTAATTCCATAGTGATCGGGCCAATATGCTTAAATCGAATCACGCCAGCTTTATCAATCACATATGTCTCTGGAACCCCATAAACACCGTAATCAATCCCTACTCGGCCATTAGCATCAAATGCAGATAAAGAGTACGGGTTGCCTTGGCGAGCAAGCATAGCCATGGCATCGTCACGCTTGTCTTTGTAATCCAATCCAATAATCGGCGCGACCTGTAGCTTGCCCAATTCAACTAAAACAGGATGCTCTTCACGGCAGGCAACACACCAAGAAGCCCATACATTCAAAATCCAGGGCTTACCTTTCATACTTTCAGGCGAAAAGGTTTTTTGGGGGTCTGCCAATTGTGGTATTTCAAAGGCAGGTGCTTGCTTACCAATCAGTGGCGAAGGCACTTCATGCGGATCACGATTTAGACCTACCGCCAAAAATCCCACCAAGATCACAAATAAGAGAAGTGGAATTAAAAACTTCGCCTTCATGCCACAACTTTCCGCAATTTCATACGATAACGTTTATCTGACATCGCCAAGATACCACCCAAGGCCATCAACAAACAACCGCCCCAAATCCAATCAACAAAAGGCTTGTAATAGACCCGCACTGCCCATGCCTTATCTTCTAGTTCCTCACCTAATGAAACGTAGATATCTCTAGTCAGGCCCGCATCAATCGCCGCCTCAGTCATTGGCATTGTTGATGAGAAGTAACTGCGCTTTTCTGGATACATCGTGGCTTCCAATTTGCCATTGCGGGTCAACAAGAAGGTACCTCGCATAGCTTTGTAGTTTGGCCCAGGAACAGTGTTGACACCTTGAAGCTGAATTTGGTAACCACCGACACTAACGCTTTCTCCTGCAAGCATTCGCACATCTTTCTCTTCTTGATAGGCGCCCACCATAGTGACGCCAATGACAAACACCGCTATACCGAGATGCGCTACCTGCATACCAATAAATGAACGTGTTGGCTTACCCGCTTTTGCTTGGCGAATAATCTGCAAAACGCCTGAAGTAATTACCCAGAAAGCGAGCAAGAAACCAAGGCTGCTAAGCCAAGTAAATTCACCCATTGCAAATGGAATCAAAGCCGCGGCAATCACCGCTACTAGGGCTGCGATCCATAGACGCTTCACAACATCCACGAGATTAGAATTCTTCCAACTAGTCCAAGGCCCAATTCCCATTAAGACCAACAGAGGGATCATGATGGGCACAAAGACGCTATTAAAGTATGGAGGCCCTACTGAGATTTTTCCTAAATGCAGAGCATCAATCAACAAGGGGTAGAGCGTACCCAAAAGTACTGATGCGGCAGATACCACCAAGAAAACATTACCGAGCAAGATAAAGGTTTCGCGCGAGCTTAAGCTGAACTTGCCACCAAGCGAACTCTTGGGTGCGCGCCAAGCGTAGAGCGTTAAGGAGGAGCCCACTACCAACACCAAGAAAATCAAAATAAAGATGCCGCGCTTCGGATCAGTCGCAAATGCGTGAACTGACGTGAGTACACCAGAGCGCACTAAGAAGGTTCCCAGGAGTGAAAGTGAAAAAGCCGTAATCGCCAACAATACCGTCCAACTCTTAAAGCCGCCGCGCTTCTCAGTAACTGCTAAAGAATGGAGTAATGCAGTTCCAACTAACCAAGGAATAAATGAAGCGTTCTCTACGGGATCCCAAAACCACCAGCCACCCCAACCTAATTCGTAATATGCCCACCAAGAACCTAATGCAATACCGAGAGTTAAAAATACCCAAGCAGCCGTCGTCCAAGGACGCGACCAACGCGCCCAAGCCGCATCGAGACGACCAGACAATAAAGAGGCAATTGCAAACGCAAACGCTACCGAGAAACCAACATAACCCATATACAACATTGGCGGATGAAACACCAATCCCGGATCTTGTAAGAGTGGATTTAAGGAGCGTCCATCTTGCGCGGCAGGCAAAAGTCTTTCAAAAGGATTGGAGGTGGTGAGAACAAATAAGAGCAGGCCAGTAGTTACCAAACCCAATACACCGATCACCCGAGCCACCATAAACTCATCAAGCGACTTAGAAAGCTGAGCAACCAAAAATGTCCAAGTAGATAACAAGAAGATCCACAATAACAAGGAACCTTCATGACCACCCCATACCGCACCTAAGCGATAAATGACCGGCATTTGTGAATTTGAATGTTCCGCAACGTAGAGAACAGAAAAATCATTGGCATAAAAACTCCAGGCCAAAATCGTGAACGAAATTGCCAGCAATAAGAAAACCGTTTGCGCGGCTGGTCTAGCTAAAAAAATCCATTCACGGCGACCTTGATGTGCGCCGACCAATGGAAGTATTCCCTGGATGATGGCGATGCACAAGGCCAGAATTAATGCGTAATGCCCAAACTCAGGAATCATTGTTTACTTCCATTTTTTTGAGCTTGCTCTAAGGCATGCTTAGCCTCTGGAGGCATATAGTTTTCATCATGCTTAGCCAATACTTCGCTAGCAATAAATTGTCCATTTGGGTTGAGTCGACCTTGGATGACTGCGCCCTTACCCTCTTTAAATAAATCCGGAAGAATACCCGTATACGCAACGGGAATATCTTTCACCATATCGGTAATGACAAAGTGCACCGTTAAACCATCACGTTTGACCGAACCATCCTTGACCATGCCACCAATTCGAAAGACCTGTCCAGAAGGCGACTTGCCAGCAGCTACTTCGCTAGGGGTAACGTATAGAGCAATATTACTGTTGAGTGCGTTCAAAATTAATACTGCCGCGATACCAATGGCAATGAGTGCGCCAACAATTATGGCTGCTCGTTTATGTCTTGGTTTCACTTGCTACCCTTTTGATCAAACTGTTCTACCATCACTTCGCGCTGAAGCCTTCGCACAATTACCCTATGTCGCGCTCGAATAGCTAAGGGCTCAAGCAAGAGCACTAGGGCGCACACACCAAAACTGCACCATACATATAGAGCATAACCACCCATTGCAAAGAATTCAGCCGGACTATTCCACATTAACGCTTTACCTCATTTAATTGCTTAACCCAATCAGTATGGGCCTCGCGCTCCAAGATGATGGCGCGTACACGCATTAACCCTACTGCGATTGAGTACATCCAAAGGCATAAGGCCATCAACAACATTCCCCAGAGCATTGTCTGAGCCATGGCCGGAGCCTTAGTTAATGAAACAGAGGCGCCTTGATGCAAAGTGTTCCACCATTTCACTGAAAAATAAATAATAGGCACGTTTACGACGCCAACTAAGGCTAAGATCGCACCTGCTTTATCAGCACGGCGGGCACTATCAATAGAGGCTTGCAAAGCGATAAATCCAAGATACAAAAACAGCAGAATTAACTCAGAAGTTAAACGCGCATCCCATACCCACCAGGCGCCCCACATGGGCTTGCCCCAAAAGGCGCCCGTCCATAAGGATAGGAAAGCCATCCAAGCCCCGATAGGAGCCAAGGCCTGCGCCATCATGGCAGATAGGCGAGCATTAAATACCAAACCCAATCCCGCCCAAGCAGCCATGACTAAATAGATAAACATGGACATCCAAGAAGCGGGTACATGAATAAAAATAATACGATAGCCCTGGCCTTGCACGGCATCTACGGGCGCAACAAAAAAACTCACCCACAAGCCAGCAGCCCCAAAGATAAAACAAAGCGCCCAGAACCAGGGAATCATTTTTCCAGCCAGCGGATAAAAGGTGCTTGGGCTCGAGAATTTGAACCAGTTCACGACACGACTAGAAGATAAATTATTTACATTACTCATTCGATAGCAATCTTTACTGCATTAGCACTAACCCAAGGCACAAATGCTAATGCCAAAATGAATAAAGCGCCCAATAGCGAAAAATGTCCTGTGATATCCAGTCCAACACTACTGGCGTACACGGCACCCGCCCCAAAAATCAATACAGGGATGTAGAGTGGCAAGATCAGAAGACTCATCAATACACTACCACCCCTCACTCCCAGCGTTAGGGCTGCGCCAATCGAGCCCAGTAAGGATAAAACTGGTGTTCCCAGTAATAAGGCCGCCATCAACACTTTCAAAGACTGGACATCCAAATCGAATTGAATGCCAATCACAGGTGCCAGCAAAACTAAGGGCAAACCGCAGACCAACCAATGAGCAAAAATCTTCCCAAATACCAATACCGTAAATGTATTGGGGGACAAAATTAATTGTTCTAAAGTACCGTCAGCGTAATCAGCTGCGAACATCCGCTGCAAACCAAGTAATGTAGACAGCAAGGCGGCAACCCAAATAACGCCAGGCGCAATTTTTCTGAGTAACGCAGTATCAGCGCCAATACCGAGTGGGAACAAGCTAGTCACAATGACGAAAAAAAATAACGCAGTCAAAACCTCACTCTTGCGACGCATCACAAGCAATAAATCGCGATGGACTATGGCAAAAAAGGCATTCATAGATCTAACACTCGCAAACCCGAAATGGCCAAAGGTTGATGGCTCGTTAGCACTACCAACCCATCATCTTCAAGATGCTCAGCTATCAAAGCTTGTAACTCCTGCACTGCGTGAGTGTCCAAGGCATTGAAGGGTTCATCCAAAATCCACACTTGCGCCCGTCGCGTCAGCATGCGAGCCATTAAGACACGTTTTTTCTGGCCAGCGGACAAGCAATTTACAGGTAGATCTTCGCGCCCCTTAAGACCAAAGCGCCACAAGGAAGAAAAAGTATCTTGCTCCGAAAGCGTAATGCCATCAATCGCTGCATACATGCGCAAATTTTCAAGCGCACTCAGATCCTCTTTCAGCGCATCGCGATGACCCAAGAATAAAAGTTTACTGCGATATTCCGACGCTTCTTTTTTGATGGACCGGCTATTCCATAAGATCTCTCCAGACTCAGGGGAAGCTAAGCCGGTAAGTAGTCGTAAAAGACTCGTTTTACCAACGCCGTTCTCCCCACGAATATGCAGACACTGACCTTTAGATATCTGGAAATTCAATCCCGAAAACAGCTCTCGCTCACCTCGCACACAGGCAATCCCCCTAGCCTCAAGGGTCGCTACTGAAGATTCTGGAAGGGAGGAGTTAATGGCTGTCATCGGAAGAAATGGCTTGAATCAAACCACCTCAGGCATTGTCCAAGACCCAATTGGGGCTGTCAAACGACCTAAAACAGTATTTAAAGAATAAATTTCTTTTAATTCAATCGCTTAGCCAATTATAAGCGGAGTGAGGAAGAAGCACCCCCACTTGGATCATGACTCTATTCGGGCTTGATGCCAGCACTTTTGATGATCCTACCCCAGCGGGCCGCCTCTTTCTTCTGAAATGATCCAAAAGCCTCAGGCGACATGGCGTAATACTTTGCTCCTTCTGACTCCAGCTTTTTTTGAACAGCAGGCTGTTGCATGATTTTGCTCACCTCAGCATGCAGCTTCTTCACAATTTCAGGTGGAGTGCCTGCGGGAGCAAATAGGCCAATCCAATTTTTGACGTCAAATCCAGGCAGAGTTTCGCTAATGCTGGGCAAATCTGGCATTGAAGGATCTCTTGAGGCGCCCGTTACCGCTAAACCGCGTAACTTATCACTCTTCACATAGGGAAGAATCGTAGGCATTGTGGCGAACATCAGCTGAGTTTGACCGCCGATTAAATCAGTAATTGCCAACGCATTTCCTTTATATGGAATATGGGTCATATCAACCTTAGTAGTGAGAACAAAAAGTTCTCCCGCTAAATGACTAGCAGTACCAATGCCACCAGATCCATAAGATACCTTCCCTGGATTTGCCTTGATATAGGCAATCAGCTCACTAACATTTTTTACCGGGACATTAGGATTAACAGCCAATAAACCTTCGGCATCAAGCACAAAAGCTACCGGTACGAAATCTTTCAGAGGGTCATAGGGCATATTCTTCACTAGGTAGGGATTTACTGCGTGCGTACCAATACTGCCCATGATCAAGGTATATCCATCTGCTGGTGATTTGGCCACAAAGTCAGCCCCAATATTTCCTCCGCCCCCAGTTTTGTTTTCTACGATCACCGGCTGCCCATAAGCCTCACTTAATCCTTGAGCAATGATTCGCGAAAACCCATCAGCAATACCGCCCGTAGCAAATGGAGAAATGATCTTAATTTGATGATTTGGATAAGTATTCGCTTGAGCGATGGCGACTGAGTGAGTCAAAAAACCAGAGGCGAAAATGAGGGCTAGGAGTAACTTTTGCATATTAGCTTTCTGAAGACATTTGAGAGAGTGGCGCCACTGATAGGCCCTGGACCTGATATTGCCTAATGAGATCTGCCACTAAACCCGACCTAATGAATTCTTGCACACAAGCATTCAGAAACTCAACCGACTCTAGGCGTGTTTTTTGAGTAGCAATCGCCTGCTGTATTCCAGTGAATTGACCATCAAGAATTCTTGACCCAGGAATATCTCGAGCAACGGAAACTAAGCCAGTTTTCAAACCCGCCAGAGCATCTAATTTATTGCTAATAAACAATTCATTACTTGCTTTCAGGCTATCAGCATGAACTAGGCTGGCATTTTTGAGATTGCGCTGCAACCAAAGGTCATAAGCACTCTTATAAAAAGATGCAATTCGAACTCCTGGTTGGTCCACCTGCGCTAACTCAGTAATAGGTGAATTAGCGGGCACCAAGTAACTAGCCTCTAGCTCCACATAAGCAGGAGTGAAAGTAAGCTTTTGAGCACGGGCCGGATCAGAACCTAATAATGAAATGCCACACCTTCCACTGACCGCAGCCTCAACAACTTCATCCTGTGTATTGAAGCCAAAGAGATTTAACTCCACGCCCAAAAGATTTGCAATTGCTCGACAGATATCAGGTGCGATACCAGTGGGCTCACCAGAGGATGATTGCCCGGTAACTAGTAAAAAATTACCCAAATACACTGCAGCGGACAGAACGCCATTCGGCGCGAGCTGCTCCTTCACTGTGAGTGAAATGCTATTCAAACGAGTCTCCAGATTTTTATAGGTTTTTTAAACTATAACGGATAAGGAGCGAATGTTAACTAACCCTTCCAAAAGAAATTCACCTTCTGCGGCAATGCTGGCTTCACACTAATCGACCTCTTCTGAACGACGCCCTCATAAGCTCCTTCAACTAGATAATCACCAGCAGGTAAATTAATCAGGATATAAGGGCCATCTGCCTGCGCATCAAATACTATTTGATTCTTAGTATTCAGAATTTTGATCTTTGCGCCAAAAATCCAGATACCACGACCATTTTCTAATTGCGATAACTCCAGCAATAAAGGCCACTGCTTCGCCTCCGCCAAAATCGCCTGAGACTCTTCTTCCCCCACCCCACCAGAAATATAAGAGATTCCTTGCGAATATTGCGTATCTGGAATTTGCGACAAAGCTATTGAGGAAAAGGCAATGCATGCCGCAGGAAGAATCGACTTAATGTAGAAGTTCATATGAGCATCTCATAATTGGCGTAATAAAATATTCTACCGTTAAGTTGATTATCTTGACATGAGGCATGGCAATAAAAAACCCCGCTACATCAGCGGGGCTCTCAATCAAACCAACTTAGGCAACCGATTGCTCGGCAAACTAATTAAGGTGTAATGACAATCGCACCCGAAACTTTTCTTCCTTCTGCCGCTTTATGCGCTTCAGCAGCTTGCTCAAGTGTGAACTTGGCGCCAATTTGCACTTTGACTCGACCCTGGGCAATAGCATCAAACACCGCGCGGGCATTTTCTTGAAGCAACTCAGGGGTAGCGTTATGTGGGAAGACAGAAGGTCTAGTTAAGAAGAGGCAACCTTTCTTATTTAGAATCTCAGGTTGGATCTCTGGAGCTGGGCCCGAAGCTGCGCCAAATAAAGCTACCGTAGCAAATGGAGCGGCACAATCGAGCGACCCCAAGAAAGTAGTTTTAGCAACCGAGTCGTAAACCACATTTGCCTTGCGTCCACCTGTTGCCTTGATAACCTCTTCAGCCCAATTTGGTTTTGAGTAATCCACAACGGCATCACATCCCGCCTCCTTGGCTGCCGCAAACTTCCCTTCAGACCCTACAGTACCCACCACAAATGCACCCAATGATTTTGCCCAACCCGCTAAGATTTGGCCAACACCGCCTGCAGCAGCATGTACTAGCACGACGTCACCAGATTTCACTTTATAAGTTTTTTGTATCAAGTATTGCGCAGTCATTGCCTTGAAGAACACCGCAGCAGCTACCTCATCGGATACGCTGTCTGGTACCGGCACTAACTTATCTACTGCAACATTGCGTGCACTGGCATAAGCTCCGATACCGGCATTCATATACATCACGCGATCACCAAGCTTAAATCGGGTAACGCCTTCACCAAGCGCCTCGACTACACCAACTGCCTCGTGACCAAGGCCCGTTGGCAATTCCAAAGGATAAACGCCAGAGCGCTGATACACATCGATAAAGTTAAAGCCAATAGCTGTTTGACGAAGTTGAACTTCGCCCTTACCTGGGGCCGGAAGTTCTTTATCAATTAACTGAATTACATCGGCGCTACCGAGTTCTGAAAGACTAACAATTCGAGCAGTTGTCACAAGTCACCTTATTATTTTTATAGAAAAAATTATCTTACTGCAAGAGCGGAAGATGCGAGCTCCTCATCCTCAACTACGGCCCAGGTGCTATCCCCAAGCTTTTTGACAGCCATGGAATAGGTCCAAGCATCCGGAATGCCACAACTCCACTGATCAGGACCATTCTGAATCAACACATTGGCACCAATGCGGCTATCGAAATAGAGGTGGTACGTTTTGCCGTGGAGGGGATTAAAACTGAATTTGGCGCTATGCACCATTTCTGTAGCATCCAGTCTCGCTTGAAGCTCGCGTGCCTGTTTCATCAATACTTCGGCCTGCTCCATGATGCGATCATATTCGAGCTTTGCATTTTGGCGCGCGACATTCACCGCCTTGTCTTTCTCTTCTAAGACTTTAATCGGTGCAAATACTGGTGCGCCCACTTCCATGGGATATTCAATGCCCGCATGCCGTGCTGGATCGGTATCTTCAATTCTCATAGCTTTTTAACCTACTGATTTATTTAGCGAAAGTGTGACACAAATTCACAAATTGCGTTGCTACTGCTTGCCGACAGCAATGAGTTGCTACAAAGAGCTTAAATCGCCTAGCAGCCCTTTTGCATGAACCTGGATAGCCTGCTGATCTGAATCGCTAATTCTGGATAAATTGGCGGTCATCAAGCGGGTTCGTGGACTTGCCTCAAATTGCTTACGGTGCTTAATTAAGAAGTTCCAATACAAATTAGTCATTGGGCAGGCTCCCTCCCCAAATCGGATATCAGGCTTGTATTGGCAAGAGCTGCAATAGTTACTCATTCTCTTGATATAAGCACCGCTGGCAATATAAGGTTTACTAGTAAAACGACCACCACTCGCAAATAAGGCCATACCCGCGGTATTCGGAAGCTCTACCCATTCAATCGCATCAACATAAATAGCCAAATACCAATCACACGCTTCTTTTGGTAGGATTTCTGCGAGTAAGGCAAAGTTGCCAGTCACCATGAGACGCTGAATATGATGCGCATAACCATATTGCAGTGTTTGTCCTATCGCCTCTTGCATGCACTTCATTTTTGTCTTACCCGTCCAATACCAGGCGGGCAATGAATTCTGGTGATCGTAGAAATTATCGAGCGCCATTTGTGGCATGTCGAGGTAATACATCCCTCGCACAAATTCTCGCCAACCTAAGATTTGACGTATGAAGCCCTCCACAGTGGCCATTTCTAAGTTATCTTTTTTCCAAGCAACGATTACCGCGTTTACGACCTCTCTGGGATTAAGCAACTTTAGATTAAGTGCGCTCGACAGCAAGGAGTGCCAACCAAATGGCGTATCAGTCCACATCGCATCTTCATAAATACCAAAGCTTGCTAGACGATGTTCGATAAACCCATTCAGGGCTTGAAGTGCCTGCTCGCGGGTAACTGGCCACTGAAAATGCGCAAGCGATCCAGGGTGCTCGGGGTAATACTCCTCTACCTCAGCCAAAACGGTTTTGGTAATGAGATCTGGTTCAAACATTTCTGGAGGTGGTATTAAGCCGGGGCCTTTCTTTGGAAAGGGCTTGCGATTATCTCGATCAAAGTTCCATTGCCCGCCCTCGGGGTTACCGTCCTGATCGATCAAGATCCGATGCGTTTTACGCATGAGTCTGTAGAAGTATTCCAGTCGCAACTCTTTTTTATTAGCGACCCACTCTTTAAACTCTTCATGAGTACAGTAAAAATGAGTGTCCTGCTTCATCTCTAGAACAATATTGAGCTCTAAGGCCAATGCTTCAATGGATTTCTTGAGACGCCATTCCCCCGGCTCTACACATACGAGATGGGTAAATTTTCCATCAATAATTTTGCTACCGAGTTCCTCAACAATAGTCTTAGGAGAATGCCGAATATAGGTGAGAGGAAAACCTAGGCCTTGGAGATGATCGGCAAAATGGCGCATTGCGGACAAAAATAAAGCGATCCGCGCTTTATGGGACCAGACATGCTGTGCTTCAGCGACTGATTCAACCATCAAGACTTCATCCAACTTCGAATTGACATCTTTCAAAGCGGCGCTATCAACATCAAGCTGATCGCCCAAAATGAGTATGAGCTTTTTCAAACCAGCATTCCTTGCTGACGGAACAATATAGAAGCTGGATGGGTCATCAATTAGCGCTTATAGAAACTTAAAGTTACTTCACCTAAATCAATGCCAAATTTACTCATCTTGGCCTTGTTGAGCATAACCTTAGAAGTCACCAAGTACATCCAATCATTAAATTGCACCTGATAAATCGTGCCATCTACGGGTAAGGCTAAGGTGTAAGTCCAATTCAGCGCATTACCCGCTGATTCGCCCAGCGCATCCCCGACCACATCATCCGCCCTGCCAATATATTTACCGGGAGCCGTTTCTGTCAAAGTCCAAATACGCTTTTGCTTAATGCCGTCAGAATACTCAAAGCTTTCATCGAGAGTACCCACTTTTTTACCATCAATCACTTTCCACTGCGCTACCAAAAGTACGGTAAAGCGTTTTTTCACTTCACCACTACGGTCAGTAAAGATCCCATAAGCATCTATCGTGCCGTTAAAGTATTCACTCAGATCTAGATTTGGTTTCTCATTAGCGTACTGCGTTACCGAAGGTGACGAGCAGGCAAATAGCCCCGTCATTACTAGACCTACGGCCAAACATTTTGCAGCAATATAAGCTCTGCGCATTTAACATGCTCCTGAAATAAGTGGTGGCGGACAACCCTGTCCCAATAAATCTGCCCTCAGTTTTGGGGCACTTGTTTTTGCATCTAACCAAATACCAAAAAAAGCTTTAGCAAAATCAGCCCCCTGAATTTGAGATATTTTCTTGCCTTCATAAAAGAAAATAGTGCCCTGCTTAGGGATGTAGATGGCAGCGATAGTCTGGCCAGGCTCAACATTGGGAAGTATGTTTATCAACTCTTTACCCCAAGCTGCTGCTTGAGCATCGGCCACCCCTAAATTTTTCATTTCTTCAGCAGTGCGGTTCGCGATGGCCTCGCCCGATAAAGATCTCTGATACTTCAGTTCAAGAGCAAACTCCTGTGAGTCCTTAGTCGCGCCGCGATATAGATTGGCATCGTAAACATGAAATCCCCAAAAGTTCAGTCTGCCCAGGCCTTGTAACTGGGTTTGCCCCATCATACTTTTGATATGCGGGGGTTCCTTAGCGAAGCTGATGGGAGCTAATGCACTGAAGGCTAAAGTAACCGCCAATATACGGGGGAGCCTCATATCCTTAACCCTTTCTGTTCACTAATCGCAGCGCAAGGGGGCCGAGTAAAGCCGAAATCGCATGTCGGTGTTTTGCGAAGAAGCGATAACCAACATTCCAGAAAGGCGTGAGTGATGGCCTAGAAAAAAGCCATGCAAGTTTCGGAAGGTTTGCTCGACTGTAGGCGGCTGAAAAGACCTCAACCCCTTCAATGAGTTCACCGTCATCGTATTGCGCGCACATAGAAGCCAAGGCTTGATCGCAAGAGACGCCCACGCGCTCAGGAGAATAGTGGGTCGAATTAATATCGACAAAACTGAGCAAGCCCTTTTGATTGCGCCCAGAAAGAAATTGGATTTCTGCCTGACATAAGGGGCAAAGGCCGTCATAAAACATGGTCAGCTTTTTCATGATGCTTATTTGTGCTTGTATTGAGTTGCGCAATAAGCACGGTCGACCAACTTACTGCGTAGGGCGACGTGCTTGGTTGCCCTGCCAGTGACTCGCTTACGCCATAGCTCAAAAGAATTGCGTTTGAGCTCTTTTCTCATCAACGCTATTACCTGGGGTTCGGAATACCCAAAAGTAGCCTCAATAGCATCAAAAGGGGTGCGATCCTCCCATGCCATCTCAATCAACCTTGAGATATCGGCTTCTGATAGGGCTTGAGGTAGGCGCGTCGTCATCAAGCAAGTTTAAGACTTATTCAATAAACTGGCTGAGACCTGATTCACTACCCCTATTGATGCCATTAACCCCCAAACCCCTCCGCGCACTAGTGATTGGTTCCTCAGGAACTATCGGCTCTGCCTTTATAGACTTACTGGAAAATCATCCTGGGTGCTCAGAGGTAGTAGGCATTCATCGAAACTCTGCCCATCCGATGGATTATCAAGATCTCAGTACGATTGAAGAGGCGGCCAAGCCCCTCTTAAGAGGGGCACCCTTTCAACTCATCATTAACACCATCGGGATATTGCATTCCGCTGATTGGATGCCAGAGAAAAAACTGGATGACCTGAATCCAGCACAACTTCAAACGCTCATGCAGATCAATGCAATAGGCCCCGGTCTGACCATTAAACATTTTTCTAAACTGCTAGATCCAGCAGGATCTGTCATGGCAACGCTCTCAGCCAAAGTAGGTAGCATTGAGGACAATCGCCTCGGAGGCTGGTATAGCTACCGCGCTTCTAAAGCTGCTCTCAATATGATTATTAAGACTGCTGCCATTGAGCTTGCGCGTACCAAACCTAACGTTGCTCTCATTGCACTACACCCTGGAACCGTGAATTCTCGATTATCACAACCTTTTAAAGGCCAGCAAATTGGTCGAGCCCCGCTTGATGCCGCGCAAGATATGCTCAATGTATTGCTCTCACTGGATAAAGAAGACTCGGGCACATTTATTAGCTACTCCGGTGAGCGTTTGCCTTGGTAGGCCAAATATTGTTATGAAATTACGCCCATCTTTTTTTCTAGTAATTTTTCTCCTTCTTTTTTGTCAGGGCAAATTTGCTTTAGCGCAGAGTGAGTTAGCCAGTAAATTGAATGATGGGATGCATGTTCTATTGATGCGGCATGCTGATGCGCCTGGCTATGGCGATCCTCAGAACTACCAAATCAGCCAATGCTCAACACAACGAAATCTTGGAGACTCGGGACGAAAACAAGCTAAGCGCATTGGTGAGTGGCTTGCAAATCAAGAAATTCAGCAGGCAAAAATCTACAGTAGTCCTTGGTGTCGATGTGTGGATACGGCCACCCTGCTTAATAGGGGGGGCGGTTAAAAAAGAGGCGTCTTTAGGTTCATTTTTTGATGATATGAGCCAGGCAAAAAGGCAAACCGATGAGCTAACAAAATTGATTGCAGCTGAGCGTAGGCAATATCCAAATATGTCAATCATCATGGTGACCCATCACGTCAATATTCAGTCCTATGTTGGCATGGTCGTCAATTCCGGTGATATGGTTTTGGTCAAAGTAGACTCTGCCGGGAAACCTTTATCTTTCAAGGTATATCCAAGCCCTTAACCCTATTCTATTTTTTACATCCCCTTTTAATAAAAAGACTATTTATGCAAGATGACATTACCTTAAATGTATTAGGCCAACCTCTGGTGCCCTGCTCCTTTGAACCTTTAACAGGATTTTTTCGCGATGGTTGCTGCAAAACCAATGAGGAAGATGCTGGTAGTCATTTGGTATGCGCCATCGTTACAAATGACTTTTTGCAATTTAGCCTCAAAAGAGGGAATGATCTCATTACTCCACGACCCGAGTATCAGTTTCCAGGTTTGTTAGCAGGTGACCAGTGGTGCCTTTGCATCAACCGTTGGATTGAGGCCTTGGAGGCGAACTGCGCCCCGACGATTCAACTGGAAAGTACGCATGCTAAGGCGCTGGAGAAAGTATCAATGGAGTTGCTATTGCAATATTCTCAAAGCCACAGCCTTTGATATTCTCCTCGAGGATCGTGATCTTGAGCCTGTTTGGCGATATTAAAACGCCTACCACCCCTAGGATCAGTTCCCCGGCCAGCTAAATAAAGCCAGTTACCTTGATTGCTATAGACGTCATAGTCAATGAGTTGAGATTCAAACCAAGCGGCGCCTAAGTGCCAATCGCCCTGTAAATCATAGATCCAATAACTGGCAACAATCTGACGCATTCGATTCGATAGGTATCCAGTCTTGAGTAGCTCTCGCATTCCAGCATCCACTAATAACTCACCAGTGCTGCCAGTTCGCCAATGATCAAATTGTTGGGAGTGACCTTGCACAAGAGAAGTCTCGGTCAAGCCTTTCTCTTGATAAAGTCGTCTGCCATACTTCAAGTGCAGGAATCGAAAATAATCTCGCCAGAGAAGTTCAAACCAAAGCCAGTAAGTGCCGTCATTAGCGCCATGGCACCGCTCATACTCAGCTAACTCCGCAGCGATCGTCCTCGCAGAAAGACAGCCTAGGGCCAACCAAGGAGAAAACTTACTTGAGTAGTCTTTTCCAATGAGTTGATTGCGCGTTTCTTTATAACTGTCGGGTAGTCGTCTTGCTAAATATTGCTTTAAGTGGGCAGAGGCATTGCGCTCACCACCTAAGAAGCCATGGGCCGATGAAGTTACTTGCCTATCAACTGCTCGCGGCAGAGCATCTGAGCACAATGGCAGTGGTGGAATACTCATTGGTGCGGCAACTGGAATAGAAAACTTCAAACCAGCACGTTCTATCTCCTTACGAAACTGGGTAAACATATCTGGCATGTCTTGAGCGGTAAAAGGCAGACTTTCTAGCGTTAACATGCTCGACTGCCAGAATTCTTTAAGCAGAATCCCCCGCTCCTGAATCTGTTGACTCTGGTACATCTCTTCTGGAGCCTCAACGCGCTCACAATAAACCACATCCGCACAAGCAGTTTTAGCTAGTTGTGCCAACACCTCCGCAGGCTCGCCGTCATATTCCGCTAAATCAGACCCTAGATCACGCAACTGCATTCTCAAGTCATCCAATGACTCCCGCAGAAATGCGTGGCGATGGCGATCCTCTCTCGGGAAGCCTAAGGCATGAAGAGATTGCGCCCGTGGGAGATGGATATATATAGGCAGTAAGTGGCTAGCGTTAAGACAGGCTTCTACTAAGGCAGGGTTGTCTGCAAGTCTTAAATCATTTCTAAACCAGTAAATCAAGGTAGTCACTTACTTCACTCCAGGCGTTGATGAGGATGACTTATTGAGTCGGCAGGCATCAGAGCAATACTTGATGGACTCCCAATTTTTAGCCCAAGATTTACGCCAAGTCATTTCCCTGCCACAAGTTACACATAACTTGCTCGGCAAAAAGGATTTATTACCTTTGAATCCGGATTTCTCTGACTTACCCACACCTACCTATTCAAAAACGAATAGACTTATCAACATACTCAAAAAATGAGATCGCTTTGAAAGCCTTTTACGCAGATCACTATGTTTTACCACTTCCCGCCGGACATCGCTTTCCGATGGAAAAGTACAGAAAATTACGCGACTTGGTATCGCAATTAGATGGCGTACAACTTGAGAATGCACCCACTATCACTGACACTCAAATACTCTATGCACATGATCCGAGTTATCTGATTAAAGTCTTACAGGGCACCCTTAGCCCGCAAGAGCAACAAGAAATTGGCTTTCCATGGAGTATGCAAATGGTAGAGCGCTCTCGAAGGTCTGCGGGTGCTACTCTAGCTGCAGCTAAATCCGCGCTCACTGAAGGAGTAGCAGCGAACTTAGCCGGAGGCACCCATCATGCCTATCGTAATAAAGGCAGTGGATTCTGTGTCTTCAATGACTCTGCCATTGCGGCCAGGGCAATCCAAAAAGAAATTAACTCTCAGCTGAAGATTGCCATTATTGATCTTGATGTTCACCAAGGTAATGGCACTGCTTCCATCTTAGAAAATGACCCCACGGTGTTCACTCTATCAATACACGGAGAAAATAACTTTCCTTTTACTAAAGAAGTAAGTGATCTGGATATTGGTTTGCCAGATGAAACAAGGGATGAGGCCTATTTAGCCGCCCTTCACAAAGGCCTGGAAATATTAGATGCGCGCTTTAAGCCTAACTTGATCATTTACTTGGCGGGCGCCGATCCACATGAAGGGGATCGCTTAGGGAAACTCAGCATCAACAAAGATGGAATGCGCCAGCGTGACGAATACGTTTTTCAATATGGCCTAGATCGACAAATTCTGATCGCGTTCAGCATGGCAGGCGGCTACGGCAAAGAAATTGAATCGACCGTGGATATTCACTTTCAAACCATTCAAACCGCACTGCACTATCAACAACAATTTTCCTAAATTATTTGGTCTTCGATGGCAAAGCATCTAAAGTTTTCGCATCATTCAGCTGCCGATCAACCAAGTAGAGTGTTCCGCCATAGTTGGCTTGCAGATCGTAGCCAGATAAACCAACCGTATAGATTGAAATGTAGGGATTAAAAGAGCGGACGGTTCCGCCAGAGCCTGCAGAAAAATTGGCATCGACATCCATGCCACCGTGCTGTCCATCAATAGAAGTTAACAAGAACTGATCAATTGCATCCGTATTCTTGAAGATGATGATCTGATACTGCTGCTGATAGCCCGCACCAACTCCCTCACCTGTCTTCATGGCTTCCATAAAAACGGGCTCAGATCGGCGCTTATCAAATAGCACCCCCTCACCTCTAGCAAGAACTAATAAAACAACATTGACGTTAGTCGTATTAAAAACAGCATATCCAGGAGCAGCCTCTATCTCCTTTTTCATTGCTGGATTTTGTTTAACGAAAGCTGCCAAACCCGTTTTCGACATCGCAAGAGTAGCTTGTCGTTTCTGAAGAATTTCTTGCTCTGACAGAGGCTTTCCATCGCTCCCAGTCGACTGGCAAGCCGCCAAAATCAATGCGCAAAGGACAATGGACAATCTTGAAAAAAAGGACATGAAAACCTCGAATGAAAAAAATAAGCCTAGTAAAGTGCATTGGGCCCAAGTAACTGGGTATAGAAATCCCATTTTATATGGTTTAGGAGATCATTACGGGTAAGCGCTGATGGTAAACACCTAACAAAGTCATCGCCTTTATACCAAGCTATAGATAAAATACGAGCGCTATGCATCGCATTCAAATCACGCCTCTCCTAATTTTTCTTTTGACACCTTTCATGGCGTGGGCAATCGATTTGCAGCCTAACGATATTGTTGCCCCTCCACCCGATAAAAATGTCATTACGATTAGCTACTTCAATACTGAAAACTCTACGCTTTATAACAACGGTTCTGTTGGCATCACCAGACCAAAAAGCTTGTACACAAATCCAGTAATAGATACTCAACTAACAATTTTGCGTGGCGCTACAACTTATTTGCTTGGCGAACTTCCCGCCGTCTCCTATGTACAGTTGCCCTATGGAACAGTAAGCCCTGCAGGATCCCTTTCCGCCCAATCAAGTGATAACGGAATCGGCGATCTCACTCTAGCAACGGCAATTTGGCCCTATCACAACAAAGCCACTAGAACCTACGTTGGATTAGCAGGCTATCTTATTAGCCCTACTGGGAATTACTCTAGCCAAAGAGCATTTAACCTCAGTGAGAACCGCTTTAGAACCGATGTACAGTTAGGCTTTCAGGCACCGATTACCGATAGTGTCGATGGGATGATCGCAGTAGATACGATGTGGTTTGGTGGCAATAGTCAGTGCGCAACTGCATGTGGACTCACTTCAAATGGTTCATTGACACAGAAACCCCTCACGACCACTCAGCTTGGACCAATCTATCGCATTAATCAAATCTTCACTGTAGGCGCTGCGTACTTCTATGTGGCAGGTGGTGCGACTTCGATCAACAACAACTACATGAATAATGTGACGAACACCCAGCGATTTTTATTGAGCAGTCAAGCGTATACACCGATTGGCAGAATCTCACTGCAATATGGACGCGATATGGAAATTAAGAATGGGTTTGTACAGACCCGAGTATTGGCACTGCGTTTAATGAAAGATTTTTAGACTTCACCTATATACAGGCAGCTTAACTCCAGTCAATTTTGCGCCATCTACTTAAATTGCTTTGTCTGATTAGTTTTATAGACAGTCCAGTACTTCTGCATTTCTATAAATAAGAATGATGCGGACCAGGTAATAAGAATCAGCCCCGTCAAAGCCTCAACTCCAGTCAAATAACGTAGATACCCCTGGGCAACTATCTCACCGTAACCTACGGTAGTAAAAGTAATAAATGACAAATAGGCGCAATCGAGCAAGATGCCATGGCCAGACAACTCACCTACAAGATTCCCCATCGCAGGAAATTGCAGGGTGGCATAGTAGCCTAACGCAAAGACCCAGATCTCGAAAACATGAGCAAGAAATATTGCGCCAACACCCAAGAGCACTTTGAATCGAGGGGCAATGTGAGCCACTTTAGGCAGGTTTTTATCTAACTGAAAAAGCACTTCATAGTGAAACAGGATCACGATGAGCGCCAACAAACCGTTGGCCAAGAAAGCAGTAATGAGCAGCATCGGTAAATTATCCCCCATTTTCAGGGGGATTCATCATCAGCCGGTAATAACGGTATCGCCTTTTAAACCATCTACTTTGGCAAAGTATTTTTTAGCGTAAGCCAATAACTGTCCATCACTAGGATGGTCAACAGTTTCAATACCCACCACTTTGTCAGCGGTCTCATGGTCATGCTTAGTCGCATGCTTCATGAGTTCTAATTTTGCAGATCCTGGCCCAACAATCAAAATCTCCTTCGATTCTTTTACCGCCTGAATCACTTCGTGCAAATAGTGCTGATCTGGCGCAGCTTGTGCACCACTAACAGAACCACTTTTGTGATGAATATTTTTATGAGTAGATCTAGTCTTGATCACTTCACTCTCACTTGCTGTGGGATTGAAATAAATTACGCGCGCTTCTTGATGGTCAATCCAAATTACTGAGTGATTAAATGACATATTTTCTCTTTCTATTTAAAAAACGGGATACTAAAACAATAACTAATAACTAATAACTAATCCAAAATTAGATCATGGCTAAATAAGTGGACGGCGCCATCAGTGGCATGTCCATTCAAAATCTTTTGCTCGGCTATCGAAAGCAACTTTAATTGATGAGTTTTAAACAATTGCAGGGCATTTGTTTCTACACCTTCGGGATCCAAGTCCTGCAAGGCCTCATAACTAAAACTGCATTTGAGAGGTTTGCCATCAAGCATCGCTGGATAGGAGACATCGCCATTATCTAAAACTGATGCGGGACCAACAAATTTAAGCTTCATGGGGGCTCACTTTATTAAAAATAATCGAACAATCTCATCAGTTTGAACCCAATAGGCAAAGTGTACTTGATACATATCAAATTCTTTACCCTTAACTAGCGCGCATCTAGTTTTCTCTGTGCTAGAAAGTTCTGAGTAGTTCTAGCCAAATGAATTTCATGAGTCTTGGCTAGGGCTACAGACCGCCTGAGGAGATCCTCTGCTGAGGTATTCAGACTCGATCCATTGCTCACGAATAAAATTTGGTTCATCCGATCGTCCTCCACCACCAATACGGATGGATACTGAAAAACTCGATCAATTCTCTCTTGATAGATCTGATTAAGGCCTGCCGCACCAGAAAAGTTAATTACCAACACACCATCAGGCTTTAAGCAGGCTAAGCAACTAGCGTAGAAATCCTCGCTGCAAAGTTGAGCCGCTTGTCCCAACTTGGTATAGCCATCTACTAGCAATACATCAAATTTTTCTTCTGTGTCTCGCAAATAAGCCGCACCATCGGCCTCTAAAACTTTAAAGTGGGCACTATTTTCCGGGACATGGAACTTATCTTTGAGCGCAATGACCTTGGAGTTATTCTCCAATACCAAGATACATGCGCCTGGTAAGTAATGGTGACAGTATTTAGCAAGCGAACCCCCTCCCAAGCCAATCATCGCGATCTTTTTTGGATCAGCATGAAACAGTAGAAACCCCATCATAGTCTCGGTATAGTTGACTACTAAACGTATGGGAGCTTGCATGTCCATCAAGCTTTGAGTGGACTCACTATCAAAATATAGCGCCTTGAACTTCTTGCTTTCGATGATATAGGGCTCGCCCTCAGTACCGTCAAATTTTTGCTTGAGCTTTGATAACCCCTCTTTTAAAAGTTGTATGCCCGTAGGAGTATTTACGGACTTAAGCAATCATGGCTCGATGTCGGTTGATCGTCTTTGGATACGTTTTTTCTGCTTGCCCAGTATTGAACACCTTTATTTCCATATCTCTCAGTATGGACTTCATTAGCTAGCAAGTGAAATACGTCGCCCGCAATATAGACAGACTTAACACCATCAACTACTAAATCAATTTGTCCTGAAACTACCAAAGCCTTTACCTCAAAGGGATGCGTATGAGTATCTAAAAATCCTCCAGCCTCACGCTCTACTAACGTAGGTTCAGGAAATTCATCGGCAATCAGTAATTTGAGAAATTGGTCTTGAGTCATTTAAGGAATCTTAGATCAGCTCACTAATTTCAATTAAGTTTTGATCTGGGTCTCTCACATACACTGAATTGATTTTAGAGGTAGCACCAGTTCGAATAATGGGGCCTTCAACAATGGGCCAATTCTCTTTACCCAGCTTTTCGATAACCTGTACTAGCGGCCTATCAGCAATAAAACATAAATCCAGGGATCCCGGGGTCGGAATGTCGGCCTTAGGCTCAAATTCCTTACCCTTGATATGTAAATTGATTTTCTGGTTACCAAATTGAAATGCCTTGCGCTCAACTGGTGGAGTTCCCCCAATAAAACTCTCTAACCTCATTCCCAAAACTCGGGTGTAAAAATCAATGCACTCACTTTCACGTGCTGTCGTTAAAACAAGGTGGTCCAAGTGATCAATCATGCTTAAGCACTTCCTATCTTAGTCAGCTTCAATTTTTGCGGCTTTCACGACTGAGGTCCATCTGGTGTTTTCACTTTTAATAAACTCATCCAATTGCTTCGGGTTCATATACACCGCTTCAGCACCCATCTCCACAGCCTTTTGCTTGAATGCTGGCGTAGACATTACCTTAGCGATTTCAGTAGTGAGCTGATTCACAATTGAGGCTGGGGTATTGACTGGAGCAAAAACCGCAAACCATGACGTGGCATCCAATTTCGGTAAACCCGCTTCGGCAGCTGTAGGAACATCAGGCAAGCTCTGTAAACGCTTCTTACCGGTAGTTGCAAGTGCGCGTAATTTACCGGTTTGGATATGAGGGATAAATGGTGGAGGCGTTCCAAAGGTCAGATCAACCTGCCCACCCAATAAGTCGGCTAATGCCGGCCCCGTGCCCTTGTAAGGTACATGGGTCATTTTGATACCAGCCTGCTGCTCTAACATTGCGCCAGTCACATGTTGCAATGAGCCGTTGCCTGATGATGCGTAATTCAATTTACCTGGGTTGGCTTTTGCGTATGCAATCAGGTCATTCATCGTCTTGAAGGGCAAGTCCGCGCGTATCACCACAATTTGTGGCGCCGAGATGACATTCGCAACTGGTTGAAAATCTTTCAGTTCCCAAGGTAATGGGTTCTTGCTCACTAAAGGCGTAATGACGTGATAGCCTGAATACTGGACTAATAAAGTGTAGCCGTCAGGATCAGCCTTTTTTACGGCAGCAGCAGCAATCGCTCCGGACGCACCAGCTTTATTCTCAACCACAATGGTTTGACCCAATGCAGTGCCAAGGGGTTGAGCCAATACCCTTGCCGTGAAATCGGTCGTACCACCCGGTGCAGAAGAAGCAATAAATGTAATTGGCCGATTGGGATACTTTCCAGAATCTTGACTGTAACTAGAAATAGATACCTGGCTTAAGAGGATCAAGATCAGTAAATTGATCTTAGAAAAATAGGTGCGCATGAGGCTAACTTTCAATTTAGGTTAAAGCAATTTAACGCAATTCATCCACATAAGCTGGGGCAGGATGTAAGTCACACGTACTTCCAGCCTTTGCAACTTGCCCAGGCACGGGATGCCCAACAATCAAGGGCAACTCACGAGCTATGCCCAGTAATTTAGGGATATCGATGCCTGTATCGTACCCCATCGCATCCAGCATATGAATAGCATCCTCACTGGAGATATTGCCGCTGGCACCAGGTGCGTAGGGACACCCTCCCAATCCGCCAAGGGAGCCATCAAACCGAGTAATACCTGACTGCACTGCCGCAAGCACATTTGCCAATCCCATTCCGCGCGTATTGTGAAAATGGAAGGTCAACTGTAAATTAGAAAATTTCTTTTGCAAATCATTTGCCATAGTCGCAACCTGGGCAGGATGCGCCATTCCAGTTGTATCGCAAATGGTAACGCCGCGTACCCCCAAGTCTGCAAAGCGTTGGACGAAGCCCTCCACTACGCTTTGTGGCACATCACCTTCCATAGGGCAACCAAAAGCAGTTGAAAGAGAAACGTTGATAGGAGTTCTACCATTGACATACTGAATCACCTCAGCCAAACCAGAAAAACTTTTTTCTCGACCCATACGTAAATTAGCCAGGTTATGCGTTTCTGATGTGGACATGACGAGATTAAATTCATCTGCACAGGATTCGAAGGCACGCTCCGCCCCACGTAAATTCGGCACTAAGACGGTGTATTCAACACCAGGTAGGCGTTTAATTCTACCCATCACCTCTTCTGCATCGCGTAGCATTGGAATGGCTTTGGGTGATGTAAAGGAAGTCACCTCAATCTTGGCAAACCCACACTGGCTCAGCTCATCTACCAGCTTAACCTTGTCATCTGTAGGAATGAAATTAGGCTCAATTTGAAATCCGTCTCTGGTCACAACATCATTGAAATAAATTCTAGTCATAAGATTAAATCGCTTAGTTAGGTTAGTGATTATTTGGTAAAGGCAATACCGCGTTCTTTTAAAGATGCTACCTGCGCCTCTGTTAATCCGATACTTTGTAGAATTTCATCGGTATTTTCGCCAATATCGGGAGCCAAAGTTTTAATGGAGCCAGGTGTACGAGAGAGTTTTGGAAGCACGCTTGGAACATCCAATGTCGTCCCATCGCGCATCTGAATACTTTCGATATTGCCACGCGCCTTGTAATGGGGGTCATTGGCAATATCAGCTATGGTATAAATTTTTCCAGCAGGAACTGCTACAGAATCCAGTAACTGCAGGGCTTGATCCGTCGTCATTGTTTGAGCCCAAGCACCAATTGCCTGATCTAACTCTGCAACACGCGCTACCCTGCCATCATTGTTTTCAAGCGCGGGGTCATTAGCTAAATCCGCTCTGCCAATCATATTCATCAGACGCTTAAAGATACTATCGCCATTACCAGCAATCAATACATAACCGCCATCAGCACAAAGATATGCGTTGCTTGGGGCAATGCCTGGCAAAGCACTGCCACCGGCTTGTCGAACTTCTCCGAAAGCGCTGTACTCAGGTAGCAAGCTTTCCATACAATTAAAGACCGCTTCATACAAAGCGATATCAATTACCTGACCCATACCACTCTGATGGCGCTCCTGTAAGGCCAATAAAATTCCGATCACACCATGCAAAGACGCCAAGGTGTCACCGATACTAATGCCAACACGCACTGGAACTCTACCCGGCTCGGCTGTTAAATGTCGCAAACCACCCATCGCTTCAGCAACAACACCGAACCCTGGCTTATCTCGATAAGGGCCTGTTTGACCATAGCCACTAATTCTTAAAATGATGAGCTTGGGATTGAGCTCTAGAAGTCTCTCTGGATCAAGCCCCCACCCCTCTAGAGTGCCTGGTCGAAAATTCTCGATCAGTACATCCGCTTCCTTGATTAAGGTACGAACAATTTCTTGAGCTTCAGCCTGTCTTAAATCTAGTGAGAGGGATCGCTTATTGCGCGACTGCACCTGCCACCATACTGAAGTGCCATCTTTTAGTAGACGCCATTTACGTAAAGCATCCCCTACCTTTGGAGGCTCGATCTTGATCACATCAGCACCAAAATCTGCCAGCGTTTTAGCGGCAAACGGGCCAGCAATTAATTGCCCCATTTCGATAACTTTTAACTTGGCTAACGGCTCCATCTTTATCCTTAAATCAGCTTTTTTATTAAATTACGCCTTTTTGGCCTGCTTGAGAATTGCTATGAATCGAGAATGCCTTCTCATTTTGCGAAGGCATGGATAAAATACCTCCATGAAAACCTTGCTAAACCCAGCCAGAATCGACTTTGTTACCCTTAAACTCTTTTGTGCAGTTGCGAAATCGGGAAGCATTACCAAGGGTGCAAATGAATGCAGCTTGGCATTATCGGCAGCTAGTCGACGCATCTCAGAATTAGAGGAAACCGTGGGGCTTTCCCTATTAAATAGATCCGCAAAGGGCGTTACCCTCACTCACGCTGGCCATGCGGTCATGCAGCATGCATTGCGACTCTTTCAGGGTTTTGAGCAATTTAGCAATGAATTGGGTGAATACTCCAAGGGCTATACAGGTCATGTCCGCCTGTGGGCCAATATGTCGGCCCTCACGGAATTTTTACCTGCTGCTCTGGCTCAATTTCTTAAAGATCATGTTGAGATCCAGGTGGAGGTGGAGGAACAGATCAGCGGGGATATTGTCAAAGCTCTGCTTGATGGGATTGCTGACATCGGTGTATTTGCTGAAGGAGCACCCACTACAGGCCTTGATACTCAAGTTATTGGCAACGACAAGCTCGTCATTGCCTGCAGTAAATCCCATCCGCTTAGCAAAAGAAAGCGAGCCTCTTTTGAGGAGTGCCTCGAGTACGACTTTGTTGGCCTAAATCGAGGCAGCTCCCTCTTAGAGCTCACCTCGAGGAGCGCAGAAAAACTAGGTAAGCAAATGAGACTGCGTATTCAGGTACGTAGTTACGATGCCATGTGTCAAATGATTGCCGTAAATTTGGGGGTTGGTGTGCTGCCATTGCAAGCCTGCATTGCACAAATAAAGGCCATGGATCTTCAGATTGTTGCCTTAGATGATTCTTGGGCAAAGCGAAATCTATTGCTAGCTATCAAGTCTGACTCCACCTTATCTCCGTCGGCAAAATTACTCCGTGAGCACTTAATCAATCAGTGTGCAACCTAAAATTCAACCCAAAAAATACCAACTCGCAAGTTGGTATTTTTTAAGCACTAAGATATATAAACTTTATTGCCAGCTTTGCTTCTTACCATCTACCCAAGTTTCTTTAACCTTGATATTACGAATTTGATCTACTGGTGTTTTACGGGGATTCGACTCTAACACCACAAAGTCTGCTAGCTTGCCAACTTCCAGACTGCCGACCTTATCATCAGACATTAGCTCATATGCCGCATTGATCGTAACTGCACGAATAGCATCATCCACAGTAACTCGCTCGTCAGGGCCCAATACTTTACGTGGCGGCTTTTGCCAGAGACGTCCAGCACCCTCGGAGATGTAATTCAAAGGACTTACATTTGAAACTGGAGAATCGCTATGGTAAGCAAAGCGTCCGCCAGCCTTTTTAAAGTCCGCAGAGGGATCAATGCGATTAGCGCGCTCTGGGCCGACAAGGTGATCATGAAACGCCTCACCCCAATAATCTACGTGACCTATAGTGAAGCCTGGAGTCACACCTAATTTGACTGCTTTTGCAACTTGATCCGGCCTATTGATTGTGAAATGTTCAATACGTAAACGGCGTACCTGCGGGTTAGGATTTCCAGCTAGTAATTTTTCATAATTACCCAGTGTTTGATCAAGTGCGCGATCACCGTTCGCATGAACAGCCAGTTGCCAACCTTGATCGAAATAGAGTTTCATTTGCTGATAGATCTCATCAGTACCGTAATCTAAATTACCGCGACTCTTGGTATCTTTTGGATAGATATAAGGATCATTTAACGCGGCAGTCAATCCCTGTGTGGAGCCATCGGAAATAAACTTCACGCCTACAAAGCGTAAACGATCATTGCCCTCATTTGGCTTTAAACCAGCATACCCCGCAGGAATTGCTGGTCCATACAGGTAAGCGCGAATACGGATCGGCAAATCATCATTAGCCGCCATGCCTTGCAACAGCTTGACTTCACCTTCTAATGGGGAGTTGAATCCAACTGTAATTTCCGTTGCCGTGGTCACGCCAGCCGCCGCAATCATTTGAGTAGTTTGCTTAATTGCCTTGACCAAATCTGCCGTAGGCGGAGTTGGCATCTTAGCCATAAATGGCGTAAACGACGGTGGCTCGATTAATTTACCCGTTAACTTTCCCTGAGCATCCTTAACGTATACACCCCCGCCCGATGCATTAGGAGTACTGTCAGTAACTCCAGCTATTTCAAGTGCCTTATGGTTTACATAGCCAATATGGCCCGATTGGTTGATGATAAAAATGGGGACTGCAGTTGAAACCTTGTCTAAATCATCGGCTGTTAATTCGGCCATGAATGGCGTAGTGCGTGAAGGGTCAACTCCAAATCCAAATAACCACCCACCTTGAGGTACTGTCTTTAGATGCGCCTTCATTTTTGCACCTAAAGTTTCTTTGGTGTCATAGGGCAAGGTGAAGTTGGAAAGATTTAAGCCCAGCACTTCACTCATCGCAGTGCCGATGATATGAATATGGGGCTCTACAAAACCAGGCATCAAAGTTTGACCTTTAAGATCAATAACCTTAGTGCCATCGGATTGCCACTCCTTAGTTACGGCATCTTTAGTGCCAACCGCAACGATCTTGCCGTTTTGTACTGCTAATGCTTGTACTTGTTCATTTTTTGGATTGACCGTCAAGATCGGGCCACCATAAAAAATGGTGTCAGCATTTCCTTTAGCAAAAACAAGGGTGCATTGAGCGATCAATAATGCAGAAAGTAGTTTTGGTGCAAATTTCATCTTCAGATCCTTGTATCAGAATTTATTACTTCAGAATGACTACAGTAGCCGTAGCACGAGCGCCCCAGCCAGATGGACCACCGGGGGTATTACTCACGTAATACATTGGGCCCGCCCCAAAGGAGATAGGCACCCCATCAAACACCATTAATTTTGATGCTCCCACATAAAGGGGGTTTGACGTGCGGTGTACGTCATAGTTGTATTGGGCTTCCATATTGACTGTATAAGTCCAAGCCTCTTTCGTGGTGTAAGCCACGAAAGGTTGGCCATACAAGTTATTTTGCGTACCGAAGGTCGGATTGCCACCCACGTTCCAGGACTGGTAAGCCAAGGCTCCATACGTCCAAGGGCCATCTCGATTAAGCACGACACCAGTAAGACCTGCACCAGTTTGTTGAGAGCCAAATTTTCCGCTATTGCCAGAAGGTGATTGGGCATAAGGCCCAACACCCCAAATCCAAGAAGAGTTGGTATTAGGCGCATAAAAAGATTCAATCGTCACACTAGCAATGCCGTAACCGGAGAATGGCTGGCCAGTAGCTCCTTGAACACTGACCTCCCTCACGCCTGCGACGATTGGACGAAGAATAAATACATCGCCTCCCCCCAAATTAAATGGTGCAACCGGCTGAAATAAGAGACTTTGCTCTGAGCCACCCTGGTTTTTACCTAAGCCACGGCTGAACTCATATTGAAATGGTACCGAGATCATATTGGCAATAGGATTAGCCAATTTTTTTGCAATATCAACTGCATCAACCGATTTGCTAGGGGTCGTAACTACACCTGACTTTTCAGCATCAGCAGTCATAGTACGCGTGGCAGTCTCCTGGGAAAATGAAAGGCCTATAGATGCCGTTGATAGCAGCGCAATCGCAACGATTTTCAAGGCTATGTTCATAAAAAAATTTTAGTGGCAATTAGAACTTAAAGGTCACGGCCACTTGGGGGCCTAGCATGGTAGTTTTTTGTAGTACGCCACCATCCTTCATATCGTAGTAGAGCGCGCGATAAGTCAATGAGGCATCGATCAAACTACCAAATGTTTTACCCACACCAGCCATCGCCTGCCACGTTAGGTTGGTAGTGCCACCACCGCTACCAATATCCCCGTAGAAAGGTACATACCAAGTTGAGTCTGCAATGCGATAGCGGCCTTTTGCGCCAACGATTGGATCTACAGTAGAAGTAGTCTTTGAAACAGATGCCTTATCCGACGTCCCGACAATATTCAGATTGACTGTAGCCGTTGCATAGATCGCACGCACGCCAAATAAAGCATCCACATAGGCATCTTTATTATTGGCAACAGTGTAAGTAGCAACGCCAGTTAAAACTGTTTGCTGAAGAGTTATCCTATCAGCGATATTCGCAGGACCATTCGGCGTGGCAACTGTAGATGAAGCTGAATTCTGTAAAGTAGCCGAAACTAGATCGCCCATCACACCCCAATTACCCTTATGCGCCTCAGCTGAAATCATTCCACCTGACTTGAGATTGCTAATGACATTGCTAGAAGTAAAGTCCGCTGACTTAGCAAGCCCATTATTCAACCCAAGGGTACCTTTAATCCCAGGAGCCCAAAGATAGGGCGTCACTTCAAAGCGCCATGCATCAGACACACTAGGGATTGGGCTAGGGTCAGCATCTGCGTGCGCAGAACCCATAAAGACAAATAATGCTGAGGCCGATAAAAACGCTAAAAGTATTTTCTTGTTCATAAAAGTGCTATTAAGTTTATGTTGGTAGGAATTTAAGTGGAATGGTTCAATTTTTAGAATCTAAAAGCTTGCTCGATAAATTGATTTCTTGCATCAAAATCCCAAAAGTAGCCTGCGGTACTGAGTTTTGAAAAAGCAATGTCTAGGACTGAGATAGGCAATATGTAGCTCACTCATTTAGCCCAACCAACCCACAGTAAAATTTGAGCCAAATATCTGATTTAATTAACAAAAGAATTGTAATCTACGGCATTAGACTGCCGAAGCATCATAAACCCTAATACGATCTAAAAATTAGGGATAAATTGGGGTAGCTAGCGATTTAACCCTCAAGCCAAGCTATTGGCATAGGTGGCGATCCGACAATGGAAATGAAAAGCCCCCATCATTACTGATGAGGGCTAAGTGAGCGATGAGTCTTAAAAAATTAGTTCAATTGAATTGTTGATAAAGGTTTATCCCATTTAATGTATTTAATTTCTTTTGCATTGACGTCAATCTTCTTTAGATCGAAAGAATAGATGTTGGTTGTTTCAAACATCTTTAGGTTATAGATCATATTTTTATTGTCAGCCACAACCGACCACTCAGTAATTTCAATACCGCCAGCGCCGCCTCCATAGGCATTAGTAGCAGGCAAACTAATTGCACCAGGGGGAATATCAAAGCTACCTAAGATATGCCAGGCAGTATTGTTTTGCTGTAGAGTGGAATATGTTGTCGGTACAGACTTAGTCAAAAATAATGCGCGAATGAAGCGGCTAGGACTTAGGTAATCACCAGGCAACCCATGCAGACCGCTACCAGAGCTTGGAGGTGCGTAAGTGGCACCATTAATTACCATTGGATTTTTCTCGACATTGGTGAGGTTTGCATAATTGCCAATATTATTAAGCTGATCCCTAAATGCTGGATCATTGGTCATCACACCAGTAGGATTATCGGTAATTACCAGCTCGCCCTTGAGGTACTCAATGACGATACTCTTGCCTTTAGCATCATGCAAAGTCATGCGGACTGGTGCGGACTGATTGTTATAGGCGGGAATCGTCGAGCGATTGATTTTGATTTTCTGAAATCCCGCTTTAACTTCATCAACAGTAGCAAAATTGGTTAAGGCAAACATGAGCATCTGAATGGAGGCAATGCTATTTGCGGAATCTGCTGGCGATACAACTTGATACACAGCGGTATTAGGTGCATTTAGCAGACCACCAACCAAACCTTTTTCGTTCATGCCATCTACCAGAACCGGCATACCTAAACCATTCATACCGGCAGTAGCGTACTTCGTGGTCCAATTCAAACCAGTGCCTGGCTTACCGTCCACACCAACTCCAGGGACCTGTAAATTTCGAGGCACTATCGTTAACTGAGACTTCAGCGGCAAACCAAACTCCATCGTGCGGCCATATACAAAGCCGCCATCATTGCCTTTCAGTAAGAAGCTAGTACAAGCATGGCTTGCAATTGGCGCCATTGCCAAGGTCAAAGACAGGGATGCTGCCATCATTCTTCTAATGATTTGTTGATTCATTTGCGTTCTTTCATGAAGTTACGGTGAAATTTTTTGGCAATAGCTACAAAGACTACATTTCAATTTACTTGGAAGATCTTACCAATCCTGACCAAATAAAGCACTAAATTAGGAGGATAAGGCGCTGACCATGTGATAGAGCATAAAAATAGGATCTACAAGGAGATATACGATAGTATTTAAATGTCCTAATCATTCTTTATAAATATTTTCCTAGGGGGATGCCATCATGCCAAGGCGATTAAAATATTTGCTACTGAGTTCCCTGGCGATCTCCTCATTTCTGCCTTGCCTTACCCCTACTATTTATGCCAAAGAGCAAGCCGACATCGTCTTCATTAATGGCCAGATTGAAACACTAAATCATCGGCAACCAACAGCGAATGCTGTCGCAGTAAAGAATGAGAAATTTATTGCCGTAGGATCTGATCAAAAAATCAAATCTTTCGTGGGGCCAAATACGAAGGTCGTCAATCTCAATCAACAATTAGCAGTGCCTGGTTTTGTAGATGCGCATACCCATCCAATGGAGACCATTTGGCTTAAAGAGGTTTGGGTAGATGCTCGCTATCCAGTTACTCCATCGGTAAAGCAAGCATTACTCAATATTGCCGCCCGTGTTCAATCAACACCTAGAGACCAGTGGATTTATGTTGCAGGCGTTTCAGCCAGTGAAAATAAGTTTTCTGAAAAGCGTCTGCCAACAAAAGCCGAGTTAGATCAAGTAGCACCAAACAATCCTGTCATCATGGCTAATGGTGCGCATATGGCAATTGCCAATAGCGCCGCCCTAGCAAAGATGGGTGTGAAGAAAGGGATCACCAGACTTCCTCATGGTGCTGGCGTTCTAGCGGATAAGGATGGCGAACCTAACGGTGTCATCACCGATGGCATGGGGGATATCCCAGGCAGCCCCACCCCACAAGAAATCGCTCGTTACTATGCAAGTGATATTGCCAAGTTTTGGAACTCGTATGGCTTCACCTCAGTGATGGCAATTACCCCCGCTGCAGCGATACCAGTGATGCAAAGTGTCTCTCTGAGCACCCCCACTCCCAATATTCGATATACGGCATCAGTCTGGGCAGCCCCAAACGGCGCCGGTATGCCCAAAGACTTAAGCGTCTTTGAAATGCCCGCTAAAGCAAATTCCGCCTACTATCGCTTCAGCGCCATCAAAGCTTGGGTTGATGGTGAGAATGATTGCCGGACTGGCTATATGTATGAGCCCTATGTTGGCATCATGGATACAGACCCACCAGGAGGTAAAGGTACTCTTGTAACCGATCAAACTTTAGCTAATCAATTTGCTAAATTAGCCAATCAGAATAAGAAAGTAAGTATGTTGCATTGCTCTGGCGATGCAGCGGTCGATATCGGTTTAAATGCTTACGAATCTTTATCCAAAAATCAAAGTGCAAACACTATTAAACGCATTGAGCACTTTGGCATGTTTCAACTCAGTCCAGAGCAACTAAAAAGAGGGCAGGCGCTCAAGAAGAATAACTTCCATTTTTCTGTGCAACCAATCTGGCTCTTAGAACTGGTCAATGCTGATTATGAAAATATGGGAGTAGCACGAGCAAAAACGGGTTATCAATTTAAGACTCTCATTAATGCGGGTCTAGAGCCCGCCGCTAGCACGGACATGACCGGCATTTATCTTGGAAACATTGATCCTTTTAAGGCGATATATGCAATGGTCACGAGACAATCAGACATGGGTATCTTTGAGCCTCAAGAGGCGATCTCTGTTCGAGATGCGTTAAGAATGTGGACAATCTGGCCGGCAAAAGCGATTGGCGAAGAAAACAATAAAGGCAGCATTGAGACTGGAAAATATGCCGACATGACCGTACTCTCCCAAAACATCTTTCAGATACCCAAGGACAACCTGAAAGATGTTAAAGCAGTCAAAACTATTGTTGGTGGCAGAGAGGTTTACACATCGAACTAGGCATCACTAGATTCAAAAGAAATGCATCGATCATTTTCCGAGCTGAGTTAGCTTAGCAGGTGCCCAGTCTTCACAAAGATAGTGCAACCTTCTTTACTAAAGGGCTGATGCAAGCTCATATGGGGGCTTCTAATCCATGAGCCAGCAGGATAGCGCCCATGCTCATCCTCAAATACACCTTCAACCACAAAGATTTCTTCGCCACCATAATGTTTATGTGGGTTGAAATACGTTTGGGGCGCCCATCGAACCAAGGTTGATCCACTGCCCTGCTGCATCAGTGGCATCACATTGAGGCCGGGCACCATCCCTTGATACCAGGGAGCGAGTTTTGTATTGATGATTTCTCGCTTTACTTGATCCGCGCCAAGATGGCGGAGCTTCACAAAAAGCGTGCAGCCAGCTTTACTGAACGGCGCATGAGAAGACCCAGGCGGATTCATGATGTATGTGCCAGCAGGATAGTCGCCAGTTTCATCACTAAACACCCCTTCGAGCACTAATATCTCCTCACCAAATTCATGGGTATGAGTCTGGAAGTGAGAATCAGGCTGATAACGAACGATAGAAGTGGCTTTTGCTACCTCGTCACCAATACGTTCAAGCATACGCCTCTCAACGCCTGCTTCAGGGCTCGGTACCCACGGTAAGTCATGGTGATTAATCACGACTCTCTCACTGTAATCAGAATTGATATTCATTTCTTGCATTCAGATATTTAAAAAGATAACGAAGCATAGCAAGCAATTTGAATGGGTGCTTAGAAGACAAAACTCCCCATCATTACTGATGAGAACACCCATCCTGTATGTAAGCGCTCGTACAGTGAAATATCACCTATTTTGAGATGCACTCTCTCGATACATTACTTTCGCAATCAAAGTATTTATAGGAATTGATCAAAATTCCATATTGCTTCGCGATAGTTTTTAAATAATTGATGTATGCCGCTTTAGGCAATAATTTTGGTGCAAGCGCAGCAAAAGTATTAATTGGTATCCCTTAATGCAATTAGTAAGGGATGGCCTACTGGGAAATCCACACTCTCAATCGCAGCACTCACCTCTGGCAGAGATTTAGTAATCTCTTCGTTTCCCTGGAAAACCATAGTCCATTTACTGAAGCTGCGCTCTGTGATGGGCTTGATCTCGATTAAGCGAACATTTTTATGGCGCGCATCTTTTTGAATTTTTTTCCATAAGGACTCAATATCTTTTTCTAGCCCCTCAATTACCTGACCGAACTTATTATTCTCATAAATGAGTGCACCGGTAATGCCTAGAGACTGGTTATTGGAATACGAGTGATATAAGATTCGCATTAAGCCCAAGAAAGACATATTTTGGGCTGGTTCACTTACATAAGTTAATTCAATGAGCTTGGACATTCGCCAATACTAGAGAGCTTACAGCCCAATTACTCTAGGCACATACCCCACACTGGCACCTAAAGCAGTCCTCAAAAAAGCAAAACCCCCACCATTTCTGATGAGGGCTTGATTTTTTAGACATCCCATCACGAATTTAGACCAAGATCTAGGACATTAGGAATGCTCGTCTTATTAAGTTAGGTATGTAGCTGCTGATTAATTTTAAAAGGGTATCGTTTAGAAATGGTTTTCAACGATCATCTCTGATTTAGGGATAAATCCTGGCTTTGGCCATGCCGGTTTAATCCCCTTACCAATCACCAACATGGCTGCAATCGCATAGTCTTTTGGCAAATGGATCAGCTCAGCCACCTTATCAAAATCAAACCCCACCATTGGGCATGAGTCATAGCCCATCGCCTTTGCAGATAACATCATGGTTTGAAGCATGATTCCAGCAGAACGCATTGCTTCATCTCTTTGTAGCTGCTCTTTTCCCGAATAAAAAGGGTTAATCCAAGGAACCAAAATATCTTGAGCTTCTTTAGGAGCATTCGTCCAATATCTAGCAGGATCTTTTTCCCATGCCTTGATATCAACAGTTACTACAAACAATAATGATCCATCAGTCACTTGAGCTTGATCAAAAGCAGCTTCACGTAACTTCACACTTAAGGCCTTATCAGTGACATTCACTAAACGCCAGTGCTGAATATTAAAAGAAGATGGCGATTGTATTGCCAGGTCCAGCAATTCATCGGTCTCTTGCTTGGTAAATTGATGTTGAGGGTCAAAATGCTTTACAGCCCTACGTTCACGAATTGCGTCAAATGTATTCATTAATTTCTTTGGTGGGATTTAAAAGTCGATCATAAGGCAATTTTCCAAAACAAGCGGCAACCCTCTCAAAATGAATTAATGGATACTTCAAGTGACGCTTAAAAGTCAAAAACCCTACTAGTTCTGATGAGGACCTAAACCTCGCGCGTAGGGATTATGAGAGGAGGCATCAGTAACAAAGGAGCTAATCCTCTAGAGATCAACTAGTTGCGCGGAATATCCAAAGTAGTCACTCGAGTTAACTCCCTCTTGTAAGCTATGTCATCAAATGGACGGGCTCTATGCATAGTGGTGCGGTTATCCCAAATTACCAGATCTCCTAGAGTCCATTCGTGATAATGAACAAACTGTGGCTGCGTTGCATGCTCCATTAAATCCTTGAGTAATAAGCGACCTTCAGGTACCGGCCACTCCACTACATGGTCAGCATGAGAAGCCAAATACAGGGCTTTGCGCGTAGAACCTGCAATCATTTTTACTAATGGTTGGGTTGCTCCTGGAAGCTTAGCCTTTTCTTCTTCAGCAAAATCAAATCCCATCGTATGTCGTGAATACACAATTGAATGAAATACATGTAAATCAGCAATAGTTTTTTTAGTTTCCTCATCCAATTCGTCATAAGCTGCACGCATATCAGCAAATTCAGTATCAGCACGCACAGGCGGAATATTGCGGGCATAGAGCATTGAATAACGCCCAGCCGGGTCTACGAATGACGCATCGGTATGCCAAATGCGATTACTAATATTATTCATCCGACGTCGATCATTCGCCGCCATAATGTCGCCGTCTTGGGTCACATTGGAAATATCGGTTAATGCATCATTCCCAAATCGATTCTTTCCAACAGCTGAATTAGAGGTTTTAGAATGCAACTCACCGTCAAGGCGTTGAGCAAAATCAAGTTGATCCTGATGCGAGAAATTCTGGCCTTTGAATACCAAGACACCATATTCCGTCATTCCTTTTCGGAGTACCTCAAGCGTGGCCTCATCGCTTACTTCACGTAAATCCATCGCACTAACCTCAGCCATAAAGGTGGGGTGTAACTTCTTAAAGGTAATAGGCACGTTTTGTCTCACTAATATATAAGATATTGATCACATTCAGATTAATGTAAGGGATATCGTAAAACCTAGTCTAGCGTTACGTTGTTATCTCGAGCTACTTTTCCCCATTTGGCGATCTCAGATTTGACATAGGTATCAAATTGCTTTGGCGTAGAACCTACAGTCTCGGCACCAAACCCTTTGAGCTTTTCCGCTACCTCCGGGATCTTCAGTATCTTGATAATCTCTGTGTTTAGGCGATTAATGATTGCGGGAGGAGTGCCTGCGGGAGCCATAACCCCGCCCCACGACACCGACTCAAATCCCGGCAAAGTTTCAGCAACAGTTGGCACATCCGGGAAGGATGGCAGGCGTTTATTACTAGTCACAGCTAGTGCTCGTAATTGTCCTGAGCGCACATAAGGGGCTGCTGCTATTGCAGTCGGGAGGGCAACAGTGACTTGCCCTGACATCACATCCACAAGACCGGGTGCATCACCCTTATAAGGAACGTGCTCCATCTTAATACCCGCCATTGAATTAAAGAGCTCACCAGAAAGATGGTTTGATGCCCCGTTACCAGCAGAGGCAAAAGTTACTTTTCCTGGATTGGCTTTTGAGTAGGCAATAAGATCCGCAATGGAATTAATCGGTTGCGTTGGCGAAACCACAATAAACTGCGGCACGATAGTAGTCAAAGTAATAGCGGAGAAATCCTTAACAGCGTCATACGGAAGCTTTTTATACACAACAGGGTTGATTGCATTGGGTCCTAAATTTGCCATCAAGAGTGTGTAACCGTCTGGGGCGGCCTTGGCAACATATTCAGTCGCAATAATGCCGTTTGCTCCAGGCTTGTTTTCCACGATCACCGTTTGGCCAAGAGACTCGGAAAGTTTCGATGCAATTAACCTCGCCGTTACATCAGAAGCGCCACCAGCAGGGTATACAACTATAAATTTAATCGTTTGCTTTGAGGGCCAAGCCTGAGCACTGGCGGTCAGAGGCAGTAAAAAAACGATTGCCAATAACGCTGCAGTGCGCGCGATCATTCGAAAAAGATTCATACCTGATCCATTCTTAAAAAATTCTCGTATCTAAATAGCATATAGAGTTGCGCATATTCACATGCTTCTAATTAGCCTTCAAATTCTCCACAACTGCTGCCAGGAAATCTAAATCATCAATCGCCTGCTTACCAACTGGCTTAGAGCGAGCGCCCAAACCAACAATCACAATATTATTAGCAGGATTAATGTAAAGGTATTGACCATGGATACCTCTACCCATAAAGACACTCTCATGGATTTTTCCAGCTTCAGGCTTGACCGTCCACCACTGGTAGCCATAGCCATTTTTCCCTGTAACACCAGTAATCGGTTTTGCACTTCCAGCTTCTGCAAGCCATCCCTCGGGGACAATGCTCTGCCCATTTACCTTCGCACCATCCAAAATGAATTGGCCAAAACGTCCGAAATCTCGTAATACAGCCAAAATACCACTACCCCCCACCTCATGACCACCAGGAGAATCTAGCCACCACAAGCCATTTGCTTGCATACCAACCGGTACCCATATTTTTTTGGATAAGTAATCAGCAAGAGGCATCTTAGTAGCGGCCTGTACCACTTCCCCAATTAAAACTGTTTCACCTGTACTGTAGTTGAAGTTTTTACCTGGTTCTGATGCCTTGGAAAGTGTTTTCATGACGTCAAAAATAGCGCCCTGTTTATTGCTGGCAATTTGAAGTTCTAATAACTTGCGGCGATCAGATGATGGATCGGTATAGGTTTCATTCCATTTAACTCCTGAAGCCATCATCAATAGGTCTCGTACCGAGACCCCCTCATAAGCGCTTCCAGAAAGCTGTGGCAAGTATTTGGTAACCGGATCATTTAGACTTGAGATATAACCATCTTTAATGGCTGCGCCTACCAATGTCGAAACAAATGACTTAGCCACTGACATTGACATCCATTTTGTATTTGGAGTCAATCCAAAATCATAATGCTCGTAGGCAATTTTTCCGTCTTTTAAGACTAACAAGCCCACCATTCGGTTCAGTGCTACATAATCTGGCAAATCATAGGTTTTACCTTCTGAGGTAAATTTCAAGGAAGTTAACTGTTGATTGCTCTGCAGTAGGGGGGATGGCTTTCCGCCAGCCTTAATTACACGCGTTGGAAAAATACGCTCAGTTTGACTATAAGTGCGAACTGCTTTATCGGGATACAGAGACCCGTCGTAAATATCTCTCGCACCTCCAATACTTACATCGGATGGTTGGGCACTTACCCCAGCTGAAAAAATTATCATCCCGATTGTGATCAATCTTGCAATCATCAGATACCCCGCCTTAAAGGTTTAAAAGTACATTATTAGTCAGAATATTGGACAAACACAGATATCCCATTAATGGAAACTACTTAGCAGCAAAAGGAAGGCCTCCACCATTTCTAGCGGGCTCACCAAGACTTGAGCCTGAGACTAAAGGATTATGTGAGCAGAAACCTAGGATAGCTCCTATAAACCGGGGTATAGGAGTGGTCAGCACGCTTCACATCAAAATAAAATTGATTAAAACAAGGGTGTATATACTTTACGAAAAAGCTAAAGGTCAGTACCCTCAAATTAAAGCATTCACTAATAAAAATATATATGGAGACAACATGCCTGGGCATCTTTTCAAAAGCGTCATCAGACTTTTAATTGCAATAGTTACAACGTGCATTACAAGCTTATCTTTCTCGCAAACGCCAGATCCCTACCCTAAAGGCCCAATCAAAATTGTTGTCCCTTATTCTGCAGGGGCGGTAACTGATGCCCTTGGCCGCATTATTGCGATGGGGTTAAATGAAAGTTTTGGAGTAAGCGTTATTGTTGAAAATAAAGTTGGTGCTGGCGGCACAATTGGTACCGAACAAGTAGCCCTATCCCCACCTGATGGCTATACCTTGCTTTTGGGTGCAACTGGACCAGTTTCAGTCGGGAAAGCTCTTTATCCACAACTTCGTTATGATCCTGCAAAAGATTTAACACCTCTAGCGATCATCACTCGCGTGCCATTTGTCGTTGTAGTGCATCCAGACCAGCCATATAAAAATATAGCAGACTTAATTTCTGCCGCTAAAGCAAAACCCAATACTATCGCCTATGGTTCTGCTGGAAATGGAACGCCACAACACATTATTGGTGAAATGTTTAAGCAGTCTACTAACGTACAGTTAATGCACGTGCCTTACAAAGGATCTGCGCCAGCAACCACCGACCTGCTTGGCAACCAAGTTCCCCTGATGTTTGATAACCCAGGCCCCTTAATGCAGCATATTCGCAATGGTAAATTACGTGTTCTTGCTCAAACTGGCGATCGTCGATCCACAGCATTGCCCGATACGCCAACGCTGCGTGAAGCAGGAGTTACTGGATTAGTTGCGGCGCCATGGTACGGAATTATGGGCCCAGGGAATATGCCTCCAGCAGTGGCAGAAAAACTCAATAAAGAGATCAATGCCGTACTACGTCGCCCTGATGTTATTACGCGCATGCAGGAAATGGGCTTAGTCGCCACTCCAATGTCTTTAGCAGAAGCAAAGCAATTCTTAGCTAATGAGGCAAAGGTTTGGGGTGATGCAACTCGTAAATCCAATGCAACGGTAGATTAAACATATGCCACATATCACTGTAGAACTTCCATCGACACTGAAGAACCAGATTGACTGGAAAGTGCTCTTTAAAAAACTTCACTTAAAGTTATCCAGTGCAGGCTATGGGCGCCTAGATGACTTTAAAAGCCGCGTGATACTTCTTGAAGATTGGCAAGTGTCAGATAAAAATGAAGATGCAATATTTTTATTTGCCACTCTTCAAACAATGAATCCACGACCACCTGAAATGATTCGCGCTATGGGTGCCATGATTCATGACAGCCTAGAAGAAATAGCGAGGGAGATTGCGAATGGGCGCTGGTTACAAGTTTGCGTGAAAGTAGGCGGCACCCCAGCTGAAGATTATTTCAAGACCCACATTAATGCCCCCGATCTTAAACTTGGAAACTTCAAAGTAGGTGAAACAAGCTAATTATTTGAAAACGCATTAGGCAAAAATACCAACCCGAAGGTTGGTATTTTCATTTCTGGTGAGCCTCCACTGACTTAAACCTAGGACCAAAGGATTAAGAGGGCAGAAGCACTAGATAGGCACAGGCAAATATCTAGTGAAATAACTCATCCCTTTAAAATACAGCAGAGTTCTAGTAATTAGAGTTTACTAGCAAGCTATAAGGCAAAATAATGATGCAAGAAATGAACTCTTTTATCGACGCGCTTCATCTTCAACCGCACCCTGAAGGGGGCTTTTATAGAGAAATGCATCGATCACTAACAAGTATTCAAGTAGTTAACAGCTCGGCGCTTAAAAGTGCATATACCAGCATTTACTATCTACTTGCTGGCAGTGATTTTTCATCTTGGCACCGAATTCAATCTGATGAAACATGGTTCTTTCACGCCGGCTGCGACGCACTCATTTACTTTTTTGATGAGAATAAGCAACTACAAACCATTCAACTTGGGCTGGCATCCAAAAATTTGCAGGCCACTATTCCTGCTAATACCTGGTTTTCCGCAAGACCATTAGAAGTGATATCTTTTTGTTTGGTAAGTTGTGCAGTAGCCCCAGGATTTGAATTCAGCGACTTTGAAATAGGCAAGCGCAATGAATTGCTGAATACGTTTGGTGGCTCTCCAAAAAATATCCAAGCCATTGAAGCCCTCACTAGGGATTAATTAAGCCATCCAGATTAATCTTACCGCTTCTTGTTGTCCTGGCCAGAATCGAGCAATGCCCAAGACTATCCCCTAAAGTGATAGTACGGCTTAAGCCAATACTCGCGCAAACTGAAATAGCTACTTACAGGCTACAGCTTCAATAGACTTATGTTGACTGGCTCTTTGCGCCATGGATTCAAATCTCCCTCGCATACTATTTTTTATAAAATACTCAATGATGGCTGAGGGAATGATTGAGTTAGGCTCTATCTGAGAATCATACTTAAAGACTGTTTTATCTTTTTCCTCGACTAATTTCCAGGTGCCCTTGTAAGATCTGACATCACCACTGATCTGCTCAAAAATTAAAGATTTATTTGGCAGCTCCGTATATTCCACTGTTGATTTCATTTCAATGGGGAAAAAGAGAATTTTCTCCTCAATCACTCTGTATACACGTACCTTATTGCCCACTCTTGAGATAACTTTTGCTTCAATTATTCCAGGGATATTTTTTGAGCCCTCATAGTCTGTAATAAATGAATAAGCGCTGCAAATATTCATTGGCAAAGATTAACTTGCCTGGATTTGAAGTCGACCTTCAATTGGGATCACGCTTACTTGAACATCAAAGGGATTGGAATTTTCTTGAGCAAAGCTCGGAGAGATAAAGCAGGCTAAGGCAATTGTGAAAAACCATTTCATCTGTAGATTTTAGGATCTTATGGATTTTTTCGTTTAAAACGATATTACAAGCACTAAGCCTCAGTGAACATGGTCTATATCAAAATTTGACCAGCGCAGGGATTGCTTACACACCGACTTCACAGCAATAAGCGTTACTTTAAGAGATGTTAAAAACCACCCCATAGGGTGGTTTTTGCTATTTCCTTGGGACTTAAGAGGCGGGATATAACTTTATTCTTATGGCTTAAGCTGAGCCCTGATTTCGCCTGCTTTATTTGTAGCGCTATGAACATTGAGATAGAGATTGCCACTCTTCAAACTTTGAAGCTGGGCCTCGGTTAATTTAGCACCTGCTGGAGCTGACCACACATTGTCTGCAGTTTTACTAAACGGAACAATTACCGGGCCATTTTGCCCCATAGGAGCTTCGTGGATATGCGCCATAGTGCCTTCCACACCAGTGGTAGTGATAGTTCCAGATACAGATCCATCTGGTGCAACCATGATTGCGCCCACTCCAGATGCAGAGGTCATGACTGGTGGCACCTCTTGAGATCCAGTAAGAGTGACTTTCATAGACTGTGCATATGCACCAAATGAGGCGATTCCAACACATAAAACCAAAGCAGCTTTAGTAAAAACTTGATTCATCTTCATTTATATCTCCAATCGGTTTAGCGAATCTTTAGGCTATCACATCCGCAGGCTTAAATCATGACAATTCAAGGGCTTTAAACATATCTTTCCTAACTAACCTAGAATCCTCTGGAGGACAACATTTAAACCGAAGCTAACCCGGAATTATTGACTTGAAACTGCGTATCGAAATCGTAACGCCTGCACCTGCTGGCACTCTTCACGGAAACCGTATTACCGCCTTACGGTGGCATCAATTTTTGTCACGCTTACATTACCAAAGTACCGTTACTGAGCAATGGTCTGGAAAGTCATGTGATGTTCTGATTGCACTCCATGGACTTCGAAGCCATGACTCCATTCAAAGGTTTAAAAAAGCCTATCCCAATAATCCAGTTGCTTTAATCATGACTGGAACAGATATCTACCGAGACCTCAAAAACTCACCGAAGGTTATCAAGTCAATGGAGATGGCTGATGCAATCGTGCTTCTTCAGCCAGACGCTATTCAATCCTTGCCCCAGAAATTTCATCCTAAAGTCCAGGTAATTTACCAGTCAGTAAAAAGTATCACTAGAAAAACGCCACCAAAACGTCATTTTTTAGCCAGCATCATCGGCCATCTGCGAATAGAAAAAGACCCTTTTTGTGCGGCGCAATGTATGCCTTTGTTACCCTCAAACAGCAAGATCCAACTGGTCCAACTCGGTAAGGCGATGAGTCCAGGTTTGAAAAAACAGGCAATCTCTTTTGAAAAAAATGTGATGCGTTATCGGTGGTTAGGACAACTGAGCCACTCTAAAACACTACAGTGGCTCTCTCGGTCTCATGTCATGATCATCTCGAGCATTATGGAAGGTGGTGCTCACGTAGTTTCTGAAGCCATCGCTATTGGCATCCCCGTGATTGCTTCAGACATTCCAGGCAATCGAGGCTTATTAGGAGACTCCTACCCTGCTTACTATCCGGTAGGAGATAAAGTTGCTTTAAGCAAGCTACTCAATAAAGCTGAGTCCGATCCAGCCTTCTATCAAAAATTGTGTAAGGCGATTGCTGGGCGACAGAAAATCACTAAGGCAGAATTAGAGAAAAAATCTATTCAAAAACTGCTTCAAACCTTATTAGTTAAATCTTAAATCCACTAAGCAGCAGCATAAGCTACCAGGAAATAAGAATTGGGATCAGTCCAGCAATGTACACTTTTAAAGCCAGCGCCAGTTAAAAGTGATTCAAATTTTTCTTGTGTGTACTTATAGCTATTTTCAGTATGGATAAGGGCGCCACTATCAAAATGCTTTTCACCACCAGCCCAAGAAACCACTTGATTTCGAGTAGATCGAAGATACATCTCGATACGCGCAAGCTGATCATTAAAGATGGCGTAATGCTCCCAATGCTCTAAATCAAAATTGGTTTTAACTAAACGATTGAGGTGTAAAAGGATGTTTTTGTTAAAGGCTGCAGTTATTCCAAGGGCATCGTTATAAGCTCGAGATAGAACTTCATGATCCTTAACCAGGTCTACACCGATCAGTAAACCTCCACTACCTTCGCAAACTTTTACAATATTCTTAAACAGCTCTAATGCAGTATCTGGGTCAAAATTTCCAATGGAAGAACCTGGGTAGAAAAAGATTTTCTTTCGACCCACTAAATCTGGAAATGCCATTTCTTCCTGTAAATCACAGGTTTGTGCTTGCATTTGAATCTGTGGAAACTCTTTTTGCAAGCCTGAAATGGCTTGCTCTAAAAATTCCTTTGAAATATCGAGCGCCCGATATTCTTTGGGCAAGAGAGTTTCAAATAATGCACAACCTTTTTCGCAGTTACCAGCACCTAAATCCAATAAAACATCGCATGTTCCAATTGCCAGGGCGATTGCCTGACCATATTGCAGCATGATCTTTTTTTCTGTTCGCGTTGGGTAATACTCTTCTAAAAAAGTAATTGCCTCAAATAAGTGGGAGCCAATTTCATCATAGAAAAACTTTGGTGATATCGATGGCTGCTCTTGCAAGAGACCAGTAATAAGCTCATCGATCATCTTATGACCAGGTAAATGCTCTTGACTCACTTCAATATTCCTTTTTTATATGCCAGGGTTTAGCCAAGGCTGTGCATTTGCACCCTGCGAAGTTTATTACTAATCATATCTACGCCAATGACTAATACCAGCATTGCCATGATCACCGTTGAGGCTTGCTGCTCATGTAATAAAGAGAGCTCATAGTACAAAATCTGTCCAAGGCCCCCTGCGCCTACAAATCCCAATATCGTCGCCATGCGTATGTTCATCTCCCAACGATAAAGACTGTAAGAAAGCAGTTGGGAGTAAATCCCCGGAAAAGCCCCATAGATAAATGCTTGAACATGACTCGCTCCAGCCAATCTGAGAGCATGCGTTGCATTAGGAGAATGATTTTCTAGAGTCTCACCAAACAAACGACCCAGTACGCCCGTGGTATGCAAGGCAAGCGCTAAAGTTCCCGCAAATGGTCCTAAACCCACTGCCAACACCATTAATACCGCCCACACAAGTTCTGGCACCGAGCGAAGAAAATTTAAGAAAAAACGGGTCGCCACTTTTGCACTATGGCCAAACTGCCCAGCAGCTGGTAGCGCCAAAAAAAGGCCGGCAATTGCCGCTAATAAAGTTGCTAAGGCAGAAATAGCTAAAGTCTGTAATACACCAATCCAAACCTTTTGTAAAAATGATGGCGAGAAATCTGGTGGAAAAAAGCGCGCTGTATAGATGACAATATCAGTGATCGCTTGTTGAGTGAACAGCGCCAATGGATTGAGCGAAAGATAAGCAAAGCTTCCCACAATACAAAATATGATGAGTGCAAGCGTCATGAGACACTTAAAACAAAATTTGCGAGCTGGTTCGTAGTTCATGCAAGCTGCCTACGAATAATGAGGCTGATATAGTCTGCGAGTAAAACAAGTAACAAAAACATGATCAGGATGGTAGATACCTCACCGCCATTGAGCATCTTCATCGACTGGTCCATTAACTGGCCTAAACCGCCAGCACCCACAAAACCCATTACGACTGAGGCTCTCACTGCACATTCCCAGCGATAGATGGTGTAAGAGGCTAGCTCTTGTGAAGCACCCGGCAATAGCCCATATAAAAATGCATTGATACGGCCACTACCCAACATCAGCAAGGCTCTAGCGGGCAAGGTATTTTCAGTCTCCAAAATTTCGGAATACACTTTTGCTAGCATGCCACCATAGGTAATGGCGATTGCTAATACGCCTGCGATTGGACCTAAACCAAATACTCTGACCAACAGTAAGGCCCATACAATTTCTGGAATACCTCTGAGCAATAACATCAGCATTCGAGCAAGGTATCTACCAAACCTAGCGATTTGATGCCCTGAGGCCGGGCCAATACGTGAAATAGATAGGCTATAAGTAATAATTAAGCCCAGCGGGATTGCCATCAGCATTGCCAAGGCGATACCTGCTGTTGCCATGGCTAAAGTTTCTAAAGTAGCCTTTAGCACTAAAGCCAAAAATGATAATTGCAGATTCGGCGGGAAAAACTGAATTAAGAAGTTGGTAAAAACTTGAAGGTTGCGATCTTCAAATAATGCAAATACATCAAACTGTGCCAATTGCATCATTGGCCACAAGATAGCTAGTGCGACACACATCACCAAAAAACGTTTGAGTGCTTCAGGATCCCTAGAATGATGTGACACGTTCATCACTGTAAATTTGCAATGCCTTGTTTGGGTAAAATGCCTCGCTCGGCTGCATATAACTGTTGTAGCAAACTCTCGCTTACTTCAGATGCCGGTAAGTCAAAAAAGACTTCTCCATCTCGTAGCCCAATAATTCTTGGGAACCACCGTAAAGCAATATCCACCGCATGTAGGCTAGCTACAAAACAGGCATCTCTAGTGCGAGCATCCTCTAAAAGACACTGAATCGTTAAATCGGAAAGCACGGGATCCATTGCTGATACCGGCTCATCAGCTAGCAATAAATGCGGCTTTTGATACAGCACGCGCGCGACACCCACCCTTTGCAGTTGACCTCCAGATAGGCGATCACAACGATCAAAGAGGCGGTCCGCTAGATCGAGTTTTTGTAAACATAGCTGAGGACCTGCAATATCTACTGGGTAGATTAACGATAACAAAGACTTCCAGAGTGGCCACTGGCCAAGGCGACCAGCCAAGACTGCGGTGATCACTCTTTGTCTTGGCGGGATAGGGGCTGCTTGATGCACTAAGCCTATTTGGGAGCGTAAACGCTGTAGCTGCCCTTTTGAAATCGCCCATGGATCAACATTGAATACTGTTATCGACCCAGTGCTTGGCCGCAGTGAAGTTGCAATTAAGTTCAGAAAGCTAGTTTTGCCGGAACCTGATGATCCAATAATCGCAATAGACTCCACAGCCGAGGCGCTAATGTTGATATTTTTTAGCGCCTCTTTGCCATTGCTATGGCTAAAGCTAACATTCTTAAATGAAAATGCTATTTTTTTCACTTAATCAAACCAGCACCGATAGCAGCCTTTTCGATTTCATCATAGTTAGATGACTTGGTAGGAAGATATTTACTAGCCCTCTGAAGATCCATTAATTCTTTTTGAGCGGGATCGTTAGCGCTTAACTTTAAAAAAGCATCGCTAATTTTTTTTGTCAGCGCTGCATCTAAACCGCCTCGTACCGTCCAGTTGTAATCATGGTACGGTGGCGTTGTATATAGCACTTTGACTTTTTCGGTATTGGGATTTTTAGCATCCGATAATTTGTCCCAAACGGATGCATTTAAAGCGCCAGCATCTGCTTTACCACTCGCGACAAAGGCGATCGTTGCGTCATGAGCTCCTGAAAAAGCAATACTCTTAAAGTCTTTGTCTGGATTAATGCCTGCCTTCATTAAATAAAAACGCGGCATCAAGTGACCCGAGGTGGATGATGGCGAACCAAAGGCAAAGGTCTTGCCTTTTAAGTCAGCCAAAATCTTTGCTGAGCTACCTTCAGGAATAATAAATTTACTGGTAAATTTTTCATCCTCAAGACGCTGAATGATGGGCTTGACGGCGCCATTCGTACGAATTTTTGCCTGGATATAAGTAAACCCTCCCAGCCAAGCCATATCGATTTTATTAGTTGCCAGAGCCTCAACTACTGCAGCATAGTCAGTCACAGGTATGAATTCGACTTTCATGCCAGTCTCTTTGGAAAGATATTCACCTAATGGGAGAAATTTTCTTTGCAGCTCGGTTGGCGATTCATCTGGAATCGCGGAGACGCGCAAGACAGCTTGTGCGTGAGCTGGAAGCGTCAGCACGCTCCCGAAAAGCATAGCCAAAACTAGGCTTAAAGAAAATTTCAATGTATTGAGTTTCATTTGGAATGGATGCTTTCTATTGAACGAAAAAAGTAGAACTTAGGCTACAGAAACGCCTGAGCCTTGAGTAAAGTGACCTATTTGTTGAGCTTGAGCAAATCCATCTGCTCTGAGAATTTCTAATACTTGCTCAGTAGCTTCTGGGCTGCAAGAGATTAATAAACCCCCGCTGGTTTGGGGATCAGACAAGAGATTTTGTTGCCAAGCATCTAAATGGGAAGCCATCGAAATTTCATGGCCATAGCCAAGCCAGTTACGTGGAGATGCACCAGTAAAGACACCCTCTTTAACAAGCTTGACCGCCTCAGAGATAACTGGAATAGAGTCCCACTGAATCTGGGCTGATAGCTTTGCGCCTCGGCATAGTTCTAATAAGTGTCCTGCTAAGCCAAATCCCGTCACATCCGTGAGTGCATGTACGCTATCCAGTTGAGATAGCGCTACACCAGGTTTATTCAACTTAGTCGTTAAGGCAATCATCTCCTGGTAAGCAGAATCAGATAGCTGTTCTTTTTTTAGTGCAGCAGAGAGAATACCCACACCCAAGGGTTTGCTGAGGATAATGCTATCTCCTAACTTTGCGCCGCTATTACGCTTGAGCTTTTTAGGATCAACCACTCCAATTGCGACCAAGCCATAGATGGGCTCTACAGTATCGATTGAGTGGCCACCAGCAATCATGATTCCAGCTTCTGCACAGACTGATTCACCACCAGCAGTGATCTGCTGAATCACTTCTAAGGGAAGCACATTAATTGGCATGCCTAATAGCGCCAAGGCGAACAGGGGTTGGGCTCCCATAGCGTAAATATCTGAAATAGCATTCGTTGCCGCAATACGCCCAAATTGATAGGGGTCATCAACAATAGGCATAAAGAAATCGGTGGTCGCCACGATCGCTTGATGTTCGTTGATTTGATAAACAGCAGCATCCTCATTGTTATCAGAGCCCGCAAGAAGTGCAGCGGGTATCTGGCGAATAGGAGAGGATTTTAGAATATCGCTCAATATGCCTGGAGCAATTTTGCAACCACAGCCCCCGCCATGAGAGAGGGAGGTAAGACGACCGTTGTATGTCATGTTGAAGAGCTCAATTTAAAAGTAAGAAGATGGGCAGGCAAGAGTATGAGCTTACCTAATTTATGCCAAACAGGTGCGAAAACCACAAAAGTGATCGCTTCTAGAGGGTAAATAAAAATTTCTGAACTGTGGACGTCGCAAATACTCTGGGGTGTAAGAACTCCAGCCCTTTAAAACGCGATAGCTACCATCGAACCAAGGGCTTGAGTAATCTTGATAAGGATCAGGGCTAAATCCTGCAAAAGGCATAAAAATACTACTAGTCCACTCCCATAAGCCTGAGTGACGCCAATTTGCAGGGGAAGACAGCATTAATGCGGTGAGCTCATGCTCGTTAGGCAGGCGAAGGCCACGCCACAAACAATACCGCTCAGCATCTTGAGCGGAAATATGTCGCACAGGCGCCCGCAAATCCATTGCCAGCCACTGATGAAACGATCTTTCATACCACCGACCGCCCTCTTGTTTCCAATGCAATGGCGGACTCACCAATGGGCTCATGCCCGAATCTCGATGCGCCTCTAAAAACTCTAAATACTGCCCATTGTTTACCGCATCACTAGAAATGGAAAAATGGGGAACCGCCACTTTGTGCTGCCATTTTTCATTATCAAAAATAAAGCCTGAATGTGGAGCTGACCCCAGTTGAATTTGGCTTGCAGGCATATCAATATAAGTCGGCTCTAAGCTATCCGTCTGCAGCAAAGCAACTTCTGGCCCCCTCTCAACCGGCCATGCATATGCCAAATGCTGCCATGTATAGGCAAATGCTTCGTTGTGCATATCTTGATGAAAAATCGCCAACTGCAAAAAATAGGCTTGTTCAGGAGTCAAAGATCCTGATCTGAGAATGGCATGAGACCGTTCGGTCACATCTGAAAAGTAATTCTGGAGTATATCAATTGATGGTAATTGAACTTGCCAGCGATCATCATGAACGATTCCAGATGAATTAAATAAAGCATCTGCATGCGGAAGAAAGGACGGGTTAGATGGAGCCCTGTGTCGATGCACCCAAAACTCTTGAAACCAAATGAGGTGACCAAACTCCCAATGAGGGGGGTTTAAATTAGATGAAATAGAGACAGTTTCCTGCCCTTTGCTCAGATTACTAATGACGGTACGTGTAATCAGCGCCGAGCTCTCCAAGGCGTTCAGCAGAACCTGCGCCGATGGCCACGGATCATACTGGAGAAAGTCGGGCTTAGTCATTTGATCGAAATTGACATTAGTAAGAGAGCGCATTAGTGCTCAATTCTACTGAATCCATCAATTATTGCGCAGCCTATTCGCATCGGGGCAATAGAGCTTCAATCAATGTGTACTAAAAAATACCAGCCCAAAGGTTAGTATTTTCTTTTCTGGTGGGCCCGCCAGGACTTGAACCTAGAACCAAAGGATTATGAGAGCAGGAGCCCTGGATGGATCCCCATAAAGAGGGGGCTACGATCGGTCAGTAACGGTGTTTAAGTAAATGTGCCCTGAGCTTTACTACAAAGCGGCATTACTTTAAGTAACGCTCATAAAAAAGCCACCCGAAGGTGGCTAAAGTCAAAAAAGATACTCTCCTCAATAAAACTTATGCATAAATTAGCTAAGCATTTAGAAATTTACTATTTTGTCTTAACAAACGTCACCCAATTCGCACCTTTACCCCCTGGCACCCTCTCAATAAGATTAAGTTCACCAGTAGCTTGATTAATTGAATAAAGTGAAACCTTTTCAGACTTTTGTCCAGCAGCAACTAAAAATTGTCCGCTTGGGTCAATATTAAAACCCCTAGGCAACTCTTCAGTAGGAATGGTAAATAAATACTTTACCTTACCCGTTTGAGGGTCCACTTCGAACCCACTTAAAGTACTCTTAGTTCTCTCCGAGGTGTAGAGGAACTTACCATTAGGGGTCAATTTAATTTCAGCGGAGAAAATCATATTGGAGTCATCAAATGCAGTTGCTTCTGGCGATCCAGTTGGAGGTCTCGGTCTTCCAGGCACCAGTTTGGAATCGACAGGAAGACTTGAAGCAGCCTGAATTTGAGTGAGCATCCCCGTTTTAATATCTCTTGTGAAGACAATGACCTCACCAGTCATCTCGGTGATGACATAGGCAAATTTATTATCAGCTGAAATTACAATATGTCTTGGCCCTTGTTGTTTTTGAAGGGCTACTGAGACTGCAGTTTCCGACAGAGGTTTTGGCTGAGATGCATTAAAAGTGTGAACTTTGATTTCATCAGTGCCTAGTTGGGGTACATAGACAAACTTATTTGACTGATCAAATACGATGGAGTGAGGATTTTTTCCCCCACTTTGAAAAGCTTCCGCAGGAACGGGATTGACATAGCCATTTGCTTGAATTTGACTAACGCTATTGTTATGCCCACCAAAAGAAGTAGCTAATAGCCATTTACCAGTTTTATCGGTAGAAACATTAACCATGCTATCAGGCAATGGAATTGCGCCCATCCACTTCAATTGACCAGTTCCCTGGTCAATTTGATACATATATAGAGAAAAAGGTTTAGAGCGAACTGATGCGTACAAATTTTTGCCATCTGGTGATGTCGCCATTGGCATCACAAATTTTCCGGCAGGAAAGCGCCCAATAGAATTTAAGTGGGGACTCGCTTCTGTAGTCAGCTCGTATGCTGTTATATCCGCATCTTCAATATTGGAAATGTAAACATAGGTTCCAGAGTAGGCGGATGTGGCAAGTAAGCCAGCGGCTAATCCAATTGCAATTTTTTTATAGACAACATTCATTTGTTTATCTCCTTTTGTAAAAATTATTTTTTAATTGTGCGGCTATTTATTACACTCCAAAACTAAACAAGATTTAATGCATTAGGCAATTCAAAGCGAACATTGGAAAGCCCCTCTTCCAACTGTTTGGACTGCTCATCAGATAGCTCTACCAGAGGTGGACGAACTACTCGCCAATCATCCCTACCAGTTTTCCAAGCAATTGCCGCTTTCATTGCGGCAATCATTGGAAGCCTCGCAAATACCGAGCGGAGAGAATCCAAATCCTGCTGTTGCTTCAAAGCGTCTTGGTATTGCCACTCTCGATAGAGCTTAACAATTGGCCCAGGATTTACATTTCCAGTAGCTGTTATGCAACCAGCGCCGCCGGCCTGCATATTTTTAAGTAGAAAGGTTTCGCTACCTGCGAAAACATCAAAACCCTCAGGTTGAAATTCTTTTAACATCGCCTCCGTATTACTCCAGTCCCCAGAGCTATCTTTAATACCAGCGATGGATCGAGGATACTTCTTCAGCAATCTCTCAATTAGTGACAAGGTAATGGGTGTTTGCGACACTGGCGGAATATGGTACAGATAGACTCGCAAGCGATTATCGCCAACGCTCTCGATTACATCAGAAAAATAACGATATAAACCTTCATCACTAACGTTTTTAAGTAGAACGGGGGAAGCATCAATACACCCGCACAACCCACGCTAACCACATGCTTTGTCATTCTTACGGTATCTGGCAATGAGCAACTTCCAACACCTGGCATCATTCGCTCTGGCGACAACCCAGAACCAATCAACTCATCTAATAAACTAATTTTTTCATCAACCGATAGGGAGGTTGCCTCAGAATTAGTTCCAAATATTGCCAAACCAACATCTTGATTAATGAGCCACTTACAATGTTTTACAAAACGATCGGAATCAACCGTGTAATCCCCATTAAATGGTGTGAGTACTGGTGAAAAGACACCTTTAAGTTTATTTAATTTATTCATTTTATGTTTTCTAGTAGTTAGCTCATGATGCCAATATTCCAGGGCACAAACTCATGATCACCAAGCCCAAGCAGCTCGCTTTTGGTTTTCTCTCCTGACGCTACTTGAATCATCAAATCAAATATTTTCCCTGCAGTCTCTTCAAGTGTTTCGATGCCATCTAGAATTACACCGCAATTTAAGTCCATATCTTCAGTAAGTCTGTTATACATTGGCGTGTTTGTAGCTAACTTAATAGATGGCACGGGTTTTGCACCAAACATAGAACCCCTCCCAGTGGTAAACATAATTAAGTTTGCTCCACCAGCTATCTGACCGGTAGCGGAAACTGGATCAAAACCTGGTGTATCCATAAATACCAAACCATGCTGACTAACTGACTCAGCATATTTGTATACCTCCATAAGGCCAGAAGTTCCACCCTTCATGGAGGAACCTAGTGATTTTTCAAAGATATTAGCAAGGCCACCAACTTGATTTCCGGGGCTAACCGCGCCATTAATTTGCACATCTCTACCAGTGGAGTAGTCCTCTTTCCACCATTTAATTCTCTCAATCAATTTCTCGCCAACTACCCTGCTTTGCGCTCTTCGAGTTAAGGTATGTTCTACCCCATAGATCTCTGGAGTTTCAGAAAGAATTGCCGTCCCACCGTGACGCACCAAAATATCCATTGCAGCGCCAAGGGCGGGATTAGCGGTAATGGATGAGAATCCATCAGAACCCCCGCATTGCAAGCCAATCTTTAATTCACTCACGGGTAATGATTGTCGTGCTGCAAGATTTGCTTCTGGCAGCATCTTCTCAACTTCTTTGATTGCCGCCTCAATTGTGACTCTCGTGCCACCGGACTCTTGCATGATGAATGTTTTAAAGCGATTACTTACAGAAAGACCTTCTTGTGCTACCAACCCTGAAAGTTGATTTCTCTCGCACCCTAAACCAATTAGCAAGGTTCCTGCAAAATTGGGATGACGAGCATACCCACCAATAGTTCTTCGCAGGAGATCCATTGGCTCGCCGCTCATCTCCATGCCACAGCCTAGCCCGTGAGTTAATCCAACCACTCCATCAATATTCGGAAAGTCTTTAAGTCGCTCTTTAGTGAAATATTCAGCAACTTTATGAACTACAGTTGCCGAGCAATTTACTGTAGAAAGAATCCCAATAAAGTTACGAGTCCCCACTTTGCCATCATCGCGTAAATATCCCATGAAACGAGCTTGCGCTTCGTTATCTACATAGCTTGTCTTTATATAGTCCTTCCCATAAGCGTAATCACGATCAAACTCTTGAAACAGCACATTATGCGAATGAACATAGCTACCCGCCGCAATGTCAACGGCCGCAAATCCTATACATACGCTGTATTTCATTATGGGTTCACCAGCCTTAATATCTCTAGCGGCAATTTTGTGCCCTGCTGGCACCTGACTCTTTGATATGAAATTTTCTGAGTCTACTTTTTGACCAATTGAAACATCGGTTCTAGCAATAACTATGTTATCCGCCGAATGAAGACGAATCACTGTTCCAATAATTTTCTTTTCGTTTAGCTCGAGCATATTTTAGTCTGCAGTAATGTTGGCTGATTTAATAACTTTTACCCAACGGGCGGATTCAGATTTAATGAACCCAGAAAATTGCTCTGGATTGCTACCCACAACTGTATAACCCTCTTCATTTAGCTTCGATTTCATTGCTGGATTCTTTAGGGCGTTTGCTGCCTCGATATAAATCTTATTAATAATCTGATTGGATGTTTTTGCTGGAGCGAATAATCCGTACCAGGTTAATACCTCGAATCCTGTTAACCCCAGAGCCTCGTTCACAGTTGGGATATCTGGGTAATTTGGGCTACGCTTTGCGCTACTAATGGCAAGAACCCTTAATTTCCCCGTGGCAACCATTGGCATAGCGGCTGCAACATTTGAAAACATGAATGGAACTTGACCCCCCATCACATCAGTTAAAGCGCTTGATTCGCCCTTGTAGGGTACGTGATTCATATCCACCCCCGTCATGCTTAATAGCAATTCAGTCGCTATATGCTGTGGGCCACCGACTCCACTTGAGGCATAAGCAAAATTCCCCTTGTCTTTCTTAGCCAAAGCAATTAAATCTTTTAAAGACTTAACCGGCATATCGGAATTGACCACTACAACCATTGGCAATGAAACCAACATGCTAATTGGCTTGAAATCTACAAGCGGATCAAAAGGTAGCATTTTGTACATGCTTGGCGCAATCACCATTGTTGATTGAGAAGCCAACATTAAGGCGTATCCATCAGGAGGTGAAGACGCTAAATTTGCAGCAGCTACGGTTCCTGTAGCGCCAGGTTTGTTATCCACCACAAACTGCTGACCCGTTTGCTGACTCATTTTTGCGCCAATTTGTCGGGCTACGATATCCGCTGCGCCACCAGGGGCAAATCCAACAAGCAATCGAACTGGTTTATCTGGATAAGTTTGGGCGCCGACCTGCGCCACTGAAAATCCCAAAATAAAGATGCCTATTAACCTAATAAACCAAAATCCAACATTTCTCATAAGCAACCTCTTTTTTAATGGTTCTTAGAGTCTAAGATTGAAAATAAAAAAGAAAAACTATATAAATGTATCTTTAAAAGGTAATAAAATTATCTTCTGATGGACACCAAATATCTACATACATTCGTCACTATTGCAGACTGTGGGTCAATGGCTGAGGCTGCGAGGCGCCTAGATTTAACCCCCGCCGCCATAGCAGCCCAGGTAAAGGCATTAGAGGAATTTTTAGGCACTGAGATATTTAGACGATCGGGCAGAACCGTAGTTCCCACTGAATCTGGCCTGAAAATCCTTACCCAAGCACGTGAGCTTCTAAGAGGCGTAAGAGATCTGCAAGCAAATGCTAGCAATGATGAGCCCATTGGCGAGCTTCAACTAGGAGTTAGTGTGACAGCCCTCACCAGCATTCTGCCGCCCTTGCTTAAAAAACTGTTTTCTCAATTTCCTAAATTAGCAATACATATTGAACCAGGGACATCTAGCCACCTCTATCACAAGGTTTCCACAAGAGTATTGGATGCTGCGTTTATTGTTGAGCCACAATTTGAATTACCAAAGTCATGTACATGGAGTCCGATTATTGATGAAGAGTTATTGGTACTTGCTCCCGAGGGATTTATCGGACAAGACCCAATCGAATTACTGAGGACTGAACCTTTTATACGTTATGACAGAGGAATGTGGGGTGGCCAGCTCGCTGATAATTACCTAAGAAGTCGCAAAATTAAACCTAATGAGAGAATTGAAATTGATTCCCTTAATGCAATTGCTGCATTTGTGAATCAAGGCTTAGGGGTTGCATTAGTACCAAACTGGTCAGGCCCCTGGCAAGAGGGTCTGAAAATTATAAAAATGGTGCTACCTCCTCCAGTCCCAGCAAGAACAATAGGGCTGATTTGGTCAAACCAAGGGCCTCGAGCATCTTTAAGCGAAACAATACTTAAATATGCGACAGAAATTACTGGCATCAAAAAATAATATCGCGTGCAATAGCCGTACCTTAAAGAGGTAATAAAAAAGTTGCCTAGCAGCTATTTAAAGTAACGCCAAGAGATTATGAGGGTAGGTGCGGTCCGTATCAGTATGAAGTAAATGTGCAGTGAGTTTTATTTTGAATAAGAGTCCATTGAGGCAATCGAAATAGATAAAACAAGGTGGCCATTTTCTTAGCGTAACTTTGAATTACTGTGCACCTTGAAAAAAGCTAAGCAGACCACAAAAAGCATCGTAAACATGGATACGAGCCCCAAAGATTCATATAGCGCTTTTAAAGACCAAACTTGAGAGCTCGCATCCGTAACGGTGCCATTTGCTGTCAAAGCCGCGGCCATAATGGGCTGAAGAAAAATAGACCCATATAGGACAATAGGAAGATACCAGCTCGACTTATGGCTATCCAAGGGGCAATGCTCTACCTGTTTTGCGCGGATTAAATAGATGGCCCAGAATTGAAAGACGGTATAGACGCAGAGAAACCAGCCAAGGAAATTAGAAAAGGGAACCCCAAAGTAGCTGCCCCCATCTTGCCAAATCCACTCATGCTTGACTGTCGATGATGCTGGATCAATGCTCATATCCCACATCACCATAATAAAAGCAGAAATAACAGGAATGGCAAACAGCGAAGATGAATCAATTTGTCGATCCAGCTTATCTAAAAGCACATGGGCTAAAACCCAGGCGAGGTAACACACGCCGAAATAGGCTGGCATGATCATCACGGGAACTGCTCCCAATTTTGGGCCTAATTCTGCCGTATATACATAGTGCCCAAAAGGGAATCCCGTTGCGATACTCATTGATTCGTAGCACCAACTGACAACGCAGGTGATAGCAAACAACATACTAAGCTTGCGCCAACCCAATCTCTGGGATCCATGTATTAACGCAAACAGGAGTCGAGCAAGCGTACCAACAATACTTAGGCTACCTGCAATACTAGCTGCAGATGGCATTGCACCAATTACGGAAAGGGCGACAGAAAGAGCTACCAGCAGCCAGAGAATAAATTCATTAGTTTTATTGGGCACAGTGACTCCACAGAAAAATTAGATAAGGCGGGTATTAGCCGAGCCATAATTTGCTTATAAAGATTTTATATTATTGAGGCATTGCCGGATCAATGCTTAACTAAAAGTCTCATACGAATCCTTTGCGGCCCCTTAAAAACCAACAATTTACCAGCCTAAGGCCTGCATTTACCGGCAAGCAGTCCATCAACATCTACACACCACAATCAATCAGTAGCTCATGCCTCGACTGGCAGACATATTTTTTGTTGGGGTTGCAGTGGAATATGTATAGCGATTACTTACATATTTTGTGCCTCAGAAAGAAAAACGACTTAGGAATTTCTCCCTAAGTCGTTAATTTCATTGGTGGGCCCACCAGGACTTGAACCTGGGACCAAAGGATTATGAGAGCAGATATCCAAAGAAAACCACTAGGATTTCAAGAGCTTACGTCGCATGATTATCGGTGTGTAAGCGTTTGTGTGACTAATTTAACGAGATCGCAAGAAACGCTGGTTCACTCTTTGGTTTTCAAAACCAAAGGATTTTGGAGCAACCATCTAACACTTCGTTGCTCAAAAGGGTTCTTTTATTAGCATTACGAGCGTTACTTTAAGTAACGCTCGTTTGGAAAACTGGGGATAACGACCTAAGGTGAATTTTCTTGCCTCGGAAATTAATCATGAATTCCTATCTAGATTCCTCAATAGTTTGCCCATCTCTAATAGCGTAAATTCGCTTAAATAGAGGGATAATTTTTTCATCATGGGTAACCACAATAATTGCAGTCTGATATTGGCTGGCCATTTGATTTAAGATCCCCATCACTCCTAAGGCTCTTTCGCTATCTAAAGGAGCTGTCGGTTCGTCGGCTAAAATTACGGGTGGTCTATTGGCTAATGCTCTTGCAATAGAGACGCGTTGCTGCTCTCCACCGGATAATTCTGATGGGTTAGCATTAGCCCGATGTGCAACATCTAAAGCCTCTAGCAACTCTCTAGCGCGCGCTCTAGCAATATTGTTTGGCACCCCCGCAAGCATAGGTAAAAGCGCCACGTTATCCGTCACGTTCAGAAAGGGAATTAAGTAAGGCGCTTGAAAAATAAAGCCAATTTTGTCTCTTCTCAGAGCCCTTAAGTCCTTAATCTTCCAACCATTCTCGTAGATCACTTCACCACCCAAAGTCATGCGACCTGCTGTGGGCTCAATGACTGCCCCTAGACATTTCAGTAGCGTACTTTTTCCGGATCCAGATGGGCCAATAAGCCCCACCACTTCACCTGGAGCAATTTGCATATTGACATTTTTGAGGGCATCTACAGCAGCGTCACCATGTCCGTAAGTTTTTCTAAGCCCTTCTAATTGAATGCTGTAAGTACTCATATCAGCCTCCAATTGCTTGGGCGGGATCTACCAGCAAAGCAGCTCTAATCGCCAAGGTACTAGCTAAAGCGCATATGACCATCACTAAAATGAATCCGATGATTGCGTCTACAGGCTCTAATAAAACATACTTTGGAAACAGCGGCGCCCAAAAAGTAGCAGAAGTTTTTCCCACAACAAAACCAATTAACCCCAAGCCAAGGGCTTGCTGCAGAATCATGCTGCCAATAGTACTATTTTGAGTGCCAATCAATTTCAACACGGCAATCTCCCTAATCTTTCCTAGGGTCATGGTGTAGATAATGAAAGCCACAATGGCAGCGCTTACTACCGCCAAGATCACTAGAAACATACCAATTTGTTTTGCGGAATTTGCGATCAACTTGGCAACAAGGATTTCTTCCATCTGCGCCCTTGTATACACCTCAAGATGTTTCCAGCGACGGATTGGTTTGGCTACTTCCTCTGGACTACTGCCGGCTTGGATTTGAACAAGGATGGCATTCACGCTGTGATTGGTAGATTGCGATGCTGTAATGGCATCCAATAAGCCAGGAATGGGGCGATTCAAACTCGGATTAGCTATATTTCTGGCGCGATCATTCAGAATCGCATCGTTGTCCTTTAGAAATTGCGCCTCTTGTGCGTCTTTAATTGGAATGAATACCATTGGATCGCCACCCGATGAGACCATACGGCGAGTTAAACCCACTACCCGATACTGATGGCGCTTAATTTGAATGCGGTCGTTTAGCTCAAACCCCGTTTTAACATCCGCCAATGCTTCATAGTGTGACTGAACAATATGTCGACCGGAAATCAAATAAGCCGGCTCACCAAGCTGCCCACTTTCTACCCCAACCACCATGACTCTAGTATCACTCTGCCCTTTACGAACCTGCATTGTGAGATAGGTGATGTTAGCTGCGCGTGCAACGCCTGGCATCCCTAGTACACCTCTTACATAATCATCTCGAATACTGGATGCTTCAGCGTAAGGGCCTTGAGTATCTTTTTGTACCACCCAAAGATCTGCACCACTATTGTTTAGTAGGGCCATGGCATCATCCACCATACCTCGATATACCCCCGCCATTGTTAGAGTGACACCGATTAGCAGTCCGAGACCCAATCCCGTTAGAGCAAACTTACCCCAAGAATGAGCAATGTCACGACCCGCTAGACTAATCACGGCGATTTCTTTAACAAAGCATCTACCACCTTAATGCGCTGACCTTCTTTAATTTCAGCATCGCTATAGAGAACAACTTCATCACCACTCTTAAGTCCGCCCAGAATAACCACTTGACCATTTAAGCCGTTTTGTCCAATTTGTACCCGAGCAAAATGGGGCTTGCCATCCTTGAGCACCCATACCCCAGTTTCATCACCCCTCTTTTTAATGCTTGCGTTGGGCAAGCTAAGGCCATATTCACTGGGGGCTAATTGCAATGTCACTTCTGCCATCTCTCCAATTGAAACAGTCTTAGGCATATCTATCATTTCAATTTGGGCGATGCGTTCTTCTGCAACACTATCACTGAGCATCTCAACGCGCACTACCTTGCCCGAGATTGGGTGATGTGGATTAGAGCGCAATATCACATTTGCATCTAAGCCAACGGCTAATCCCATTGACTTGCCTTGGTCAAAACGCGTCTTAATCCATAGGCTCGTTGGGTCGATTAACTTTAAAACTGCCTGACCAGCAATAACGGTTGAGCCTGGCTCGGCATCCCTAGATGTAATGATCCCATCTACTGGAGCCCTTAATTTAATATTAAGCTCTTGTTGTTTAAGCCCAGCCAAATCAGCGGTCGTTTTTTGAACAATCGCTTTTGCTGAATTGAGCTCTTGTGACTTTCCCTCAACAACAATTGGACTAATAAAATTCTTGTTACCCAATTCAACATAACGCTTATGCGTTTCTGAAGCTAGTAGTAAACGTGCTTTTGCATCAGTCACTTGTGCCTCAGCAGCAATCATTCTCTGATTCAGATCAATAGAATCCATCTCGGCCAGTAGTTGCCCCTCTTTAACCAAATTGCCTACATCTACATATACGTTTGAAACGCGTCCAGCAACTACTGGTCCCATCAAATAAGACCGCCTCGCTTCAATTGTTCCTACTCCAAATAGTGTAGGTGCAAGCGATTGGTCGCTGACTTTAATGGTCGTCACTTTAGTGGATGCTAAAGGCCCAGAATTTAAAACAACAAATCCAAATACGACTAATAAAAATGTAAGCATGAGACCCATCAGTAATTGACGACGGGTAATGTCCAATTCACGAATTCGGAGCAGAAGCGAACTTAAGAGTTCTTTTAATTTAATGGTGGTATTCATATTTGAATCTAGGTTTATATTTTGCGAACCATCAATAAACTTAAGTAAACGAGATGTGTCCCTTAATGATGCTCCTTTTGGTTGTCAAATAGCGATTTAATTACCCATTTCATAGGAGATCAACTCAATCAAAGTTAACTCTCGCTTTTTGTCTACTTTGCTTTTCCTTGGATCATTATTCAGTATATATTAATATATAATGAATAATGATCTTCAGGCAGTAAAAAAATTAAATAAACTAAAAATGCATTATTGGTAGCAGAAGATAAATCCAAAAAACACAACATTGATAATAAGAATTCAATGGCCAATATGTGATCGCTTAATCTAGCAATAGCTGTCCTTCTATTGTAGATTTGGGTATTTGCGAAGTCTTTTGAAGCTTAAACCTTAGTCAAAGCAACGCCTAGATAAATAACCCAACTAAATTTAAAGGTTCTCGTAGTTTAATTTCAGATTGGAGATTCTGCGTTTTTCAAGTGTATCGATTAATGCCTCTAAAAAAGAAATTAATCCTCAAAAATATTAGGGATTCCATTTAACAAAATTTTCTTTGAGCTTGATACTGACTCATCCAGATCAGACTCTATAATTTTCCTAAAATTAGTGCAATTATCTCTATGCACACACTCAGACAGAGTTTGATGCTTTTTACGATCGTTATATGCCGTGCAATGATCGCGAGTCCAGCTTCCGTCCAACGGGCAAGGATCTTTCTTTCCCATACACACCCCCACTTAGTCAAAAATACTGCATCGAGGTAATTTAAAGCGCATCCCAAGACTAGGACTTAATCTAAATTACATATGTTGCGTTGCTTTTAACCCTGTTTGCTAAGTTCCTTAATCGGGTAGGGTTTCTTGGTTAATTTTCCGTACAGATATGCAGCGGCAACCAGGACTAACGAGTCCGCAAAAATAGGATAGATCGCAAAGTAATAGCTACTAATATTTCCAGCGGCGATAAACATTGCCAGTAATAAAGCTGTTGGGCTAAAGCACTTTAAACTATACATAGCTAAAGCTGAAGCGACAACCGCTGCTGGCATTCCCACAAATGGCGAAGGGAAGATAGAGACGCTGGCTGCAGCCAGTAATGCAGAAACCACGTTGCCTTCGATAATTGCCTTAGGATGAAACATCGGGCTAGATGGCATTAGAAAAATCATCAGCGCCATCACCAAAAAAGCAGCATTGATAGGCACCGCTTGCTCAGGTACGCCAACTAGCTCATTAAACATCACAACAGCAATGATCAGCACATCTACCCCAAAGCAAATCCTAAGGATTTCTAACCAAGAAAATCCATAAGGATCTGGTGGGATGTACTTTTTAAGTCTAGATAGATAGCTTTCCCAACGATTACTCATATATTAGAGAATTTAGCAGAAATCAATATTCAAGCTATATTTGTATAGGTTATTAGTTAATTAGGCGCTTAGAACTCCAAGGTAGTCACAAATTCGGAGGGGACCATACGTGACTTTGGAGGGGTGGATCTATCTGGGGTGCCTATATTAATAAAACACAATGGATCCTCGTAATCTTGAAGGCCAAATAGCTCCCTTACCGGCTTCATATACATTGATTTACCACTTGTTGGACTTGCACCAAATCCCATAGCATGGGAAATTAAAAAGACGTTCTGTATGGCACATCCAGCAGAAATAATTCGTTCGCTAGGTGGAACTTCTGAATCCGTACCTCTAGCATTCACAATTGCTAGCATTACCAAAGGTGCTCTATGGGCTTTAACCATGGCGTCCTGAACTTGTTGCTCAGTTGCGCCCGGGTCCCGCTCAAGCAATGATTTTGCAAAGGCGTCCGCTAATAACCCCCTGCACTCAAGAGGGCAGATAACAAAACGCCACGGACGAGTCAAATTATGATCAGGCGCCGTCGCAGCCATCGAAAAAATAGTTTCCAATTGCTCTGGGGTAGGCCCAGGCTGAAATAGCCTTTTAGGCAAAAATGATTGTCTTGAGCTAATTAATGCTGCCGCCATTTCTGCAGTCTGGTTATTCGACATGTTTTGGATCTCCATCAAAATGATCATCAGCGTAAGGCCCAGTTCCGCAGTTATCTGCATGGTGCGCCGGGATAAACTTTCCTTCAGTTACATCAAATACCTGCACTTCACCCTCTTCAATTACGTAATACCAACCGTGAAGGGTTAACTCCTTGTTTTCAACTTGTGAGCGAACCATTGGGTATTCCATTAAACGTTCTAGCTGCAAGATGACTGAGCGTTGCTCCACCCTTCGAAGTGCCTCAGGGGTTTGGCAGACCGGCAAAAGTGCCTCATCAATTAATTCAAGCCAAGCACTTAAATTAATCGCCTCTTCTGGCACCCCTTCATAAGCTGACCTGACTGCCCCACAATGACTATGTCCACATACAACAATTCGACTGACCTTTAGTTGCATTACTGCAAATTCAATTCCTGCAGCCGTCCCATGAATACCATAGGAGCCATCGTAAGGTGGAACAATGGCGCCTACATTGCGCAAAATAAACAAGTCCCCAGGCCCCGTTCCGGTAAGTAAATATGGAACAATTCTGGAATCAGAACAACCTAAAAATAAGGTTTTAGGTGTCTGCCCATTTTGAATAAGGCTTGTAAATTCTTGGCGATGCGCCGGGAAATATTCTGTCCGAAATTTGCGCAGTCGATCTAATAACTCATCTGGCATCGTCAATTGCTCTCATCGTTTACTTACGACCCATACCGAATTTTCTACTACGTACAATTTGATATGGTCTTACCAGATAGGTGATGGATGCAAACCCGCTCCAAACATGGACTAGGCGAGTAAATGGGAATATTAAGAAGATTGTCATACCTAAGAACATATGCAATTTAAATACCCAATCTACCCCACTTAATAACTCAACAGCTCCACCACGTAAGGTGACTATATGTTGAGCCCAGCCTGCCAGCTTCATCATGACCGAACCATCTAAATGTTGGCCAGATAGAGGAATGGTTGCTAAACCGAGCAATAACTGCAACCAGAGCACTACAACAATCAAAATATCACTTGGCTTTGAAGTAATACGAATTCGATCGTCGGTCAAACGTCTATGTAAAAGAATGGTTAATCCAATAAATCCAAATACGCCAGCGATGCCACCACTTGCCATTGCCATAACCTGCTTTTGTCCGGCAGTAATAAATGGCTCATACAAGAAATGTGGTGTCAGCATGCCAAAGAAGTGGCCAAAGAATAAAAAGAGTACGCCAATATGAAAGAAGATGCTGCCTATGCGCAATTGTTTCTTACGTAATAATTGGCTTGAGTCGCTTTTCCAGGTGTACTGATCCCTATCAAACCGAATAAGACTTCCTACAAAAAATACCGCAAGGCAAATATAAGGATAAATTCCAAAAATAAATGTATCTAGATAGCTCATGGCTGAACTCCTTTGAACTCTTTCGCACGTTTGACAAATTGAAGCGGTTGCTCTTCACCAGGTTTGGATTGGCCACGGGTTGAGCATCCACCAAATGCTGGAGGCTCTGCCCACTCTTCATCCATAGACTCTTCCTCAATCTTCAATTCAACAATTTTGAATTTTTCACCGGAGAACTCTATAGCTGCAGCTATCAACCATGCGTAACGGTTATTACGAGCAACTAAAGTGGAGTAGACGGCATTCAAGATATGGGCCATTTCCCCAATAAATTGCTTGGACTGATCTAAGGGTAGTGTTGAGGCAAACTCGAGAATTACAGACAAGTGATCGGGAAGCTCATTAGCACTTAACTCTAAACCACCATCTTTATAAGTTTGAAGTAAGTCGACCATAGCTTGACCGCGCTCACGAGAGTCTCCATGAACATGCTCAAACAAGTGCAGGGATGTCGCCCTACCTCGATCAAAGCACTCTACATATTCTTCCTGCAGGTCATACAAATCTGCAGATTCCAGGTGGTTAACAAAATCAACTAGACCGGCATGAACCTTTTTAGTGAGCTTTGGCATTGCCAATAGCGCACTAGTCACTTCGGCTGAATGCTGAATAAGCTCTGCATCTGGATACTGAAGAAATCTAGAAAGCGCTCGTAATGGTAGTGAGTGTTTCATCATGTCTCCTAAACAGCCGGCTTAATTGGAATGGTGCGACGCTTAGTGCCGCCGAAGAGACTTGCTTCAGAGTCGCCATCAGAGCATCCGTTTCCAAAAGTAAAGCCGCAACTTCCCTTCATATCGAATGTATTTTCTGCATACTCACGATGCGATGTTGGAATGACAAAACGATCTTCATAATTAGCAATCGCCATGGTCTGATACATATCTTCCACCTGATCCTCAGAGATGCCAGCCTGTTTCAATGCCTCTAGATTTCGTGTGCCATCCACATGCTTATCTCGCTGCCATGCCCTCATTGCCAACATTTTTTCTAAGGCGGATATCACCGGAGCCTCATCTCCAGCGGTTAACATATTAGCTAAATATTGCACCGGAATACGTAACTGCTTCACATCTGGAATATGGCCATTTACCCCGACATAACCAGCCTCTACTGCCCCAGTAACCGGGGAAAGTGGTGGAACATACCAAACCATTGGAAGCGTTCTATATTCGGGGTGAAGTGGTAATGCAATTTTCCAATCCATCGCCATTTTGTATACAGGACTCTTTTTGGCAGACTCCACCCAAGATGGAGGCACGCCGTCAGCTAAAGCTTGTTTCTGCACTTCTGGATCATTTGGATCCAAAAATACCTTCAACTGTGCTTTGTATAGATCTTTTTCGTTCTCAACGCTGGCAGCGCTTTCAATTTGGTCGGCATCGTAAAGCATGACACCTAAATAACGGATACGGCCAACACAGGTTTCCGAACAGACTGTTGGTTGACCCGCCTCAATACGTGGATAACAGAAAATGCATTTCTCTGCTTTACCGCTTTTCCAGTTGTAATAAATCTTTTTGTACGGACATGCAGAGACGCACATACGCCATCCACGGCATTTATCCTGGTCAATTAAAACAATCCCATCCTCTTCACGTTTGTAAATAGAACCTGATGGGCAAGATGCAACACAAGCAGGATTCAGACAATGTTCACACAGACGTGGCATATACATCATGAATGTATTTTCGAACTGGCCCCATACGTCTTTTTGCATTTGATCAAAGTTAGTATCTTTGCTTCGTTTAACAAATTCACCGCCCAAAATCTCTTCCCAGTTAGGGCCCCACTCTATCTTCTCCATGCGCTTGCCAGTGATCAAGCTTCTTGGGCGAGCAGTCGGAGTGGTCTTAGATTCGGGAGCGCTTTGTAAATGCTCATAATCAAATGTAAACGGCTCATAGTAATCGTCGATTTCTGGCAAATTAGGGTTCCCAAATAAGTTCATCCAAATCTTGGACCTACCACCTTGTTTGGGTTGAATCTTGCCATTGCTCTTACGTTTCCAGCCACCCTTCCACTTCTCTTGGTCTTCCCAATTTTTTGGGTAACCGATTCCTGGTTTTGTTTCTACATTGTTAAACCAGGCGTACTCCATCCCTGGACGATTCGTCCAAACCTGCTTGCAAGTAACGGAGCATGTGTGACAGCCGATACATTTATCCAAGTTTAAAACCATGCCAATTTGTGCGCGAATTTTCATCTTTATTCTCCGTTACGCCTGAACTGAATTGGCATTTTCAGTGTCAAGCCAATCTATGTTTCGCATCTTCCGAACCGTTACAAACTCATCTCGGTTGGTTCCAATGGTTCCGTAGTAGTTAAATCCATAACTTAGCTGTGCGTAACCACCAATCATGTGCGTAGGCTTAAGAACAATTCGAGTTACTGAGTTATGAATACCGCCACGCATACCTGTAATTTCAGATCCAGGAGTATTAATAATTTTTTCCTGTGCGTGGTACATCATGACCATTCCTGGATTTACCCTTTGGCTCACGACAGCTCTCGCTGCGATTGCTCCATTGGCGTTATATAGCTCAACCCAATCGTTATCCACAATGCCAGCTTTAACCGCATCATCTTCACTCAACCAAACGACTGGTCCACCACGATTCAGAGTCAACATCATTAAGTTGTCACTGTAGGTGGAGTGAATTCCCCACTTTTGATGCGGTGTAATGAAATTCAAAACAATTTCTTTATTACCATTAGGCTTAATGCCCTTGACCTCAATAATGGTCTTTAAATCTACCGGTGGTCTATAAGAAACAAATCCTTCGCCAAATGCGCGCATCCACTTGTGATCCTGATAGAACTGTTGACGGCCAGTCAATGTTCTCCAAGGAATGTACTCATGAACGTTTGTATAACAAGCGTTATAAGAAACTTTTTCACTCTCCAGTCCAGACCAAGTTGGCGAACTGATGATCTTTCTTGGCTGTGCCTGAATATCGCGGAAACGAATCTTCTCATCTTCGCGATGCAAAGCTAAATGCGCATGCTCAAGGCCCGTGATTTTGGATAATGCATCCCAAGCCTTGACTGCTACATGTCCGTTTGTCTCAGGAGCAAGCATCAATACAACCTCAGCAGCATCAATATCCGTTGAGATTTTTGCCATACCCTTCATCTCACCATGCTCAACACGACCATTGAGCTCGCGCAACTGCTCCACTTCAACCTTGGTATCCCAGGCAATACCCTTCCCGCCATTTCCAACCTTGTCCATCAGTGGGCCTAAGGCTGTAAAGCGGTTATAAGTATTTGGATAGTCACGCTCTACTACGGCAATTTGAGGCGCAGTTTTGCCGGGTATGAGATCGCACTCACCTTTCTTCCATTCCTGCACATCAAATGCCTGAGCTAATTCAGCGGGCGTATCGTGCATTAAGGGAGTCATCACAATCTCTTTTTCAACACCCAGATGACCTACGCACACTTCTGAAAACTTTTTCGCAAATCCTTTATAGATATCCCAATCACTACGAGCCTCCCAAGCAGGGTCAACGGCTGTAGATAACGGATGGATAAATGGATGCATGTCGCTAGTATTAAGGTCATTCTTCTCATACCAAGTAGCAGTAGGTAGAACAATGTCGGAATACAAACAGGTAGTACTCATCCGAAAATCTAAGGTCACTAATAAATCAAGCTTGCCTTCAGGCGCCTTATCATGCCACTCAACTTCAGAAGGTCTTGCCTCATCAACTCCAAGATCCTTGCCTTGAACACCGTGACTTGTTCCCAGTAGGTGTTTTAAAAAATACTCGTGCCCTTTTCCTGAGGATCCTAAAATATTAGATCTCCATACGAACATATTTCGCGGCCAATTGCTTGGATGATCTGGGTCCTCGCAACTCATTTGTAATGCTCCAGACTTCAAGCCATCAACAACATATTCCTTAGGATCTTTACCTGCAGCAAGAGCCTCTTTTACAACCTCAAGGGGATTTGTCTTTAACTGGGGAGCCGATGGCAACCAACCCATCCGCTCTGCACGGACGTTAAAGTCAATCATGCTGCCCGTGTACTCCTCTTTATTTGCTAGGGGCGATAACACCTCCTCCATACCAAGTTTTTCATAGCGCCATTGATCGGTATGCGCATAAAAGAAACTGGTAGAGTTTTGCTGTCGCGGTGGACGAATCCAATCCAGTGCAAAAGCCAGGGGGGTCCAACCAGTTTGTGGGCGTAATTTTTCTTGACCTACATAGTGAGCCCAGCCACCACCGCTCTGGCCGATACAGCCACACATCATTAACATATTGATGATGCCGCGGTAATTCATATCACAGTGATACCAATGATTCATTGCAGCGCCAATAATGACCATTGACTTGCCTTTAGTCTTTTCTGCATTTTCTGCAAATTGACGAGCCACTGCGATTACTTGCTCACGCTTTACTCCGGTAATAGATTCTTGCCATGCTGGAGTATAGGGGACATTGTCATCATAAGATTTGGCGCATTCACCACCTAATCCACGGTCAATTCCATAATTACCTGCCAATAAGTCAAAAACTGTTGCTACAAATACTTCTTTTTCAACGCCATTCTCAGTAAGAATAATTTTCTTAGCAGGTATATTCTGAACAAGAACATCACTTTGCTTATTTGCATCAAAATATGGTGTATCAATACCACCAAAGTATGGGAATCCAACGGGGACAACATCATGTATTGACTGATCCTCCATTAGTGATAACTTCAATTTCACATCATTACCGTAATTAGCTTCTTTTGATTCTAGATTCCATTTACCCTGGTCTTTACGTCCTTCCGGACCCCATCTAAATCCAATGGACCCATTCGGTACTACCGGCTTGCCAGCCGTATCGAATGCAACCGTTTTCCAGTCGGCGCCATTAGTCTGTCCAAGCTTGCCATCAAAATCGCTTGAACGCGCATAGCGTCCAGGAACCAATACTTTTCTGCCGTCATCCAATACTTTTTCTTCCAGCATCACCAGATTTGGCATATCTGTATAGCGACGTACATAATCATCAAAATACTCAGTGCGCTTATTGAAATAAAACTCTTTCAGAATGACATGCCCCATGGCCATCGCAATCGCAGCATCTGTACCCTGCTTAGGGTGCATCCAAATGTCTGCTAATTTAGAAATTTCGGCATAGTCCGGAGTGATTGCCACCGTTTTAGCGCCCTTATATCTCACCTCAGTAAAAAAGTGCGCATCGGGAGTACGTGTTTGAGGGACATTAGAGCCCCATGCAATGATGAAAGTAGAGTTATACCAATCAGCGGATTCCGGCACATCGGTTTGCTCACCCCATACCTGGGGGCTAGCTGGCGGCAAATCACAATACCAATCGTAAAAGCTCATGCATACGCCACCGATTAGACTTAAGTAACGCGATCCAGCTGCATAACTCACCATTGACATTGCTGGGATCGGAGAGAAGCCAATAATCCGATCGGGTCCATGCTTTTTAATCGTATAGACATTCGCTGCGGCAATGATTTCATTTACCTCATCCCACGAACTGCGAACGAAACCACCCTTACCCCGTAACTCCATCCACTCTTTGCGCTTAGCAGTGTTTTCAACTAAATTTGCCCAAGCATCTACCGGAGATTTGGCGACCGACTTTGCTTCACGCCACTGCTTTAGCAGTCGGCCGCGAATCATTGGATACTTCACGCGATTGGCGCTATACATATACCAGCTGTAGCTTGCGCCGCGCGCGCAACCCCGAGGCTCGTGATTAGGCAGGTCAGGTCTAGTGCGCGGGTAATCAGTTTGCTGAGTTTCCCAAGTAACAATGCCGCCTTTGACATAAATTTTCCAAGAACATGATCCCGTGCAATTGGTACCATGCGTTGAACGTACGATCTTATCGTGCTGCCAGCGCGAACGATAAGCGTCTTCCCACGTGCGGTCTTCTCCGACCGTCACACCATGGCCATCTGAAAACTCTTCTTTATCTGCAGATAAAAACTTGAAGCGATCTAAAAAGTGACTCATATCAATCCTTTAATATTTTCTTAGCAAGGCATTGGTGCGTTCTTACGGCTGTAATACCACCAGGTAATGAACGTACAGGTAACGTAAAAAACAATGAACGAGTACAGGGCAGCTTCAGGACCGCCTGTAGCAGCAATAGAACTTCCATAACTCTTGGGAATGAAGAATCCGCCGTAAGCACCTACTGCAGAACTAAAACCGAGCACTGCTGCAGCTTCTTTATTGGCATCACGAATTGCTTGGTCCTTGTCGGCCTGAGTATTGCCAGCGGCACGTTGACGCTCTGTCAAGAAAATGACTGGGATCATGCGGAAAGTTGATCCATTGCCAATTCCAGATGTTGCAAACAACACCATAAATGCAAACAAGAATCCATAGAAGTCACCACCCGCGCCTTTAAGAGGCAGATAATTCAAGACTGCAAATACACCAGCACCCATTGCAATGAAGTTCCAGAATGTAACTCTGGCGCCGCCTAGCTTATCTGCCAGCCATCCACCTATAGGTCTTGCTAATGCACCAACCAATGGTCCAAGCCATGCATAACTAAGCGCGTTAACGCCAGGAAATTGGCTCTTAATCAGCAAAGGAAAGCCAGCTGAGTAGCCAATAAAAGAGCCGAAGGTACCCAAATACAACCAGCACATGAGCCAGTTATGTTTGCGCTTAAAGATCACTGCCTGATCAGCAAAAGAGGCTTTTGCCTCAGCCAAATCGTTCATACCAAACCAGGCAGCAATTGCCGATACCGCAATAAAAGGCACCCAAATGAAGCCAGCATTTTGCAGCCACATTGGAACTTCTTTACCGGCTTTTAAAATTATTGTGGAGTCACCACCTAAACTACCGAATACGCCTGCTGTAATCACTAGCGGTACAACTAACTGAACAATAGATACCCCCAAATTACCTAGACCTGCATTAAGGCCTAAAGCCGTGCCTTTTTGCGCTTTGGGGTAAAAGAAGCTGATATTAGCCATTGAGGAAGCAAAATTTCCGCCACCCAACCCACATAACAAGGCTAGCAAAATGAAAAACTCATAAGGGGTTGCCGGATTCTGGACTGCAAATCCGATGCCAACAGCAGGAATTAATAATGATGCCGTTGAAATTGCCGTCCAGCGTCTGCCTCCAAAGATTGGAACTGCAAAAGAATAAAAAATTCGCAGAGTAGCGCCACATAATGCAGGAAGGGATGCCAACCAAAAAAGTTGATTCGTCGAGAATTTAAATCCAACATTCGGTAAGTTCACCACTACTACTGACCACACCATCCAGACTGCAAATGCGAGGGTTAAGGCCGGAATCGAGATCAATAAATTGCGCTTCGCGATCGGCTTTCCAGTAAATTCCCAAAACTGCTTATTCTCCGGCTCCCAGCGCGAAATTACGGTCGAGGACATGATGTTTCCTTTTCTTTGCGATATTTAAGAAAGCGATGGAATGGATTTAGCACCCATCACTTCAGATTTACGAACTTCAGTGAGATACATCCAGATAAGCGATACCCACACTACGCCGTACATCAGCATGAATGCACTTGAACGAATCCCTGTGATATCTAAAATGGCGCCAAACATAATCGGCAGAATGAATCCGCCCAAACCACCGGCCAAGCCAACAATTCCTGAAATGGTGCCGATATTTTCTGGGTAGTCGTCGCCGATATATTTGAAAACACTGGCCTTACCAAACGCCCATGCAATGCCCAAGATGAACATGAGGCCAGTAAACAAATAAATATTCAGGCCAATGTGAAAAGTCTCAGGCCCATTAATCGTTTGGATAGTGAAATCGGTTTGGGGGTAAGAGAGTAAAAAAAGGCAAATCCAACTTACCCACATTACCCACCAAGTGACCTGATGGGCACCATATTTGTCAGATAACCATCCACCAATTGCTCTTAATACGCCACCAGGTAATGAGAAACATGCAGCAAGTAATGCGGCGGTCCGAATTTCCAGACCAAACTCACCGACGTAGTACTGCACCATCCACAAACTGAGGCCAACATAACCACCAAAGACAATGCTGTAGTACTGGCAGTAGCGCAATACTTTCGGGTCTTTTAGGGCTTTTAATTGATCTTTAAAGGAAATATTGCTCGTTACCAAATGAGAAGGATCGCTAGCGCTAAAAATCCAAAATAAGAGTGCTGCGCCCAACATAACGCCTGCATATACCTGCGGTACTACAGCCCAACCAAATGCCACCACCAAGGCAGGCGCTATAAATTTGTTAACTGCGGCACCAGAGTTACCAGCACCATAGACGCCCATTGCAAAACCCTGACGATTTTTTGGGAACCATCTTGCTACATAAGGAGTGCCGACAGAGAACGATCCGCCAGCCAAGCCTACGAATAGACCAATAACCAGAAAGTGCCAATATTGGGTGGCATAACTCATCATCCAGATAGGAATAACTGTAGAGAGCATCAGTAAAAACATCACAATGCGACCACCGAATCGATCGGTCCAGATTCCCAGCGGCACACGTACAAGTGAGCCAGTCAAGATAGGGGTAGCTGTTAAAAGACCAAATTGAGTTGCACTTAAGTCGAGTGATTTTTTAATCGGTATACCAATCACACCGAACATCATCCACACCATAAAGCAAACGGTGAAGGCAAATGTGCTGACAATCAGAACTGAATATGCTTTAGTGCTAGTTTTGGCTATCGAACTCATGAATACCCCTTAATGTCATGAGTTAATTATCAAAACTAACGGGGATTAAAAATATCCTCCAAAAGACTACTTTCAAAAAGCAGTCGAACTATAGGCAGCTGTGGCTTATAGTTCTTTAGGACTAGTACTTACGAAATAATGCCTTCAGCATTGGCAAACACTGCCACCTGTACTCGAGAAGTCAAGTTGAGCTTTCTCAAAATATGCTGTACGTGAATCTTGACAGTAGTTTCAGCTATGCCAAGCTGCCGAGCGATTTCTTTATTACTTGACCCAACGGCAATCAAGCGGACAGTATCGATCTCCCTGGGTGATAACGTAGCCGCCAAAGAAGTATTTGAGGGCTTATCTTCTTTTCTGGTATTGGTCTTAAAGGCACTAACTAGCTTATGAGTCAGCTCCTTGCTAATAACCGACTCACCTTCAAACGCCTTCCGAATGCCAAGTAGAAGCTCGTCTTTCTCGCTAGTTTTAAGCAAATACCCCTGGGCGCCATTTTGCAAAGCTTGCATTAAATCAGATTCATCTTCGCTCACTGTAAGCATGATGACAGTCGAATCAGGGGATGCATGAAAAATATCAGGGAGCGATTGAATGCCACTGGCGCCAGGCAAATGATTGTCAAGCAAGATTACATCCGGCTTTAGAGATTTACATAAGCGCAACGCCTCAATAGCGTCCCCAGCTTCGCCGACAACATCAAAGTCACTGGCCTGCGAAATTAAAGCGATCAAACCTCGCCTAAATAAGGTGTGATCGTCAACAACTAGAATCCGGATTTTTTCCAATTTTTTCCACACCTTCAATATTGAGATAACAGAATATCACCTACGTAGGTAAAGTTAACGATATGCAGGTTCCTGCCAATGCCTCCGAGCTCAACTCCAGCTTGGCTCCAATTTTATTGGCACGTTCCTGCATGATACTCATCCCCACATGCGTGCTATCAACCGTATTTAGCTCTGTTGAAAAACCAATCCCATCATCAATTACTCTAAACGTCCATTTTGGCGATTGCGCTACTTCGACTCTTACAATGCTCGCTTTCGAATGCTTTCTGATATTTGATAAGGCCTCTTGAATGACATGCATTACCTGAATCTGAACATCTGGCGCTAAAGGAAGTCCTTGCCCTTCAACAGATAGCTCAGTATGAATACCGGATTGGTGCTCGAATTTTTGTAAAGTCGTCTTTATCGCAGGTTCAATATCCTCGGTATTAGTACGCGTTCTAAAATGCAACAAAAGCTCGCGCACGTCACTATAACTTTCTCTCAAGCCTTCATCCAGCTCACCTAGGATAGTTTTGGCCTTTTCCGTAGCGGGCTCTACAATCTCATCTCTGAGCATTCCAACCTGTAATTTTAAAAACGCTAGTGACTGCGCAATTGAATCATGCAACTCTCTTGCTAATAAACTGCGCTCCTCAGAAATTGCCGCCTCTTTCTCCAAAGCTTTAATTCTCAAAGCCTCCATTGCCCCAGCCAAATGATGCGCCAAGGTCCCTAGCAAGGCCCTCTGATCTGAATCTATCGACTGCTCCTTAGTATAAAAAATATCAATTTCGCCAAGTAAATCTTGCTGAAATAGGATCGGAACCGAAATAAGGGCGTTATAACCTGCCTTTACGCAATGCCGATCCGCCTCTATCTTTGGATCAAATGTAATTACCTGAATTTCTGCATTACCACTAGACTGTCCACAGTAACAGTCTCCAGCAACCAAACATTGCTCTTCCTCGGCAATGGATGAGGGTAAATTTGCGCCAGATAATAAAAAATATCTCTTATTTGCCTGATCTGTCCAACGTATCGCGATGGCAGAAGCGTCCGTTATAGACAAAATTCGCTTTGAAAATCCTTGAGCCAATCTTTCCAGATTATCTTCTGTTGAAACGAATGAACTCAAATCATATAGCGCTTGCAAACGATTTTGTCGCTCTTGTAAATGGAATGTCTTTTCCCGGACCTTTGCCTCTAACCCGCTATATAAGTCACTAATAGTTTCAGTCATTGAATTAAAGCCGATTGCCAAATCACCAAATTCATCTTTTGCCTCGATTTGAACTCGTGTATTTAATTTTCCGGATCTCACACCATCAAAACCAATGCGCAGCTTCTCTACTGGATCTAAAATAACGGAATACCCCACATACATGATGACTAATGTGGCAAAAAGAGAGATGGCCAACATAGCAAACTGGAATAGATGGAGCATATTTGTCCAGTAATCAACCTCGACTTCTATTGACCCGACAAACCGATCAATATTCGCAACAAAATTATCAATGCGCGATACAGAAATACTGGTAGCCTTCCTCGTCTGTAGATCATCTTTGATGCTGCTCCATTGACCAGAAATATTTAGAAATAATTGTTTATTTAATTGATTCCAAGGCACAAATAGCGGCCGAGCTGGATCTCCATATTTAAGGGTAATGATGCTGTTGTCAAACTTAGTTATTAGCTTAGTTGTTGCCGCAGCATCACCCTCATTTACCAGAAGGGCTAACTGATAAGTTTGCATTCTCATGCGGCCAGCCTCATTGATTGCTGCCGCGCCACCCTCAAGCTTCCAAGTAACCCATAAAGTAAAGCTAATAGAAATCATCGCCAACACCAAAAGTGTCGTGCCAATGATCATTAGTTTCTTTTTTAAGGTAAATTCGGTATTCTTCATTCCACAACATATAAATAATGATACAAAGAGACAAAGAGCCCAATTGGCTTCATCGCCTACACCCAGGACTATTTGGCATGTCCCTAAGCTTACTTAGCCTCTCCTTCGCATGGAGTAAATACTCTCACGTCACTTCAATTTCAACTTTTTGGATTGAACGTTTTTTTCTTGTACTCGGCATCTTCATTCTATGCTTTCTAACAATACTCTGGAGTATTAAGGCGATTTTTTATCCTCAAGCGATTAGGGAGAAGTTCTTAAACCCGGTTTTAGGCCCAATGATGGCTTATTTTCCTATTAGCACAATGCTTGCTATCGCTCTACTATTCCCCAGATTTCCGGAATACTCTACGTTTGCTTATACGTTAACTGCTATCGCGCTCATTATTCAAGTCACCATTGCTTGGCGAGTGGTTCATATGCTCTCAATGGGTAATATGCCCACTGACCAAGTAACACCAGCGCTGTATCTACCCATTGTTCCTGGCGGCTTAGTTGGAGGCGCTGCGTTAGCTGCAATTGGATTGCCTGGATTTGGATATCTTGTATGGGGAATGGGTCTTGGAGGTTGGGCGTTATTAGAAATGCGCATTTTGCATCGCTTGTTTGCAGGCCCTCTGCCACCGCAATTTCGCCCAACCATTGGAATTGAAATGGGTCCAGCAGCAGTTAGCACCATCACCGCCATTACGATTTGGCCAAACCTTCCAGTTGATGCCATCTTGGTAGGTTTGGGTATTGCATCAGGCCCTATTTTTGCAGTACTCACGAGATGGCGTTCTTGGACGGCGGTCCCCTTTTCATTTGGATTTTGGTCATTTGCATTCCCTGCTGCTGCAACCACCTCTTGCGTCATTGAGGCGGTTATACGAGGAGGCTGGCCCCATCAAGCTGCGACGATTGCAATTGCTATTTCTACTGCGCTTGTCCTATTTTTGCTAGCCCGAACAATAATCTTGTTGATTCAACAAAAACTATATTGAACTCACTGCATCCACAGATGATTAGCCACACGCTCCGACGTAACCACAACTTGTGCAGTAATCACAGCCATCTTTTTTTATCATCGCATGAGCGCCACAGTCCGGACATTTTTTCCCAGCCATTAGGCCCCCACCCGTGCTTTTTTGAGAATCAAGCTCACCAATCGTAAACTCATCTGCAGCTTTAAATTCTGTAATTCCCCTTTTGGCTAGGATATTCTCAATAGCAAAAGCCACAGCAGCCACTTCAGAGTCATGCCACATTGGGGCTACAGCACCATCTTGCTTTTTCTTCGTTCCTAATCGAACAGCCCCTCTATCCCAAGCAACCTTCCTCATATCACTGAGAGCTCTTGCAAGGAAGCCTCCGCGTGCTGCAAGAGAGAGCATTCGCATACTCGAAGTAATCCACTGCTGAGACTCTCCACTTTGGCCTACAGGCATAAAAAATTCAATTGCCCTCTCAACACTTGCTTTCTTGCCAGCAACCACCCCCTCAACAGTCAAAAAGGAAATAATTAAATACAGCGTTTTTTGCCCATCCTGAGTCCAGTAATTAATTTTCTCAGCCACCGCAGGTAATTCGCCATTAGGACGACGATCCACCACTTTTTTTGACGGGCTATTTCTCCAATCCTCGCCATCTAGATCTGCGCTTAAGGGATTCTCGTTTGGACTAGGAGTTACCTGCAATACCGAACCCAAAATACTATTGGGTCGATAGGTGGCCATTCCCTTGAGTCTGGACTTCCATGCCGTTAGATATAGATCCTTAAATTTCTCATAAGGATAATCTGCCGGAACATTTACCGTTTTTGAAATGGCGGTATCAATAAATGGTTGAACTGCTTCCATCATTAAAATATGATCTTCAGCAGACATTTCTAAGGCAGTTACGAAATACTCTGGCAATACATTGACGTCTCCACCCAGTTCCTTATACATCCTCCAAGCGTGATCCTCAACCGCATACTCTTTCGTTGAGCCATCAGCCTCTCTTTTCTTTCTGGTATATGTCCATGAGAAAGGAGGCTCAATTCCATTTGATGCATTATCTGCGAATGCAAGACTCACTGTTCCAGTAGGTGCTATCGACAACAGGTGGCTATTTCTCAAGCCAAACTGCCGAATTTTTTTCTTCAAATCCTCACCAAGTCGACTCGCAAAATTTCCACCCGAAAGATATTGGTCGATATCCAAATCTGGAAATGACCCCTTCTCCTGAGCCAATGCAATTGAAGCCTCGTAGGAAATATCACGCAACTTTTCTGATATTTCCGCGGCCTTTAATCTCGCTGGAGCGCTGTTGTATGCCAGCTTAAGCATAATTAAGGCATCTCCAAGACCGGTAAAGCCTACGCCAATACGTCGCTTTGAGTGGGCCTCTAATCCCTGCTCTTCAAGTGGCCAGTATGTTGCATCCAAGACATTATCAAGCATACGTACTTGAACCTTCACTACTTCAGAGAATTTATCGAAATCAAAATAAGGTTCACCTGAAAACCCGAAAGGATTGACGATAAATCTGGGGAGAATTATAGGGCCTAGGTCACAACAACCATAGGGAGGCAAGGGCTGCTCACCACAAGGATTGGTCGCCTCAATTCTCTCGCAATAATACAAATTATTGTCCTGATTAATATTATCAAGAAATAAAATTCCAGGCTCAGCAAAATCATAGGCAGATTGCATTACCGCATCCCAAACATCTCTTGCTTTTACTTTTTTGTATACCCAAATTCGATCCGTTTTTTGGTAAGCTCCATCAGCAATCAATAACTCACCAGGCTTTGCCTTGTGTATTAGCTCTATCTCTTCATCATCTTCAACCGATCGCATGAAGTCATCTGAAACGCCAACGGAGACATTGAAGTTATTCCATCGACCCGGCGTTCTCTTTGCCGTAATGAAATCCAATACATCTGGGTGGTCTATTCTCAATACCCCCATTTGCGCTCCTCGTCTTGCTCCAGCGCTTTCTACTGTGGAACAGGATTGATCAAATACATTGATGTAACTACAAGGGCCTGAAGCAATTGAGGCGGTTCCTTTAACCTCGGCACCTTTGGGTCGAATTCTAGAAAAGTCATACCCAACGCCGCCGCCACGACGCATAGTTTCGGCAGCTTGCTTTAAAGCCTCATAAATACCAGGGTATCCATCCTCATCTAAGTCCTGAATACAATCTCCAACGGGCTGCACAAAGCAATTAATAAGTGTTGCCTTAATCCCAGTTCCAGCCGAGCTCATAATGCGACCGGCACCAATGGCACCTGCATTGAAATTCTCCAAGAATTTCTTCTCCACTTCTTCGCGTAAAGACGGCTCTTCTACTGAGGCGAGACTTTTTGCCACCCTTGCAAAAATAGTTTGCTCATCTTTTTCACCACTTTTCAAATACTTTTCAGCTAATACATCAAAACTAATTGGCTGCATAACCATAATTTTCTGGCTCCACTTCTGACAATAATTGGGTAATTAATTCGATGACAGGGCGTATCTGATTGCCAAAAGGTAAGGCACCTGCCCCTCTAAAGAAGAGTCCCTTCTGCACATTGCCAGTCAGTGCGCTCCCAAGAACTTTATCTATACAAAATTGACCCCATGAACTATTACCATCACGCAAGCCGCAATCATGAAGGCAATCAAAAATCATTGTGCAGCGTGGTTTCTTACGAGCCGTACCCTGAAGAATGCTCTCAACTTTGAGATATTTTCCTAGCCAAGGTGTTTTAATTGCCCTCGCTGGAAGTCCAGCAACACTCAAAAACTCAACTAGATCCTCTTTCTTGGCATTCGCAAGCACATGCTTAAATGCCTCATCAGCATCGCTCTCGCAAGTTACCGCAAAGGCAGTGCCCAACTGAACACCAGATGCCCCAAGCACCTGCAAGCGCCTAATATCTTTTAAGGAGGAGACTCCGCCTGCTGCAATAAGAGGAATTTGCCCCTCAATGCCGATTGATTTAAAAAAGGCAATGACTTCAGGAATCACATTTTCAAAATTAAATTTTGGGTTATGAATGTCCCCTACGCTAGATGCGCCTACATGTCCTCCAGCCAACCTAGGATTCTCGATCACAATGGCATCCGGGAGACGTCCTTTCTTCATCCATTTTTTTACCAATAATTGAACACCTCTGGATTCAGACAGAATTGGAATCAAAATAGTATCGGGGAAATCTGCCGCTAGGTCTGGTAAGTCGAGTGGTAATCCTGCGCCAACTACTATGGCGTCAGCACCATTTTCTAGGGAGCACTGCACATAAGCAGCGTACTCATTCACAGCCTTCATCACATTTACTGCAATTAAACCAAATCCCTCAGAATCTGATTTTGCCTGGGTAATTTCTCGCTTTAATGCCTCAACGTTCGCTTTATTAATTACCTCTCGGCTATCCGAACAAGGAGAGAGGTGTTGAGTCTCTTGCATTAAGTCTGGATGCAAACGTCTCAAATCGATGGAGGAGATCGTTCCCATTCCTCCATTTTTTGCAACAGCGCCCGCAAGACGATGAGCCGATACTCCTACACCCATACCGCCTTGCACAATAGGAAGAATTGTCTTGCCTTTGATAACTAGCGGTGCAATCCCACTCTTAGTTAGTAGATCTCGTGAAAAGGAAGGAATCATCATATTCATTGGCATACCCATATAAGAGACTGCGCTATCAACTCAATAGCGCTACTACCCTGGCTGCCCATCCAAGCGGGGCTTGGTAAGCCAAGGAAAGTACTTGTAGATGTAAAGAATGAAAGCCAAACACCAGCAGATACCAGCTAACCCAATCGTAAAATGGAACCAAACGCCCACTGTTAAATGCGCAACCATCCAAATCACTGCTGTCACCTGCACCAATACATAACAGCTCACTTCTATTGCCCCTGCCTTAATCAGCCTGCCTGTATGCCCCATAGCCGTTCTGGTAATCATGCCAATAATTAAGCCGCCCGTAGCACCAATACCAAAAGCATGCAGAGCGATATACATGGAGACCAGCCCAAAAGATGAAAGGCCGAGGAGGATAAAACCTAAAGGAATCCAAAAATAAGCAGCGTGTAGGATCCATACGATTGGCTTGGATCGTGTAGCCAAAGGCTTCCACCCTAACAGCAAAATAAACTGTAATACGCCGGTCAGAATGCATATGAGAGCAGTAACAACGCTGACTGGAAAGAATATCCAAAGCAAAAAGGACGTCGCACTGAATGCCAGCACAACAGTTGCAAATGATTTATTGCGAAACTGCTTTATTCCCACAATGGCATTCGCGGTAAAGCTTGGAATAACTCGACCACCAATCATGATTTCAATCATCACAATTAAGAATAACGATGAGATCAAAGGAACATTGCTATCAATGCTGATATGTCCATAAGCAGACATATAGAACAATCCATTCAGTATCCCCAAAACACTGAGAATAAGAGGCAGGAAAAGATTTCTCACCATACTTCTTTGTAATATCAACTTACCAATAATCATTGCGATGATCGGCAAAAACAGAATGTCAATAATCACAAAATACGAACTAAATAACGGACCAAGTCGTCCCGCAATCCAGAAAAATGCTAGCAGCATTAACGATCTGCCCTTAGGTGTCTCAAGCCCCGTCCATGATCTAACTGCAGTTAGGGAGAAGCCAGCTACAACTGTTGTTGCAAACCCAAAAATCATTTCATGAGCATGCCACTGAATTCCAGGAATCGAGCCAATCCCTCGAATGCCTGAACCACTAAGCTCCATCAGCCATTCCAAAATAGCCGCTACAGACCAAAATGCCGCCAATAAATAAAATGGTCTAAAGCCTAGCGCAAAAAGAGGGATGGTCTTTTTTATCATATCTACTTTAATTAAGACTTCGCCTCTAATTCTGCAATGCGCTTTTTGAGTTCACGATCTGTCTGAAAGCGCTCTGTATCATCCCTAACAATGGCTGCGATAGCGCCTACATTGCCATCTTCATCCGTCAGCATTGCCACTGTGAAAGCAATTGATAAAGCTTTGCCTTCTTTGTGAAGGGCCGGTACGGTGAGCAAGGTAGAACCGTAGCGGGTCGTTCCCGTTTCCATGGATTTTTTATACCCGTCCCAGTGCCGCAATCTAAAACGCTCTGGCGTAATGATGTCCAAACTTTTACCTAGAGCTTCAACAGCTGAGTATCCGAAAATTCTTTCTGCAGATGCATTCCAAAAAACAATATCGCCTTTGGCATCTGAAATAACAACACCATCACCCATCGCGTTGGCTAACTGCTCAAAATCAACTTGGTATTTCATATTCAGACAAACTCCGTAAGCTAGGGATCAAAAGGTCTATTGTTTTTAGATTTTTGGATTCTCCACGTAACCATTGGTTATTGAAATAGCTCTATAGAACTATGCCCAACAATAAGGCCTCTTTAAACGCTTGAAATGCAGACTTCTTTTGCTATAAATCAAATACTTGGAGATAAACAAGCGTTTAATTACAAATAAAAATTGATATGCTAAAAAAATTCCCCCTCAACCCACCACATCCAGAACGAGTATGTTGGGGATGCGAGAGATATTGCCCGTCGAATTCAATGGCATGTGGAAATGGATCCGATAGAACACAGCATCCCCATGAGCTTTTTGGAGATGGCTGGGAAAGCTGGGGGCTAGATGATCGAGAGTCTTTTAATGATCTTAAAAAATCAGCATGTGACTGAATGATCCTGCTATCGCTAGAGCTACTCCGCAGTTATTTAAAGTAATACCCACAAAAATATCAATTCGGAGATTAGCATCTTCATTCCTAGTGGACCGGCTAGGGGGTGAATCTGGGGACATAAGATTCAAATAGTGCAGGCCTTGGTGACTACTTTTGGCCGCCCTCTATTGCCGAAAAACCTTCAAGCGCCCCGTTTTAATCATTCGCAAAGCACCTCATAAGGCCCAACCGTCGCGCTGAGTGACACTAGATAATTCATGTGACTAACGCTCGAGCACGAGGGCTGAGATAGACTCCGGTGATTACAAAACAGGCTTTCGACGTGCCTCTTAACGGCAAGGAGAATGCGCCAAAAAGGAAATTATTAAAAAAACTACCTGAAGGTAATTTTAGTAATTCTTAGAAGTTTGGAACAGAATCGACAGATCTCGAAAATGCTCGACCCTATTCCATCCTACAAAAGCAATATAGGAACTGTTGCGTAGCTCCCATTGGGGTTTGATGGATCTCAGTAGAGCTATCAATAAGCTTAAAGGTCTTACCAAACTGCCCATGTAAATGTTCAGAATCATAGCGAACTACATCTAGGCCGCTACATTTCTCGGGGCCTTCAGGGCCAAAGGTGGACATAATCACATAGCCGCCATGCTTCACTGAGCGCATTACTTGCTCTACGTATCTGGCTCGCTGAGCTTCTTCAGTTAAAAAATGAAATACGGCTCTATCGTGCCAAACGTCAAAATAGCCTTGGGGTAATGTTGCTTGAGTAATATCAGCGCAGTACCAGTGAACCTTATCAGCCAACTTGCCAATACGATCCCTTGCTACATCAATTGCTTTTTGAGAAATATCTAAAACACTGATGTCCCCATAACCCTCAGACAAAAGGTCGTCTACCAGTGTAGATTCACCACCACCAATATCAATAATGGCAGCACTCTTATCAGCACTTGCTTGGCGAATAAGATTTAATGATGTCTCAAGATGAGGTGCATACCAACTCACCGCATCTGGCGCTTTGGTGCCGTAAACCTTTTCCCAGTGCTGTTTGTTATCCATAATTACCTTTTACATAATTATTTTTTCAATTCTATGCTCTTTTAAGAAATAGTCTCGATATCCATGACATTATCTAGGCATTACAAGCCATCGCCCCTCATAAGCAATAGAGTCTAATCCCCCCACCATTTCATGACACGAGCTCGGCTTAGACAATTTATCCCTATTTGGATATCGATTGCCATCCACCTTGGACTGATCTTGTTATGGGCAACATATGAAGGATTTATCTTTGTTAAACCCAAAGAGAAAAATCTGGACATTATTGAAGCTTATATTGAACAGCCTATTGCTAAAAACAATAGTGACCTAAATGCTAGTCCAAATAGTGACAATCAACCAACCTCACTGGTAGCACTATCAGCCCCAACCGCAGAAGAGTGGGCTTTCGCATCTAAGTACACACTAAAAAATAGCAAGGGATATCGCCACTCTTTTGGCCAGCAAGTGCGAAGCATGATGGGAACTGCTGTTGAGGGGCCAGATCAAGGGCATGTGAGAATTAGAATTGAAATTGCTCCAAATGGAACTGTTACTAAAGTGGAAACACTTTGGAAAACATCTGACAAAGCAGAGCAACTAGCTAGACAGGCAATGAAGTCTATGCCAGCTTTGCCACCCACCCCTACTGGTAAGCCACTTATTTTTGAGAGAACGATTTCGCTCACACCATTTGCTACAAATGATGCCCCAATTTACAGGGATGATTGCCTGCCTGATACGCCTTCGTTTAGCAATCCATTTGCTTGGGATGGCAAGTCGCCTCAAGAAATCAAGAAGAACAAGCCTGCTGAAAAACTCAGCACTGAAGCCTTGGCTGAATGCCTAAAGCAATTACCTCAGGACTCTATTGATGGCATAACTGCTGAAGCTCAACGTCAACTAGACATATGGAGTTCAGGAAAACTCAATCGAGGAAAGTAGCATTCATATTCATGCGTATATACGCATATATATACGCCATTGTTTTAGACGACATTCCTATAATGGGGTAGGTACACACAATAAAGGCTTCTATGGCTTGGATCATCACCAAATATCTCCTAACCGCAGGAATGGTTGTATTCATTTCTGAAGTTGCCAAGAGAAGCGATAGGCTAGGCGACTTATTTGCCGATGCTCTCATCGCAAGAGACCCAGGCGCGACTCTAACTCAGGTTGATGAAGCTAGGCAGAAAGCTTTTCGAGGTCCCTTGCTGCTATTGGCAACCGTCAATCTCAATAGTGAGTTAGATAACATTCCCGAACAAGAAAAAATCATCTCTGCGGGATGCGCAATTCAAAATGTTTTATTAATGGCCAATGCTTTGGGATTTGGATCTGGACTTTCGAGCGGCAAGGCTCTTTATAGTCAAAAAATGAGAGAGTTATTTTTATTAAAAGAGAAAGAGCAGCCCTTATGTTTCATAACCATCGGAACCATCTCAACCCATAAGCCTAATAAAGATAGGCCAGATGCCAACTCATATACATCAATATTTTAAAAAGAATAGCCCAGTTTCTATATTTGACAACAAAATTTGTTTAATAACTCTCGCACCACCAAAACTAAATTAAATTAAATCGTTTAAATTAGTGGCTATCTACTATTAAATAATTACTCGATAGATTAATGAATAAATTAAAAATCTGGTGCCATAAGCTTTATGAGGCACTCAAGCCACCCCCCTCCGAATTTTCTCTTACGCAGCAATTCATCATTACCATAGGCACGACAACTACTATCTGCATCCTATCATTGGTTAACCATCTCTTAGATAAAGAAAATTTGCTACTGCTTGCGCCATTCATCGCTAGTGCATTAATGATATTTACAATGCCAAGCAAAAAAATGACTTCTGCTAGCGTAATTTTTCAGTCATATCTTCTATGTTCGCTTATTGGTTTTGCATTTGTATATCTATTTGACTATGCCCAATGGGTAATGATTGCTGCCTTTGTAATTAGCTTCTTTCTCATGCTGGTGCTTGAATGCTTACACCCTCCCGCAATAATGTTACCTATTATGATTATTAGCGAGAGATTGAGGGACTACACCCTGGCTTTTGATCCAATTGCAATTGATATTCTTATATTGCTGATAGCAATTTATTTTTTCAATAAAACCCTAGAGAAGTTTCCACTTATTAAAAAATGAACTTATAAGCTTGAATTGATATATCTAGTCTTGCCAATCGGTAAACTGTACAGTAATTGCCTACACACTTTTTATCACCTCAACCATTATTTAAAGTAACGCTCAAATGACCAAATCTCACCTTTAGTCTCAAAAGCTGGCTTTTTGTGACGTTTAGGTCCTGTTTAGGTTCTCTGGTTATGAGAGCAGACACTCAAAGAAAACCATTAGGATTTCAAGAGCTTACGTCTCCTGTTTGTCGGTGTGTGAGTATTTGTGTGACTACATTAATAAGATCACAGCAAACACTATCTCACTCTTTGGTTTTCAAAACCACAGGATTTTTGGAGCAACCGTCTAACACCTCGTTGCTCCAAAGTACTTTTTGAGTGATTTGTAAGTGTTACTTAAAGTAACGCCTGTTTAACCAATGACCGCTACCGACCTTGATTTCAACCCGTCGATGCAACACACTACAAACTGCGTAAGCGCAAGGAGTGTTGCTCATGAAACAACGACCTCGAATCTATTACACAGCCACCCAGAAGGATTTAATGTGGGAGCGCTGGAAA
>NZ_JACVOP010000001.1:1239340-1493809 GCF_018882365.1 Polynucleobacter sp. 71A-WALBACH | reverse complement strand
TCTTGGCCAGTAATGAATCGTTTCATCTTCATAAACATCCGTTAATTAGTGATACTTAATTAACGTTTGAGGCCCATGTAGTGTTTACAAAAAGAGGGAGATTATTGGGTGTTTTTACACAGCCTCGGCCGAATTCTGACTTTCAAACTACTTTGAGGGCCCTATTTTCAATGCCTCTAAGTAGGCAGTAATCAGTTGTTCGCCTAACCTACCTGAGGATACAAAACTTACAAATCATTTAAGATGATTCCAGCCAGTTCAATTCTTAGTTTTTAAGAAAAAGCTCTGTTAATCCGTAGGTCCCTAGTTAGATCCCAGCTCGAGGGGCTAGATACAAGAAAACCACCTTTTAGGTGGTTTTTTCTTTTATGTATCAGGTAAATTGGTTCCGCTTAGATCAAACCTTTTTTGCGCAGATTGGCTAAGCGGTTATGTAAGCTCTTAATAGTGAGAAGATTAAGCTTATCTCCCTCAGACCAATTAGCGCCCTTCCACTCGATACCTTCGGCCGTGACATGAGCAAATGGCTCTCTACCCTCTTTTGCATATCCCTCCAAAATAGCAATTAATGCAGGGCGATCATCCGATCCACCCGCATCTTTAATTGCGTCCAAGATTGGCTTAGTGATCGTATCGCTGTAAGTAACCTTAGAGTCTGGATGCTTGGGAGATACCGGCTCGTCGAATATATATTCATGTGGCCACTCAAAGACATTTCTTGCTGAATTTTTTACTGACTCAGGACTTACTGCGCCACTCTCAGGGTTTTTAGGATCGGCTGGAAGATTCAAGCCCACAATCCAAGCTTCGAATTCGGCAATACGACTGTAGCGCTTTTCTTCACTATCGCGCTTCTGCTCTTCTTGCGAAAGCAATAAAGTGACCCAAGCCCAGGCAATATCTTTCGGTAAAGCAAGCTCTTGAGCCAGAATGCCGCTCGCTTTTTTAAGGATGGGTTTGGATGTTAGTTTAGTCATTGCATTCTTTCTGCATCCCTTGAGGGGTGCCTTCATTTTCGAGTGGATAGCTTACGGGATTTCTCCCCATTTATTTTTACAATGCTCGCCACAGATCCCGTAGGATACTCTCGATTGGCTAGCCCATTGTTTGCAATGTACTGATAAACCATGCTCCAGAGGGCTCCTGGGCTTAGTAATATCGCAAATCCTACAAGAATGCCCGTATTCACTAAAATAGCAACATGACCAAGATTCCAGAACTTTTAGCCCCAGCCGGCAGCCTCTCCATGCTGCGTACCGCCTTTGACTTTGGTGCCGATGCCATTTATGCAGGACAGCCTCGATATTCACTCCGAGTACGTAACAACGACTTCGGAAAAATGGAGACCCTTAAAGAGGGTATCGATACCGCCCATGCTTTGGGCAAGAAGTTTTACCTAGTGTCCAATCTGCTGCCCCATGGCGGTAAGACGCGTACTTATATAAAAGATATGGATCCAGTGGTTGCATTAAAGCCAGACGCAATGATCATGTCAGATCCCGGCCTCATTATGATGGCCAGAGAAGCTTGGCCAGATATGCCAATCCACTTATCAGTACAAGCCAATACAGTTAATGGTGCTTCTGCTAAGTTCTGGCGATCGGTCGGCATTAGCCGAGTGATTTTGTCCCGCGAACTCTCCTTTGATGAAATCGAAGAAGTTCGCCAGGACTGTCCTGAAATGGAATTAGAAGTATTTGTCCATGGCGCCTTGTGTATTGCCTACTCAGGTCGCTGCTTATTGTCTGGCTACATGTCACATCGCGACTCTAATCAAGGTGCCTGTACTAATGCTTGTCGGTGGGACTACAAAGTCAAACCGGGCCAGCAAAATACCAGTGGCGACGTCGTTCTTTTACAAGAAGCCAGAAGGCCGGATGATTTAATGCCCATGGAAGAAGATGAACATGGTACTTACATCATGAACTCTAAGGACTTGCGTGCGGTTGAGCATATTGAGCGCTTGACGAAGATGGGAGTTGACTCATTTAAGATTGAGGGTCGCACCAAGTCGCCCTATTATGTCTCTCGCACGTGCCAAGCCTATCGCACCGCAATAGACGATGCAGTAGCCGGTCGTCCAATGAATATGTCCCTCATAGGAAATTTAGAAGGTTTAGCAAACCGCGGGTATACAGATGGCTTTTATGAGCGTCATCACGATAAAGAATATCAACTCTATATGCGTGGCCACTCTCTTTCTGGCAGAAGTCTTTATGTGGGCGAAACCCTAGAGATTGATGAGGTCTCAGGTCGCGTTAAGGTGGATGTAAAAAACCGCTTCTCCCTTGGAGATAAGCTGGAAATCATTGAACCCGAAGGTAATCAGGATATGGTGCTGGATGCGATGTGGAGTCTGAAGGGTGAGCCAATTGACGTTGCCCCCGGATCCGGTCACTTTGTTTGGATTCAATTGCCGCTCAAGAGTAAGCATGCATTTATTGCACGCTATACAAATGAACCCGCCCCAATCGAGGTGGCAAGCTCTTGCAGCAATTGTTAATTCAATATCACGGAAATTTTTCATGAACGCAACATCATCTAATTCAGCTCCTACTCATAGCTTTAAAGAAAAGGCAAAAGAGGAGTTTTTTAAGGCACTTCAGTTAACTGTTTACTTCGGGGCTTGGTTTTGTGCTCTCGCCTTTTTGGGCGCTACATCACTGGATGAGAGACCGATTCCTTTATCCATATTTGGCTTTGCTTTATTTAAAGCAGCGATATGCGCCAAATTCATGCTGGTTGCACAGGCAGTCTTTCCAATTAAAGTGGACAAAAAGAATGGGATTGTTGGCTCCCTCATCATGGAGTCTTTAGTCTATCTCGCGGTTGTTTTGGGATTAAATTACCTAGAAGCTGGAGTACACGGACTAATTAATGGAAAAGAGTTCTTGATATCCATGACTGAGTTTGGTCAATCAAATCCATTGCGCGTAGTTGCGATGTCAATCGTTTACTGGCTCATTGTGTGGCCATATTTATTGCTAATAGGGATGAGTTTGATGCTCGGCGGTAACGCCACTCTCGAAATTTTGTTTGGCAATAAAACTGAATCCAAGTAATTCAGCTTCAGTCCAGCACTCTTGATGACTAAGCCATCCTTAATTCCTCAAGGTTGGATTGGTCTATTATTCGCTCAATTATTGCTGGGCATAAGCGCCCTATTTCCTGCAGCCTCTCATGCGCAGGAAATCGAGGCGCGCACTTATTCCAATGCACCAATCGGCATTAACTTCATCAGCGCTGGAATTGCCCAAGCTAAGGCTGGTAACCACACTTTGACCAGTGAGGCCATGAGCCTTACACATATTTTTGATGCAGGTGGTCAGTCCGGCAAACTCACCCTGGTACTACCCTATGCTCAACTGACAGGATCGAGCAAAATTGGCGGACAGACTGTAAATGCCAGCACTGAAGGCTTATCTGACCCACTCATTAAAGCTGCCATTAACCTCTATGGTGCCCCAGCCTTAACCTTGGATGAATTTAAGGACTATCAACAAGATCTCATTGTTGGCGTCAGCCTTGCGGCATCTGTTCCATGGGGTAAATATGATGATGATCAACTGATCAACGTTGGTGCAAATCGTTGGTTTATCCAGCCAGGCTTGGGTGTATCCAAAGCACTTGGGCCTTGGAGGCTTGAATTAGCTGGCGCTGGTATTTTCTACACCAGCAATACCAACTTTATGGGTGGCAATTCGTTGTCACAAAACCCCGTCTACTCTACACAAACCCATGCGATTTATTACTTTCAAAATACTGCCTGGATCTCAGTAGATGCCACTTATTTTACTGGTGGGCAGGCCTATGTGAATGGCAACCCTATTAGTGGCAGTCAAGAAAACTGGCGCTTTGGTACAACGATGTCCTATCCAATAAATAGACATAACTCCATTCGTCTCTCAGCAAGTACTGGTGCGTACTCTAGAACCAATAATAGCTATGACCTGTATGGAATTTCTTGGCAGTACCGCTTTGGTGGGGGTCTATAGTTTTTATAGATCTCGCAGATGGCGGCGCAGGATTTTGCCTACATTAGACTTTGGCATTTCTTCGATAAATGCAATTTTTCTAGGGCGCTTATAACTTGTCATTTGCTCTTTACAGTACTGAATAACCTGAGCCTCCGTTAGCCCTGCATTCTCTTTGACAATATAAGCCTTCACAATCTCGCCAAGCTTGCGATGCGGGAATCCGATCACAGCGCATTCCCTAACGCCAGGCATGAGTGAAATCACCTCCTCGATCTCATTTGGGAAAACTTTAAAGCCAGAAACCACGATCATGTCTTTCTTGCGATCCACAATCTGTACATAACCCTCTGGGCTCATGATGCCGATATCACCAGACTTAAAATATCCTTCTGGTGTAATAAATTGTTCGGTTTCTTCAGGTTTGTTCCAGTAGCCTGGCATGACTTGTGGGCCCTTGATACATATCTCTCCAGGCGTACCAAATGGCACTTCTGCACCCTCATCGTCCAGAATCAACACATCAGTGCTGGGCACTGGCATACCGATAGATCCAGTGAATTCTTTTACAAACGGTGTATTAACGCAAACTACTGGTGAAGTCTCAGAAAGACCGTAACCCTGGGCAATGGGTACGCCAGTAAACTGATGCCAAAGGTCAGCAGTTTTCTTCAGTACCGCCATGCCACCACCAATGGTCACCAAGAGATTGGGCAATTTCACCTGTTTAAATTCTGGATGATGAACCAATGCATGGAACAGTGTATTGACGCCCGGGAAAATATTAATATCGGCATGCTTCATCAAAAATTTGATGAAGCCGTTAATGTCACGGGGATTGGTAACCAGCAACAATTTACCCCCCTTGCGCATTCCAAGAAGACCGCAGGCAGTTAACGCAAAAATATGCGTCATGGGTAGTGCGCATAAAAAAACTAGCTGTTGCTGGGGTCTATTTTTTAAAGCGGGGTCCAACCAAGATTCAATTTGAATAATATTGGCCAATATATTTCGGTGTAATAGAACAGCGCCTTTAGAAATGCCCGTAGTACCTCCTGTGTATTGCAGGAAGGCGATGTTCTCTAAACTGAGATGAGGTCTCGTAAACCCATGTCCAAAGCCAATCTTAAGGGCCTGATTGAATTTAACGCAAGGAAAACTCCAGTGAGGAATCAGCTTCTTAATGTGGCGAGCGATCAGATTGATGATGACGCCTTTCGGACCTAGGGTCTCACCCAAGCTGCTCACTATCACTTTCTTTACCAGACCTTGATTCGCCATGCCTTGATAGACATAAGCAAAGTTTTCTAACAATACCAATACAGATGCTCCGCTATCTTGTAATTGGTGCTCAAGTTCACGTGAGGTATACAGTGGATTGACATTAACAACTGTAAAGCCAGCACGCAGAGTTCCCAGCATCGCAATGAGATATTGCGGCACATTGGGAAACATAATGGCGATGCGCGCTCCCGAGGCGAGGCCTAAAGTTTGCAAATAGGCGGCAAAGTCTTTTGAAAGAATATCGAGTTGAGCGTAACTGATTCTGTGCCCCATCGACTCTATTGCAACTCGATTAGGATAGCTCTCAAAAGACTCTTCCATTAAATCTACAAGCGATGAGTAACCTGCTAAATCGATCTCATGGGGAACGCCCTCGAGATAATTTTTCAACCAGGGTTTTTGAGTATTCATTTGCATGACTAATATTTGACTGTAGCAGGCGCTCCTTAGGCGCTTATTAACTCTTTGAGCTTTTCTAAATAGAGTTCCTGACCATGATTAACTCGATGAGTCCACTCATTACCAGAGTCGGCATTGGCATCATCCGTTACATACTTAAAGGATTGCCAGGGAATATTAAATTGGTAGGCCATGTTCGCAATTGCGAATAACTCCATATCAACTACATCAACACCCTGAGAGGTCAACCAGGGATCATGCGCTGTCACAAAGCTGTCACCAGTTCCACAAGTATGATCCCCGCCAAGGGAAAGATATACGGAAGGTTTGGGACAAAAAGGAGTTTGCCCTCTTGGTGCCAGAGGCACCGTCATCATGTCACGCTGAATCACTTTACCGATTTCTAATAGGCCTTGCAGAGCGGAATTAATTTTCCCGACGGTTCCAAAGTTCACTATCCGTTTAGGCTTAAATTCATGAATAGCCCGAATGCTCGCCGCTGTCGCATTAATTTTGCCAACCCCCGAATACACAATGTTGACACCTGGTGGCAAGGCACTTTTATCTAGCTCTGACTCTAATGCGGTAATAATGAGTAATTGTGTTTTCATGTCGGCCAATAATGAATTTATTAGATTATCTACCTGGAGTCCCTAACTTTCCTAAGCCAGGAATCCTCTTCAGGGATATCTCCCCTCTTTTAGCCAACCCAATCGCCTTCAAGGAGGCTACGCTACAGCTTGAAACCCTAGCCCAGCAGTTCGATTACAGCCATATTTTAGGCATTGAATCACGTGGATTTATATTTGCTAGCGCCCTGGCTCACCAGACCCATAAGGGGCTCGCATTGGCACGAAAACCCAATAAGCTACCTCTGGCCAGCCATCGAGAATCTTATGGCCTGGAATACGGTTCCGACTCCCTTGAGATACAGCAATCTACCCTGCCAGAGGGTGCGCGTGTTTTGATTGTGGATGATGTTTTGGCTACTGGTGGAACTATCATCGCGGCCAGTAAGCTACTTCAAAAAGCAGGTTTTCAGGTGGCTGGTGCCTTAACCTTATTGGAGATAGCCGGTTTAAATGGCGGGGGTCTTCTAACCCAAAAAGGGATTACGAATAAAACAGTATTAATAGCCTAGAGACTGGATTACATTAGTTTCTTGGCGTTTTTAAGTAACTTGACTGTGCCCCAACCTACGGCCAACACTTTACTGGCAAGCTTAGGCTTGTAATGGGCCAGGACTGCAAATGCGCTAGTCCACAATATCGGCGTACTCTTCATAAAATTGAAAGCATCGACACCTTTATCAGCCCAAGATAGGGGCTTTTCTATTGGCTCGAAATGTAAAGCAAAATCAGCTCGCTCTTTGGCCGCACGCTCCTGGAGAACTCTCTGCCGTGCTTGAAGATCCGCTAGTTTTTGGCTCATCGCTTTGAAAGCTCTTGGCGATCTTTAGCCAGTTCAGTAATCGTAGCCTCAAATAACTTAGGCATCGTCTTGAGAGTGCGTAAAACTACTAATGCCAAAATGCAGCCAATTGCCAAGAAACCACATGTAAGTAAGCTTAAGGCTAATATGCGGTCAGTCTCCCAGCTATAAATCACAATAAGTAAGGCTAGCATTACCAAGCCAAAGAATAGGAAAAATAATGTGAAGATCACCATCACAAGAAGGCTGAGAAACTTAGCGCGCGCAATTTGTACGTCGGTAGAAATCAACTCCAAGCGAGTCTGGGCAATAGATGCCCCAGTAGAGACGAGATTCTTAAGTGAGGAAAGAATGTTTTCTTGTGCCATGAGTACCTAGCGACGTCGAATAAAGAGGCCAATTAAAAGGCCAAGTCCAGCAGCAACACCGACCGCCTCCCAAGGATTGCGATGCACAAACTCATCAGCACCTTCGGCCACGACCTTAGCTTTATCAACAACAGTTCCCTCGACTGAAGAAAGACTTTCTTTTGCATTATTAAGGGTGTCTAAAGCTTTTGAACGAATTGCACTAAATGGCCCACTCTCATGGTTTGCCGTCGCTTTAATTAGGTCTTCAGCATCTACCATTAATGCCTTGAAATCACTGATCAAATTTTCAGAATTAATTTGAACCTCTTCATGTTCAGCTATTGATTTTCTAGCGGTCATTACCACTCCTTACTAATGCCAATTAATTGGATGAATAAGTCCATTCTAAGCAATTCCCACCGAAAATCACAATATTAGGACCGTCATACCCGCATTACCTTCCTTGAAGTGCTTTAGATAGGCCTTTAATCCAGGCCTTCTTCTCAAAAGAGCATGATAGGCCTCACTACCAAAGGCAGTTTGTTCGCCGAAATGGTATTCATCAACCCGATCGGAGAAATAGTTCTTTTCAAGGGCATCATGTACAGCCCATTTAATTCTGCCACCCTCGCCACTGGCTCCATAACCATGTATTAGGATCATCGCTTTGATACCCACCTCTGATGCTCGGCGCAGACCAATAGTTAGTCGATCCAAAGCATCTTCAGCGCTAGGATTATCGAACTTCAGATTTAACACCATGGTGTCGCTATGTGGGATGGGAAGATCCTCACTACCGCATTGACGACACTCTCCAAGCAATCCCCTGGGATTGCCACACTCTGGGCACTCGAATGAATGGACCAATCAAAAATTCCTGTTATAAATATCAGACAATAAAAAGGAGACAACAATGCATTGCAACATTATGAGCAGACTATTACTGGTTTTGGTATGTATAACTGGCAACTCATTTGCCCACAAACCTACTGAACCCAGCCATCAATTGTATGCGGAGGGTAATTTTCTCCTCGAGAATGGATCAGTTATTAAAGATTTTGAACTCTCATACACAACACAAGGCACTTTAAATGCCGACAAAAGCAATGCCATACTCATGGTGACCGCAATTGGCGGAAATCACCATCGCATTGATTACCTCATTGGACCAGGCAAGGCCTTGGATACAGATAAGTACTTCGTCATTTGCACTGATGCGATCGGAAATGGCTTAACTACCTCTCCATCGAATAGCAAATTACAACCGAATATCCAGTTCCCAGAATTTAATATGCGCGATATGGTTAATAGCCAGTACCGCCTCATTACCGATCATTTCGGAATTAAAAAACTAGTTGCCGTGGTTGGCGCATCCATGGGTGGCATGCAAGCGCTGCAATGGGCGGTCTCCTATCCGAACTCTATGCAAGCAATCATCCCCATCATTCCGCTAGCCAAGACAAATGCATGGACTACAGGCGTACTTGAAATGCTTCGCCAAAGCATCATGACTGACCCAGGCTACCAAGGCGGAAAGTACGATAAGCCCGTTGAACAAGGTATGAGATTGTGGTCGGGATGGCTTAGCGGTGTGATCGTGAGAACCCCCGCATATCAAGAGCAGCTGAATACAACTCCCGCAGCTGAAATTGAGTATCTTCAGAAGATACAGGATGCAGGCTGGAAGAGAATGGATGCCAATGATTGGATTTGGCAATCGAGAGCCTACGACCGTCACGATGTGGGTCAAACTCAAGGCTTCGGTGGTGACACATCTGCAGCCTTAAAGTCAATCAAAGCCAAGACACTTATTCTTGCCGGCACTGGAGATTTACTCAACCCGGAATCCGATGCAAAACTTTCAGCAAAATTGATTCCTGGCGCTAAGTATCTAGCGATCAATGATCGCCTTCCTATGGGTCACTTATCTGGAGCCGGGGCTACCAAGGATGAGAATGCATTTCAGAACAAAGTTATTTCAGATTTCTTATTCAATCTTAAAAAATAGGTCTTCATAAGGGGGTCAAACTGACCCCCTTTTTTAATTGCCTCTTAAGGACCTCAATATTCTTCGAGTCTTAAGAGCAATACTTTGCCTCTAGGGCAGATGTTGTATTGACCTGATCATCAACCATTCGGTTTAAGGTCATCTGCGCCGCATCTTTATTCTCTTGCACCTTGAGATTTAAATTAATCAGACCAGCTACATCCTTACGGATGGAGGTATTGCCATAACGCAACCCTTTTAATGTTGAAACAGCTTCAGCGGAAATCCTGCATTGCTGGCTCACCAACTCCGAAGAATCAGATGAGGTATTCGCATATGCAAATGCAGCTACGGAGATTGAGGCAATAGCTAATAGAGTTTTTTTCATCTTATTTCCTTAATTTGTGACCACACGTTGGACAACAACCTGAATCTTTTGCTTTGGTTTTTCTTAAGGCGGCGTAAACGCTAGATTCTGAAATTTCCATCTTCCTAGCGGCTTGAGCTGCGGTCATTCCCTTCCCTATCCAATCTAAAGCTTGATGTGTCTTTGGTATCGCTTTTCTCATTTACCCTCCTTTGATAGTACTATACTACAGAAGTTGTGAAGTTGTGAACTTTATTTTTAATTTAACTTATGGGGCCATAAAGTAGGATTTAAAGATAGAAAAAACGGATGGGCCAAACAATAGCCTTTATGAACCAGCGCAAAAACAGAAAACCAACGAGGGTGATAAAGTAAAGGCTCTAATTAAAACGACCATGAGACATATGAAACCAGCCCTAGATCTGCTGCAAGCCTGCGAGCTAATACAAAAAAACCAGCTCAAAGTTGATGATTATTTAACGCAATCCGTAGCACGTGCGGATGAGGTTGAGCCCGAATTAAAGGCGTTTACAGTAAGAGCGTCGTTAAAAGATCTTCAGAGTCAATCGAGGTCTGGCCCATTACAGGGAATCCCTGTCGCCATTAAAGACATCATTGCCGCTAAAGATTTTGTAACTACTAATGGCTCACCAATATATAAAGATTTTGTACCCAGTGAAGATGCCGAAATTGTCAAAAAGATCCGTAACTTAGGTGGCGTCATCTTTGGTAAAAGCGTCACAACTGAATTTGCCTGGCGTCACGCTGGCGCCACTACTAATCCATGGAATAGCGCTCATACCCCTGGAGGATCATCAAGCGGATCAGCTGCTGCTGTAGCAAGCGGCATTGTCCCCTTGGCTCTAGGATCCCAAACTGCTGGATCCATTATTCGCCCAGCATCATATTGCGGTGTGGTGGGCTACAAGGCCAGTTTTGGAGCTGTCCCACGCAAGGGTGTCCATCCAGTCTCCGGCTCACTAGACCATATTGGATTCTTCACAAGGTCTGTTGCGGATGCGAGATATGCATTTAACTTACTTCGAAATACCGTCATTGAGGAGGAAGATGCCATTGTTATTCCTGAGCTCCATCCAAAGCCTATAAGGGAAGCTCTGGACAATACTAAACTTCGCATTGCCGTTCTTAAAACACCCTTTGATGACCTATTAAGCCAAGAACAAATTGAGGCGGTCCAAATTGCCGCGACCTTGCTTGAAAAATCAGGCGCGCACATTGAGGAAATTTCGCTCCCGCAGAGCTATTGGGATGGCATAGAGGCCTTAGCTGTACTCATGGCATGCGAAGCTGCAGTGATTCATGAAAAGCATTTGGAGAAGTTCCCAGAGCTCATGAGCATGGACATGAGGGAACTCATATCAAAAGGTAACGCTTGTTCGGTAGGCGACTACATCAAGGCAAAAAACCTTCAAATGAAATTGCGCCTTTCTATAGTCGAATATTTTCAAAATTTGGATGTCATATTGGCGGCACCTGCAACCGGAGAGGCCCCTAAAGGCTTAGGCTTTACTGGAAACCCAATCTTTTGCTCTCTCTGGACTTTTATAGGCACTCCAGCAATTGCACTTCCCGTAACTAAATCAAGTAATGGGCTTCCGCTAGGAATTCAGCTGATTGGCAATTACAAGGAGGATGAAAAACTACTCAATATTGCTCAATTTGCTGAGACATGCTTTAAGACCGCAGACAGACAGCCTTAAGTCTTTTGCCAATCAGAAATCAGGTTGGCAAATAATCTAGTTGCGTCTTCGATCTTGTGAACATAGCAAAACTCATCGGTTTGATGAGCCATTTCAGGTTGCCCTGGTCCCAGTATGACTGTTGGAGGATTTCCAATTGCCGACTTTAAGGCTGATGCATCAGTGAAATAAGACACTGTCTTCTCTACTGGCCGGACACCATTCATTTTTGTGCAATGCTCAAACACTTGCTCCATCCATGGATCACTTGCTGGAGTAAATACACCCTCAATATCTATGATGGTTTCTAACGCAACGGTTGGGCCTAAAGCCTTACATAAACAACCATAAATATGGGAATGACTCTGCCCAGCTACAGTACGAATATCTAAGGTCATTTCTGCAGCATCTGGAACGGAGTTGATATTGAGTCCCGATTTCGCTGTACCAACGTTTAACGTCCCCTGCCCCATGAGCTGATGCGGTGGAGTATCGAAACTAAATTTCTCGAGCGTTAGTGCGGCTTTAGCGAGCTTATAAAAGGCATTCTCACCTCTTTCAGGCATCGAGCCATGAGCGGTTACCCCCTCTGTTTTAGCTCTCAGCCAATAAGCCCCCTTGTGCCCGAGAAGCGGTTCATTAGCAGTAGGTTCGGCTACTACAAAGCAACCAGCCGGTCCCAGAAAATCGACAATTTCCTTGCTTGCGGCAAGATGAAATGCCCCCTCACAGCCCGTTTCCTCACCTGCGGTAATGATCATGCTGACACCAGCGCCCTGCTTGGCCTCTTGCGCCATTTGTATTGCAGCCACCACAAACGCAGCTACACCACTTTTCATATCGCTTGAGCCGCGGCCATAGAGCTTCCCATCATCAATGACCCCAGCAAAGGGCTCGAACCTCCAAGGGCGAGCACCTAAAGGCACAACATCGACGTGACCAGTGAAGCAGATACTCGGCTTAGATGCACTACAAGAACCAATTTTCGCTACCAAGCTCGTACGTCTTGGGGCGAACTCAACCTTGCGACACTCGTAACCCGCTGACTCTAAAATCTTCTGCAAGTACTCGCAAATTTGATCTTCGTTACCTGGCGGATTGACAGTATTAAAGCGAATGAGTTCTTGGGTTAACTCTACGGGATTTAAATTAGCATTCACAATGATTTATCCGAAATAAGCAGCTTGAACTTCAGCATTCTCAGCAAGCTCTTTTGCGTCGCCTTGAGCAACTACTCGCCCTTTAGAGATGACGTACCCACGATGAGCAATCGCCAAAGTTTGACGTACATTTTGCTCAACCAATAATACCGTTGTCCCCATCTGATTGATCTCTTTGATAATTTTGAAGTTCTCTTTAACAAAGAGTGGGGATAGCCCTAAGGATGGCTCATCAAAAATCAGTAGGTCTGGTGAGCTCATTAAGCTGCGGCTAATTGCCAGCATAGCCTGCTCACCACCAGACATCGTTCCAGCAAGCTGCGCAGAGCGCTCCGCAAGACGGGGAAATAAAGCCTTCACATGAGCACGACGCTCTTCAATGACATTCTTATCTTTGACCAGATATGCACCAGCAGAGAGGTTTTCATCGACCGTCATTCGGGGAAAGACTCTGCGACCCTCTGGAACACAAGCAATGCCTTGCTCGATAATGCGGTGAGAAGGTAGATGTGTAATATCAACATTCTTAAATAGCACTTCACCGCGATTTGCAGGAGTTAATCCTAAGATAGATCGAATTAAAGTGGACTTGCCAGCGCCATTGGCACCCAAGATGCAGGTAATTTCTCCCTGCTTCACTTCAATCGATACATCCTCAAGCACATCAATACGATCATAGGCCGTATAAATATTGCGAATATTGAGCAAGTTCATGATTATTCTTGTCCTAAGTAGGCAACCTGAACCTCAGGATTATTAACAATCTCATCATAGGTACCCTCAGCAATTTTTTTGCCGTAATTCAACACAATGCAGCGTTCAGTCATTCGCTGAATGAGACCCATTTCATGCTCAATCAAAATAATAGTGAACGGCTTGATTTTGCTTCGGACTTGCAAAATATCATCCATCACCTCTGCCGTTTCATCGTGAGTCATACCCGCAGAAGGCTCATCGAGCAACAGAAGATCTGGCTCACTAATTAATGCACGACAAATCTCAATACGGCGACGATCAATCATGGGGAGGCTGGCGACAGGCTCAAAAATTTTCCCCGCTAACTTAGGATTAAAGGTTAGGAGCAATTGATTTACTTGCTCCACCACTCGGTCATACTCTTCTTTAAATTCTTTTCGTTTAAAAAGATTGAAAAATAAGCCGGTATTGAGACGGCGATTATCACCAATCGCAATATTGTCAAACACGGTTAAAGGCAAAGACAGCCTTGATCTTTGAAAGGTTCGAGTAATTGCCTCACGATAAACCTCTTGAGCACTGGCGTCGGTAAGATCTTTGCCCCTGAACGACACATTGCCAGAGGTAGCCTGATAAAGGCCGGTAATCACATTAAAGAATGTTGTCTTACCAGATCCATTTGGGCCTAAGAGACCAAGAACCTCACCCTCATTTACATGCAAATTCAGGGAATCCAAAGCAGTAACGCCACCAAAACGCATTGTGAGATTACTGGCTTCCAGAATCTTATTTTTGATTTGGTTCATTTTTTACCCCCCGCTTTCTTGCCGGGGAAATACTCTCGGATGCGGCGCGGCAATAGGCCATCAGGACGGAATAGCAGAATCAAAATAACAACAATCGCATAGAGTAAAAAACGATACTCTTGAATGAACTGCAACTTCTCGGGAAGGATGACCACAATAGCAGCGGCAGGAATAATTCCCCAGGGGTTGCCAATACCGCCCAAAATGACAATGGAGACCAAAATTAATGAGTCGGCAAAGGTAAAGTTATTAGGAGCTACATAGGCAGTCATCATTCCATATAAGGCACCAGCCATACCAGCTATGAAATTGCCCAATGTAAATGCCACAATTTTCCAGTGCGCAATATTGACGCCAAATGTAGAGGCCGCAATCTCATCAGTACGCACCATGTCCATACTTAAGCCAATCCATGAACGCTCTAAGTTTCGGGTAATTTTGAAGCTCAAAATCAATAGAATGAGTGCAATTAACAGATAAGGAATATAAAAGGAAATTTCGTATCCGGCGATCTCAATTCCGTTTGAGAGATTCCAGCCAAATAAATTCAGGGCTGGGATTTTCATTCCCTGCGGGCCACCCAAGGTATCGTTTACTTCTAGAAAATTCCTAAACAAAATACCGAATGCAATGGTTACCAAGGCGGCATAGTGACCTCGAGTTCTCAATACCGGATAAATAAGGATCGATCCAATCAGCGCTGATACACATGCGGCCAACACAAGGATGACCAGATGTGGGACAGCAGTATGAGTCGCTAAAACGGCTGCTGTATAACTACCAATGCCAAAGAACGCAGCTCCAGCAAAGTTCACAATTCCGACATAGCCGAACTGAATATTTAAACCAAGACAAACCATGGAGTAGATCAAAACCGTTGCCAGCATCAGTAAAGCAAAATGGGAGTTATGAAACACCACGATTGTTATCAGTACGCCCGCAACGGAAGCGTATGCGGGAAACTGGGGGTGTTCTCGTACAGCAGCAGCGAGACGCTCCATGAGACCCATCTTCTTGCCAATTACACTGACAACGAAAGCCAAGATAACTAAGCCCCCAACCTCAACTTGATTCTCTGAGCCTAGCAAAAGCATGCTATATAGCAAACCCAATACAAAAGTAGTGATTAATAGCTTCATACTTATACTCGCTCGCTTGATTTTTCAGAAATCAAACCTGTTGGCTTTAATCCCATGATGATAATAATTACAGTGAATGCAAAAACATCCTTATAGGCACTGGGAACATCAGGCAAAATCGCCGGCAACAAAACTGCGCCAATAGTCTGTAGTGCTGCAAACAGAAATCCACCAACAATGGCTCCATAGAAGTTGCCGAGACCACCAACAACCGCCGCAGAAAAACCGATGACCCCAAGTAAAAGACCCATGCTGAAGTTCACTTCGTTGTAATACAGTCCATTCATTACTCCGGCTAAGGCTGCTAATGCAGATCCAAGCATAAAAGTAATTAAAACGATTTGGCGGAAATTAATCCCCATGATGCGAGCGGTTTCACTATCTTGCGCAACTGCCCTAATTGCTAAACCAATCTTGCTCCGGGTAATCAGCCTTTGAACAGCAACGATGCAGATAATTCCAGTTAATAGCAAAATCAAACTATCTGAGCGCAAGGTAAATTCACCAAGAGAGATTCCATCTGTTGGCAGCAACCTTGGAAAGGGTTTTGGATTGGAGCCGTTTGGATAAAACAGGCGTACTGCTTCACGCAAGGCCAATCCCAACATCAAGGTGACTAGTAGCGTATTGATGGGGGGAGCCTTTTGCAAAGGCAGAATTAAGTAGCGCGCAATGACTGCACCCAAGAAAGCAGCTACCGAGAGGCTAATGAGGACAAGCACTAAGAGTTGTAGCCAAGGGGAATCAAAAGTGCCCGCAATGCCAATATAAGCAGTGAGGCCAGCAAAAGCCCCTACCATCAAAATATCGCCATGCGAGAACTTAATGACGTCTAAAACACCGAAGTAGAGTGTGAATCCTACTGCAACAATCGCGTAAATAACGCCTAACATTAAGCCGTTAAGCAGGTACTGCAAAAAGATATCAAACGACATGCACTATCACCCTCACCACTTCGGTTGCCAACAATAAAACTAAATTTATTGCCCTAATTTACGTTGCTTCTTTGCATACAAGCTATCTTCCCAAACAACCCACTTGCCATCTTGAGCAACATATTTAGAAATCAAAGGAACAATATTTTGACGATGGTCGTCAAAACTTACCTTTCCGATGATGGTCTCTACATTGTTGGTCTTGTTGAGGACATCCATTACCTTCTTGCGATTTGGGCCAGCCTTTTCAATAGCATCCATGATTAGGTTAGCAGCTGTGTATGCAAATGGGCCATAGGCCTCAGGAGCATCAGGATATTTTTGCTGGCTATATTTAGCAGTGAATTCCAAGCCACCTGGTAACTTTTCCCATGGCGCTCCCTCAATAAAGGACAAGGAGCCTTCTGATAATTTACCTAAACCTTCAATATAGGCATCAGACTTAATACCAGATGTCCCCTCGAATACAGCCTTAATTCCAAGGCGATCCATTTGTGTACGAATGCGAATACCGATAGGTGTCAGGCCGCCAAAGTAAACGACCTCTGGCTTCAACTCCTTAATCTTCGTCAACTCAGCGGTAAAGTCTTGCTGATCAGCGGTAACGCCAAACGTTCCAAGAATTTGTCCACCATTTTTGGTTAAGAATTGAGTGAAGTACTTATTGTGACCTTTACCGTAGTCAGTAGTGTCATGAATAATGACCCACTTTTTATAACCCAAACCAGTCAGAAATTTGGCAGCAACCTCATTTTGATTAATCATGGTGCCATTTACACGATGTATTTCTTTAAAGTCATTTGCATAAGTAATTTCAGGCAAAACCGCTCCCCACACCATGACTGGAAGGCCAAATTTGTGATAAACGTCTACCGTGCTCATTGCTACTGCTGAGCAATAGTGCGTTACGCCGGCAATGATGGAGCTATCAGAGGCAATCTTTGTTGCAACCTGTACGCCAACGTTTGGCTTACATTCATCATCTGCCGAAACTAATTCATATTTATATTTCGCATTTGGATCTTGGTTTCTCAAACGCACCGCGAGATCTGCTGAGTTTCGGCCACCGATACCATTGGCTGACACACCGCCAGTCAAAGGCCCGATGTAGGCAATCTTGACCGTATCTTTAGCGGAAACACTAAAAGAGAGGCTGGAGCACAGCGCAAGGACTAAAGCTGAAACGATTGATTTCATAACTAATCTCCTAATAATTTTTTACATGCACTTACTAATCAGTGTAGCAATATTCTATTTTTGAAATATTGATCTTCGTCATCTCTTTTGCGTGCTGGTATACCCTAAAAGACTAGCCTTATGGCGAGTAGCAGCACGAATTGATTAAGCATCAAACTATAGAGAGCGATTCTTAGCGCTATCTCTCACAATTAAACACATTGGTGCACAAATAATTCAAATGCATGCACTGCACCAAATTGAAGATGTAATGAGCTCCAAATGCTCTTATGGAAACCAAACAATATCGGTAAAGACAGAATTGACCAGATTTTCTCTAGTAATTCAGCATCCCAACTCAACATAAGATTAGGATTATTTCAGAGTTAGGGGGTGCCACAAATCAATGCATAACCCCACTTTAAGCACCTTATATCGTTTGTCATGTAATATTTTCATCAAACAACAAGTGCACCATATTACAAATAATCTGGGGTGCGATCTAAAAATGAACTTAGGGGGATGGTAATGTCTTTAAATTTTCAGAGGCGCAGAGGTTTCTTAATTTGGCTGACTACTCTAGCTTGCTCAACATCAATTTCCGCATATGCCCAGACGAATTCAAACTGGCCAGATAAATCCATCAAGATCATTGTTGGCTACTCTGCAGGAGGAGCTACTGATGTGTTGACGCGCTTAGTAGCGGTAAAGATGGGCAATAGCTTAGGGCAATCAATTATTGTTGAAAATAAACCTGGCGCCAATAGTAATTTAGGTGCAGAAATAGTTGCACGATCTCCCGCTGATGGCTATACCCTTTATGCCTTTTCAATTGCCAATACCATCAATATGTCCCTGTATCCCAAGCTTGGATATGACGCACTCAAAGATTTAGATCCTGTTGGCATGATTGCCAAGATTCCTAATATTTTGGTGGTAAATCCAAATCTACCAATCAAAACTGTCGCAGATTATGTGCGTTATGCAAAAGAATCAAAAGATGGGATCACTTTTGCATCCTCTGGTAATGGCTCATCTATTCATCTCTCCGGCGAGATGTTTAAGATGCAGTCGAAAGTCAAAATGCTGCACATCCCTTATAAAGGTAGCGCCCCGGCTGTGACTGATTTACTCGGCGGTCAAGTAGACTCCATGTTCGATAACGCCCCTTCTGCAATGCCTCATATTCAAAGTGGAAAACTCCGCCCAATTGCCATTACGAGTGCGCAACGTTCTTCCTTACTCCCCGATGTGCCAACACTTGCTGAGTCTGGGTATCCAAACTTTGACGTGCAATCTTGGTTTGCCTTAGCCGCTCCAGCAGGAACACCAAAGCCGATTATCGATAAACTCAACGCTGCGCTCAATAAGGCGTTAACAGCTCCTGATGTACGTCAACGTCTACAGGAGTTAGCAGCAACACCTGAGCCTGGTTCGCCAGAGAAAATGCGTGACTTTGAGACAGCCGAGGTAAAGCGTTGGCGTGAAGTCGTAAAAGCCTCTGGCGCTAAAGCTGAATAACTAAATATAAGACAGGAGTAGTACCCCGCATGTTTCCAATCGACTTTTTATGGCGAGCATCTTTGCGTTGGCCAAATCGTACAGCCATAGATACACCTACGGGCCAGATTAGCTACCAAGAATTAGCTTCAAAGGTAAAAGCGCTTGCCGCTGGCCTAATGGCGCTGGATCCCAGCCTCCAAAGCCGGGTAGCTATTTGCTCTGGAAACAATGCTGACCACATCGTTGCCCTACTAGCAATTTTGGCCTCTGGAAAAGTGTGGGTTCCACTCAATCCCAAAAGTACTCGGCCAGAAATTCGCCGCATTATCGACATCACAGAACCAAGCCTCATTGTTTACGATGAAGCTTGCGCGGATCTTCTGGTCGATGCTCCCGCTACATTTATTCGCACAGGAAAAGATGAAGATGAACCCTCAATAAAAACTATTGGGGGCTTGATCCAACAAAATAATGGGGCTTCTGCTCTACCATTCGACCTCCCGCTAGATGCCATTCAAGCCATTAAATTTACTGGCGGCACTACCGGAGCGCCTAAAGGGGTTATGCAACCTTATCGCGCATGGATGGCGAATATTACCAACCAGATTCATGCCTGGGGATTTGATGAGAATGAGCGCTATATCGTGGCTGCACCTATAACTCATGGCACATCGACCTATATCGTACCAATCCTAGCCCAAGGTGGATGTCATGTGATCCTGGATGGATCAGGCGCAGAAGTTGTTCGCACTGCATTTAAGGAGCGTGGTGGTACAGCCTGCTTTATGCCTCCTACCCTGCTGTATATGTTGATGGCTCTTCCTAATGCTTCACGTAAAGACTATCCAAATCTGCGCAGACTAATCTATGGAGGCGCTCCTATGCCACCAGAGAAAGTGCGGGCTGTCCGTGAATTTTTTGGACCAGTCCTTTGTACTACCTACGGTCAAACGGAAGCACCACAAATTCTCACGATCATGCAGCCAGAAGATTTCGAAGATCCCAACAACTGGGCATCAGTAGGTCGCACAACCTGGTTTAACGATGTTGCAATCATGGGACCGGATGGCACCCTACTTCCTACCGATGAAATTGGAGAAGTAGTGGCTCGAGGTGATTTACTAATGACGGGTTACTGGCGTATGCCTGAAAAGACCAGTGAAACAATTAAGAATGGCTGGCTTCATACCGGCGACCGGGGGCTCATTGATGAGCGCGGATACCTCTATTTAAAGGATCGATTAAAAGATCTTGTGATTACTGGTGGCTTCAATGTTTATCCAGTGGATGTTGAAAATGCCTTAAGCCAACACCCCGCAGTTCATGAATGCCTAGTCTTTGGTGTGCCAGATGATAAATGGGGAGAATGCGTGCAAGCCGCAGTACAAATTCGTCCTGGCCAGCAAGCTGATGAGGCCACCCTAATTTCTTTTGTTCGCGAGCTCTTAGGCCCCGTTCAAACACCAAAACGTATCCACTTTTATGAAACTCTTCCCCACTCTAACGTCGGTAAGCTACTAAAGAGCGCTGTATTGCAAAATATTCTCAACTCCTCAAAAAATTCCTAAATAAGTAACCATGGCTAATTCATCAAGCAAAACTCCAATAACTAGTTTATGCACCCATACCTTAACAAGCCTGCACTATCGAGATGCAGACCTCGTGGAAGATTTAATGGGAAAAAAGACTTTTACCGAAGTGATGTTGATGCAAATTTTAGGCAGGACACCCCGACCAGTTGACATCAGAATTACTGATGTTGTATTGATAGTTCTGATGGAGCATGGCCTTACGCCTAGCGCAATTGCTACGCGATTAATTTATATGAGCGCTCCAGAAAATCTCCAAGGCGCTGTATCAGCTGGACTCCTTGCTGTCGGAAGCTCCTTCATTGGCACTATGGAAAATTGCTCTGTCTTACTAGACCGAATAACAGCAGCGGCAGACCCTGATGCTGAGGCACTCACCATTGCGCAACATTTCAAAACCATCAAGGCGGCAGTTCCAGGTTTTGGGCATCACCTTCATAAGCCCGTCGATCCACGTGCTTATAAATTACTCGAAATGGGTCGTGCTGAACCGGACCTCAAGGGCGATAAGATTCGCGCGCTAGAAATCCTATCAAAGGCCGTAGATTCAGTCGCTGGTCGCCCCATTACGATCAATGCTACAGGGGCAGTAGCAGCGCTGCTGGGTGAAATTGGAATACCTACTGCAGTCATGCGCGGCTTTGCCGTGATCTCCCGTTCAGCAGGCTTGGTTGCTCATATTGTTGAAGAACAGCAAAGCCCTTCTGGACGATTTATTTGGGATACGGTAGAGCATGCCATTCCATTTGTTGAAGGCGCTAATAAAATTGGATAAGGCTATAACAAGCAAATCAAGCGCTCTTGTCACCGGTGGTAGTAGTGGCATTGGTCGCGCAATAGTTAACCGTTTAACGGCTGATGGCATGCATGTAGTGAACTTCGATATTAAGGCGCCAGTCACCGCTAATGCAGACGAAACCTTTATCCGAGTAGACATATCAAATGAGAGTGCACTTCGCTCAGCCTTAGATCAAGCCATGGCACATCACGAAATTACCCGTCTTGTTAATAATGCAGGCATCGTTAGGCCGGCCAACATCGACAACACTTCTACCGCTGACTTACAAGCAGTCATGAATGTGAATGTTGCCGCCGCAATAATCTGTTGCCAAGTACTACTACCTTCAATGAGAGCCAAACAATTTGGTCGAATTGTGAATATATCCAGTCGAGCAGCCTTGGGTAAGGCGGAAAGAATAGTCTACGCCACTACAAAAGCAGCGATTCATGGTTTCACCAGAACACTGGCTCTCGAGGTGGCTTCAGATGGAATCACTGTAAATGCTATTGGTCCAGGACCTATTGCAACTGAATTATTTACCAGTGCAAACCCACCCGATGCCCCAGCAACAAAACGAATTCTGGAGGCCGTTCCATTGCGCCGAATTGGTAGGCCTGATGAGGTAGCGCATCTAGTGGCATCACTACTTGATGAACGCGCTGGTTACACAACCGGCCAGGTGATCTATGTCTGTGGCGGCATGACTGTAGGACTAAGCCATTAAATGACCTCTCGCCCACATCCACCAGGTTTACCTACTGAACTTACTGACCGCGTCATTTTTGTTTCAGGTGGCGGCTCAGCAGGTCCAGGCTGGAGTATTGGCAGAGCTTCCTGTGTCACTTATGCCAGATTGGGCGCCAAAGTCTGCGTAGTTGATCGTGATGAAGCTTCCGCAGAAGAAACCACCAAGATAATTGTTGATGAAGGTGGGATAGCTCAAACTTTTGTCGGTGATGTTTCTGAAGAAGGCGAAGTTAAAAGACTCTTTAGTGAAGCTCGCAGGAAATTTGGTCCTATTGATGTGTTGCATCACAACGTTGGGATTGGAAAAGTTGGCGGCCCGATGGAAACCAGCATCGAAGACTTTGATCGCATACATAAGGTGAATGTGAGTAGCCTACTGCTTGCCTCACAAGAGGTTCTTCCGGAAATGGTATCTCGGGGCAAAGGCAATATCATTGCCATCTCGTCGGTAGCGGGTATGCGGTATTTAGGCTACCCTCATCTAGCCTACAGCGTTACCAAAGCTGCAAACACCCAATTCATTCGGATGATTGCCCAACAATACGCTGGCAAAGGCATTCGCGCCAATACAGTAGTGCCTGGTTTAATTGATACCCCGCGAATTGCGAATACCGTAGCCAAAATGTTTTCTGAAAACAATTTAGACGAAGCGCGTGAAGCTCGGAATCGTCAGGTCCCCATGGGGCGATCGGGAACCGCGTGGGATGTGGCGCATGCCTGCGCCTTCCTGGTATCGGATGCTGCCGCCTACATCACTGGCACCGAGCTGATCGTAGACGGCGGAATCACTGGGAAATACATATAAAAAAGCCCCAGTTAAGGGGCTTAGTTATTTGTCGTAGCGGCTCAAGCAGTTAAATCACAAGGATTTTGGCGGAGACGAGAGGATTCGAACCTCCGATCAGAGTTTTAGCCCCGATGCTCCCTTAGCAGGGGAGTGCCTTCGACCAGCTCGGCCACGTCTCCCTGCTTGATGCCTTTACAACGTCCCACAGTTTAACGGATTCCGTTGGCTGCGGGGTTTTACTGCAGTTTTACAGCGTTTACGGCTTGTTCTTACTTTTGATCCAGCTCGAAAGCCTTGTGTAGAGCGCGTACAGCTAACTCCATATACTTCTCATCAATTACAACCGAAATCTTGATTTCACTAGTGGAGATCATCAGAATGTTGATGCCCTCTTCGGATAATGTGCGGAACATTTTGCTAGCAACGCCAACGTGGGAGCGCATCCCAACGCCAACTACGGACACCTTAGAAACCTTTGGGTCACCGGTAATCTCTTTAGCTTCAATGTGAGTTTGAACATTATTCTTCAACAAGTCCAACGCTTTTTGGTAATCAGCGCGTGGGACGGTGAAAGTAAAGTCCGTCTTCCCTTCGAATGATTGATTCTGGATGATGATATCCACATCAATATTGGCACCCGCAATCGGACCCAAAATTTGATAAGCGATGCCTGGGCGATCAGGAACCCCAAGAACGGTAATTTTTGCTTCATCACGCGCAAAGGCGATGCCGGAAATAACTGCGGCTTCCATAGTGCTGTCCTCTTCAAATGTAATCAAGGTGCCCGACTTCATCTCTTGATCAAGGGGCATCAATGGATCTGTCAACGATGACAGAACACGGGTTTTAACTTTGTACTTACCGGCAAACTCTACAGAACGAATCTGCAATACCTTTGAACCAAGACTTGCCATCTCTAGCATTTCTTCAAAAGTAATTTTGTCTAAGCGACGCGCATCTTCGCAAACACGCGGGTCTGTCGTATAAACACCATCCACATCGGTGTAGATCAAGCACTCATCTGCCTTCAGAGCTGCAGCCATCGCAACAGCTGACGTATCAGATCCGCCACGACCTAAAGTGGTGATGTTGCCATTAGGATCAACGCCTTGGAAGCCTGTAACGACCACAGCACGCCCTGCATTAAGATCTGCAAGAATTTTTTTGTCATCAATACTCTTAATACGGGCTTTAGTAAATGAAGAATCCGTGTGGACTGTGACCTGCCAACCAGCATAGCTGACAGCATCAACCCCTTCGCGAAGCAATGCCAAGGCTAATAAGCCGGAGCTCACTTGCTCACCTGTGGAGGCGATTTGATCTAGCTCACGTGGACTTGCATTCGGATTGATATCTTTTGCCAAGCTAAGTAAACGATTGGTCTCGCCTGACATTGCTGAAGGCACGACCACCACCTGGTGACCTGCACGCATCCACTTGGCAACGCGTTTAGCGACATTCTGAATGCGCTCAACTGAACCCATTGAGGTGCCACCATACTTATGAACGATAAGAGCCATAAAAACCGTCGTATTGTCTATTTACAGGGAATTACATTCCCTAGGGTCTAAAAGGGGCTTATTTTACAGGGTTTTATCACTGCCCTAAGGCTTCTCAAGCCACACGGGAATGACTCGCTTGCCAGTGGATACCAAATGCGGGTAACTCACCCCTATACCCGCTACGGCCACAAGCTGGTCATTGATGAATAGCAACGGTGCCTGACGCTCCCATGGCGGCGTACCAGACTCCTGAAAGAGGTTCTTGAGGCTCTTGCGTGGGGTTTTGGGCTTAATTTGAATCTTTTCCGCTCCCTGGCGCAGTTTCTCCTCGATGCGACCCTGATCTTGGGCCTCATTTACCAAAGCGGCAGGAAGGCCAAGCGACTTACTCTTAGTTGAGATGGTCTTGAAAACCCACTGGCCTACTTTGCCGTGAGCTACCTGTAAGACGCTACGCCACAAATAAATGCTTACCCCATCATGCTGCCACTCCAAACTTGAATCTGCTTTTACAGCTATCAGATCTTTCCACCAAGATTCAAGGCGCTCTTGGGAAGGCATTGCTAAACCATTTAACTTGAGCCAATAACGCAACAAATTATTAGCGGCAGGTCTATCTGATTTAGAGAGGGCCAAGAGAGGCGTCAGTTTTAAGTTTTTACCTAGCAGAATACCTTTCGCATCCTGCTTGGCTAAACGATCAAGAAGTACTTGTGATTGAGCTATTAAGTCTGCGCTGCGAGCTAAATTGGCAATTGCACCAGGTTGAATTTTTTCTAACCTTGGAATGATGTCTTTGCGAATGGCATTACGTCGATAGCGTGTATTTTGATTGCTAGGATCTTCCACCCACTTAAGCTTATGCTGTTTAGCGTAAGCCTCCAGATCTACCCTACTTTGATTTAACAATGGGCGCCACAAAGTAATAGAATGAGCACCTTTATTGTTGATGCGATGGAGTGGCATACCAGAGAGACCGGCCGCCCCAGAACCTCGCAACAACTGTAAAAGGATTGTTTCAGCTTGGTCATTTTGGTGGTGCGCCAGGAGAAGATCCTCAATGCCATGCTCGATGCATAAATCGGTCAAAGCATCATACCGCTCTACTCTTGCTCTAGCTTCGATATTGCCTTGAGATTTATCAGCAAAATACAAGAGACGAAAGTCAAAATGTACTTGGTATTTTTTGGCCAGCTTCTCACAAAACTCCAGCCATTGGTCGGCTGGTTTTTGCAATCCGTGGTGGATATGAAACACCCAGACCTCGGTGAAATCTTTATTGGAGTCTGCCTGAACTGCTTTGCAAACGGTATCAAGCAACACAACCGAATCAAGCCCACCACTTAAGGCAAGCCCAATACGTTTGGCTGCTGTTGTAGCCACCTTAAGACTTGGCTTCGATTTCCTTGAATTTGCCATAACTCATTAAGCGTTCATGCCGACGCTCAAGAAGCGCATCTACTTTCATGCCATCGAAGGTTTTAAGCGACTCAGCCAAAGCTTTGCGCATACTATTCATCATGGCATCGTAGTCACGGTGGGCACCACCCGTTGGCTCGGTAACAATCTTATCAATCAAGCCCAGTGTCTTTAAACGTTGCGCGGTCAAACCTAACTGCTCAGCAGCCTCAGGGGCTTTTTCCGCAGTCTTCCAAAGAATAGATGCACAGCCTTCAGGCGAAATCACGGAGTAAGTTGAGTTTTGCAACATCAACACTACGTCACCCATAGCAATTGCTAAAGCACCACCAGAACCACCTTCACCAATAATGGTGGCAATGATAGGCACTTCTAGTTCAGCCTGAACATAGAGGTTGTGTCCAATCGCTTCGGACTGGTTGCGCTCTTCCGCATCGATACCTGGGAATGCACCTGGGGTATCCACGAAAGTGAATACCGGTATTTTAAATTTTTCCGCTAAACGCATGACACGCTTCGCTTTACGATAACCCTCAGGGCGACTCATACCAAAGTTTCTTAAGGCACGCTCTTTAGTATCGCGACCTTTTTGATGGCCGATCACTACACAAGGTTGATTCTCGAAACGGGCTAAGCCAGTAATGATGGATTGATCATCTGCAAAGTTACGATCTCCATGAAGCTCATGAAAATCAGTAAACAACGCACTCACATAATCCAAGGTATAGGGACGCTGTGGATGACGCGCCACTTGCGAAACTTGCCAAGGACTTAAGTTGGCATAAATGTCTCTAGTCAGTTGCTGACTTTTTTCAGTAAGTGTTTTGATCTCATCAGAAATATCTACCGATGATTCATCTTGCACAAATTGCAGCTCTTCAATCTTTGACTCTAGTTCAGCGATTGACTGCTCAAAATCCAGGAAAGTCGTTTTCATAGCTTGATTTTAATATTCAACGGGAACGGGGTCGATACTTCTCCACATATACCAGGTTGCTACAGTCCGCCAAGGAGCCCAATTTGCAGCTACTTCCCGGGCCTCATGCCTGCTGACAGGCTCTCCACTGAAATAATTGAGGGAAATAGCCTTAATTAAGCCTACATCGTCTAAAGGAAGGATATTGGGCCTCACCATATTAAAAATAAGGAACATTTCAGCTGTCCAGCGGCCAATACCCCGAATATCACACAATTCCTTGATGATGGCCTCGTCCTCCATGCCTTTCAACTGATTAGCCTGTAAACGGCCAGAATCGAAGTGTTCAGCCAAATCGCGAATGTATTCCACCTTGCGACCCGACAAACCAGCTGCGCGCAAGTCTTCAACGCTTAAGGCGAGGATATTTTTAGGATTTACTTTGTTTTTGGATGCCAATAAGACCCGGCCCCAAACAGTCTGAGCAGCCGCAACAGAAATTTGCTGACCAACAATCGACCTTGCTAGGGTGGTGAAGGAATCACCTCGAGTTCTCAGAAAACCTGAGCCAAATTTTGGAATCAATTTTTTTAAAATACGATCGTGCTTCATCAACTCGGCGCAAGCCTGCTCCCAATACTCGGGGGCTAACTCCTCAAAAATCGCTTGCTCAACTACTTTAGTCAAAATACATTCTCAATCACAAATTAAATTACTTAGCTTCTGCGCCACTCAGTTAGGCCACCGGGCTTATCTTCCAATACTACGCCCTGCTCCAACAAATTCTTGCGAATTAAATCGGCCGCAGCAAAATCTTTTGCCTGCTTTGCGGTAACTCGAGCAGCGATTTGAGCTTCAATAGCGTCAGCCGATAAGCCAACCACATCACTTCGCGATCCTGCTTGTAAAAAGTCAGTTGGGTCACGTTGTAAAAAGTTCAGAGTTCCCGCCAATCCCTTGAGGACACTAGCCAAACGCATCCTCTCTTCACCCTGAGCACGATTTACCTCACTCGCCAAATCAAATAGCGCCGCAATGGCCTCAGGCGTATTGAAGTCATCATTCATAGCATCAGCAAAGCGCTTAGCCCAAGGAGAATGAGGGTCTACAGACTGATCGCTAACTGATACGTGAGCCAGAGCAGTGTAAAGACGAACTAATCCTGCACGAGCTTCCTCGAGTTGCGCATCGCTATAGTTAATAGGACTGCGATAGTGAGCACGCAACATAAAAAAGCGTAATACTTCTGGATCAAAATTTTTCAGCACGTCACGGATCAGGAAAAAATTACCCAGCGACTTGGACATTTTTTCTTCATTTACCCGAATGTGGCCGTTATGCATCCAGTAGTTGACAAAAGGTTGGTCGTTCGCCTGGTGATCTCTGCCGTATAAGGCGCCTTCACTTTGGGCAATCTCATTCTCATGATGAGGGAACTGCAAATCAGCGCCACCACCATGAATATCAAAATGCTCGCCTAGCAAATCACATGACATGGCCGAACATTCAATATGCCATCCAGGGCGACCTTCGCCCCAAGGTGATTTCCAACGCGTATCGACAGGCTCCTCTGCCTTGGCGCTTTTCCACAACACAAAATCCAATGGATCACGCTTGCCACCACCAACAGCGACGCGCTCGCCTGCATTCAATTCATCTAAAGATTTGCCAGAGAGGCGTCCATATTCCGGGAATAAGCGAACAGCAAAATTCACATCGCCATCCTCACCTTGATAGGCTAATTCTTTTTCAATCAAGCGACCAATAATGCCTTGCATTTGAGTGATGTAATCCGTAGCGCGAGGCTCATGATCGGGGTGCATCAAACCTAACTCATCTGAGTCCGCATGCATGGCATCGATAAAACGCTGTGTCAACACGGAAATAGGCTCACCGTTCTCAACTGCGCGGTTGATGATCTTGTCATCGATATCGGTGATGTTGCGGACATAAACAACTTCATAGCCGCTAACCCTTAGCCAGCGGACCACCATATCGAACACAATCATTACGCGGGCATGCCCGATATGGCAAAAATCATAAACAGTCATCCCACAGACATACATCTTCACTTTGCCTGGCTCGATGGGTTTAAAGGCCTGCTTAGAACGACTGAGAGTGTTATAGATTTGCAGCATAGGGGCTATAAAGGTGGGCAAGTAGCGCCAATTTGTTAGACTGAGCGCTGAGTATATCGAATGAGCCAGTTTTTCACCCCACCCCCTATGCCAGCTACCCTGTTTTCACTACGTCCAGCCCATTTTGCAAGCTTAAGCGCCATTTTTGCCGCTTTACTCCTTTTGGGGTGTAGCACTCCCGGGCAACAGTTGGCAGATGCTGAAATTAAGGCCCTGAATACGCCTTGCTCTTGCCCCGCCCAACCAGCGACACCTCAAACACCTCAACCCTATTTAGGCTCCTATACGCCGGGGGAGCCGCCTAGATTGGCCAGTAATTCATTAGGTTACGATCAATTTAATCAAGATTTGTCTGATTCTGTGGCTGTTCCATTTCTCTCTTTTTTGATTATTGAGCCGGATCCAGTGACTAAAAACGGGGTTCCATCCGAAATTGAAAAGCTAGTAAAAGCCAAGAAATATCCTGAAGCTATTGAAAGCATTGATAAGAGACTCAAGAAAACACCCGGCAATGTGCAATTACGTTACGTCAAGGCTCGCATGCAAATTGAGATGCGTCAATGGGAGGCAGCCAAAAAGACGCTAGTTGAAATTACCCAACAATTTCCAGAGCTGCCTGAGCCTTACAACAACTTAGCTGCACTAGCAGCCAACCAGGGAAACTGGATTGAGGCCAGAGACTACTTGGAGCTCGCTTTGAAATTACGCCCAAGCTATACGGTTGCCTCTGCCAACTTAGGAGAGGTTTATATCCGTCTAGGGGCCCAAGCCTATGACAATGCGGCAAAAGATGCCGCGCTCAATCAACGTCAATATACCAATCGCGCAAAAGCATTAATGGAAATACTCACCCCACCCAAAAAGGGAGTTGCGCCAGCGGTACCAGCAATCCCAGCACCACTGACTTCGAAGTAATTTTTTTTACCCTTTTTATCTACTAACTCATAGAAAGTTAATTCATCATGGCTAAAGTTCTACTCAAAACAAACAAGGGTGACATCACCCTCACACTCGATGCTGTTAAAGCACCAAAAACTGTTGCTAACTTTTTACAGTATGTAAAAAGCGGCCACTACGATGGCACTATTTTTCATCGTGTGATTGATAATTTTATGATTCAAGGTGGCGGCATGACTGCTGGCCTTAAAGAAAAATCTTCTGGCGCCCAAATTGAAAACGAAGCAAATAATGGCCTCAAGAACGAACGTGGCACAGTGGCCATGGCTCGCACTAGCGATCCGCACTCAGCAACAGCGCAATTTTTCATTAACGTTAATGACAATGACTTCTTAAATCACACTGCTCCAAACGCTCAAGGTTGGGGCTATGCTGTTTTTGGCAAGGTCACTGATGGCCTTGATGTGGTTGACGCAATTCGCAAAGTTAAAACTGGCAATGCTGGATTTCATCAAGACGTACCTGCGGAAGACGTTGTGATTGAAAAGGCTAGCATCCTCGAGGAATGATTCCGCAATACGCGAGCGCGCTGCTCATTTCTGATTTGCATCTCACGCCGTCAATGCCTTTGACGGCGCAACGTTTCTTTGATTTTTGTGAAAAGGATGCCCCTAAGGTAGAAGCTGTATTTATCTTGGGGGACTTATTTGAGTATTGGGTTGGAGATGATGCCGCCCTTCACTCGCCATTTCAACAAGAGGTGAAGCATGCGCTGGCAACACTTTCCACCAAAGTGAAAACCTATTACCTACACGGTAATCGTGACTTCCTCATTGGAAAGCAATTCTTACTTAAAACTGGCATGACACTCATGTCTGACCCGAGCAAAATTAATATTGCTGGCTCTGAATATGTTCTCTGTCACGGTGACTCCCTTTGCACGGCGGATATTGGCTATCAAGTCTTCCGCGGATGGGTTCGTAAAACCTGGATCCAAAAGTTATTCTTAAGCTTACCCTTAACTTGGCGTCGCTCTATTGCAAATCACCTTCGCAGTAATAGCGGCTTGCAATACCAACGCGCAATGCAATCCTCAGCACCAGGCGGACAAGCTAAAACGGATGTGACCTTAGCGGCCTGCGCCGCAGTCTTGAGGGATCAAGCCGCCAATCAATTGATTCATGGTCATACCCATTTGCCAAAGCATCATCAAGAACGGCTACAAGATCAAGAATGGCAACGCTGGGTCTTATCAGACTGGGATTTGGATCACCCGGAAAGCGGTCGACCACGTGCAAGTGCGCTCCACATTAATCAAGATGGCGTGCGTTACGCCGATCTGATCAAGAATTAATAAGTTATTTTGCTAACTAAATTGAGTTGATTTAGCAGGTGGAATATTTAGATAAGCACTGCACCATCTGAGCAAAGATACGTGGGTTTGCACACATTACTTCGCCGCTTTGCAAGAAACCCTCTTCACCACGGTAGTTGCCGACTAAACCACCAGCCTCAGTGATTAGCAAGGCGCCCGCAGCCATATCCCAAGGCTTGAGATCACTTTCAAAAAACCCATCGTATCGACCGGCAGCAACATAAGCTAAATCAAGTGATGCAGCGCCTGGACGACGAAGGCCAGCACACTGACGTGACATGTCAGCAAAGATTTTTAAATACTTTTCCAAGTCCTGGTCTTCACGATATGGAAAACCAGTGCCCAACAAGGCATTCGTTAAGCGATCTTGAGTAGCAACACGTAAACGCCGGCGGTCCAAATATGCGCCTGCACCACGGGTAGCCGTGAAAAGTTCATCTCGAGTTGGGTCATACACGACTGCCTGTTGGGTTACCCCGTTGACAGACAATGCGATAGAAACCGCATATTGAGGGAAACCATGAATAAAGTTGGTTGTGCCATCAAGGGGGTCGATGATCCACACATTTTCGGCATCGGTATTTTGGGCGCCAGTTTCTTCAGCTAGAAATCCGTGTGAAGGATAGGCCTCGCTCAAAGTCTCAATAATGGCTGCTTCAGCCTGCCTGTCCACCTCAGTCACAAAATCATTATGTTGTTTGCGGTCAACCTGGAGTCGCTCTAGATTCAGAGACGCTCTATTAATCACGGTTCCGGCACGACGGGCAGCCTTAACGGCCACATTTAACATGGGATGCATAGTATTGATGGACAAATTAAATAAGAACAAGCTCAACAGATTGCAAACTGCAGGACAATAAGGAGCTAACACCCTGATTCTAAACGATTGCCCCATGAACTCCCAAGTCCCTAACGATTTCCTGTACATATGAATACCGCACAAGCACAGTTGCTACGCTGGGTTTTGGTTGAAACCAGTCACCCCGGTAACGTAGGCTCAGCAGCGCGTGCGCTTAAAACCATGGGATTTAGCGATCTACGCCTGATTTCACCAAAAATTTCAGGGGTTGCCCAAGCACCCGAAGCGATTGCTTTAGCCAGTGGCGCCGCCGATATCTTAGAGTCCAGTCAAGAGTCGCCATCGCTGGAGTCTGCTGTTCAAGGCTGCGCCTTAGTCCTGGGGCTTACGAGTCGTGATCGTGAATTTGGACCACCAGCATTAAATTGGCAAGATGCTCGCCCCCTTATTCAGGCTGCCGTCGCAGGCAATCAAAGGGTTGCCTTACTATTTGGACCAGAGCGAACTGGACTAGATAACCAACATCTATCCCTTTGTACGCATCGGGTCTGGCTGGACGCTAACCCACTCTACCCCTCGCTTAACTTAGCTCAAGCCCTCATGGTTTGCGCCTTTACTCTCAGGGAGTCATTCTGCCAAGGCGTTAATTCTCTGGTTCCAGATGCCCCCGAGTCAGTTGACTATGCTGATCCAGCTGCCGTAGCGGCCATGCTAGAGCACTGGCGCCAAGGGCTAGAGGCAATTAGGTACCTTGACCCTGCTAACCCCAAAAAGCTCATGCCTCGCTTGCAAGCCCTATTTGCGAGAACTCGTCTTCAAAAAGAAGAAATTGACCTTCTGCGTGGCATTGCCAAGCAGATGCTCCTGAGAAAATAAATTCAGCCTTTACCCGTTAAAATCGCTTCATGTTTAATTCGCTTTTCGACCAAGTCGACTCCATCATTGTTCGCGACCCTGCCGCTAGAAATCGCTTAGAGGTCATTACCTGCTACCCAGGTTTACATGCTGTATGGATTCATCGCGCCTCTCATGCCCTGTGGAACCTGGGCTTGAAATGGATTGCGCGTCTTCTGTCGATGGTGTCGCGCTGGATTACTGGCATTGAAATTCATCCGGGCGCAAAGATTGGTCGTCGAGTCTTTTTAGACCATGGCCTGGGCATTGTTATCGGTGAGACCACTGAAATTGGTGATGATTGCACCATCTATCAAGGCGTGACCTTAGGCGGAACCAGTTTGTACAAAGGTGTAAAGCGTCACCCTACCTTGGGCAAAGGAGTTGTCATTAGCGCAGGAGCTAAAGTGCTTGGCGGTTTTACCGTTGGTGATGGCGCTCGAGTTGGATCTAATGCCGTTGTACTAAAAGAAATCCCTGCGGGAGCAACCGCAGTAGGAATTCCTGCTCGCATCTTGCATCCCGACCTACCTCAGGCAAGTACGCCTGATAGCAAGGCCAAAGAATACTTCTCCGCTTATGGCGTGACACCGAATGTAGATGACCCTGTGTCTATGGCATTAAAAGGTTTGATTGATGCCACTCTAGAGCAAGAAGCCAAAATTACAGCGCTCGAGAAAGCGCTAGCAAAATTAAGCAACGCACCAGCGTCTAATGCTGGCGAGTCGAGCGACACTAAGCGTGATCTTGGAGCCTTAAAAGAATGGCTCAAAGAGTAATTTAATGCAGAGTTGGTGCTGTACCGCCAGCATTGGAAATGTCGTCTGTTAATTCATCATCGCCGTCATCGGAATCATTAGGCATTCCGAATGCAAATGCTTCACCACCTTCGGGATGGCGATTCTCAATCTCCTCATCAGTAGCAGCGCGAATATCTTCAACCTGAACCCAGAAACGCAAGGCCATACCAGCGAGAGGATGATTTCCATCTAGGACTACTTGACTATCAGCGACATCGGTTACGGTATAAATTAAAGGCTCATCATCCGCTTCGCTAGATTCATCTTCTTCAGAATCAGGAACGCCCTCAAACTGCATACCCACCTCTAAAGGCTCTGGAAATCGAGCGCGTGGTTCGATCTTGAGTAACTCAGGATCGTACTCGCCAAAAGCCTCGCTGGGCTCAAGCTGAATGCTGGCTTCATAACCCACATCTTGACCGTCCAACATGGTTTCAATCTTGGGAAAAGTGCCCTCATACCCGCCATGCAGGTATACCATCGGAGAATCAGGTTCCTCGATAATATTGTTTTGCGCATCAGTTAATTTGTAGCGCAGGGATACAACGGTATTTTTTTCGATCTTCATGCGTAATTCATTCAACATTGTGTTTTAAACAGCCTCTTACTTATATGACAGCATTTTACTTGAGCAAGCCTTATGACCCACCGCAGGCACCCCAAAACCTCCTGCTGGATCGCCCATGGGCGCTTCTAGGGGGTGCTAGCCCCCAACAGTTCATGAAATCCCATTGGCATAAAAAGCCACTTTTAGTACGCGGTGCCATTCCTGCTTTTGAACTCTCAAAACAGGTAGGCGAGCCATTGGATAGCGCAATTTCAGCCGAAGAGCTCTTTAAGATAGCAAGTGACGATGCAGTCGAGTCTAGATTAATTAAAGCCAAACCCTGGGGCTTTGCTGACGGGCCATTTAAAAAGAAATCCATCCCTTCACTTGAATCTCCAGACTGGACGCTACTTCTCCAAGGCATGGAGGCAAGGCACCCCGCTGCTGCAAAAATTCTTTCCTGGTTTCGCTTCATACCAGATGCACGCTTAGATGATTTAATGATTAGCATCGCTGGTCCTGGTGGTGGCGTAGGCCCCCACTTTGATTCATATGACGTCTTTTTAATTCAGATGTCGGGACGAAGGCGTTGGCGTATTTCCGAGCAGAAAGATTTGACTTTAAACCCCCATCTTCCACTGAAGATTCTGCAGGACTTTAAAGTTGAGCAGGAGTGGGTGTTAGAGCCTGGCGATATGCTTTATTTGCCCCCTCATATTGCTCATGATGGCGTTGCTCTAGATCCAGGTTGCCAAACCTGGTCAGTTGGATTTAGAGCGCAAAGCTATAAAGAAATTTTGCAAGAGGGTCTATGGCGTTTAGCCGAATCACTAGAAGGCATTCTGGAGCTAGAAAAACGCTTTGCCGATCCCAAGCAAAAGGCGACTAACCAGGCCGAGCAACTACCAGAGGAAATGATTAAACAGTTAGAGCAAAAATTAAAAAGCTTAAAACTCGATCGCGTGGAAACATTTCTACCTGGAATTGCCGCCTATCTCAGCGAACCAAAACCCCAGACCTATTTCGATGGGTCAAAAAATAATCTTTCTCCTGAAGAATTTCAGCGCCAGATTGCAAAGCATGTCTTAGAGCCGCACCCCCAAACTCGATTGCTAGCTCTAGGAGAGAAAATTTACTGTAATGGCGAAGATGTCACTACCGGGCAATCCAGTCCGATACAGATTGCCTGGTGCTCACTTGCCGCAAACAGGCAATTCAAGGGTGGCCTAGGACGATTTCAGGCAGACAATAGCCTTTTTGAGGCTTTTGAAGCCGGTTGGCTAGTTTTTTAACTCTCGATTAGGACATGGCTATAATGATCGCTGGAAAGTACCTAAGGGGTAACCCTGTACTTTCTTAGTATTAATAACCGGTTATTAATGATAATTTTTTAAGAGGAAATTACAAATGAAGAAGTCACTCGCACTAGTAGCAATGTTGGCAATCGCTTTGGCCGCTTGCGGTAAAAAAGAAGAAGCAAAACCTGTAGAAGCTGCTCCTGCTGCTCCTGCTGCAGCTCCAGCTGCTGACGCTCCTGCTGCTGCACCTGCTGCTCCAGCTGCTCCAGCTGCTGACGCTAAGAAGTAATCTTCTTCTTGAAGAAAAAAAGCCGCTGAGAAGCGGCTTTTTTATTGGCTAGAATTTTTGTAATGCAATAACTTATCTAGACATTTGCTCAGTTAGTAGAGTTAAAAGCTGCAATCCTGCTGCAGTATTTTCTGGCTTACCATCAGCATCTTGAACATAGATGCTTGAAGAATTATCACCAGTTGATTTAACTACAACAAGATACTTCTTAGCTTTCAGACTTGAGTCATCCTTGCTACTAAAGAGATTTGAGAAGAAGCCTTTGGTGTCACCTAAATCTTTAGGATTGACGTAACGCACATAGTAAACACCATTGGCGCGATTGCGATCCTCAACAGTAAAGTTAGAGCGATCTAAGGCAAGACCTGTATCACGCCATGCGCGATCAAAACCTGCTGCCATCTCAATATGCGCAGTATTAACGCCTTCCTGAACTAATTTTGCCTTTGGAGTCTTAGCTCCCAGTGGAACTGCGACTTGAGCCTTAGCCATTTCTTGAGTCATCCCAAGGCGCTCCATTAAGCGAGCTAAAAATGCTGCCTCAAGCTCGGGATCATTTGGGCGTGATGTCCAGATCGTAGAGTTACAAGCACCACTGTTATCGCTTACGCATTTCTCAATCGCACCACGCTGAGTAATAAAAATTTCAGTTTGATTAGGCTTGCTTACTTCTAAGCGAGTTTTGTAACGATCTCTCTCACCAGTGTCATAGATGGAATCCAATGCACCACCAAGAGCTTGACGAATGAAATCTTGAGGAATTTTTGCGCGGTTCTCGGCCCAGTCGGTTTCCATGATTCCTGTTGAAGGTGAATCAATGGTGAGCAGGAAGCCATTCTCCTGCCAAAAATCTTTGATTTGCGGGTAGAGCTCTGGTGCTGGTTTATCCACCACTAACCAACGACGCTCGCCATCACGCTCAATACGCATACCTGGAATGCCAGTCATTACGTTCTTGCGAGTTTGCACCGATTTTTTAACAGCGGCATTGTATTCAGACATAGTGGCGGAGCCGTCCTGAACAATGTAACGACGATCTGCCTGGGCGGTAATGAGATCTGGAGGGTAGGATAAATTAGGCCCACGTACCGCACCAGCCGACTTGTAGTCCACGGTGTCATTAGTTGCTACCGATTTGCAGCCGACCAAAGCAATGCTTGTTAAAGAGAGGATCAGTAGGGTTGCGCAATGTTGGCGCAGGGTTTGAATCAAATTCGTCATAGTAAGCCAGCCTGTTTCATTGCAGTCTTCAAAGGTTCACGCAAAGCAACGCTCAAAGGGGTTAAAGGTAAACGAATTCCAGAGGTGACTTTACCCATTTCATGCAGGGCCCATTTAACTGGAATTGGATTTGCCTCAATAAACATGGCTTTATGAACAGCCAGTAATTGATATTGAATAGCGCGCGTCCTCACAACATCATCAGACATCGCTGCCTGACATAATTCATGCATCAAACGGGGTGCGATATTGGCGGTAACAGAAATATTGCCCTTACCACCCATGAGCATCAGCATTGCCGCACTCAGATCATCACCAGAAAATACAGAGAAATCTTGATGTCCAGCAGCCTTGAGATCGGCGAGCAATAAAGTGCCGCGTTCAATACTGCCGGTAGCGTCTTTGATGCCAATAATGCCTGGAACACCTGCTAAACGAACTGTTGTCTCGCCAGCAAGATCCGCAACAGTCCTACCGGGGACGTTGTAAAGAATGACGGGTAAATCAACTGACTCAGCAATTTTCTTGAAGTGGGCAAACATACCCTCTTGGGTGGGCTTGTTGTAGTAAGGAACTACTTGGAGGCTGGCATCGGCACCAACAGACTTAGCAAAATGAGTTAACTCAATTGCCTCAGTGGTGGAATTACCGCCTGTGCCGGCGATTACCGGAATACGTCCGGCTATATGATCGACGGTTACTTTGATGAGCTCACAATGCTCTTCCACGGATACCGTAGGAGATTCCCCGCTCGTACCAACGATGACAATGCCATCGGAACCTTCGGCAACATGCCAATCCAACAAGGAACGTAAGGCTGGAAAATCCAGACTTCCATCCTCGAACATCGGCGTCACAATGGCAGGCATACTGCCTGCAATAGGCTTTTTACTAGCTTGGGATTGTGTTGTATTAGTCACTGAATGCGTCTGAATTATCTGAATGTTAACCACCAAATTGTAACGGAATGCACCCTTTTAAATGCCCTTTTACAGCACAAATCCGCTGAACCATAGCTGGTTTAGGTCGATCGAGGTAAATATCCTCGTAGGCAATCACTTTCAAGCCTGAACGTTCAGCCAAAGCAAGCAATTCCCCTGTTTTTAGCAAGAAATTGGGGTTTGAGGGTTTGCCAAACTGAGCATTCCCATCGGCGAAGGTTTCATAGATTAAAACACCGCCGTCAGCCAGCATTTTGGGCAATTCATCTAGAAATGGGCGGTAAAGGTAATTGGTCACCACAATTCCAGAAAAAAGCTGGCCCAGCAAAGGCCAATCAGAACCCTCAAGATCAAGCTCTCGAGTTTGAAAAGAGGTGCCCTGGAGTAACTCAACTCCGGAAATATCTCGATCGACGGCCAATATAGTGTGGCCTAGCGATGCTAGTAAAGCGGCATGTCTGCCAGCACCACAAGCCAGATCCAAGACCCTACCGCCCTGTGAAATGGCTGGTGCAAAACGCCTTACCCAAGGAGAGGCGTCCGCAATCTCAGCATGCATTAAAGTCAAAATGTGACCTTAGTCGTACGCTAGGCCCATAGACTCACGGACCTCACGCATGGTTTCTTGAGCAACCTTACGCGCCTTATCGGAACCGTCCGCAATGATGGAACGCAACAAGCTAGGATCATCCAAGTACTTCTGGGCACGCTCGAACATTGGTTGCTGCTCAGCGAGAATGGCATCAATCACAGGCTGCTTACACTCCAAGCACCCGATACCTGCTGACTTACATTCTTTTTGAACCCAAGTCTTAGTTTCTTCATTGGAATACACCGTATGCAACTGCCATACCGGACAACGCGCAGGGTCACCTGGATCAGTTCTACGCACCCTCGCAGGATCCGTTGGCATAGTACGAATTGAACGAATAACCTCTTCAGGCTTTTCACGAATACCAATCGTATTACCGTAAGACTTTGACATTTTTTGACCGTCAATACCAGGCATGCGTGATGCAGTCGTCAACAATGCTTGAGGTTCTGGCAGAATAATTTTACGAGCGCCCTCTAAGAAGCCAAACAACCTTTCGCGATCTGCCATTGAGAGACTTTGTGCCTCTTGCAGTAATGCTTTAGCTTGCTCTAGAGCCTCATCATCGCCCCGCTCCTGAAAAGCGACGCGCAATTCAGCGTACATCTTGGCGCGTTTACTACCTAATTTTTTCACCGCCTCTAGCGCCTTCTCTTCAAAGCCAGGCTCCCGACCATAAAGATAATTAAAGCGACGCGCCACTTCACGAGTCATCTCTACGTGTGGCACCTGGTCTTCACCTACCGGCACAAATTGTGCGCGATACATCAGAATATCAGCAGCCTGCAGCAAGGGGTAACCCAGAAAACCATAGGTCTGCAAGTCTTTCTCTTTGAGTTTTTCAATTTGATCTTTATAGGTTGGTACACGCTCTAACCAACCTAAAGGTGTGCCCATGGCTAGCAATAAAAATAGCTCTGCATGTTCGGGCACTTTGCTTTGAATAAATAAAGTGGCTTGGTTTGGATCAACCCCACAGGCCAACCAGTCAATCACCATATCCCACACCGATTGCTCAATCACATCCGGGGTTTCATAGTGAGTCGTTAAGGCATGCCAGTCTGCTACAAAGAAGTAGCAGGGATACTCGGACTGCAAGCGAACCCAATTCTTTAAAACGCCATGGTAATGGCCTAGGTGCAAGCTACCAGTTGGTCGCATGCCAGAGAGAACGCGTTCTGCAAACATCTTGATCTTTATTCTTTAAGGGTAATTAAAAATGGTTAAGTATGAAAAAGCGTGAAAACTAGCTTAATGAAATAGCGACCACACTGGAGTCAAATGGTCGGGCAAATGCGGCAAGGTACCAAGGTCAATATAGCTCTCATCTGGATCGTGAAAATCGGATCCTCGAGAAGCTAAAAATCCATAATGCTGAGCAATCTTGCCATAGGTCTGATATTGATTCGGGCTATGGCTACCAGTAATCACCTCAATAGCCATACCGCCGATTTCTTTGAAGTGCTTATAGAGCTCATCCATTTGCATGGCGCTTAGCTTATAGCGACCTGGATGGGCAATCACAGCAGCCCCACCCGCTCCCTTGATCCAAGTAACAGCATCATCTAGTGTTGCCCAAAGATGCGGCACATAGCCAGGCTTGTCTTCAACCAGATAGTTTTTAAAGACTTGCTCGGTATCGCGGCATACGCCCTGCTCTACTAGAAAGCGCGCAAAGTGTGTGCGAGAAATGAGATCATGATTACCAGCAAAATGCAGTGCGCCCTCATATGCACCTGGTATGCCTGCTTTTAATAATTGTTCCGCCATCTGCTTAGCTCGATTACCGCGGCCCTCACGAGTACGGCGCAAGCCTTCGATAATCCCCGCATGAGCAGGATCAATTCCTAAACCAACAATATGAATAGTCTGCCCCATCCAGGTTACAGAAATCTCTACTCCAGAGAGATAATCCATGCCAAGAGAGCTTGCGGCAACTCGAGCCCTCTCTTGACCCCCCAATTCATCATGATCGGTTAAGGCCCATAAATGGACGCCATTAGCATGGGCGCGTTCAGCCAACTGCTCAGGCGTTAAGGTTCCATCGGAAACAACGGAATGGCAGTGTAAATCTGCGTTTAGGCTGGAATTACTAGTCATGACCCTATTTTAGGTCAAGCTGGTATCAATTACCCGGCGAGGCGCATCTAGGTAATCACGGGACTGCATCTCAATTAAGCGAGAAACCGTTCTGGCGAACTCGCTGGTAATTTGACCCTCGGTATACAAATCTACCGCTGGAACCTCTGCAGAGATGATTAATTTGATTTTATGGTCATATAAGACGTCAATGAGCCAAATAAAACGACGTGCTTCATTTGTCATTCTAGGGGGCATATAGGGCACCCCTGACAAAATCACCGTATGAAATTGGTTGGCAATCTCCAAATAGTCATTTTGCGACCTTGGGCCACAGCATAGAGTTTGAAAATCAAACCAAACTACCCCTTCAGCCATATGCAAAGGTCTCAGCTCTCGTGATTCAATTCGCAAAACTGGGCGGACAGTTTCCTTTTGATTGCCAATCAGTGTCTGGAACATTTGCATCAAGACTGCGTGAGTTTCCGCATTCACTGGCGTGAGATAGGCCTCAACCTGCGCCATCTGTACGCGACGATAGTCATTACCAGCATCAACATTCATCACATCAAGCTGTTCCTCTAATAATTTGATAGCGGGCAGTAAGCGATCTCGATGCAGGCCATTGGGATAAAGTTGGTTAGGCTGATAATTCGAAGTCATAACAAACTGGACGCGATCTTGAAAAAGCGCGCTCAGCAAGCGATACAAAATCATGGCATCGGCAATATCATTAATATGAAACTCATCAAAACAGATGAGTCGATATCGTTTTGCAATTCTTTTAGAAAGCTCATCCAACGGATCAGACAAACCAGAAAGTTCATGAAGCTCGCGATGCACTTCTCGCATGAACTCATGAAAATGAATACGAATCTTTTTTTCTAAGGGGGATGCCGCAAAGAAGCAATCCATTAAGAAGGATTTACCGCGACCCACTCCACCCCACAAATAGACGCCACGGGGCAATTTTGGTTTAAAGAGTTTCTTTTTTAAGCCACTGCTACGGATTTCTTTATAAGCAATCCACTCATCTTCGCAGCGCTGCAAGCGCTCCATGGCAGCAAGCTGCGCGGGATCACTTTGATACCCGCGCGCCTTTAACTCTTGATGGTAATACTCTAATGCTTTCAATTACATGTTTAGTGCACGTTTATCCGTCGCTAATGCTGCCTCGCGAACCACTTCCGACAAGCTTGGATGTGGATGACAGATACGGGCAATATCTTCAGCTGCCGCTTTGAATTCCATTGCTACAGCTGCCTCAGCAATTAAGTCAGAAGCATTGGGTCCAATAATATGAACGCCTAAGATTTCATCAGTTTTTTCATCAGCTAATACTTTGACAAAACCATCGGCACGATCCATACCTAATGCACGACCGTTAGCGGCAAAAGGGAACTGACCAGCTTTATAAGCAATACCAGCCTGTTTGAGCTGCTCTTCAGTTCTACCAACCCAAGCGATTTCGGGATCGGTATAAATTACCCAAGGAATACAGTTGTAATCAATGTGCGGCTTTTGACCAGCAATTATTTCAGCAACAAGTACACCTTCATCTTCAGCTTTATGAGCCAACATTGGTCCACGCACTACGTCACCGACTGCGTAAACGCCAGGCGCTGAAGTTGCACAAGTATGGTCATCAATCGGAATGAAGCCACGCTCATCCACTTTGAGGCCAATTTTGTCGAGACCTAATTTTTCAGTATTGGGAACACGGCCAACAGAAACAATTAAGCGGTCGCACTCTAGTTTCTGAGCCTTACCTTCCGCATCAGTGTAGTTAACCACAACACCTTTTTTGTCCGCCTTCACTTCACCAATCTTGACGCCCATATTGATTTTAAGGCCTTGCTTGGTGAAAATCTTGTGCGCTTCTTTAGCAATACCTTGATCGCACGCACCCAAGAAAGTTGGCAGAGCTTCTAAGATAGTTACATCGGAGCCAACGCGGCGCCATACGGACCCGAGCTCCAAACCAATTACGCCAGCGCCAATTACGCCCAGCTTCTTCGGAATAGAATCAAACTTAAGACCACCTTCGTTATCGCTAATCAATACGTTATCGACAGGAATGCCTGGCAAGTGACGTGCTTTAGATCCAGTAGCGATGATGACGTTTTTAGCCGTAACCACTTCTTTGTCTTTACCGTCAATCTTCACCTGATAACCGTCAGCTCCCTTGCCTTCAAAAGAGGCGTGACCTTTTAACAAAGTGATCTTATTTTTACGGAACAAGAACTGAATACCCGCAGTCATCTTGGTCACAATCGTATCTTTACGAGCAATCATCTTGCCAGAATCCAACTTCACTGATCCAACGGTGATACCGTGATCTGCAACGTGATGACTAATCTTCTCAAACTCTTCAGAAGAGGCAAGCAAAGCTTTAGAGGGAATGCAACCGACGTTCAAGCAAGTTCCACCTAAGCGAATCTCACCTTTAGGATCGTCGTATGCATTTGATTCGGCACAGGCAACTTTAAAACCCAGTTGCGCAGCACGAATTGCGGCGATGTAGCCACCAGGGCCACCGCCGATTACTAATACGTCAAATGATTGGCTCATGTTCTTCCCTCTTACAAATCAAGGAGAAGACGTGAAGGATCTTCCAAAGCATCCTTCATGGCAACTAAGCCCAGTACCGCTTCACGTCCATCAATAATGCGATGGTCGTATGACAAAGCTAAATAGTTAATCGGACGAATCACAATCTGGCCATTCTCAACAACAGCGCGCTCTTTAGTGGCATGAATACCCAAGATCGCAGACTGTGGAGGATTAATAATTGGAGTCGACAGCATGGAGCCAAATACGCCACCATTAGAGATGGAGAATGTACCGCCAGTTAAATCCTCTAATGACAATTTACCTTCGCGCGCTTTAACACCAAACTCGGCAATCTTCTTTTCAATATCAGCCAAATTCATTTGATCAACATCACGCAAAATAGGAACTACTAATCCGCGTGGTGAGCTCACTGCAATACCAATATCAAAGTAACCGTGGTACACGATGTCATTGCCATCAACAGAAGCATTTAGCAGTGGGAATTTCTTCAAAGCATGGGTGGCAGCTTTAACGAAGAAAGACATGAAGCCCAACTTCACACCATGAACTTTTTCAAACTGGTCCTTGTACTTGTTGCGCATCGCAATTACTGGAGCCATATTGACTTCATTAAAAGTAGTCAAGATTGCATTGTTCGCTTGGGATTCAAGCAAACGTTCAGCAATACGTGCACGCAAGCGGCTCATTGGTACACGCTCTTCAGGACGATCGCCCAACGGAATCGGTGCGCTTGGCAAAGCAGCGGCAGCTGAACCACCGGCCACCGCATTGATTGCATCACCCTTAGTGATGCGACCATCACGACCAGAACCAGCAACTTGACCAGCGCTCAGATTATTTTCAGCAAGAATTTTTGATGCAGATGGCGCAGCAGCGGCGCCAGATGACTTGGCAGCTGGGGCAGCAGCTTTAGCAGGTGCGGCAGCTGGAGCGGCCACAGGTGCTGGTGCAGCAGCTGCGGGAGCAGCAGCGGCAACGGCAGTACTATCAATCTTTGCAATTAACTGCTCGGCAACTACAGTACCGCCATCAGCAACCACGATTTCTGTCAAAACACCTGCAGATGGCGCTGGAACTTCTAGCACCACTTTATCAGTTTCAATTTCGATCAAGATCTCATCTTGACCGACGGCATCGCCGACTTTCTTTTTCCATTGCAACAAAGTAGCTTCTGCTACTGACTCAGAAAGTTGTGGAACTTTAACTTCAAAAATAGCCATGATTAATCCTATTTAGTGTTTGTATATTGAGTGACGTCTACGATTACTTCGTAATGACATAACCCTTTAGTTTTGCGAATGCTGCGGCAAGAAGAGACTTCTGTTGTTCTTGATGGAGATGGGCATAACCGCAAGCTGGTGAAGCTGATGCTGGACGACCCGCATATGCCAACTTCATACCTTCGGACATGTTCTCCAAAATATTGTGCTGAACAAAGAACCAAGCACCTTGGTTTTGCGGCTCATCCTGACACCACACAACCTCTTCCAGATTTGGATACTTCTTCAACTCAGCAGTCAATGCTTTATGTGGGAACGGATAGAGCTGCTCCAAACGAATAATCGCCACATCTTCAATTTTCTTTTCAGTACGCGCTTTAGCTAAGTCGTAATAAACCTTGCCGGAGCACATCACCAAGCGAGTAACTTTCTTGCCATCAAGACTCTCATCGCGCTCAGGCAGAATGGTTTGGAAACCACCCTTAGTGAACTCAGTTAATGGCGAAGCAGCTTCTTTGTTACGTAGCAAAGATTTTGGCGTCATCAAGATCAGCGGTTTGCGGAACTGACGAATCATCTGACGACGTAATACGTGGAAGATCTGCGATGCGGTCGTCGGCTGAATCACCTGCATGTTTGTGTCGGCACATAACTGCATAAAGCGCTCTAAACGCGCAGAAGAATGCTCAGGACCTTGGCCCTCATAACCATGAGGCAACATCATGACCAAGCCATTGGCACGACCCCACTTCACCTCACCTGAGGCGATAAATTGATCAATCACCACTTGGGCGCCGTTTGCAAAATCTCCGAACTGAGCTTCCCAAATAGTCAATGTATTAGGCTCTGCGGCAGCATAACCATACTCGAAACCAAGTACAGCCTCTTCCGACAAGATAGAGTCAATTACTAGAAATGGGGCTTGATCTTTAGCGACATGCTGAAGTGCAATATAAGTACCGGTATCCCACTTTTCGCGATTCTGATTGTGTAGCACTGCATGACGATGGGTAAAGGTACCGCGACCACTATCCTCGCCAGATAAGCGCACTGGGTAACCACTGGCCACTAAGGATGCGAAGGCCATGTGCTCACCCATACCCCAATCGATATTCGCCTCGCCGCGACCCATTGCAGCACGGTCACGGTAAACCTTCTCTACCAAGGGGTGCGCCTTAAAGTCTTCGGGGATGGTGGAAATCTTTTCAGCCAAACGCTTCCATTCGGTTAATGGAATAGCAGTGTCAGATTCATCAGTCCACTTCTTGTTTAAGAACGGCGACCAATCAACCGCGAACTTACCTTTAAAGTTACTTAATACTGGATCAGAAGTTTGCTTCCCTTCATCCATTGCGGCGCGATACTCCTTGACCATCAAATCGCCAGTACCGGCAGGCAATACGCCCTGCGCCTCTAGTTTATCTGCATAGAGCTTGCGAGTACCAGGATGAGCAGCGATGATTTTGTACATCAAAGGCTGCGTCATGGCTGGAGTGTCTTGCTCGTTATGGCCTAATTTTCTAAAGCAAACAATATCAATCGCCACGTCTTTATGGAACAGGCTGCGGAACTCGACTGCCAATTTAGTTGCTAACACCACCGCCTCAGGATCATCACCATTCACATGCAGTACCGGTGCATCAATCACCTTCATGATGTCGGTGCAATACAAGCTTGAACGTAAATCACGCGGGTCAGATGTGGTGAAACCAATCTGGTTATTAATCACAATATGAATCGTGCCGCCAGTGGAATAGCCGCGAACTTCCGCCATCGCTAACGTCTCTTGCATGACACCTTGACCTGCAATCGCAGCATCACCGTGAACTAATACTGGCAATACCTGCTCACCCAATAAATCCCCACGACGTTCCATACGAGCACGCGCGGAACCCTCTACTACTGGATTAACGATTTCCAAATGGGATGGGTTAAATGCCAATGACAAATGGACGGGGCCAGCTGGAGTGGAAATATCACTAGAGAAACCTTGGTGATACTTCACATCACCTGCAGGCAATGTTTCTGGGCCCTTATGCTCAAACTCAGCAAATAAATCTGTAGGCATCTTGCCCAAGGTATTTACTAGAACATTAAGGCGACCGCGGTGAGCCATGCCAATCACGATTTCTTGAACGCCTTTGGCACCAGCTTCACGAATCAACTCATCCATACAGGCGATAAAGCTTTCACCGCCCTCAAGAGAGAAGCGTTTTTGACCAACATACTTAGCCTGGAGATAACGCTCCAAACCTTCAGCAGCGGTAACGCGATCTAGGATTTGGCTCTTTTGATCCACATTGAAATGTGGGGTTGAGCGAATGGACTCTAATTTTTCTTGCCACCACTTTTTAATCTTTTGGTCGGCAATAAACATGTACTCGGCACCGAGGGTGCCACAGTAAGTTTGACGCAATGCTTGCAATAAGTCACGCAAGGTCATCTCGTTTTTACCAAAGAAAGTATTGCTGGTATTGAAGACGATATCCATATCGCCATCAGTAAAGCCATAAAAAGCGGGATCTAACTCAGGAATATCTGGGCGCTCTGTGCGCTTCAACGGATCGGTATCTGCCCAGCGATTGCCGACGTTACGATACGCCGCGATCAACTGCTGAACAGCAACGCGCTTGCGGCCCATAGCAGAATCAGCTGAATCAGCAGACACTGTGCGAATGGGGCCCTGCTTCGCGCGCTCAGCAAAGGAAGCAACAATCGGTCCATGGGCGATATCTGCTCTAGACGAACCATCGACCGCTGGAATTTGCTTCACATTATCAAAATAATCTCGCCAGTGATCAGCTACAGAAGCTGGATCGTGCAAGTAGGATTCGTAGAGTTCTTCTACGTAGGGGGCGTTTCCACCGAAGAGATAGGAATTATCTCTTTGATCCTGCATCATGATGCTCACCTTTCATCGGGTTTCCCGAATAAAAACTGTGGTTAAAACCATTCGCTCTACGGCTAAACCGCTTTACGAATTGATCTGTGCGAATACTCTTACAACGGTGCTAATTTAACACGATTACCCATTGATTCATAAAGGGCTTTCCCTGATTTTAAAGGTTTCAGGGGTATTTCCCTATTTAAGCCCCGAATAAGAATTTTCCTACTCTGATTTAAACCACTCCTGACAGATTCCCTTGGATTTGGTTCGTATTCTCTAAATCTTCAAATGAATTAATGAGATTAAGGAAATATGAAAGCAATTACCCCTGAATTGGAATATCTAAGCACCCGTCAAAGTGCAAAAGTATTACAAGTATCTCTTGGTACCGTCCAGAAAATGGTTGAATTAGGTGAATTAATCGCGTGGAAGACTCGTGGAGGTCACCGCCGTATTCTTGCCAGCTCCCTTGATCAACAGCTAGCCCGTCGTAAAAGAGCTATGCGCCAAAAGACAACTCAAAACTGTATTGCCATGGGAATATTTCGGAGGGTGGAAAATAGCCATGAGTTAATCGAATCCATTCAATGCTGGCAGTTAAAAGTAGATATGGAGGTCTCAGTGGATAGCCTCGAAGGTCTCATGAAGGCGGTTTCAATTTCTCCAGACTTGATATTTCTCGATGCCTTAATACCGCCAGTTGAGCAAGTACATCTAATCCATTATCTGAGCAAAAACAAGGACACACAGCGTATTCCTATCTTGGTAGATGAGGGATTTATTCGTCTACATCCAGGGGTTATGGGTCTAGCTGATGAAAATACAGTTGGAGTGAGGTCGCAATACCCAAAGGCACTCCAGGAAGAAGTTGAAAATGGCCTAATTGACCAAAACCCGCTCATTATTGGCTATCCAGCCACCAATCCAGAGCTTGAGACTGCCTTTGGGGACAAAAATCGGCACGAGCTCCTGGAGCCCATATTTATCCAAGCACTAAATAGAAAGTGCGCATAGCAGCTTAATTAAAACTCATCCATAAAATAAAGGCCGCTCAATTTGCGTTGAGCGGCCATTTAAATAATTAAATCTATTTAAATCAATATCTTAGATCAGAAAGCTGCTACGGTCTCTGCCTTCAATCCATTTTGGAGCCTTGCCACGACCAGTCCATGTATCACCAGTAGATGGGTTACGGTACTTAGGAGCGACCTTGCCACTTGGACTGCGAGCACCACCAGCTTTACGACTAAATAGATCAGATGCCGTTAAATCATACTGCTCAATGATGAGCTTAGCCTTAGCAATGCCATCAGCTTTTTCACGTAAAACCGCTTCTTTAATCTGCTTGTCCAACAGTTCGCGTTGAGCTAAGAGTTCTTTATAAGAAGACATGTATTAATTTCTCCGAATATTAATTTTAAGGAATAACTAAGGATTAGCTATTCCTGAATGGACATTATATACAGATATTAATAAATAAGAATATATATTGGAAAAGAGGCTATAACCCTATTGAAATAAGCTTATTAGAGTATTTTCTCTTAAATATATAACATAATCATTATAAATATTATATTGATTATAAGTATATAAAACTATCTTCTCAGCATAAATGTACCGCTGGCTTTAGCAGTAACTTCACCAGCCTCATTTAAAACTACGGCCTCGCAATAATTAATCGTTTTTCCGGATTTCAGGACGCTACCCTCCACTACGATCTTGCCAACGCTTGGGCGCAAGAAGCTGACGCTCATATCAATCGTCATGGCGCCAAGTGGCTGATCAATGGTGCTACGTGCCGCCGCCCCCATCGCAAAATCCAATAGGGTCATGACGACTCCCCCATGAGCAATGTGAAAACTATTCTCAAACTCCGGCTTAATCACCAAGCTAATACGTGACTTACCGCCCTCGGCATACTCGGGCACAACCCCTAGATGAGCTAAAAAAGGAATAGTTAGACCAAAATAAGTGGTGTCGTTTGAACTGGATGTCATAGGAAATTTGAAATTGAATGGATGGTCGGGGCGAGAGGATTTGAACCTCCGACCACATGCACCCCATGCATGTACGCTACCAGGCTGCGCTACGCCCCGACGAGAAACAAAATTGTATCAGTAACTATTTCGAGAGAATTTGTAGTACAGCCTGCAACTCATCGCGTAAGCGAAGCTCGCCACGAGCTTCATCTAGGCGATTTCTGGCGCCACTGATAGTGAAGCCCTCTTCATATAAAAGCGCTCTTATCTTGCGGATTAAGACAACCTCATGATGCTGATAGTAGCGACGATTGCCACGACGCTTTTGCGGACTTAATTGCGAGAACTCTTGCTCCCAATAACGTAGGACGTGGGAGCGAACGCCGCACAAGTCCGAGACCTCACCAATAGTGAAGTAACGTTTCGCTGGAATCGGGGGGAGCTGCGAACTGAGCAGCGCCGACCCGGTATCAAATGCTGTTTTCTCGAGCATGAGACTCAACTACGTCCTTGAGCTTTTGACTTGCATGAAATGTAACAACTCGACGGGCTGCAATAGGAATCATTTGACCGGTCTTTGGATTGCGCCCTGGTCGAGCAGATTTATTACGTAATTGGAAATTACCAAACCCAGAAATTTTTACCTCAACGCCAGTCTCCAAAGACTGTCCAATACGATCAAAAAAAGCATCAATCATGTCTTTGGCTTCACGTTTATTCAGGCCCACTTGATCGAAGAGTGCTTCTGAGAGCTCATTCTTGGTAACGGTATCGTTGCTAACTAATTCATTCATGGCGGAAGTCTCTTCGTACTGTGTCTTTTACTAATACTAAACCTAGCGCAGACGGGCTGCGCAATTTTTCTCAAGGGCAGTCAACAAAGCTGTCATCACCGCTTCAATTTGAGCATCCTGCAGGGTTTCTTGCGGGTTCAGCAAGGTTACGCGGAATGCCAAACTCTTCTCATCATCACCCATGCTGCTAGAACCAGCCTTTGGCTTGAACTCATCAAATAGCTCGATTGCTTTAACGAAGTTCTGCTTCTTGGCATTCATTGCATCCAGCAAAGACTGCGCAGAGATATCCTGCTTAACAACAACTGCTAAATCACGCTGCACTGCAGGAAACTTACTTAACTCTTCTGGCTGAGGAATCCCCAGATTACGTATAGCCTCAAGATCCAGCTCAAAAAGGACAGGTGCTTGAGGTAATTCATAAGCCTGCTGCAGACCAGGATGCAATTCACCAATCCAGCCAATATTTTGCTTCCCAGATGAGGTCAATAACTGAACTTGTGCGCTGCGGCCAGGATGTAGCGCAGGATGAACAGCGGCCTCAGTCGTGAAATGCAAAGGATCAAGCACACGCTCCAGATCGCCCTTCACGTCAAAGAAATCAACTGCGCGATCTGAGCTTGCCCACTGCTCAGGAACAAATGAGCCGTAAGCCAAGCCACCAATTTTCTGCGGCTGATGAAAACCAGCCACCCTACCAGCTTCCTCTTGAATGCTTGCATCACGCTTAAATACACGGCCAGTTTCAAATAAACGCACACGGCCAGCGCCACGATTCAGGTTTGACTTAAGATTGGTCAGTAAGCCACCCCAGAGATTGCTGCGCATCACGCCATACTGGCTGGCAATTGGATTGAGTACGGCAATTAAATCTTTTTCAGTAGCGGCCGCTAAGCGTTGCTCGCTCTCAAGATCGGTAAATCCAAAGTTCACCGCCTCTTGATAGCCTTGGAGAGCTAAACGTTGGCGCAATAAATGCACACCGCGCTTTGCTTCAGCTTTAGCACTCATCTTTAAAGATGAAACAGGCGGCACATCAGGAATATTTTCAAAGCCGTATATACGTGCGACTTCTTCAATTAAATCTTCTTCAATTTCAATATCAAATCGATAGCTTGGAGGCATCACAACAAATACGTCACCAGCCTCCTGCTTGAACTCAAAACCGAGACGCTTGAACACATCAGCCACAATTTCAGCAGTCAGTGGAATGCCAATGACTTTCATAGCGCGAGCCAAACGCATGCTGACTGGTTTACGCTCTGGAATAGCTAATACTTGATCATCAATCGGACCAACTTGGCCACCGCAGACCTCAACTATCAGGGCAGTTAAATACTCTAAGCAGTTAGCCGTATTTTGTGGATCAACTCCACGCTCAAAGCGATGTGCCGCATCTGTACTGAAATTAAAGCGACGGGCACGGCCTTGAATTACTGAAGGCTGCCAATAAGCAGCTTCAACATAAATATTTTTTGTGTCATTTGTTACTGCGCAATGATTGCCACCCATGATCCCAGCCAAGGCCACTGGACCCGTTTGATCTGCAACTACACCAGCCTCTTGAATCTTGCCGGCAGAATCAGGGCCTTGCAAAGTAACCGTCTGGCCATTTAAGAGCTCAAGACTCTCGCCTGGCTTTGCCCAACGAACAGATAGCTCACCAGTCAATTTATCAATATCAAATACATGGGTCGGCTGACCCATCTCTAACATGACATAGTTAGATAAATCGACTAAAGCAGAAATACTTCTTTGGCCGGCGCGAGACAAACGCTTCACAATCCAATCCGGAGTTTTAGCTTGAGGATTAACACCGCGAATTATGCGTCCTGCAAAACGGCCGCAAAGATCGGAGTTTTCAACAGTGACTTTGAGCTTGTCGGCAATAGTGACATTAATAGGAGTCCACTTGGGCGCACATAAAGCAGCGCCAGTAATGGCTGATACCTCACGAGCCATGCCCATGAGTGAAAGACAGTCAGCTTTGTTCGGCGTTAACTTAATTACAAAGATCTGATCATCTAGGTCTAAGTATTTACGAATATCTTCACCGACTGGGGCATCTGCAGGTAGCTCTAAGATTCCTTCGTGATCATCGCCTAGCCCAAGTTCACGTCCAGAGCACAGCATGCCTTGGCTTTCTACGCCACGCAATTTACCTACCTTGATCATGAATGGCTTACCACCCGCTTCAGCTGGAGGTAATTCAGCACCAACCATTGCGCAAGGAATCTTAATACCAGGGCGTGCATTTGGAGCGCCACAGACAATTTGTAACTCTTGGCCAGTACCTGCATCGACCTTACAAACGCGTAAGCGGTCTGCATCGGGATGCTGCTCAGCTGACAAAATTTGTGCAATCACAATCTTCGTAAATGCAGGCGCTACTGAATGCTGCTCTTCCACTTCAAGGCCGGCCATAGTCATTGCGTGACCTAAAGCATTGCTGTCAAGCGAAGGATTTACATATTGGCGTAACCAAGATTCAGAAAATTGCATATGCGCTATCTACTATTAGAAGGTTGGCGAATTAAGCCGGAAATTGCGCTAAGAAACGGAGATCGTTCTCAAAGAAAAGACGTAAATCATCAACGCCATAACGCAGCATCGTCAAGCGCTCTAAGCCAGAGCCAAAAGCAAAACCGGTATAGCGCTCTGGATTAATACCCATATTACGCAATACGTTTGGATGCACCTGCCCTGCTCCAGAAATCTCTAGCCAACGGCCGGCTAACTTGCCACTACCAAAGGCCATATCAATTTCAGCCGAAGGCTCAGTGAATGGGAAATACGATGGACGGAAACGAACTTGTAATTCATTCGTTTCAAAAAAGGTTCTTAAGAAATCGGTATACACACCTTTAAGATCGGCAAAGGAAACGCTCTCTGCAATCCAAAGGCCCTCAACCTGATGAAACATTGGTGAGTGTGTCGCATCGCTATCAACGCGATATGTTCTGCCCGGTGCAATCACTTTGATTGGAGGCATTACATCAGCATTGGCGTATTTCTTTACATGCTCGCTTGCATATCGAACTTGAATGGGACTGGTATGTGTGCGCAATAGCAAAGGCTTCCCATTGGAATCTTTACCATCAATATAAAAAGTATCTTGCATCGAGCGTGCAGGATGATTCTCAGGGCTATTTAAGGCGGTGAAGTTAAACCAATCGGTTTCAATTTCAGGGCCATCAGCCACATCAAAACCAATCGAGCGGAAGATCTCTTCAACCCGTTCCCAGGTGCGCATCACTGGATGCAAGCTACCTACGGCTTGGCCACGGCCAGGCAAGGAGACATCAATGGATTCCGCCGCAAGACGTTGCAGTAATACCCCATCAGCCAATGCTTGGCGACGCTCTTGTAAGGCTGCTTCAACTTGGGTTTTGATTTGATTAATTTGGGCGCCAGCACTCTTGCGTTCATCAGGCGACATTCCACCAAGCGCCTTTAAACGCTCAGTGAGAACACCTGACTTACCGAGATACTTGGCTTTCGCGTCCTCAAGAGCTGCCGCATCGGCAGCTCCGAGGAAATCACGTTTAGCATCCTCGACAATGTGGTCGAGAGAAACCATTGCAGCTTAGTTTTTAAATGAACTAAGAATTAAGCTGCAGCGCTTACTACGGATTTGATCCGAGTAACCAAAGCAGCAAAAGCCGCTTTGTCAGCAATGGCCATGTCAGAAAGCACTTTGCGGTCGAGTTCGATCGCAGCTTTCTTCATACCATTCATGAATACGCTATAGGTCATGTCATGCTGACGAACTGCCGCATTGATACGAGCAATCCACAATGCGCGGAATACACGTTTCTTGTTACGACGGTCGCGGTATGCATATTGACCAGCACGCATAACTGCTTGCTTAGCAATGCGGAATACATTTTTACGACGTCCACGATAGCCTGTAGCGGCATCGGTGATTTTCTTATGACGGGCTCTTGCTGTAACCCCACGTTTGACTCTTGGCATTTATTTCTCCTGATCTAGTCTGAGGTTAAGCGTATGGAAGCATAGAGCGAATTGACTTAACGTCTGCCTTCGCAACTTCTGTAGTACCACGCAAATGACGCTTGTTCTTTGTGGTCTTCTTGGTGAGGATGTGGCGTTTGAAAGCCTGACCTCGTTTGATCGTTCCGCCTGCGCGAACCGTGAAGCGCTTTTTAGCGCTACTCTTGCTCTTCATCTTGGGCATAAAGCACCCCTTCTTCTGCATGTGCAACTTAGGTGGTAACCGACGGTTACGCTTCCTGTACCTAGGAGCACTTCTCACTACCAGAGTCCTTATTCATTCTTAGGGACTCCTCCCTACTTAAACAACAAACCCAATCTCGCGATGAGGTTTATTACTTAGCCTTACGAATGGGGGCCAATACCATCACCATCTGCCGACCTTCCATCTTTGGAAACTGCTCTACTTGACCAAACTCAATCAAATCCGACTTCAAACGTTCCAACATTCTGACTCCGATTTCTTGGTGGGCCATTTCACGACCCCGAAACCGCAGCGTAATCTTTGTCTTATCGCCATCTTCCAAAAAGCGGATTAGATTGCGTAGCTTCACACCATAGTCACCATCATCTGTGCCGGGACGGAATTTAACTTCCTTCACCTGAATCACTTTTTGCTTAAGCTTAGCTTCGTGCAAACGTTTGGCTTCTTGGTACTTGAATTTGCCGAAGTCCATGATGCGGACTACAGGTGGCACGGCCGTCGGAGCAATTTCAACCAAATCGGTCTCTTTCTCTTCCGCCAAAGCCAGGGCTTCACTCAACTTAACTACACCGATGGGTTCTCCATCCAGTCCAATCAGACGCACTTCAGGAGCAGTAATCTCCCGATTTATGCGCTGCGATTTATCAGTAGCGATCTTCTTAATTCCTTTAAAAAAACAATAAAAACCATTCCACCCCTAGCTAAGCTCGGGTCCGACTTTCTGGGAAATATCCTGCTGGAGTCGGGCAACGAAGGCATCAAGAGGCATTACGCCTAGATCCACTCCGCCACGGGCACGAACGGCCACCGAATTACTTTCAGCCTCTTTATCCCCTACAACTAACAAAAATGGGAGCTTCTGTAATGCGTGCTCGCGTATTTTATACGTAATTTTCTCATTCCGCAAATCAGAATCAACTCTAAACCCTTGTTTTTTCAGAGATTGCTGGACTTGTTGTGCATATGCAGCAGAATTATCGGAGATATTGAGGACTACAGCCTGGGTAGGAGCAAGCCAAACTGGCATATTTCCAGCGTGGTTTTCGATCAAAATGCCGATAAAACGCTCTAAAGAGCCCACAATTGCCCTGTGAAGCATCACTGGAGCCTTGCGAGTGTTCTCTTCTGTGACATATTCCGCACCTAAACGAGCTGGCATCGAGAAATCCACCTGAATAGTGCCGCATTGCCAAGTACGCCCAATCGAGTCCTTGAGGTGATATTCGATCTTTGGACCATAAAAAGCGCCCTCGCCCGGCAATTCTTCCCATTCTTGACCTGAAGCTGTCAAAGCACCACGCAGGGCAGCTTCCGCTTTATCCCAAATAGCGTCATCACCAACGCGCTTTGCGGGACGCAATGCGAGCTTGACGGCAACTTCAGTAAAGCCAAAATCTTGATAGACCTCACGAACTGCTTTATCAAAAGCAGCCACTTCAGACTGAATCTGATCTTCAGTACAGAAAATATGACCATCGTCTTGTGTGAAACCACGTACACGCATTAAACCGTGTAAAGCGCCTGATGGTTCGTTACGATGACACTGCCCAAACTCACCGTAGCGTAATGGCAACTCACGATAACTATGCAAGCCTGAATTAAAAATCTGAACATGTCCCGGGCAGTTCATCGGCTTTAAGGCATAAGCACGGTTTTCCGACTCTGTCGTAAACATGTTTTCTTTATAGTTATCCCAGTGGCCAGACTTCTCCCAAAGACCGCGATCCAAAATCTGCGGGGCTTTGACTTCTTGGTAGCCTTCGCGCTGATAAACGCGTCGCATGTACTGCTCAACCTCTTGCCAAATGGACCAGCCTTTGGGGTGCCAGAAAATCAAACCGGGTGCTTCAGGCTGGAAGTGGAACAAGTCCAGGAACTTGCCAAGGCGGCGGTGGTCGCGCTTCTCAGCTTCTTCAAGCATATGTAAATACGCATCTTGATCTTCTTTTTTCAACCAAGCTGTGCCGTAGATCCGCTGTAACATCTCATTCTTGCTATCGCCACGCCAGTAAGCACCAGCAACGCTCAGAAGCTTAAATACCTTGAGCTTGCCAGTAGATGGCACGTGTGGTCCACGACATAAGTCGGTGAACTTTCCTTCAGCATACAAAGAAACGTCTTCGCCTTGCGGGATGCTGGAAATAATTTCTGCTTTGTAGTTTTCGCCCTGATCTTTAAAAAACTTCACCGCCTCATCACGCGGCATTACGGTACGAATCACTGGTTCATCTTTTTTGGCGAGTTCCGACATCTTCTTTTCAATCGCTACCAAATCTTCAGGTGTGAATGGGCGATGAAATGAGAAATCGTAATAAAAACCGTTATCGATCACCGGTCCAATGGTGACTTGCGCCTCTGGGAAGAGCTCTTTAACCGCATAAGCTAGTAAGTGCGCAGTAGAGTGACGCACGATTTCGAGAGCTTCCGGGCTCTTATCTGTGATGATGGCCAGCTGACTATCTTTGTCGATCACAAAGCTGGCATCAACCATCTTGCCGTCGACTATGCCACCGAGGGCGGCTTTGGCTAAACCGCTTCCAATGCTTTGGGCAACATCGAGAACACGAACGGGAGCATCAAACTCACGTTTTGATCCATCTGGCAGAGTAACTACAAGCATGACCACCCCATCTTAATAAGATTCAGCCGTTTGACTGATGTACTTCGTAACATCCACCAAAAAGAAAGCGCGGTAGCTTTTGGGCAACCGCGCACTTTTGGGTCTTTATTCGTTGGTAGGCTCGATTGGACTCGAACCAACGACCCCCACCATGTCAAGGTGGTGCTCTAACCAGCTGAGCTACGAGCCTATATAGCCATAGAGTTTATCACCGGCGGCGCACTTGGGTCACCCCTTTGACCTCTTCGAGACTGTTTTGAACCAAACGTAAGGCTTCCGAGTCTTTAATTTCCACGGTCAACAGTATTTGAGCGAGACCTCGTTTAGCGGATTTACGTAGATCAATGACATGAACACCCTGCCTTGTGAGGATCTCAAACAACTCACGCATCAGCTCCGGACGATCTAGGCCGGTTACAGCCAAATCGGCAGGAAATACTCGCTTAGCATCATTTCCAATCGGAGTTTCGGTACCAGACTCATTCCAAGCGGTCTGAATAACGCGCTCAGGAGCTCGCTCCAATAGTCCTCTAAATGTTTTACAAGATCGGCGATGAATAGATACACCGCGACCCTGGGTTACGAAACCCGCAATGACATCTGGCGGCACTGGCCGGCAGCAACGCGCCAACTGAGTCAGCAAAGAATCCACCCCGACCACTAAAACATCCCCAGCTTGCCCCTGCTTACGGGTGCTTTGCTTGAGAATAATTTCTGGCGCCGCTGTAATTGTCTTAGCTTCAGGCCTTTGCTCTGTTTTGATATCAGCAGACTTAGTACCCGCCTCTTCATCATCCAAGGCATTAAACCAAGTGCGTACACGTGTGCGGGCACGTTGAGAGCGCAAATAATTTCTGCTGGGGCTAATCCAATCTCGCGAGGGACCACCATGCTTTACAGCAATGATTTCAATAGTCTGGCCATTTTGTAGTGGCGTATCCAATGGCACCATGGCGCCATCTACCCGAGCACCCCGACAGCGATGCCCAAGATCAGTATGTACTGCATAAGCAAAGTCGATAGGCGATGAACCCTTCTCCAGTGAAATCACCTTCCCCAATGGAGTGAGGACATAAATATGATCATCAATCTCATGATGCTTAAGCTGCTCCCAAGCATCTTCTTTCCAGGAGATAAGCTGTCTTGCCCAAGCAATTTGGCGCTCATATGCGACTGCTGCGCTATGTGTACCTGTTTGATGATTGGAGCTTGGCGAGCCAGAAGATTGCGAATGCGTCGACTTTGCTTTAGGCGGAGTTGCTGCGCCAACATAAGCGCCCTCCTTGTAACGCCAATGCGCAGCCAATCCATACTCAGCCTGTTGATGCATTTCATGGGTACGAACCTGAATCTCAAACGCCGTGCCATGCTCATCCATCACCACAGTATGCAGAGACTGATAACCATTTGGCTTAGGCCTTGCAATGTAGTCATCAAATTCACGTGGTACTGGCTGCCAGATGTTATGCACTATTCCTAAAATCGCATAACAAGATTTAACGTCATCCACAAGAACTCTAAAAGCCCGCACGTCATAGAGATTGGCAAAGTCCAATGACTTACCTTGCATCTTTTTCCAGATACTGTAGATGTGCTTTGGACGGCCCTGAACTTCGCCATGGATATGGGCAGCATGTAACTCCTCCATGAGCTTTCTGACGATCAACTCAATGAAAGATTCGCGCTCGACACGCTTACCATCCAACATCTTGGCAATATCGCGGTAGACCTCTGGAGAGAGCACTCGGAACGCCAGGTCCTCCATCTCCCATTTCATTTGCCAAATACCGAGGCGGTTTGCTAGCGTTGCATCGATATTGAGAATCTCTTGCGCCCAAGCCTTCGGCATAACTATCTTTTCTTGGGTAATCCAACGCAAGGTTTGCAAGCGAGAGGCAAGGTAAATCAGAACGACGCGCAAATCATCGCCAAAAGCGAGCAACATCTTTCTGAGCATTTCTTCTTGCCCAGAGATGCTCACACCCCCATCATTGCGAACGAGCTTCGCCTGAGCCTGCCTCAAGCCACGGTATCCAATAAGAAGCTTGGCTGGCTCATCACCGATGAGCTTGATCAACGCCTCTTTGCCGTGTGCGCGCGCAATATTACTTGCGGCCGTTAGCGTAGCCTCGTCTAGATGAAGCCCTTTGAGAATACCGAGAACGCCGGTAGCATGATTCTCAGAGGGCTCACCATACCAGCCATCAACTATGGTGATGTTCTTAGGCGCATGACCAGCATTTGACATGAGCGAACGAAATCCTTAACTAAAGAATTCTTTTGCTAAAGCGATTTGTTCTGGCTTCACAAAAGCGGGTGCATGCCCCACCCCTGGAATTTCAATACTACGAATGTAAGGATTGACCTTGCACATCTCGGCTACTGTTTTAGCGGATAACAAATCCGATTCACCGCCACGCACAATCAGCATCGGGATATGGATTTGCTTAAAAGCATGCCACATTGCCATCTCTCCAGCCTTTGCCATGATCGGATTAACCGAGGCAAATGGTACTGAAATATCCGGGTCGTAGTGCATTACCCAAAGACCCTCTTTTTGCACCAGCATCGGACCGTTATAAATCTCCCACTCTTCTGGCGTGTGGCTACCAAAAGATGCACAGATCTGATTTAAGCGGGTTAGCGCATCAGCGCGATTATTAAATACAAATGGCTGCCCAACATATGAACCTAAACGTTTGATAGCCTCAGGCTCAATACGGGGGCCAACATCGTTAATTAACATTCGACGAATTGGATTCTTGGGCATTGAGGCATAGACCATACCAATCAGGCCGCCCATAGAGGTACCAAACCAATCCACTTGTGAAACACCGAGCTGTTTGATCAGGCTTGCCATATCTGCAACGTATTGAGGAACGGCATAGAGCATTGGATTTTTGAGGCGGTCGGAGTCGCCTCGACCGACTACATCCGGACAAACGACGTAGTAATCCTGACTCATTGCTTCTGCGAGGGTTCTGAAATCACTTCCTCTGCGAGTTAAGCCATGAACACAGACCAAGACCTTTGGATTGCCAGGATTTCCCCAGGCGTGATAAGCCATGCGATGCGAGCCGTCAGGGCTGGTGCAAGTTACGAAGAAAGTATCACCTTGATGAACAACATTCGATTTTTTAATCTCATTATGAAGATGCTCATTATGTGTATGCCCGTCATCAATTCCCGCAACTTCAGGTTGCAATGTCACGTGATCGATGCCATGTTTATCCAAGAGCATCGTATTGATACGCGCCATGATTTCCGGCCACTCACTCATGTGCTCGATTTCAATATGACCAATCAACGCAGGGAAGCTAGGCGTCATTTCCCAGACATGTAAATCATGTACTGCCAATACGCCAGAGACTTTCTTTAAATCACTACCGACTTCCAAATAATCAATATGGAGAGGTACGCCTTCCATCAAGAAATGATAAGACTCACGCAAGATGGAGAAAGTAGATTTCAGAATCAATAGCGATACGAAAATAGAGAGCAAGGCATCAATGGGCATCCAACCAGTAAATTGGATTACCAGACCAGCGGCCAATGCTCCTACAGAACCTAGGAGATCACCCATCACATGCACTAAAGCAGCGCGGGTATTGACACTCTTTTTGTCATGCGATAGAACCCAGGCAACCACAATATTCATTAACAAGCCAACCGCCGCAACGATGGTTACAGTCAATCCATCGACTTGGTGTGGGGTAAAGAATCGTGTTAATGCTTCACCAACAATCCAAGCAACCAAGGCCAGCATGGCGATACCATTCACAAAAGCAGCGAGCGCTTCTGCTCGGCCAAAGCCAAAGGAGTGCTTTGGTGATGGAGGTCTTCTGGCAATCATTTGCGCCAAGAGCGCTAAGCCCAATGCTGCCGCATCGGTCACCATATGACCTGCATCAGAAATTAAGGCAAGCGATCCAGCAAAGTAAGCGGCCGCAGCCTCTACACCAGAAAATCCCAAGGTCAGAACTAAGGCAATCAGCAATAGATTCTGATTGGAGACTTCCTTGCTATGGGAATGCTTGGCATCGCCCTTCTTGTGGGCATGTAGTGAGTGATCAACTGCATTCATAAAGAAATCCCTAGAAATGGAAATGGGGTCATTACGACCCCATTATTTCATCAATTAATGACAAAACTTAGAAGCCTGTAGTGTCGACAGGGGCACCCGTTTTAGACACTACCTCTTCCTTAGTCACGCCAGGAGCTAACTCGACCAACTTCAAGCCCTTGGGGGTGATATCGAGTACACACAGATCCGTAATTATGCGGCTAATGACACCCACACCAGTTAAAGGCAAAGTGCACTTAGGAAGGATCTTGATTTCTTCGGTGCCATCCTTCTTCTTGGCAACGTGTTCCATCAACACAACGACATGTTTAACACCAGCAACCAAATCCATGGCGCCGCCCATGCCCTTTACCATCTTTCCAGGGATCATCCAGTTAGCTAAGTCACCATGCTCGCTCACCTGCATTGCACCCAAAATGGCAATATTGATTTTCCCGCCACGAATCATTCCAAATGAATCCGCAGAAGAAAAGATTGAGGAACCTGGCAAAGTGGTAACTGTTTGCTTGCCCGCATTAATTAAATCGGCATCAATCGTTTCTTCGGTTGGGAATGGGCCAATACCCAATAAACCATTTTCGGACTGCAGCCACACTTCCATTCCTTCGGGCACATGATTGGCTACCATTGTTGGCATACCAATACCCAAATTCACGTAGTAACCATCCTTTAATTCTTTAGCAGCGCGTGCTGCCATCTCATCTCTATTCCAAGGCATATCGATCTTCCTAAGTATTCTGTTCGGTAAGTTGCGCTAGTTAAGCGGCTGATAAAGTGCGTTGCTCAATACGCTTCTCAGGCGATGTGTTGAGCACCAGGCGATGAACGTAGATTCCTGGCGTGTGAATCTGATCCGGATCTAATTCCCCGTTCTCTACAATCTCTTCGACCTCAGCAACAGTGATCTTGCCAGCCATTGCAACTACTGGATTGAAGTTACGAGCGGTATAGCGATATACCAAATTCCCAGATTTATCAGCTTTCCATGCTTTCACGAGGGAGATATCAGAAACGATTGAACGCTCCATGATGTATTTCTCGCCATCAAATTCTTTTTCTTCTTTACCCTCAGCAACCAAAGTACCCACGCCTGTTTTGGTATAAAAAGCAGGAATGCCGCAGCCGCCAGCTCGGAGCTTCTCTGCCAAAGTTCCTTGCGGTGTAAATTCCAGCTCAAGCTCACCAGCTAAAAATTGACGCTCAAATTCTTTGTTTTCACCCACATAGGATGCGACCATCTTCTTAACCTGTCTTGAGTTCAAAAGCAAACCCAAACCAAAGCCATCTACCCCAGCATTATTCGCAATTGCCGTTAGATTTTGCGCACCAAGATCCTTTACAGCCTGAATCAGTGCCTCAGGGATGCCACACAGACCAAAACCGCCAACAGCGAGCTTCTGGCCATCTTTCAAGATATCCCGTAGGGCATCTACAGCTGATGGGTAAGTTTTATTCATAAATTCGTCCTAATATTGCCAAAAAGGGTAAAAAAGCAATCATAACGCTTTAGCCTCCTTAAGCTGTTGGGAATGGGCGCTAACCTAGCATTTCTGGCTTAGAACTAAACTATAGTTGTGGGTTAAAGCTTGATAAATGGCATAAATGCTAAAAATCTCTTTATCACCCTATTTTTATGTAATGTCGGAGATATGAAATGACTGCCCAGGAATTACTCGAACAGTTTGGACCAAGAGAATCTATGGACTATGACCTAGTCATCGTTGGAGGAGGTCCTGCAGGGTTATCGGCAGCTATTAAAGCAAAACAACTGGCCAACGAGTCAGGCAAAGAGATTAGCGTCTGTGTTCTCGAAAAGGGATCCGAAGTGGGCGCGCATATCCTTTCTGGCGCGGTCATGGATCCAAAAGCACTCACAGAACTCTTTCCCAACTGGAAAGAATTGGGCGCACCCCTCGAGACTGAAGTAAGTCAGGATCAATTTTTATTTCTTACAAAAGATAGCTCATTTCAAGTTCCCAATTGGATGCTGCCCCATTGCTTTAAGAATGAAGGCAACTTCATCGTTAGCCTGGCCAATGTGACTCGCTGGCTTGGTCAGCAAGCTGAGAATCTGGGTGTAGAAATTTTCCCAGGCTTCCCTGCTGCGGAAATTCTTTACAACGAAGAAGGTGCGGTTTGTGGCGTCATTACTGGCGCAATGGGTTTGGATAAAGAAGGTCAACCTACCGATCAATTTCAACTGGGCATGGAATTACGCGCCAAGTACACCTTATTCGCAGAAGGTTCCCGCGGCCATTTAGGAAAACAACTGATTGCCAAGTTTGCGCTAGATAAAGATGCTGACCCACAAAGCTATGGCATCGGCATCAAAGAACTATGGGAAGTTGAACCCTCCAAGAGCAAGCCTGGACTGGTTGTTCACACCGCAGGCTGGCCATTAGAAAGCGATACCTATGGCGGCTCTTTCCTGTATCACTTGGGTGACAACAAAGTTGCAGTAGGTCTGGTAGTGGGTCTTTCATATAAGAACCCTTACCTCTCACCTTTCGAAGAATTCCAACGGTACAAATTACATCCAAAGATCCGAGAAACTTTTGAAGGTGGCAAGCGCATTGCCTATGGTGCTCGAGCCCTGACTGCAGGAGGCTTAAATAGCCTGCCCAAAACCGTATTCCCTGGTGGCGCATTAATTGGTTGTGATGCTGGCTTCTTGAATGCATCGCGTATTAAAGGAAGTCATGCTGCCATTAAGACTGGCATGCTCGCAGCTGAAGCAGCGGTTTCCGCACTTGCTGAAAATCGTTCGGCTGATGTATTGGCTGCTTACCCAAGCGCCTTTAAAAATAGCTGGCTCCATACCGAGCTAAGTCAAGCGCGTAACTTTAAGCCGTGGATGTCCAAAGGACTTTATCTCGGCACTATCATGGTTGGTCTTGAGCAAAAAATCTTAGGCGGCAATATGCCGTGGACGATTCATTTAAAGCATGCAGATCACGAATGTCTAGAGCCCGCAGCACAGCATCAGCCAATCAACTATCCAAAGCCAGATGGCAAGATTACGTTTGATCGCCTCTCTTCAGTATTTATCTCCAACACCAATCATGCTGAGAATCAACCCATTCATCTCACCTTGAAAGACGCATCAGTACCCGTGAGCTTGAATCTCAAAACCTACGCAGGTCCTGAGCAACGTTACTGCCCTGCTGGTGTTTATGAGTACGTGGAAAAAGATGGTCAACCACAGCTACAAATCAATTCGCAAAACTGCGTACATTGCAAGACTTGTGATATCAAAGATCCGAGTCAAAACATTGTTTGGATCACCCCTGAAGGTGGTGGTGGCCCTAACTATGGATCAATGTAAAGGGTATTGAGTCAACTATCTAGCTGGGTAGCGACGAGGACGCAGTTTCCCAATCGCCATACCCGCTAGACCACAGGCTAAAGCCGACATTACGAACACATTGCGGGGCTGAGTTGCTTCCCAAAGCCAGCCAGCAACTAAACCACCGAGCGTTCCACCTAAGCCATAAGACACTGTTGCCATCAAAGCCTGGCCTCGCGCCTGCAGTGGGCCAGTAAACCAGCGTTGCAATAACTTGGTAGCGGCACTATGGTGAGCACCAAAAGTACCAGCGTGCATAAGTTGAGCCAAAATCAACACCCAAGTCACTGGGAAGAAGGCGATCAAGATAAACCGAAATACGCCGATACCAAACGCAATTTGCAAAACAATCTCAGCATCCAAGCGACTCAACACTTTGCTCTGGAAATAAAAGAAGATGACTTCAGCCATCACACCCAAAGCCCAGAACAAACCAATCTGCAGTTTGTCGTAGCCTAGATCAGCTAAGTAGAGTGAATAAAAAACATATAAAGCGGCATGCGCAAAGATCATGAAAAATCCGGATAGCAAGAACCAACGCACATCAGGATTAAACAGAACAATGAGGAGTTCGCCCTTGACCATCTTGCGACGCTCCATCTTGGGCTCGTGCAAGCGAAAAGTAATTAATGCCAAGAAGGTGAGAATCACCGCGCCCACAATAGGATAAAGCTCAATACCTTTACGTTGAAACAGCTCACCAGCAAACAAGACCATCACGATAAATCCAATGGAGCCCCATAAACGTAAGCGGCCATAACGTTTATCAAATGAATTATCTTTAAATAAGGCATGCACTGTAGCCGACTCACCCAAAGGCATTAGGCTGCTTAAGATGGTGTGCAGTACAAACATCCAAACGAAAAACGCAATATAACTATGCAGAAAAAAGATGCATAAAAAAGTGACTGCTGCTAAGCAAGCGCAGAAGCGAATGATGCCAATACGATCCGATAGGTAGTCAGATAACCATCCCCAGGAGAATGGCCCCACTATTCGCGTAATTTGTAGCATCGACATTAAGACCGCGATCTCAATCACGCTAAAGCCACGATCCAGAAAAAAGAGGCTGGCGTAAGGAGAAACTAAGCCAACATAAGCAAAATATAAAAAGAAAAAGGACCCGAAGGCCCAACGCACTGAAGGTGTCATTTTCTTTTTCTTAGACCCATTATTGAATTAGTCAGTTTGAGAGCCAGGACGTGCAGCCGGTATCGGCGGAACAGCATGCTGAACGTCGCCACATTGAGCACGATGACGCAAAGCATGATCAATCAACACTAAAGCCAACATCGCCTCAGCAATTGGCGTTGCCCGAATGCCGACACAAGGATCATGACGGCCTTTGGTTTGCACAGTGATGGGCTTACCATCCAAATCAATGGATTCTTTTGGGCTCAGGATGCTAGAGGTTGGCTTGATTGCAATCGAAACGCGCAAATCTTGACCGCTACTAATGCCACCCAAGGTGCCGCCGGCATTGTTGCTAGCAAAGCCATCAGGATGAAGCTCATCGCCATGCTCGCTACCGCGTTGCGCCACCGACTTAAAACCGGCGCCGATCTCAACACCCTTCACAGCATTGATACCCATCATGGCATGCGCGATATCAGCATCCAACTTATCAAATAAAGGCTCGCCAAGTCCAACCGGAACATTGCGAGCACGCACTTCAATCTTTGCCCCACAAGAATCCCCTGCTTTGCGCAGTGAATCCATGTAAGTTTCTAACTGAGGCACGATATCGGCGTTCGCAGCAAAGAAAGGATTGCTCTCGATCAACGACGCATCTTGAAATGGAATTTCAATTTCACCAAGCTGACTCATATAGCCATAAAACTCGGTGCCATATTGTTCTTTAAGCCACTTCTTGGCAATCGCTGCTGCCGCTACTACTGGCGCAGTCAATCTTGCTGAAGAGCGTCCACCACCGCGAGGATCACGTAAACCATATTTATATTGATAGGCATAGTCAGCGTGGCCTGGTCTAAATGTTTGCAGGATATTGCCGTAATCTTGACTGCGTTGATCAGTATTTCGAATTAACAAGCCAATTGGCGCACCAGTCGTTTTGCCCTCATAAACCCCAGACAGAATTTCAACCTTGTCAGCCTCTTGACGTTGAGTTACATGACGCGAAGTTCCCGGCTTGCGACGATCCAAATCAATCTGCAAATCCGCTTCACATAAAGACATTCCTGGAGGGCAACCATCCACAACAGCGCCAATCGCGGGACCATGGGATTCACCAAAAGTGGTGACAGTAAAGAGAAGGCCTAATGTATTTCCTGACATATCGACATTATGTCATTTGTCAGGACTATCAGGCTAAGCTACTTAGGAGGATGTCTTTTCAGCCTCTTCAGGCCAGTCGCGGATATAGGCCTTGAGCATGGTGTTTTCGAAGTCTTGAGCCTCAACCACGGATTTAGCCACATCGTAGAAAGAAATCACACCCATCAGCATCTTTTGATCAATTACCGGGAGATAGCGGGCATGATCGACAAGCATCATCCGACGCACTTCATCAATCTCAGTTTCCATATTGCAGGTCAGCGGCTTGGCATTCATCACGCTCTTCACCTTAAGATCGTCCAATTTACCGTGGTGTTTGGCTAAAGCCGCAATCACCTCACGGAATGTCAGGATGCCCACAAGCTTGTCGTACTCCATCACCACCAAAGAGCCTATATCGTGCTCACTCATTACCAAGACGGCAGTTTGTAAGGCAGTCTCTGGGGCCACTGTAAATAGTGTGCTCCCCTTTACACGCAAAATGTCACAAACTTTCATTTGGTCTCCAGCAATCAGTTCTTATAGGAACAATATATTCTCAAGCCCATACAGAATCAAGGGTGAAATGAGATATTTCAGTAACGAATAACCCTAACCACCCCACTCCGAATACTTGGCAGGTTGGCAACCAGAACCGCTCCAGCCAAGGTAATCCACCAGGTCAGGTAAATCCAAATGAGCGCCAAGGGGAAAATAGCAAAGGCGCCGTAGACTGTTTTATAAAAGGCCACATTCGTTAAAAAGAGGCCAAAGCCAAACTTCATCAGCTCAAAAGTAAGGGCCGCAAAGAAGGCCCCACTCAACGCATCACGCCACTGAATTTGAGCATAAGGAAGTATTTTGTAGGCCACCGAGAATACGGACATTGCCAGAAGCACCGGTACTACCGTAGCAACAAATCCCAAACCAAAGCTTAAGTTTTCTGTCCAGCCCTCAGCCGCACTAAATAAAAGACCACTCAAGTAAGTTCCGACACCCAGCAAAATTGGACCCAATATCGTTGCGGCAGAGTAGATCGCCACTTTCTTCAGAATGGGTCTTCTCTGAGTAACACGAAAGATCTGATTAAAAGCACTCTCAATGACTGCCATTGTCATGATCGTCGTAATGACCAGACCAAGCAAACCAATTAAGGTCAGACCCTTGGCCTGAGCTGAAAATTGATCTAAATAATTAAAGACCTGCTGATTTAATCCGCCGGGCATATAGGTATCGAGCAACCAAGCCTGAAAGGCATACTTAATTCGCACCACGCTGGGTAGATAGCCTATCAGGATGGAGGCCACAGTTAGCATGGGCACCAAGGCAAGTGTGGTCGTAAAAGCCAAACTAGCAGCTACTTGCTTGAGATTCTGACCGCGATTGCGCTCCCAGATCTCTTTTCCAAGAGAGAGCCATAATTGAGGATTCTGAATAAAGCGCATCGCCCATATCATAAGAGATAAGAGACCAATATGAGCCAATCCGACATTTTAGTTTTGTACTACTCACGCTACGGAGCAACCAGAGACTTGGCACGCCTCATTGCTGAAGGTATTGAAAGTGTCCCAGGCGCCAATGCCAGACTGCGCACGGTCCCAGCCATCTCTACCGTTTGCGAATCTACTGAGGCTGCCGTTCCCGCCGATGGCGCCCCTTATGTTGAATATGCAGATCTCAAAGAATGTATTGGCCTAGCCCTAGGCTCTCCAACCCGGTTTGGCAATATGGCTGCTCCCATGAAATACTTTTGGGATGGTAGCTCTTCAGAGTGGCTAAATGGAGCCCTGATCGGTAAACCCGCTTGCGTCTTTACCAGCACCGGCAGTTTGCATGGCGGACAAGAGAGCACCCTGCTCACCATGATGATTCCCCTCCTCCATCACGGCATGATGATTATGGGCCTGCCGTATAGCGAGTCCGACTTGATGAGTACCTCGACTGGTGGCAGCCCTTATGGCGTTACCCACCTAGCCCATGCCGATGGCAGAGCGCCGATTAGCGCTGAAGAGCAACGCCTAGCGATTGCCCAAGGCAAACGCTTGGCACTTACAGCACTCAAACTCATTTAAGGGTATTTCATGCTTAAAAGCTGGCTCTCAAAAAATCCATGCCAACTGATCGCTACCGCTGCCTTCGTCGATCTCTTCATTCTGTGCATTTCCTGGGAATGGTTTATCTCCCCACTCAGACCCGGAGGTTCATGGCTTATCCTGAAGGCCATCCCCCTGCTATTTGCTATTCCTGGACTATGGAGAGGCAATGTTTACACCATGCAGTGGGCGTCCATGCTGATCTTGCTTTACATCACCGAGGGATTAGTCCGTATTCTAGAAACTGGGGCCAATTTCTGGATGGCACTCTTGGAAACCACCATAGGCACGATTGCCTTTGTTTGCCTGCTCATCTACCTTAAACCCATCAAAGCACGGGCCAAGGCAGCAAAAAAAGAACAAGCTCAGGCTGAAAAACAGGCTTAAAAGGTAAAAATCTATCAATTAGAGTGATTTTTACTGATTTATCCAAAAATATTACTTATTCCTGTCATCTCAGCCACTTTTCCATGCGTTGTATGCTCATGGAGGTGGCAAATATGTCAACAAGACTCAAACGTTGGGCCCGTGCAATTCAACAGATCGACTTGTCCAAAAGGACGCCTGAGGTCGCTATTGGCTATTTAGATAGCAAATACCGCGATATCGCTTGGCGTTACATCCGTATTTTGGGCTTTGAGCGCACCATTAGCTTTATGGCAAGTAATAACTTTCACCCAGAATAATTCTCCGCATTTAAAAAATCCCAGAAAATCAGCTTTTCTGGGATTTTTTACTTCCGAGCCATCAAATGGCGGGAGTTAATTGCTTTTAGCTTTTAAAGCCTCTTCGAGCTGATTAATCTTGTTTTGCATTGCAGCTATTTTTGCGTTTAGCGCACCCACATTTAAGAAGCTTTCATCTGAGACCTGAGCTTTTAGGTTATTTCCCCAGCCTAGCCAAGATGAGTCATAAACCTTCACTTTCTTGAAGCCTAGGTTTTTTAACACTGTCGCCGTTTCTGAAGCGCGTACGCCGCTCTGACAATAGACAACCGTCTCTTGATTTGGATCCAAGCCCGAATAGAGCTTTTTCAAATCCGTCTGGCTTTTTAATGCCATCCCAGAATTATCGGAGACCTGCTTCTTACCAAGCTTGATAGAGGTAGCGGGATCCTGCCAGTTTTCCTCAAAGGGAATATTGATTGCATTGGGAATATGACCCCCACGAATCGCACGAACATCCTTTCCGGAAAATTCATCTGGAGTTCTGGCATCAATGATTTGAACCGATTTGGATTGAGCCAGCTTCAACATCTCCTCATTGCTCACTAGTAACTGAGGCTGAGGGGCCAACACTACAGAGACGGCTGGCAGAATGGAGCGCTCTTTTTGCAAGGGTAAGCCAGCTGATTTCCAGGCATCAATACCATCGTGATAGATTTGAGCCTGCTTACCACCGAAATAATTAATCGTATACAGGCCGAAGTAAGCATAAGGATTTCCGCGCGAGCCATAGACCACGATATCTTTATTCACATCAAGCCCGGCCTGATTAAAAATTGCCTGAATCTTGGCTGTAGAAATGTAGTCTTCTTTATTTGCATCCCTCAGCGTATTACCAGCATCACCGATATTGATAGCGCCAGGAATATGCCCTTCTAAGTAACTCTTTTCATCTCGAACATCCCAAACGATTGCGCCTCGCGCTAGTGCCTCCTGCACTTGCCCCGTCTGGATAATGGCATCATTTTGCTGCGCCGCAGACAATGTGCTGATGAGTAATATCAGCATCGCGAAGAAGTATTTTTTGGAGTAATACATATCGATACTTTCTAATCTAAATTGGTAGAAGAGTTAAATATTAACTTGATGTTCTTGCTTGGGGCTAAACACCCAAAAAGCCAACAAGAGAAAGGCGAATCCAGCACAGGAGCCTGAAAACAAGAAGGCGTAGCTGGGATTGAAAGATTCATAAAGCCAGCCGAATATCAGGGAAGCCGGTAGCAACATCAAGCCTGAAACCAGATTGAACCACCCGAAGGCTGTACCGGCCATTCCCTTGGGAGCCAGATCAGCTACTAAGGCCTTCTCAACCCCTTCAGTCGCAGCCTTAAATAAGCCATAGACCGCAAATAGCCCACAGAGAATCCACAAAGAGAGGCCAGAAAAGCTCATAGCAATATAGAAGAATGCAAAAGCACACCAGGCAATCAAAATGAAATTCTTACGACTGAACCTATCCGACAAGGATGAGAGTGGTGTTCCAAAAACAGTGGTGATCAAAGAAATGGCAGCCCACAGCAAGGGAATTTGCTCCTGAGGAACACCGAGCTCCCTCGCACGCAATAATAAAAACATATCAGATGAGTTTGCTAGAGCAAAAATACCAGCAACTAAAATGTAGCGTTTGAATTGAGGCGGTAAGCCTTCAAGTGACCATGAAAATGGCTGCACCACCGCTTGCTCACGTGGCGGCTCTTTGAGGCAAAGGGCTAAAACCACGGCAATAACTCCGGGAATGATCGCCCATAAAAAGATATCCCTCAAAGGAATATGTATCGATAGCAAGAATGCTGCCATCAAGGGTCCAAAGACTGCACCCGCATTGTCCATTGATCGGTGCAGACCAAAAGTAATCCCACGTTGATTAGGCTCAATACTTTCAGCCAATAATGCATCCCTTGGAGAGCTTCTCAATCCCTTACCAAGGCGATCAGTAAACCGAATACATAAAACCCATGTCCAGGAATTGGCGATCGCAACCAAAGGTCTCCCTATGCCGGCTAAGAAATAGCCAATCACAATCCAGGGCTTAGTCGTCTTCGTGCGATCAACAATCACACCAGAAACCAATTTAAAGATGCTTGAGGTGGCCTCTGCAATCCCTTCAATCAAGCCTAGCGCCTTGGGACCGGCCATGAGGACGCTTGCTAAATAGAGGGGCATCAATGGATAGAGCATCTCGCTAGCAGCATCATTCACAAAGCTGATTAGACCGATGAGCCAGACAGTTTGCGGAAGAGAAAATAATGTCTTAAACATATTGACTCAATGTAGCATCAAATTAAATATGGTTCCGACTGTCATAATCACTTGAAACTCCCCCCAATAAAACGTAGGATAGGCAAGTAAACAATGACGAATTACATAGATTAACAAAGCACTCTCTTCAAAGGAATACATCATGAGTCAAAAAAAATTAGTTAAGCAGTTATTAAAAAAACTAGACAAGCTCGAGGCTGATAGAGAAAAGTTAATCGACAAGCTTGCAAAAGCACTAGATAAGCTCGATAAAAAAACGCCTGCTAAGAAAGCGCCGGCTAAAAAAGTTCCTGCCAAAAAGGCGCCAGCGAAAAAAGCACCAGCAAAGAAAGTGGTTGCTAAAAAGGTCCCAGCTAAAAAAGTAGCTGCCAAAAAGGTTGTTGCGAAAAAAGTTGCACCAGTGACCGCTGCTTAATCAATTTCTCAGCAAAGGCTGCCCGTGAGTAAATCTTTAATTACCGAACATACTTACGAGGCAGACTTACGACTTCTTCAAATTGAACTAGTCAAACTACAGCGTCACATTATTCAAAAAGGTAAGCGCCTCTTAGTAATTTTTGAAGGACGCGATACGGCAGGTAAAGATGGTTCTATCAAAAGTATTACCGAGCATTTAAGCCCAAGAGATAGCAGAGTCGTAGCCCTGAACAAGCCTTCTCTTCGCGAGGAAGGTGAATGGTACTTTCAAAGGTATGTTGCCGAACTTCCCACCGCTGGTGAATTCGTATTATTTAACCGCAGTTGGTATAACCGTGCTGGCGTTGAAAAGGTGATGGGTTTTTGTACCGATGAGCAATACAAGCAGTTCATGAATACAGTAAATGATTTTGAATCTTTGCTGATTGGATCCGATATAGAGCTAATAAAGTATTACCTAGATATCTCCAAGGAAGAGCAAGCGGATAGACTCAAAGATCGCGCTAAAGATCCGTTAAAGCAGTGGAAGATTAGTCCAATAGATCAAAAGGCACAAAAGATGTGGAATGCTTACTCTGAGGCAAGAAATAAAATGCTCAAGCAAACCAGCTCAACAGATGCACCATGGACGGTGATTAATGCTAACGATAAAAAGCTTGCACACCTTAACCTAATCGCCGACTTGTTATCACGAGTTGACTATCCAGATAAGGACAAGAAAATCCTCAAGATTGATCCAAAGATTGTGATGGCATGCCCAACAAATTCTAAGGCGCTACCCAAGCTCTTTAAGTAGCCTCTTTGCTATTTTGGCAATCAAGCCAGCTTCCTACGAAAAGAATAGTTCTGCTTCAGCCAGCAACTCTTGCGGTAGTTCTTCAGGAATATAGTGACCGCAAGGTACTCCTTTTCCAGAAACGTCCTCGGCTACCCTCCTCCAATCTTCAATTGGCGAGAAACACTTAGCCACTAGGCCGTGATCTCCCCATAGGACACGAAATGGCATTGGTAGTTTCTTGCCAGCATCTCGGTCAGCTCGATCATGGATTAAATCAATTGAGGCAGCCGCACGATAGTCCTCACACATTGCATGCATGGACTCTGGATTACTTGCACCCGCAAGATACTCAGCCCAGGATTCTGGGTCAAAAATGCCAGTGCCAGCATGTCTACCCATATGATTTCTGAGCCAAAACTCTGGGTTGGCGCCAATCAGCGTTTCTGGAATAGGAGAAGGCTGGATTAAGAAAAACCAATGCCAATATCCCTTAGCAAACTCCATGCTGGTGTTCTCATACATAGTCAGCGTTGGAGAAATATCAAGAACCATCAAACGCTCTACGCTTTCAGGAAAATCCATCGCCAAGCGATGCGAAACCCGACCACCCCGATCATGGCCTAATACTGAGAATTGATGATGCCCAAGAGCTTGCATCACAGCATGCTGATCAGCAGCCATTGACCTCTTAGAATAAGTCGAATGATCTGGTCTACCTACAGGCTTTGATGAAGCGCCATAACCCCGAAGATCTGTCACAACAACAGAAAATCGTTTCGCTAACTCAGGGGCTATATGTCTCCAGATAGCTTTAGTTTGAGGAAAGCCATGTAGCAGGAGCAAAGCAGGCCCAGAGCCCGCTGTTTGGCAAGCAATATCAATAGGACCATCTGCCGAGGGGACTGCAATGATGGAGTCTTTAAAACCTTCAATCACATACGTCATCATCTACTCCAATAAAAAAGAGCCTCAGATGAGGCTCTTTCAATTTATCAACTCTTACCTAGCGGCCATCGCCTCAATTTCTGCAGCAGTGACATAGCCTTTATTTTGCCCATCAATTCTGCTGAAATTATCATAGACCCGAGGCATGCAACCTTTGGCCTCATCAAGAGTGAGTCTGCCATCACGATTAAGATCGCATTTAGAAAATCGCTCTTGAATTTCTTTATTACGAGAAGCGTCATCAGCACGCGCAGGGGCCGCGACAAACATGAGTGCCATCGCGCCAATGAGGCCTAGGTATGTAATAAGATTTCGCATATTCATCTTGCAGTAGTAGCTCTTGGATCAGCAGAGGTCTCCATTGCTACCTTGACAACTTTCTTAGCCATGGCAACAAATGATTCGACTGAACCACCACCAGTGCGGAATGATTCACCTTGAATGGTTACCAAGCCCTCACCAATGACTTCTTTGCTTTGACTGTCTGTGATCTTGCTCTCAACTAACATCGCCGGAGTTTTAGAGTTCACACCACCAGCATAAGCAGCTGCGTTCATTGCCAAACCAATTGGTGTGAAATTCCATGGCTGCAAACTATCGGTTGAGCTCTCTGCGCCAGTAATACCAACAGAGATTCGGGCTACGCCTGGACCAGGCTGATTAACAATCTTAATATTGCCACGACTAATGACTGCGTTCACCATTGAGTCTTGTAATGCCACCTTAGCCTGATTAATTACCTGCGGAGAAATTTCTTTAGTAGCGTTCTGATTCAAGTAAATGGGATCCAAAATAACAGCGGTGTATGAACCTGGGTTGACTCCCGCTTTACGGTATCTCCAAATGCGAGTATCCGCCTCGGAGGTGGCCATTGGAACCAGCACTGAGTAATTCGATAAGAAGCCAGACTTTGGCATTGGTTGGCTTGATAATTTAGGAGTATTGCTACAAGCAGCCAATAAAGTAGCTGCAGAGATTACTGCAACTAAAGTGCCTAATTTATTCATTTTTTACGTCCAGTGTGTTGGGTTATTGGTGTTAGCTCTTAAGCTATTTTTATCAGATCATACGCTCATTAAGGGCGAGGAATTAAGCTTATCTATGGTGCTGGACAAGGCATTAGACTGCCAGACTTTTGATGTAATTGCGGCTTGCACTCTACTGGTGCATCTACGACTTTTGCGCCAGCTTTTACTTCTGAGGAAGGTAGCTGAGTAACTGCAGCCTGGCTCACTTTGGGTACACCTACATTCAAGGCTGGAATAGATTGATAAAATTGTTTGTCGGTACCGGGGCAAGGCATTAAAGTACCCGTTTTGGCATTCATTACCGACTTGCATTGGGGGTCAGCCTGAAGTCTCGCTTCAAGCTTATCAACAGTACAGGCACCTAGTAGAGCGAGCGCGAAAAACAGGATGGCAATGCGCATAGTAATCAGAGTTTAGATCAGTGATCTAAGATTTTTGACAAGAAATCTTTAGCTCTTGGCGACCTAGCCTCAGGATTACCAAAGAACTCATCTTTGCTGCAATCCTCAATAATTTTGCCTTGATCCATGAAGATCACACGGTGGCTTACCTTGCGAGCAAAACCCATCTCATGGGTAACGCAGCACATTGTCATACCCTCATTGGCTAACTTCACCATGACATCTAGCACCTCACCCACCATCTCGGGATCAAGGGCCGAGGTTGGCTCATCAAATAGCATCACAATTGGATCCATACTTAGAGCACGGGCAATCGCCACACGTTGCTGCTGACCTCCAGATAACTGCCCTGGAAACTTATCTTTTTGAGCCATTAGGCCAACGCGCTCTAGATACTTCAGACCATGAGCCTTAGCTTCATCCGCAGATCTACCCAAGACTTTCATCTGAGCAAGCGTCAGGTTTTCGGTAACGCTGAGGTGTGGGAACAACTCAAAGTGCTGGAAAACCATGCCCACACGTGAGCGTAGTTTAGGTAAATTGGTTTTGGGATCATGTAAGGCAATTCCATCAACCGAAATCTCGCCAGCCTGAAAAGGCTCAAGAGCATTAATGGTTTTAATCAGGGTAGATTTACCGGAACCTGAAGGGCCGCAAATCACAACAACCTCACCCTTTTTAATCGATGTGGAGCAATCAGTTAATACCTGAAATGAGCCATACCATTTGGAAACATTTTGAAGTTCAATCATGATGATCTATTTAATTTGCACTGGATGAGATTAGCGAATAATGGCGACTCTAGCTTGAATCTTGCGCACCACCTTGGAAAGCGAGAAACAAATTACAAAATAAGTGGCTGCTGCCAAGATATAGGTTTCAATTGGACGGCCATAATTTTTACCGGCAATCTCAAATCCTTTGAGTAAGTCGTATGCGCCAATTGCATAGACTAAAGACGTATCTTGAAACAAAACAATCGTCTGGGTCATAAAAATTGGGATCATGTTTCTAAAGGCCTGGGGTAAAACTACAAGACGCATGTTCTGGCCATAAGTCATACCCAAGGCCTCCCCCGCATAGGTCTGGCCTTTTGGCACAGACTGAATACCAGCGCGAACAATCTCCGAGAAAAATGCCGCTTCAAATGCAATGAAGGTAATCGTGGCAGAAAGGTCTGCGCCAATTGGCCTACCAATTAACATTGGAATCAGCAAGAAAAACCAAAGAATGACCATCACCAGGGGAATGGACCGCATCGTATTCACATAAAAGGTGGCTGGATAAACCAATGCTGGTCTACCAGACAAGCGCATCAGGGCTAAGAAGGTCCCAAATAGGATGCCGCCTACCGTTGCAAAAACAGTTAACTGAACGCTAAAGAGCAAGCCCTTCAGAATGTAGTTGGTAAATAATTCCCAATTATAAAAACTCAGATCTAAGCTCAACATATCATCAACCTTTAGTGAGCCAAGCTTGCATCATTAGAGACAATAAAACCGGGAATGCGACTGCGTTTTTCAATCAGAGTCATCACTCGGTTAACTGCAAATGCTGATAGAGCATATAAGAACGTTACTGCCAAGTAGATTTCAACACCCTTAGATGTTTCTTCTTGAGCTTGCATAGCGAATAAGGTCAACTCTGGCACAGAAACCGCAAAGGCAACTGAGGAGTTTTTAATTAAATTCATACTCTCAGACGTTAGAGGTGGAATCACTATTCGTAATGCCATTGGCAGGATGACATAGCGATAACTCTGCGCAGTGGTTAAGCCCAATGCAGTTGCGGCAGCTGTTTGCCCACTGGGCAAGGCCTGAATCCCCGCTCTAACCTGCTCCGCAATACGGGCAGATGTGAAAAATCCAAGAGCAATGCTTACCAACCAATAGGATGGCAAAGACTTTAGGGGCAGCACAAAAGATGGGATCACGTGATACCAAAGAAACACTTGAACCAAGATCGGAATATTTCTAAATAACTCCACCCAAGCAGTAGAAATACGAATAAGCCATCTATTGAGTGAAGTGGTATTTGGAAGAGTACGCAGCGTACCCATCACTGCACCCAAAATCAAGGCGATAGTCAAACCAAGACCAGCTACAGCCAAAGTCCAACCCCAAGCCTTCATCAGCCAGTCTAGATAGCTTGGATCGCTATTCTGGGCTAAGCCAAAAAGAGCGGAGAAGCAGTGATCTACCACTTCTCCATCTAAGGTGTTCTTACAAAAAACACCTAAATCTAAAGACATATTATTAACTCGTATTTAGTGAATGCAGCTTATTTCTTGTTGTAATCTTCAGCAGGCTTATCGTTGAGATTGGCCCATGCATTTTTAGTTGCTGGAGACAATTCAAGACCTACAACAATATTCTTTGGTGGAATTGGAGCTAAAAACCATTTATTCCAGAGTTTAGGCATATTGCCATTAGCCACAATCTTAGCAATCGCAGCATTCACAGCAGCCTTAAATTCAGGATCGTTCTTAGGAACCATGATCGCGATAGGCTCAGTTGCAAGCACCTCACCCACAATCTTGTAATCCTTTGAATTCTTGGAGTTCGCAATGTTTCCAGCCAGGATTGAACCGTCCATTACAAAAACATCGGCACGACCAGACTCAAGCAATAAGAAGCTGTCAGCATGATCTTTGCCAAATACTTCTTCGAAATTCACACCGTTAGCTTTTTCATGTTTGCGCAGCAACTGTACGGAAGTAGTACCCGTAGTTGTGGCAACCTTTTTTCCAGCTAACTGAGAGATTGAAGTAATGCCAGAGTTGGCCTTCACCGCAATCCGAACTTCTTCAACGTAAAGGGTATTAGCAAAGCCAACATCCTTGGCGCGCGCAGTGTTATTGGTAGTCGTACCGCACTCAATATCTACCGTGCCATTTTGAACCAAAGGCACGCGGTTCTGTGATGTAACGGGTTGATAGTTAATGCGCAAAGTACTCAAACCCAACTTATCTTTTACATCAGCCAAAATCATACGGCAGATCTCAACGTGATAGCCATCAAAGCGGCTATCACCAGTGGTGTAAGACATTGGAATAGACGATTCACGAACACCCATGGTTACCGCACCAGTAGATTTAATTTTATCCAAAGTCTGGCTTGCGGCGTTCACGTTTACAGCGCCCATCAACAATGATGCGGCGATTAAACAGTTTGTACTGAGTTTTTTACTTTTCACGAATGTCTCCTATTGTCTATAAACATCAAAATGTCCACACTAGTATATCCATAGATATCAAAATGAATAGTATGAATATCCCTCAATAGGGGCAAAAGAAGCGGGAAATGCAGGAATGTGGAGGGGGTGGCCTGCCCAGCACGATTCGAACGTGCGACCTACGCCTTAGAAGGGCGTTGCTCTATCCAGCTGAGCTATAGGCAGTATGTACTGGGACTAAAATTCGTAAAACTGAGGGGAAAGTGGTCGGAGTACAAGGATTCGAACCTTGGACCCCCTGCTCCCAAAGCAGGTGCGCTACCAGGCTGCGCTACACTCCGACGGAATCGATATTCTACACCGAGATGGCCTAGAAGGGCAAATACTGTAAGATTCGGAGGATGGAAGCCTTATTTTTAAGCAAATTCAGAAAGCAAATAACAGGGGTTATCGCCCTCGGTTTTCTGCTGATTAGCTTATTAGGCACCCACTGGGTTGGCTTTGCCCACGGCATTTCACACTCAGGCATCCATCATCAAAACATCCAACTTAGCTGTGTAGATCAAGCCCCTACCCTCGGTCATAGCGCTGTTAGTTGCCATCTATTAGATGCGCTCACACTGGCCGGCTTCATCACCTCAACTCCTAGGTCAGTAATTGACGCCAACTTCTTTCATGAAGTACAAGTCGCCACGAACGACGCTTCGCCTGCCCGTGCTCCCATTGGGCTTTACCAATCTAGAGCTCCACCCAACCTCATTCTGTAATCTTTAATCATGCCAAGCCAATGCTTGGCCTACCGATTTATTGAGTACCTCCACTTTACTGGGGATACTTTTCAGAATGAAGGCTTCACGATGCAGCACCCCCATCATTTTTTATGCAAGCAAAAACTGATTTTTGCCCTTATCTCGGGCTTGCTAAGCTCAGTTGCCACCGCTCAATCAGCGACCCCAAACTTAGAAATTACTGCGACAGGCTCTCAGGAAGCAACTCAAAGCATTTTGACGCCAACAAAGATTTTGCAAGGCGATGAGCTACTGAATAAGCTTGGGACAACACTCGGCGCCACGCTCGCCAATGAATTAGGGGTTGCGGCAACAGGCTACGGCGCCGGATCTTCTCGACCAGTCATTCGGGGTCTTGAAGGCTCTCGAGTGCAAATTTTGCAAAATGGTCTATCAGTTGGTGACGTATCTAACATCTCACAAGATCACGCCGTTGGAAACAATATGCAAAATGCCCATCAAGTAGAAATTTTGCGCGGTGCAGCCGCCCTACTCTATGGATCCGGCTCAAGCGGTGGACTCGTCAACGTAGTCAATGATCGCATCCTGACCAACCTGCCTGATAGGCCTACGGGAGCCATTAATACCAGCTATGAAACAGTAAACAATGGCAGGGCTGGAGCAGTCGAAGTAGATGGTGCCTTTGGTTCTGTTGCTGTTCACGTAGATACCGCTATTAACAATGCGAATAATTACCGTATACCGGGTAACTCAACACAATCGCAAGGTGAGCCTGCAGGGGGCTGGACAGTACCTCCAGGGGGCAACGGTGGAAATAATTACAGCGGCAAGTTACCCAACTCCTTTAGCAATCAAAACAACTTAGGATTTGGGGTCTCCTATATTGGAGAATCTGCTTACACCGGAGTATCTGTAGAACGATTAAATAATAACTATGGCATTCCGACCCCTGAGGGTGGGTCTATTAATCAGTCGCAGAATCGCTACGACCTTCAACATCAAACGCGTGACCCATTTGAAGGATTCTCCTCATTTAAATTGAGCGCCGCCAATTCGAATTACAACCATACTGAATTTAATAGTTCCGGTGGAGCAGCTTCGATCTGGAAAAATATTGCTAATGAGGCCCGCTTTGAGCTAGCACATAATCCTGTCGTTGGATGGAAAGGTACTTTCGGAGCGCAATTCTCCGCGGCTTCACTTAATGCTACAGAAGTTGGGTCTGGAAGCTACGCGATTGTTCCGCCAACAAAGACTAATTCCAATGCCTTATTTTGGATTGAGGAAGGCAAATGGAATTCCTTACAAGGAAGCCTGGGACTTAGGTATAACAATGTAGCCAAGAATCCCAATTTAGGAACCACTTTAGAGCCTCAGCCCACAATTGATCCTACTGGAACCACGCCCAGCATTACCCTGCAGAATCGCAAATTCAACCTGATGTCTTACTCTGCGGGTGGCTTATGGAATTTCTTACAGGGATATGGAGCTGGAGTGGCCTACACAGTTTCACAACGCGCTCCAAGCGCCCAAGAACTCTATTCCTATGGCGCGCATGAATCTACTGCAACCTTTGATATTGGCAACCCTAATCTCACAAAAGAGACCTCACATAATCTCGAATTCAATGTACAAAAAACGAGTGGGTTAATGCGAAGCAAGGCAAGTATCTATGCCAATCGATTTAATAACTATATTTATGGGTACTACACGGGTAGCGTTATCAACAACGGCGGGCAAGATGGCAATGGATTTAACGTTGTCACTGCGCAGCAAGCTGCCGCCACCATTAAAGGAATTGAAGGTGAACTCACATATAACTGGAATCAAACAGGTCTAGGTGGTCGAGTATTTGGTGATGCCTCCCAAGGCACTTTTGATGCGGGTGGCAATCTACCATTGCAGCCTGCTCCGCGCCTAGGCGCTGAAGTCGCTCATCAGCGCAATGGCTGGCTTACCAATGCAACTTACATTTATAGCTACCAACAGAATCGATTAGCAAACTGGGAACAAGGCCCTGCTCCAGCATATAACCTGTTAAACGCTGGGATCTCTTATACAGAGCGAGTGAAGGATGTGAACTGGACTGTGTATGCGAACTTAAAGAACTTACTCAATGAGCAGATTCGATATGCCACAACACCAATGGCAGTGAGACTTTATGCGCCACAACCGGGCAGAAGTCTTATGGTGGGATTGAGGGGCGCCTTTTAGGAGCTAACTCCGATTACCAGTAATGCATTGCCAATGCACCAATCACACCCGAACCCAAGATGAGGAAAACAGGATTTAACTTTGTTTTGAGAATGAGGTAGAAGGTGATTAATGCAAGCACTAAGGTAATGGGACTGACGATAGACGCCTTCCCTACCGCATATACGCCAGAAGCCATTAAACCAAGAGAGATTGGCTCCAGGGCATTTTGAATAGCCCTTCTCCAAGGGCTCTCGCCAAAGCGATTCCACAGTCTGCCTATATAAAAACAGAGAACACTAGAAGGCAGAAAGAAGGAAAGTAAAACAACTCCAGCACCAATCAGACCCGCCAATTTATAGCCAATGACCAATACCATCAGCATATTGGGTCCGGGCGCCAATTGACCAATACTGTAAATATGCACAAATTGAGTGTGGTCTATAGCAAATTGATGGGCTAGTAATGACTGCATCTCCGGCAACACTGCCGTACCTCCTCCTACCGCCAAAATTGAGAGCAGCGCAAAGCTAAGGGCAAGATGTATTAAAAGACTCATGCGCTCTTGGTGGGTCGATAAAGGTATACCGCGATGGGGGCCATAATTACGAGAACTAAAGGCAAAGATAATTTCGCAATGCTCATCAGCAAGAAGGTGGCAACAATAATGAGGATCGATTTAAGATGACGCCAGCTATCCTCACCGATTCGGTAAGTGATCGCCGCAAGCAAGCCGCTAGCGGCCGCTGCGATTCCAATCAAAATCAAATTGGCTAGGGGATGGTCGGCTGCGCTGGAATACAAAATACCAATACCCAGCACAAAGAGGCTACCAGGAAAAATCAAACCAATCGTTGCAGCAATTGCACCTCGAGCACCCCGTAGGTGATCTCCCGCCAGAACGGCCATATTGACTGAATTCAACCCAGGCATCGTTTGACTAATTGCTAGATAAGCCATGAACTCATCTGGCGATAACCATCGACGCTTTTCCACTAATAGAATGCGTTCATAGGCAATAATTCCACCACCAAAGCTGATAGCGCCAATAGCTAAAAACTGTAAAAAAATATCGTACAGTGTTGGTGAATTAGCCGCAGAGACTAATTCAGTCGACTCTAGATTCACTCCGGCTTCCCATAAATCAAGGCAGTTTTAGTGCTGCCTATCTCCAACCAGTCGGCTAACTCTAATTGAAGTTTCTTAAAGAATTTATCAGCACGCTTATGGGCTTTTGATTGCGAGCGATTTTCATTATTCACACGATAAGAGAACGCTAATTCACCAACAATTGGTTCGCCTACGCCTTTCATCCAGATTGCAATATCACAATGAGCCTGGACTCCATCCCCAAAAACCAAATTTCCTATTGGCAAGCAAGCCTCTAGAATTTTATTTGTACTTCCACCAACAATACGTAGTGGTAATTTTTTATCAATCTTCAGATCTGCGATTCCAGGAAAAAAGCTACCAACACTAGCCAAGGATCGATCAAATAAATTATCCAAAGGCACCGAATCTAAAATTGCATTGTTGGAGTAGATGGATCGCTTGGAGCCAACTTCATCACCGCGCAGTATCTCCTCCTTTAAACGTAGTCTCGATTTAATTTTCTTCTTAGGACTGGGATTGAAATTGGAGGACTCGAGAAGATCATGTGACCGGCATTTGAGTGTTACCTCACACCAATCGTCCACCCAAATATTTTGACGGGATTCGCGAACTCGCAAAATAACATTGTTACGACGAAAATCTTCCCCGGGTGTATCGTAAAAGTAGATATTGCGAAGACCGGTAGTCGCGTTGTCTAAGTGGAAAAAATCCACTTTGCTCTTTTTGCAGAAAGCCAGGATTTGATCACTTAATTCAGTAATTTTGCGACGTCTATCCAAGCCTTTAGGCTTAATCAGGAGCTTGAACTCCCGGTTGGTAATCGATTCATGTAACTTCATGTATTAATCCCCTAATGTCTATAAGAGATTAACACTTTCTAGAGAAGCTCAATATACCTCGGGCACATACATCTCAGGGGGCACTGGTCCACGCAAGTAGTCTGGGTTATGGACACGAGCAGGCAAAGTAATTTCAGGGTGGTTAATTTCTTTGTATGGGATCTGATCAAGCAAATGGGTGATGCAATTGAGGCGGGCTTTTTTCTTGTCATTGGCCGCAACCACCCACCATGGCGCTTCAGGGATATTCGTACGCTCTAGCATGGTCTCTTTTGCCTTGGTATAGGCCTCCCAGTGGCGACGTGCATCTAAGTCCATAGGACTCAGCTTCCACTGCTTGAGCGGATCATGAATACGCATCATGAAGCGGTTGTACTGCTCATCATCAGAAATCGAGAACCAATACTTGATTAAAATAATCCCGGATCTGATGATCATGCGTTCGAATTCTGGCACTGTACGCAAAAACTCTTCGTACTCATCATCAGTACAAAATCCCATGACCTTTTCTACGCCAGCACGGTTATACCAACTGCGGTCAAACAAGACTATTTCACCGCCAGCAGGTAAATTTGATACGTAACGCTGAAAATACCACTGAGTCTTTTCTCGTTCGCTTGGGGCGTTTAATGCAACCACCTTGCACACTCGCGGGTTCAGTCGCTGTGTAATACGCTTAATTGCACCGCCCTTACCGGCAGAATCACGACCTTCAAATAAAACAGCCACTTTGAGTTTATTTTCAACGACCCAGTCCTGCAACTTGACTAGCTCGCCCTGCAAACGGAAAAGTTCCTTGAAATAAATATGTCGAGGAATAACAGAACCACTACCACCATCCTGAGATAGGCGATCATCATCGAGCTCCATTTCGAGCTCTTCATCCATACTATCCAAGATTTCTTCTTGAGCACGCTGATACCATTCAGCCATCTCTTGATGTTTTGAAGTCATTTCATCCCCTAAATCAATACTTTCTTTGTATCTCAAGGATATGACATTTTTATTACATTTGCTGTTCTAGGGTTTTGGCAATGAAATTCTCGCAATAGCTCGCCACTTGCTTTCGATCAGCAGGGATTATTGTCTGCTGAGACCAGGGAAATGCCGGCAGGATGGTGATTTTCGCCTCCAAAGCGCGGTTTTTAATGATGTTAGACATAGACTCCAAAAGGCCCATTTCGCCAATAAAAGCGGGAGATTCACTTCTATTTCCGGTAGTTTTCGATAAATACTGAAGCGCAAGCGGAAAAACAGGGGTCTGGGCCAAAATCGCAGTCTCAAAAAGATTGGGCTTAAAGGGCAGCACACTTTCACCTGCCGTAGATGTTCCCTCAGGAAAAATACAGACGGAATCGGCTTTCAATACCTCCGCCATCTGATTCACTACTTGCCTTACGTCGCGCGCGCTATCCCTTTTAATAAATAGCGTGCCAAGTTGTTTAGCCATCCAGCCAAATATTGGCCACCCTTCTACCTCAGACTTGGCAACAAAACAAATAGGCTTAAACGCATTAATCACATGGATATCTAACCAAGAAATATGGTTTGCGGCAATTAAGTGAGGTATGTTTCCGAGCAATGCGCCGTCTTGCACGATAAGCTCAATATTGAATATTCTCAGAAGATGCTTTGACCACTTCTGGATCGCTCGATGTTTATTTCTGCGATCTAAAAACGGAAATACAAGTGACAAGGTACAGACGCCGCACATGACATGAACCCAAATTTGAGTCCACACCCAAATACGCAAGATTATTGGCGTCTCATTTATTTTGTGATTTTGGGAAGATTTTTTCATAAGCAAGTATCAATATAAATCAAGTCATCAAACTGACTTAAATGTGTCACGAGGATTACATCATGAGTAGGCTTAATGCTTACTCATGACGCACTACAGAGCTATCTGGATTTCGGATGTACACCTAGGAACATCGGGGTGTCAGGCTAACTACCTCCTCGATTTCTTAAAACATAATGAAGCTGATCAGTTTTATTTAGTTGGTGACATCATCGATGGCTGGAGACTGAGAAGATCTTTCTACTGGCCACAGGCTCACAACGATGTTGTACAAAAGTTACTACGCAAGGCCCGTAAAGGTGCTGAGGTAATTTATATTCCAGGTAACCATGATGAAAGTGCCCGGCAATACTTTGGCATGTCCTTTGGTGATATCAAGGTTGAGGAAGAGGTTATTCATACCACTTTAGATGGTCGCAAACTTTGGGTCACCCATGGCGATCTATTTGATGGAGTCATGCAATATGCCAAATGGCTTGCTTATGTTGGCGACTCAATGTATTCCTTCATCCTGTATATCAACCGCTACTTCAATATGTTGCGCGTAAAGATGGGCCTCCAATACTGGTCCCTTTCTCAATACCTCAAGCATCAAGTTAAGAATGCGGTGAGTTATATCGCCGACTTTGAACACATTATGGCTAGAGAGGCGCGCTTACGTAATTGTGATGGAGTCGTATGCGGCCATATCCATAAGGCAGAAATCCGTGAGATTGATGGCCTGTTGTATTGCAACGATGGTGACTGGGTTGAAAGTCTCTCAGCTCTAGTTGAGACCACTACTGGCGAACTCAAAATTATTTATTGGACTCAGATTAAAGGCGATCCAGTCCAAGCTTCTGAAATCCCCTTCCAACCCGCAATTGAAACACTTATCAAAGAGGTTAGCGCATGAAAATTATGATCATCACCGATGCATGGGATCCGCAAGTGAACGGCGTTGTGAGAACACTCAAACAAACTCGCGCCGAATTAATTAGCATGGGTCATGAAGTGGAGATGATTACGCCAAATGGGTTTAAATCTATTCCCTGCCCTACCTACCCCGATATCGCACTCTCACTTTTTCCAGGGAAAGAAGTTGCCCGCAGAATTAAAGCATTTGCGCCAGATGCTATGCATATTGCTACAGAAGGTCCATTAGGATTATCTGCCCGCTCCTATGCGGTCAAAAATAAACTTCCGTTTTCGACCGCGTATCACACCCGCTTTCCGGAGTACGTCAAAGCCCGTACTGGAATTCCACTCGCTATTACCTACGCGTTCATACGCTGGTTCCATGGGCCCTCCATGGCAGTGATGGCGCCAACTATCGTAGTTAAAGATGATCTAGAAAAATACGGCTTAAATAATGTGGTGTTGTGGTCTAGAGGTGTAGATCTGGATATTTTTAAAATGCAAGATTCCAAGGCGCTTAATACCGCCCATCCAATTTTTTTGTATGTTGGTCGAGTTGCTGTTGAAAAAAATATCAATGCTTTTCTAGAGATTGACCTACCGGGCTCCAAATGGGTTGTTGGTGATGGTCCAGCAATGGCCGCCATTAAAGAAAAATATCCCAACATTAATTATCTCGGAGTTTTACAGCAACATGAATTAGCCAAAGTCTATGCAGCAGCTGATGTATTCGTCTTCCCCAGCAAAACGGACACATTTGGCCTGGTGTTACTTGAGGCAATGGCCTGTGGCACCCCTGTTGCGGCTTATCCAGTTACAGGCCCAATAGATGTCCTAGGTAAGTCACCTGCAGGCGCAATGAATGAGGATTTGCGTGAGGCTTGCATGCAGGCTCTCAAAATCCCTCGTGAATTAGCTAGAGAGCATGCCGAGAAATTCTCCTGGAGAGCAGCTTCCGAGCAATTTGTTAATCACCTCAAGCCCGTCCCATCACCCGAAGTTCATGTGACTGCTCTAGCTTAAGGCCTTATTTTGACTACCCCTTACAACATTAAACAAAATCCCCATAAAGGGAATCGTGGGGTTACTAGGGCGTGGCATGCAGCCAAAAACTCGTGGTGCGGGATTGTTTACGCGTTTAAGGAAGAAAGTGCATTTAGACAGGAACTGACACTACTTGTATTGCTTACCCCAGTAGCACTGTTTCTGCCAATTAGCCCTCTTGAAAAATGCGTCTTGATCGTCTCAATAGTGATGGTTCTAGTAGTTGAACTATTGAACTCGAGCGTTGAGGCAGCTATCGATCGCATCTCATTTGATCACCATGATCTATCCAAAAGAGCAAAGGACTTTGGATCAGCTGCGGTGATGTTGGCCCTGCTAATTGCAGCACTACTTTGGATCACTATCTGCACGCCACTTGTCATGAATTGGTAATACAGCACTTCTAACATCAGAAGAATTAATAAAGGAAAACTATGTCTGACATTCCAAACCCCTTAGGCGCATTCGATATCTTCAACTCACGCTTTGAGGGTAAGCCAAAGAAGAAGAATAAAAACAAAACAGAAGTTATTAAAAAGCTCTTTTCTAAGAAGATGGCTAAAAAATTATTTGGGAAAAAGTTTGCTACGAGAACGCGTACTGAGTTAAGCATTCAAGAGCCGGTCGCCCTTGAAAAGGCAGTAGCCAAGTCAAAACGCCCTGCACTTCAAATTACATGGGCCAGCAATGCCAGTGAGATTAAAGAGGCGCAGCGCTTGCGATACAAGGTATTCGCCGAAGAAATGGGCGCTAACTTGCCCAAAAATGCAGAAAACTTAGATATTGATGAGTTTGATGCTTATTGCGACCACTTACTTATTCGCGACCAAGAATCACTAAAGGTTGTAGGAACGTATCGCGTATTGCCCCCTCACAAAGCTTCCGAAATTGGGCGTTTATATTCCGATTCTGAATTTGATTTATCGCGTTTAAATCATTTGCGCCCTAAAATGGTTGAGTTGGGCAGATCTTGTGTTCACGCGGACTATCGCTCTGGCGCAGTGATCATGGCACTCTGGAGCGGTCTGGCTCAATATATGCAAAAACATGATTATGAAATCATGCTCGGCTGCGCAAGCATTCCTATGGCGGATGGAGGTCACTTTGCTGCTAGCCTTTATAACTCTCTTAGTAACGATCAAATGGCGCCAGTAGAAAACCACGCTTTTCCACGCCTACCTTTACCGTTGGATCGCCTCAATGGTGGCCTAGAGGTGGAGCCGCCGCCCTTGATCAAGGGTTACCTTAAATTAGGGGCAAAAATTTGTAGTGCTCCGGCCTGGGATCCAGACTTCAATACAGCAGACGTTCTAACTATGCTGCGTTTATCAGAAATCAATCCACGCTACGCGAAGCATTTTTTAGGTCTCTAGGATTATTTCAAGCTAACGCTGTAAGGTCGGCCGATACGCTCCCATTCGGCCGCTTCTTTTTGTAGACTAAATTCCGTTAACGGATGCTCCTTAGTCCAAGCATGCGAAAGACTGATTAAGTAAGAGCCATCATGCTCCGATACCTTTACTTTAGGCAAACTTCCATCACTCCGTCCACGGCATAGCACTTGAGCAAGTCGCAAACAGAACAACATGCGCCAATCAGAGAAACTGGCGTTATTGGCCAGCTTTCCTAATTTACCCGTATGACCAATCAGTAAGGCAGCCAGTCGCGCCTGATCATTCTTTGAGAATCCAGGCATGTCGGCATTTCCTGCAATATAGGCTGAATGCTTGTGATATCCGTTATGAGAAATCGATAAACCAATTTCATGTAGATTTGCGGCCCACTGCAATAAGGCGATATTGTCCGCCCTACTTTCTGCATCTGGCTTTGGAAGCTGAGCCAAAAACTCAGCCGCTAAATTACCAACTCGCTTAGCCTGTTCTCGATCGACAGCATAGCGCTGCATAAATTGCTCGACAGTGACAAAACGCATATCGTCATGTTGAGAGCGGCCCAATAGATCATATAGAACGCCGATACGCAACGCGGCATCAGTCACTTCCATACTCTCAATACCAAGCTCATCAAAGACTGCAATCATGATCGCAAGGCCTCCGGGCCAGACAGAGCGACGATCATCCTTGAGGCCCAATAACTCTACCTGACTAACATGCTCGTACTTCAGAAGATGTTTTTTCATGGCTCTTAAGCCATCACGTGTGATTAAACCACTGGAGCCATTCACTCGACCCATAGTGAGGCCATCAGCCTGTCCATTAAAGTCGTTATCAGCAATCAGCTCTGCTAACGCACGGGCAGTGCCTGAAGAACCAATCACTTGCTTCCACCCACTCTTTAAATAAGCGCCAGAGATTACTTGAATCTCACGGCGCGCAGCTAGCTCAGCCTCTTTAAAAGCATGTGAATCAATATTGCCCCTAGGGAAAAAACGAAGGCTATGGGATACACAACCAATATAAAGACTTTCCATGAGCTTTGGCTCATATCCTTTGCCAATAATGAGCTCGGTAGATCCGCCACCAATATCGACAACTAGGCGATTGCCATGTACTGCTGGAACCTCGTGTGCAGCGCCAATGTAAATTAAACGCGCTTCCTCAACACCAGCAATGATTTCAATTGGAAAACCTAGAGCTTCTTCAGCGTCACGAACAAAGTTAGGTGCATTTTTGGCAACGCGCAATGTATTGGTGGCAACTGCACGAACTTTGGAGGGATCAAAACCTCGGATCCGCTCACCAAAGCGACGGATCGCAGCAATGCCACGCTGATAGGCATCGTTACCCAATAACTTGTTGTCGGTCAGGCCTGCTGCAAGTCGTACAGACTCCCTAAGGGTGTCAATAGGACGTAGTTGGGTACCAGATGGGGTGTGCACAACTTGGGCAACCAACATCCGAAAACTATTCGAGCCCAAGTCCACGGCGGCCACTAGGTCCGATGCATTTATTTCGGGGACGCCTTTATATGAAGCCAAGATAGTTCCAATAGCCCTGCGCTTAAATGAATATGTCTATTTTATGAAATTATCATGACATATTTGTGAAAAGATCTGCCAGTCTACTAGTTTCCTTGCTGAAATAAGTCTAAGCCGCTAAATTCTGCTCAGAACTCGAGCAATCTGAGCTACCAAAACTACAGAAGATGCAACAGTCGCCAGACTTGGGCTTCAAAATAGTGCTACAGGATGGGCAACGATACAGGTGCTGAGAGGAACCGCGGGGAATCTCCAGGATTTCATGGCCACGACAATTCGGGCAGGTAATGACAGAATGTTGATTTTGGATAATGGTATTCACAGCCGAATATTGAACTTCAAATATTTCAGGATGAAGACAAGGCTTCAAATACCTTTAGTCCGTTGTGCTTGGACTCCAAAATGCCTGATTTACAAAATCCATTGCGGCAAGCCTTGCAATCAAGGCATCCATCTGATCACCCTCTACTGCTGATGTGGTCAATACCGCCTGAATCTCAACATCTTCACTTCCAAATTGATGAACTTCGACATCCTGGGCTTGATACCCGGCCGCCTCTAGGGTGTCAATAAATTGTTTCAGAGCCAGTTTTTGAGAATGTTTTGGAGTAATGATGTAAACGGAATTCGTAACCTCTACAGATTGGGTATCTAAAGGCTGTCTATTAATTAAACTAACTACGGGGCGCAACAAAGTATTCGCCGCTAAAACAAAAAAGGTGGCAAGCACTGCCTCTAAGATCAAATCCGCTCCAGCACAAACCCCCACTGCAGCTGATCCCCATAAGGTTGCGGCCGTATTAATTCCTCGGATATTACCTTCCTCTCGCATGATGACGCCGGCCCCAAGAAAACCTATTCCGGAGATGACATAGGCCATGACGTGGACGGCCCCTTCATGTCCTACTAGGCGATTAGCCGCATCAACAAAAATGGCCGCACCCACAGCGACCAAGATATTGGTTCGCAAACCTGCTGTCCGCTGTCGATACTGACGCTCAAAACCAATGAAGCCACCAAGTATGAAGGCGACTGAAAGGCTTACGGCGCTATCGGCCAGAGAAATTAAATTAATATTATTGAACGATTCCATATTGCTATAAATAAACATAAATTACTTTTGGCTAAGCCCCAGAGATTGAACCATTACTTTAAAAACTTCGGTGTTATCCATGAATCCGCGGAATTTTTCGGAACCTGGCCCCATAGCGTTTAATACCGCATCATCTGCCGTATGGACACCAACATCCTGATGCGACGGAAGATTGCCACCCACATGAATAGAGTCTTCTTGCATTTGAATGTATTTTGGATTGGCAATGTATTGACCGCTATCATTCTTAATGGCAGGCTTGAAAGTCCCATCTAACTTAGGATGTAGAGTCTCATAATGATCTGGATAGTTGCCATAGAAAAAAGCTAAGCGCTTAGAGACATCAATTTGATCGGGGTAACCCTCAATATTGGCCTTGGGGTAATTTGGGTAGCCTGCATCGGCATAAACTCCCACCCTTTCCCTTAGAGGGCCAGGCTTGGCATCATTAACAACGCCGCTAATAGATCCGCTATGGGTATGGTCTGGAGTCACAATAATTAAGGTGTCAGGATGGGTCTTAGCAAAATCCTTGGCGACTTGTACGGCATTACTCAACATAATGGTGTCAAAAGCTGCGCGCTCCCAATCCAATGGATGATTAAATTTATCAATCAAGGCTGCCTCTACCATCAAGAAGAAGCCATTGGGATTTTTAGAGAGAATGCTGATCGCTGACTTCGTCATATCTGTTAAATCAGGTTGATCGGGATACTGTTCAACCGTATTTTTCTTTAAAAAGAAACGATCCAGTGATCCATCCATATTGTCCTGATGAAAAACGCCAAAGAGCTTTTTGGTAGAAGTAGCATTGCTTGCTGCTTTCAACCCATCCTTAGTAAATACAACTTCGTACCCATCTTTCTTAAACTGCTCGACTAGATTTTTCTCATCCTTGCGCTTTGATACCGGATTTGACTGTGGATAGAAGTATGCTGATCCACCGCCTAAAATGACTGCCGCGCCACTGGCTAATAATTGGTCGGCAATGTATGGTTTATCTGCTCGCCTACGTGTATGAGCAACCATTGCGCCGGGTGTGGCGTCTTGTAATTCTGCGTCAGACACGATGCCTACCGACATTTTGGTCTTGCGCTTGACCAACTCAGCAATCGTTTCAACCTTGGGATGAGATAAGTTATCAGGAGCCCTCGAGACGTACACGCCCATCGCATTGACTGCCGTCTTATGCCCAGTTGTATAGGCGCTCATGGAATTGGCTGAATCAGTAATCAGAGAATCCGACCCAGATGTGCCGATGAGCGCTGTGTTGGGCATGTCATCAAAAGATAACTTCCCCTGATATTTACCTTCGGATATTCCCTTTGATAAAACACGTGCAGATGTTCGGTTTGCAATCGTCATGCCATCACCAATAAATAGAATGACATTCTTTACCCTTCTCGGACCACTCGCATAGACATCCCAGCTCACGCTCAGATTTTCTTGTCCCGCTTTTGCAGTCAGTACATATTTTCCAGGTTTATTTAATTGGACATCGCGATAAATGAGGGAGCTACCCTTCCCAGCTTCATTAGCAATAAAAGAAACTGGTTTTCTTAATGAGGTGGCAGCTGGAATGTTATTTAGCCGAACATCCACATTCTCAATCGAGGTCACAGCATCAAATTCTATTTTGATATCAAACTGTGATCCAGCTAGGATCTCTGCGTTCTGAATTGGATAAAGCGCGGCCGCTTGTAAAGAGCCTAAATTCAGTAGCAAAATTAAAAAAGAAACTAAGCGCGTAAGGCTTGAGGTATTCATAGTCACAAATCAGTCAATGAGAGGTTAAAGATGCAACTATCGAATATGGACACTCTTAATGACAGTAATGTGACAGTAATCCAATCAAATCTCAGAATTAAAGTGCAGCCTTCTTCTTAGCCACTTCAATTTGACCGCTTTTTACCGCATCACAGAACACCTCGTAATCAGCCTGGTTCTGCTTAGCGTAAGACGTGGCAAAACGATACATCGCCTCATCAAAGGCTTTTGACTGGCCGCAATACCCAGAGATCATGGCGGCATCCCCAGAGCGGGCATGACCAAGGGCTAGAGCCCAACCAAATAATTTTGCATAATCAGGGAAATTCTTAAGCGAAACACCCCCAGGACCAACATCAATACCGCCTTTCATATCTCTTAACTGGCGCAGATAGAACTCCTGCACTTTGATGCTGCCATCTTGTATATATCCAGGGCTTAAAAATATATCTGGCGCACCCTGAAGCAATCTCTGCCCTGCCACAACTCGATGACCCATATTAGAGTAGGCCGATTTACCTAAGTATGGTGTCAATACAGACTCTTGGGCCTCTTTGTATTGCAAAAAAAGAGGGTCTTTTGGGCTATCCCCGACAAAATATAAAACCATGCAAGTGGTTCCCACACTACCTATGCCAACCACTTTTCCAGCGAAATCCTGCAAGTTGTATCGCTGGAATAAAACCTGTCGATCGGCCAGCAAAGTTGAGCTGTAATTGAAAAGTGCTTTTTCAACTAAACCAGCCATTGGGATGCCATGTATTGACTTGTCGAAATGATCAATCAGCGGAGGCTTATTAATAATTTTGCGATTTTTTCCAACCAAGGTGGTTAGCTTCTCAAGAACTTGAATATTGTTTTGACCTTTAGTTTCCTTAAGATAGGCATCTAATTTCTTTTGATGAACACTATTGAAGTGTTTGCGGATATCCTTCTCACCAATAAATTGTTGGGCGAGATCCAAGTAAGGCATCTGGGCATACTGGGCCATACGCTTTTGGTATTCAGAGCTGATTCGGTAAACCAATTTTTTGCCAAGGTCTTGGCTGCCACCAAGCGCCTCACAGGCAATTACGGCACTTGCAACTAATCGCTTGAGATCCCACTCCCAACTTCCTGGCAGGGTTTCATCAAAATCGTTGATTCCAAATACGAGTCGATGCTCTGCGGTACCAAATAATCCAAAATTGGATACATGCATATCACCGCAAAGTTGAACCGTAATATCAGTAGTGGGTTGAATTGCCAAGTCTTGCGCCATGATTGCGGCGCCCCCACGATAAAAGGCGAAAGGCGATTGCAACATTCGCTCATAACGAATCGGGATAAGGGATTTAATGCGTTGCTTAGCTTGGTTTTCTAAAACTTCAATCGGACCGATTCGATCTTTGGGTGGGGTATAAATGCCCTGTTCTACATGGCTTACCTTTTTACGTAAAGCCCTGCCATTACTGAAGCGTTTTTTAATGCTGGGGCGCTTTGAGTGTTGATATGATTCGACTGGAACAAGAGTGGCAATCTTCTCAGCAGACTGAGATCGTAATTTAGATTTTGATACTTTTAATGTGACTGACATACGAGATTCACAAGGGAATAATCAGCCTATTATTACAGGTCTTGATCATGGAATCACCAAACTACTTAGTAAACTTCAGTCGATGATGAATGGTCTGCAGTCTATCCCTTAGCTCAGAGCGGTCTAATTGAGCAATGGGCAAATCAAGCAACAACTCAATCCTATTGCGAAGACCGATTTCCACTTGCTTAAATGCGGACAGCATCGCCTCGTCTCCAGCTTCAACAGCGGAGGGATCCGGAAAGCCCCAGTGAGCAGTCGATGGGTGCCCGGGCCAGTAGGGGCAACTTTCTCCGACCGCAGAATCGCATAAAGTAATAATGAAATCCATCTGAGGTGCACCTTCGCGACCAAACTCATCCCAGCTCTTACTCCGAGCTAACTGCAAGGGATAGCCCATTGATCTGATGAGATCTAAAGCAATTGGATGGACCTTCCCAACGGGCTTCGCACCAGCTGAATAGCCGATAAATCGCCCGTGGCTTAAAGTGGTTGCTAGCGCTTCCGCAAGAATTGATCTCGCAGAATTACCAGTACACAAAAAGAGAATGTTATAGGGGCGAGTCATTAATAACAGTATTAAATAATTTCATCTAATTGCAAAGCATATTTTCGATCGACTAAAAAAGGTCTATCTTTTGATTTGACTGAGCAAGCAGGAGTCATATGGATCTGCTTTTCTGACGCCATATATTGAAGAGCTGATTTGACATCAGGCTGACGAAACAATTGAGATAAGTTCGTTTTTAGCTTCATGGTGAGTGATCCTCTCTGGACTGATGAAGATGGGATAGTTTGCATGGATACTAAAAACTATATGTTTCAATTTAATGAAGCTTTTGTGACAAAGCAGCAAGGAAGAGTCGTTTACTCAAATTCGTCACATTAGTAAGTTACTTTCTAGCATTGACTTAGATGGCATTTTTTTGGCTATGCGATTCATCGCCCTCCTGCTTCTATTGGTACCAGCGCTCGTCTGCGCATTTGAGCCACTGAATACAGATGATGCTGGAACGGTTGCTAAAGACCGTAACCAAATAGAGCAATACTTCTTTAAAACAGCCAGCCACGGCGGCGGAACAGCCAACACAGTAGATATTTCCACCCCGGGAGAGGAGTACTTTGGCGGAGGAAGCGCTAAAGCATTTCCACTAACTTACACTCGAGGTATTGCTGAAAACACAGAGCTATCCTTGGGCGCCACCTACTTTGCGAGTCCCCGCGGAAATTATTCACCCGCCTCAAATAAAGTCATCGCAATTAAATGGCGATTTGCCGAGGACGGTGATGGAAAATGGGCTCTGGCAATCAAGCCAACCATTGGGCTGCCAGGGACACCGCAACAACAAGTTCATGGATTGGGCCTCGGACTTCCCAGCTACGGACTCAACTTGATTGGGTCAAGTTACTGGGACCCCATTGAACTACACATCAACGCCCTATACACAAAGTCTCTCTACAACACTAATTATCTAATTGGGTTGAGCGACTCACCCAACCGCACCAATATCATTTTTTTGTCTGCAGCACCAGTTTGGACAGTGGTCCCTGGGTTTAAGTTGGCTTTAGATGTGGGGCTCACCACTAACCCGCCCAGTAACGAGCAATATTTAACCAACTATGCCTTATTGGCAGCCATCTTTTCACCAACAGAGGATATTGATATCGGGTTATCGTATATGCAAAGTGCCGAGAATATGGGCATTGTGATCAGCAATGTTGGCGTGAGAGCCTCACGCTCCGAAATTGGCTTAACTTGGAGGTTTTGATGGGCATTACACAATTTGGCGCAATCAGGCTGGGGCTCATCATTTTGGCCGCACAATTTTTATTTGCAGGAAGCGTACTTTCACAATCATTTAAATTTGTGGCTTTAGGAGATATGCCCTACTCCCAGCCCGCCGACTTCCCACGATTTGAGCGTTTAATTAGCGCAATTGATACACAAAAACCCGCCTTTTCTATATTTGTTGGTGATACAAAATCTGGGAGCACACCCTGCACTAATGAGCATGTCAAAAAGATGGCTGCTTACTTTAATTCTTTTAAAGCCCCGCTCATTTATAGTATTGGCGATAACGAGTGGACAGACTGTCATCGTGTATTGGCTGGTGGATATAACCCACTAGAGCGACTCGAATACATACGCTCTACGCAATTTCTAAATGCCAATAGTCTTGGTAAGCCTTCATTAAAGTTGCAACGCCAGGCAGATGTCATGCCAGAATTTTCAAGCTATGTTGAAAATTCAATGTGGAGCAAGGCTGGCTTTCTTTTTGTCAGCCTGCATATACCTGGTTCAAACAATAATCTGGGGCGAGATGAAGAATCCGACCAAGAATATGCATCCCGAAATAAGGCAAATTTAGCCTGGATCCATCGCGCATATGAAGTGGCGAAAGATAAGAAGTATTCAGGAATCATTTTCGCATTTCAGGCGGACATATTCTATAGTCCGGACCTGGCAATCAACCCCTCTAGCGGGTATAAAGATACGATCGAGCTACTTCAAGAGCAATCTGAAAAACTCCCCATTCCAATCCTACTCATCCATGGTGACAGTCACCAACTGAAGATTGATCAGCCCCTTCGTAATAGCAAGGGAAAGCTGATAGAGAATGTTTATAGACTAGAAGTAATGGGAGCAGAGAATGTGCAAGCCGTCGAAATACATGTCAATGCCAACGAGTCGAGTCCTTTTAGCTTTCGACCATTGATCGTGCCGCAAAATATTTCTACCCCATCACAATCAAAATAGGGAATCCAAAAAATTAACTGCCGAGTCGATGTTTTGCATACCGATTACGATAGATCACCCTCACCTCGTGCCATGTGGCTAGAAATTCAATCATGAGACTTTTCATAAGTAGATCCTATTAACAAAATATTGGCGCCTATAGAAAGATGCTAATCCCTATCAAAATAATTTTCACGTTTAGATCATAGAGGTCAAATAAGACAGTGAGGTGTCATGACTCCGATTGCAATGTCGCCACCTTACAATGAGCGATAGTCATTTAACTTTTAGCCATAAACAACTACCATCCGTGAATGAATTAAACAACCATCCTTTTCCAGTCAACGGTGTTGTATTTGCTTGGGCAATGACTGACGAGGGGAATAACCATGAGATTCCCCTTGTCGACATTGCGATTGCATTAAATAATCCCAAGTTATCGATTTGGCTACACCTGAATCTCTCTAATTCCCAAGTACAACGCTGGCTCAGAAGCACTGGCTTAGTGCCGGAGCGTGTTGTCGAAATGATTGATGAAGGGGTTACTCGTAGCCGACTTGAGCGCATTGAAAAGCTAGATGATTGCTTGCTCATGGTGATGAATGATTTTCATCAAGAATTTGGCGAGGGCGATAGTGACTCAAGCCTGGGCACTCTGTGGGCCATTCTCACTCCCCGTCTCATGATTTCACTTAGAAATAACCCCCTGAGAACAACTGATAAATTACGTTTTGACTTAAGAAATGGTTTATTAAATCCCCGCTCAACCATTGAGTTGTTCCATGAGCTGATTGACCTGCGCGCAGAATACTTAAGAACACTCCTAATTCGTCTATCTGAAACAATGGATGATTTAGAAGAAATTCTTCTCAAAGGAAAAGAATTACCTGAACATGAATATCTTGGGCGCATCCGAATTCAATGTAGTCGCCTAAGACGTCAATTCTCTCCAGAGCTGATTGCTTTGCATAGACTACAAAAACGATTGCCCTACTGGTTCTCTGAAGATGATAAGTTCAGATTAAATGAAGACGTAGATCTACTGTCCTATCTTGTTCAAGAAATATCCAACCTCTACGATCGGGCCAAGGTATTACAGGACGAGCAGGCGGCGCATGTAGCAGAATTCAATGCCCGCAATTTACAAGTCTTGTCTGTGATGACGGTGATCTTTTTGCCAATGACCCTGCTCACTGGCATTATGGGGATGAATATGGAGGACTTACCAGGCCTAAAAGAATCCTTCTATATCGTCATGACCCTGATGGCGCTCGCAGGTGCAGCAGTGTATCTTGGCCTTAAGGTGAAAAAAATTATTTAATGAAACGCGTATTCGAAATATCGCAATAAGGACTATATGGAATATTTTGACCTCTACAGCGGAATGATTCTCCGACTTTTTTTAGCTCTCCTTGCAGGCACCATTTTGGGGCTTAATCGCTGGATGCATCATAAATCCGCAGGCATCAGAACCCACTCCTTAGTTGCGATTGGATCAGCGACTGCGGTTATGTCGATCAGTCGCTTGGGGGTGGTCGATGTTCAAGCCCTAAGCCATGTCCTACAGGGATTAATTACCGGCTTAGGCTTTCTAGGGGCTGGCGTGATTATTCGGGAACATAGCTCTCAGCGGGTTCACGGACTTACCACTGCGGCCAGTATTTGGTCTTGCGCCCTCATAGCTGCAGCCTTCGGGGCTGGAGAGCTCATGCTTGGCGGCCTTTCTCTTTTTGCCATCCTGATCACTCTTATGATCGGGGGCCCCCTTGAAAGATTGCTGGCCAGGATCACGGGAATCAAGCATGGCTCAGAAATTTCTCCGGATCCAGATTAAATCACCGCTGAACCAAGAAATATTAGATTTGTCATATTACTTTGCTAACATTTCCCCGTTCTAACAACATATACCCAGAAAACCATGAGCAATTACCAATATGAAGATGCTGTTAAACAGCTTCAAGAGTCTGGCGCTATTGGCTTGCAAGACTTCAAAAATCTCTCCTATGAGGATTTAAATGAGCTTCTCGAGGAAATTAAGGTGTGGTGTCTTTATGCCAATGGACAACTAGATAAGCTTCCTAAGGAATCCAAAAAGAAGAAAGATAAAAAGGAAAAGAAGGATAAAAAAGATAAGAAGGATAAGAAGGATTAAACAGATAAAGCGCTTCTAACCCACAATGCGCTCTTTTGGAAAGCGCAACTTAAATGTACTCCCCTTTCCAGGAGCGCTCTCAATAATCAATTGAGCTTGATGGCGATTAGCAATATGTTTGACAATCGCCAATCCCAATCCAGTTCCTCCGGTATCCCTAGATCTGCTTCTATCTACACGATAAAACCGCTCAGTTAATCGAGAGAGGTGCTCTGAAGCAATGCCTGGCCCGGTATCGGTTACAGAAAATTCACCCTCACCAAGGCTATTCACACTCCAGTTTGCGCTGACTGAAGCATCATCAGGAGAGTAGCGAATCGCATTGGAAACGAGATTCCCAAATGCCGAGAGAATCTCGCGCTCTTCGCCCATCAAATTGCTTTGGCTAGCGACATTGAAATGAAACGCGTGGCGCCCCTGCGAAAGCGCTTCCGCATCATTCTTGAGGAGTGCCATGATCGTGGGAATATCAATTACCTGCATTGGCGCTGGTAAGGTATTAGCCTCAAGATTGGCTAGGGTTAACAAGTCCTCTACCAAACTCCTCATTCGCTGAGCCTGAGACATCATCATCTCAAAATACTGATTTTGCTGTGCTTTATCCAGATCAAGCGACTGCATCGTTTCTAAAAAACCCATCAATACGGTAATTGGGGTACGCATTTCATGAGACACATTAGCCACGAAATCTCGCCGCATCGCATCTGCTTTTTGTAAATCTGTGACATCCTGGATCAGCAAGAGATGGCGTTTATCCCCAAAAGGAAAAGCTTGCAACATCAGACTGAGGTTCGAGCTGGGTCCCATGCGCTCAAGTAACAATGGCTCCTCAAATTGACGCCTATAGAGATACTGAACAAACTCGGGGCGGCGAATAAGAAAGTTAATTCTTTGCAGTGCATCACGCTTAAAGTTGAGATCAAAGAAACGCTCAGCAATGGCATTACACCAATCAATTTGATCTTGATCATCAAGCATTACGATGCCATTAGGTGAAGCTTGGAATGCTTCAATAAAACGATCGTGCTGTTTTTCTATTGTCCTAATTTCTTGCTTAAGGTTTCGGACTAAACGTTGAAGTCGGAAAAAAATCTCCTCCCAGTACCCGCTAGGCAATGGCATGGACTCAACGGAATCGGTCAGCGTAAATTTTCTTAAGCGCGCTAAATTAATATAGGAATAGATTAATGGAATAGCAAGAACAAAGATTCCGGCCGCTATTCCAGATAGGGGGCCTAAATTAATTAAGGCGATATAGCCGGCAAGAAATCCCAGGGAAATGAGCAGGGAAAAACGGGTGATTACGGATAACATACGACAATCTTAGAGCATCTTGATGCTGGGGTAGATAACCCGCCTGGAAGCCCCAAGCTAATTAGGTCTGGGTAGGGATCTTAGTAATTCTGTAACCACTTCCCCGAACAGTCTCAATATAGCGATCACAGTCCGATGAAGCTAAAGCAGCCCTCAACCTTTTAATATGAACATCAACTGTGCGCTCTTCAATGTAGACCTCATTACCCCAGACCTTATCTAACAAGTTAGCTCTGGAATGCACCCTTTCAGGATTGGCCATTAAAAACTGCAACAATCGATATTCCGTAGGGCCTAGTGAAAGTGATTGAGGATCCATATTGGGCCAAATGGCAGTAACGCGGTGTGAAAGCGGATCCAGCCTCAATGGACCAACAGATAATGGCCCGGTATCCTCAATTGGAGTTTGACGGCGTAACAGCGCTTTTACGCGTGCAACCAATTCTTTTGGTGAAAAAGGCTTAGTGACGTAATCATCAGCCCCGGAGTCAAGACCCAAAACTTTATCAGACTCTTCGCTTTTCGCAGTAAGCATGAGAATGGGCAACGATCGAGTGCGATCATTTGCGCGCAACTCCCTGGCAAATTGAACGCCAGATTTTCCCGGCAACATCCAATCTAGAATCAGTAGACTAGGCAATTCATCGCGCATCATATTTAGCGCGATATCACTTTGCATAGCCTTCTCAACCTCATATCCAGCATGGGTCAAGTTAATGGCAATCAGCTCTGCAATAGAAGGCTCATCTTCAACTATCAATATGCGGTGAGTCATCATGAATTCCGTATTGATTTAATTTATGGTCTATTTGCCTCGCGAACCAAATCCTCATGAGGAATATGACGTACGTCAGACCCTTTAGCAATATAGATTACGAATTCAGCGATATTTTTCGCATGGTCACCGATACGCTCAATCGCCTTAGCAATAGTCAACATGTCAAGACCAGTGGTAATGGTGTGGGGATCTTCCATCATGTAGGAAATCAACTTACGAACGAATCCTCTAAATTCTTCATCGATCTGGCGGTCTTCTTGCACTACATCTGCTGCAGCTACGGTATCCAAGCGAGCAAAAGCATCTAAGCTTCGACGCAATAGTGAAATTGCCATTTGGCCTGAAAGACGAATTTCAGCTACGTTAATGTTGTGAGTAGCCCCAGCTTCAATTAAACGCTTCGTTCTTTTGGCAACGCGCTCAGCTTCATCCCCTGCCCGCTCTAAATTGGTAATCGCTTTAGATACCGCCATTACCAAGCGCAGGTCACGAGCCGTAGGTTGACGGCGTGCGATCAACTCAGTACATGCCAAGTCAATCTGAATTTCAAGATCATTAACCTGTTTTTCATTCTGAATCACAACATTACAGGTTTCAATGTCCATCTGCGTAAAGGCGCGCATCGCTGTTGAAATCTGCGACTCTACCAAGCCCCCCATCTCAAGCAAACGACTCGAGAGGGAATTTAAATCGGCATCAAACTGCGATGAAAGGTGTTTATCTGGCATTTAGCTCTCCAATTAACCGAAACGGCCGGTAATGTAATCTTCTGTTTCTTTGCGTTTTGGCTTGATGAAGATTTCATCCGTCTTACCGTACTCAATCAGACTTCCAAGATACATGTAAGCAGTGTAATCCGACACGCGAGCCGCCTGCTGCATATTGTGAGTAACGATAGCAATCGTATATTCATGCTTGAGTTCATTGATCAACTCTTCAATTTTTCCAGTAGAGATTGGATCTAAGGCTGAAGTTGGTTCGTCAAGCAAAATAACTGATGGCTTCACTGCGACACCGCGTGCAATACACAGGCGTTGCTGCTGACCGCCTGAAAGAGATAGGCCGCTTTGATTTAGCTTGTCTTTTGCCTCAGTCCACAAGGCGGCCTTATTAAGTGCCCACTCTACCCGCTCATCCATTTCAGAGCGAGAAAGCTTTTCGTAGAGGCGCACACCAAATGCAATATTTTCATAAATTGACATTGGAAAAGGTGTTGGCTTTTGAAAGACCATACCAATTCTTGAGCGAAGTAAATTAAGATCTTGTCCAGGCTCTAAAATATTCTGGCCATAAAAGTTAATCTCGCCTTCAGCACGCTGGCCGGGATACAAGTCATACATACGATTTAAAGTGCGAAGTAAAGTCGATTTTCCACACCCGGATGGTCCAATAAAAGCAGTGACCTTTCCTTCTTCAATATCCAAATTAATATTCTTCAGACCCTGAAATGTGCCATAAAAGAAATTAAGATTGCGCACTTCAAGCGCATTTTTAACTTCTCGTTGGGTCGGTTGGGTTGTATCCATTCTAGCTCCCTGACTATCAACCTGATTTAAGTCAAACATTGTTTTCATATTGCTCATCATCCTTGTACTTTCTCTCGGAATACCACACGAGCCAAAATATTTAAGCCCAATACGGCAAAAGTAATCAATAAAGCGCCACCCCATGCGAGGTCAACCCAGTTGTCATAGGGGCTCATCGCAAACTGAAAGATTACTACTGGTAAGTTCGCCATTGGGGCGTTCATATTGGTAGAGAAAAATTGATTATTAAGAGCAGTAAAGAGCAAGGGAGCAGTTTCACCGCTCACACGAGCCAAGGCCAACAAAATACCTGTCATCACACCGCTTTGCGCAGCTCTTAATGTGATCATGAAAGCCACTTTCCACTTTGGTGTACCCAAAGCATAGGCCGCCTCTCGTAAGCTACCGGGCACCAAGCGCAACATGTTCTCAGTAGTACGAACTACCACTGGAATAGCAATCAAAGCCAAAGCAATCGTGCCGGCCCAACCAGAAAAGTGACGCACTTGTGCAACAACAAATGCATACACAAATAAGCCGATCACAATAGATGGCGCGGAAAGCATAATGTCGGTAACAAAACGAGTAATCGAAGCGATGCGACTGCGGTCACCGTATTCCGAAAGATACAAGCCTGCTAAGACGCCAATTGGTGTACTGATTAAAGTACAGCAACCCACCAACATTAAGCTACCGACAATTGCATTAGCTAAACCGCCACCATCGGATCCCGGAGCTGGAGTGCTTTGAGTAAAGAGGGTTATATCAAGCGCTGAAAATCCCTTAATTACCAATACACCCAGAATCCAAAGCAGAAAGATCATGCCTAAGCCCATGGCACCCATAGACAAAGCTAAGCCAATCTTATTGGCACGCTTACGTTTTGCAAAAACAGCTGGATCAATATTCGAAATGTTGTTCATGTTTTTAAGCCCTGCTTCTTCTCCATATTGCTCAGCATCCATTTAGCGAATGCCAAGACAACGAAGGTAATAATGAATAGCGCTAGTCCTAAGGCGAACAAAGAGGACAAATGGTTACCTGCCTCAGCCTCACCAAACTCATTGGCCAATGTGGATGCAATAGAGGTTCCGGGGGCGAATAAGGATGGTGATAAACGGTGCGCATTACCAATTACAAAGGTTACGGCCATAGTTTCACCAAGAGCCCTACCCAAACCTAGCATTACGCCGCCAATCACACCCGCTTTGGTGTAAGGCAGCACAACGTTCTTCACCACTTCCCAAGTTGTGCAACCAATGCCATAGGCGGACTCTTTAAGCACTGGCGGGACAATCTCAAAAACATCTCGCATTACAGAAGCAATAAAAGGCAGAATCATCATTGCCAAAATTAGGCCCGCACACAGAACACCGATACCATTAAATGCGCCGGAGAATAAAATACCCAACCCCGGAATCTTCCCGAGGGTTACAGCTAAGGCAGGTTGAATATATTCCGCAAACAGCGGTGCAAAAATAAATAAACCAAACATGCCGTAGATGATAGATGGCACTGCCGCTAACAATTCCACTGCCGTACCTAGGGGCCTACGTAGAGGGCCCGGGCATAATTCCGTGAGGAAAACAGCAATGCCAAAACTGAGAGGAACAGCAATCAATAAGGCAATCAAGGAAGTTACCAAGGTGCCGTAGATAGCTATCAGACCGCCAAACTCACCATTCACAATATCCCACTCTTGGGTGAAGAAAAATCCAAGTCCAAAAGTGCTTAGCGCTGGCCAAGCATTGATAGCAAGCGAGATCATGATTCCAAGCAAAGCAATTAATACAGATAGAGCAAAGAATTGCGTGATGCCGTGGAATAAGAAATCCTGAATACGCTGTAACTTAGCAATACGGAGCGCTTGTGGCGTCGGAGCTGAATGAGACTGGGTCGATTCAATCATAAATTCTACTTGTATAAATATTGAAACAGCCCCATGTTAAGTGGAGCTGTTATTTGAAGATGAATGAGAAATCTCAATCATCAATCCTTACTTAGTAATGACCTTTGTGAATACATTCTTGCGAATAAATTCTGTAGTTGCATCAGGCATTGGAACGTAATCCAACTCTTCCGCCATCTTCTTGCCATCTTTGAATGCAAAATCGAAGAACTTAATAACTTCAGCAGCATTTGCTTTGTTTTCAGGGTTCTTGTACAAGAGAATAAAAGAAGCACCAGTAATTGGCCATGACTTAGCGCCACCTGCATTAGTGATGAATGTACCCATCCCTGGAACCTTCGCCCAATCAGTACCAGCTGCTGCAGCGGCGAATGTCAAATCATCAGGGGCAACAAAATTACCATCCTTATTCTTCAAAGAGATATAAGTCATTTTGTTTTTCTTAGCATAAGCATATTCAACGTAACCAACTGAGTTCTTTACACGGGATACGTTTGCAGCTACACCCTCATTACCTTTGCCGCCAACAGATGAGGCGGCTGGCCACTTAACAGCAGCTCCTGCACCAACAGCATCTTTCCAGAGTGTGCTAGTTTTAGCTAAGTAGTCGGTAAAAATAGCTGTTGTGCCAGAGCCATCAGCACGATGAACTACTGTAATAGGACCTGAAGGAATCTTTACACCTGGGTTCATGATGGCAATACGCTTATCACCCCAATCAGAAATGACGCCTTGGAAAATATCAGCCAATGTTGGGCCATCTAACTTAATTTCGCCTGGTTTTACTCCTTCGACGTTGATGACTGGAACAACGCCACCAATAATTGCCGGGAATTGAACTAAACCATCTTTTTCTAGATCTTCGAATTTCACTGGATTATCGGTCGCACCGAAATCTACAGTTTTTGCCTTAATCTGTTTAATGCCACCTGAAGAACCAATAGATTGATAGTTCAAGTTAGAGCCAGTTTTTGCTTTAAAAGCTTCGGCCCATTTAGCGTAAATTGGGTATGGGAATGTTGCACCAGCACCAGTCATATCAGCAGCAAAAGTGACTGGAGCAATTGAAATTGCGCTAATAACTAACGCTTTTTTCAAGAATGATTTCATGTGGATCGATCCTCAGATAAATAACGCAATATTGCGATATATGAACGATACGATCTGTGTATGACTCTTTTATGACAATTGTCATAAAAGAAATTATCCCAATATAATCAATTGCTTATGCTGCTGGAATGAGCTCAGAAATGCTCTTAGCCGAGTTCATGGCTACGTTACCATCTTGAGCCTCAACCATGACGCGTAGAACAGGCTCTGTGCCTGAGGCGCGGATGAGCACCCTCCCCGTACCCTTGAGATCGCTCTCAACCTGGCTTATCTTAGATTTGAGTGCATCATCGGACTTCCAGTCGTAACCGGATTTGAATTTGATATTCAGAAGAACTTGGGGGAAGATTTTTACAGAGTCCAATAATTGAGCCAAACTCTTCTTGCTCTGACTCATAGCTGCCAGAACTTGCAATGCGGCAATAGTGCCATCACCAGTTGAATGCTGATCCAAGCAGAGCAGATGACCTGAGCCTTCGCCACCGATAATCCAGCCTTTTTGTTTGAGCATCTCTAAAACATAACGGTCACCAACATTGGCACGTTCAAATCCGATACCCAAACCTTTGATCGCATTTTCTACTGCTAGGTTTGTCATCAAGGTGCCAACTACACCACCTATTTTTTGACCCCGCTCAATACGATCCTTTGCAAGCACGTATAAGAGCTCATCACCATTAAACAACCGACCAGAAGCATCGACCATTTGCAAGCGATCAGCATCACCATCCAAAGCGATACCGAGATCAGCTCCCTCTTCTTTTACCTTGGCAATTAATGCCTCGGGAGCTGTAGCACCGCAACCATCATTGATATTTCGTCCATCAGGGTGCACGCCAATTGAAATCACTTCTGCGCCGAGCTCATGGAAGACGTGAGGAGCGGTATGGTATGCAGCGCCATGGGCGCAATCCACAACCAATTTCATGCCTTTAAGATTTAAGTCGCCAGGGAAAGTAGATTTACAGAACTCAATATAACGACCTGCTGCATCATCTAAGCGGAAGGCTTTACCTAATTCTTTAGAGCTGACGCAGCCCATCGGCTTTGCAAGCTCCGCCTCAATTGCCAACTCAAACTCATCAGTTAATTTACCGCCTTCAGCGGAGAAGAATTTAATGCCATTATCTTGATAAGCATTATGCGATGCCGAAATCACAACACCTGCGGATAAACGTAATGCTTTAGTCAGATAAGCAACGCCTGGTGTTGGCATAGGTCCACACAGCATCACATCAACTCCAGCGGCAGCAAAGCCAGCCTCTAAGGCCGCCTCCAATAAATAACCAGAAACACGCGTGTCTTTGCCAATCAAAATCTTGCAGCGCTCACCGGGTTTTGCATGACTGCTTAGCACTTTACCAGCTGCATAACCAAGGCGCGTAATGAACTCTGGAACAATTGGAAATTGCCCTACTTCACCGCGGATGCCATCAGTTCCAAAGAATTGTTTTTTCATGGGTTTGATTATAAAACTTGTGGGTATTTAGACAAGTAAGTTACCCTTTGATCGCTTCCCAGATCTTCAAGGAGTCAACCGTCTCCTGAACGTCATGGACTCGAATAATGCGGGCACCCCGATCAGCGGCCAAAATGGCAGCAGCGACACTAGGTGCCACTCGCTCATTGGTATCCCGACCAGTTAACTTACCCAGCATGGATTTACGAGAAATTCCTGCCAAAACTGGATAGCCTAATTCAGAGAATTGATCAAAATTAGCTAGCATCTTGAGGTTGTGTTCCAGACTTTTACCAAACCCAAAACCAGGATCGATGGCAATTCTATTTTTTGCGACACCTTGGTTTTCGAGCAAGCTTGCCCGCTTTTGCAAAAATAGCTTTACCTCGCCAATCACATCTTGATAATCGGGATCAAATTGCATCGTTTGAGGATCGCGTTGCATATGCATTAAAACAATGCCGCACTGTTTATCTGGCTCATTTTTATCGCTCTCGATGACAGTCTCGACTGCACCCTCTTGTCGCAATGCCCAGATATCGTTGATGCAATCGACGCCAGCCTTGAGCGCTTGGCACATGGTCTCGGATTTATAAGTATCAATAGATAGAGCTACGCCACAATCTTTTAAAGCATGAATCACCGGCAAGACGCGATCCAACTCTTCTTGTAGAGAGACGGGTTCAGCACCAGGACGAGTCGATTCGCCACCGATATCAATAATGTCCGCACCATTGGCAATCATGAGTTCGGCTCGGGCAATGGCATCGCTTGGAGTTCTGAACTTGCCACCATCAGAAAAGGAATCTGGTGTGGCATTGAGAATACCCATCACGAGTGGGCGTTGACGTTTACTAAAGTCAAAAAGAAAACGCCCGCAACGCCACGTTGCGGGCAGATTTTGCATAGCCACTGAGAGACTTACCAGCAGGCTAGTTAAGCAGTCGCTGGAGCGGCGCCAGCAGCAGGACCTGGCGTGCCAGCAGAGTTACCAAACTGGGTTGCTGGAGGTGGCTTAGGAGCACGCGGCGGACGACCTTCCATGATGTCAGTAATCTGCTCAGCATCAATGGTTTCCCACTCAAGCAAAGCAGCGACCATAGCTTCAACTTTGTCACGATTCTGCTCAAGAATCGATCTTGCCAACGCGTACTGACTATCTACCAACGCACGAATCTCTGCATCCACTTTTTGTTGCGTCAACTCAGAAACTGTCTTGGTGCTGTTGCGTCCAAAAATACTTTCAGATTCAGTATCAACATAGACCATCGTACCCAAGCTATCGCTCATACCGTAACGAGTCACCATGTCGCGGGCCATTTTAGTAGCACGCTCAAAGTCATTCGATGCACCAGTGCTCATGGAGTGCAAGAAAACTTCTTCAGCAGCACGACCACCAAACAAAATAGCCAACTCTTCCATCATGCGATCTTTGTACAAGTTCACACGATCAAACTCCGGTAACTGCCATGTCACACCCAAGGCCATACCGCGCGGCATGATGGTGACCTTATGAACTGGATCCGCCTTAGGTAATACCTTGGCGACCACTGCGTGACCAGACTCGTGATACGCCGTATTGCGGCGCTCTTCTTCACGCATCACTGCAGACTTACGCTCAGGACCCATGTAAATCTTGTCTTTGGCATCTTCAAAGTCTTTCATATCTACGGCACGCTTATTGCGACGTGCTGCAAACAATGCGGATTCATTTACCAAGTTGGCCAAATCCGCACCCGAGAAACCAGGAGTACCACGCGCCAATACAGCCGCATCCACATCTGGATCAATCGGAACTTTACGCATATGCACTTGCAAGATTTGCTCGCGACCACGAATATCTGGCAAGCCAACATGCACCTGGCGATCGAAACGGCCAGGACGTAATAAGGCCTTGTCCAATACGTCAGAACGGTTGGTTGCAGCAACGACGATCACACCACTATTACTTTCAAAACCATCCATCTCCACCAGCATTTGGTTAAGAGTTTGTTCGCGCTCATCGTTACCACCACCCATACCTGCGCCACGATGGCGACCGACAGCATCAATCTCATCAATAAAGATGATGCAAGGAGAATTTTTCTTAGCGTTCTCAAACATGTCTCGCACGCGTGAAGCGCCAACACCAACAAACATCTCGACAAAGTCTGAACCAGAGATTGAGAAAAAAGGTACTTTGGCTTCACCTGCAATCGCACGCGCTAGCAAGGTCTTACCAGTACCTGGAGGACCTACTAGCAAGACACCATGCGGGATACGACCGCCGAGCTTCTGAAACTTTTGCGGATCTTTTAAGAAGTCAACAATCTCAAAGACCTCCTCTTTAGCCTCATCGCAACCAGCAACATCGGCAAAGGTAACGGTATTACTGTTCTCATCTATCAAACGCGCTTTAGATTTGCCGAAAGAGAATGCTCCGCCCTTACCGCCACCCTGCATCTGTCGCATCATGAAGAACCAGAAACCAATAATCAATAAAGTAGGCCCAAGATAGTACAGAGCAGAAACCAACATATTGGGCTCATCATCCGCCTTACCTGTTACTTGTACGCCGTACTTCATCAGATCGCCAACCATCCAAATATCTCCCGGGGAGATGATGGAATATTTGTTGCCGTCATTAGGGGTAACTTGCAGCGTGCGACCTTGCACATCAACTCGCTTAACTTTGCCAGCTTTGGCATCGTCCATGAATTGAGAATACGTGACTTGAGTTTGATCTTTTGGCTTGTCAAACTGTTTGAAAACAGTAAACAGCACCAGACCCACAATGAGCCACACACCGATTTTTTGCAACATATTGCTATTCAAAAGGAGACCTTTGCCGGATTAATCCGGGAGTTAAAGCGGATTGCTATACCTAAGTATTTGATTCTACTACCAGCCTTTTTCAAGGGCTGAGAGCGAATTTATTTAATAAGCCCCTACTTTTAGGGGTTATTTGGGTGGTTTGAGCTCTCGGCCGAGCAAAAAGATTTCTGAGGACTTGGCTCTAGAAGCTTTTGGCTTTCTGGAGGCCACCGTTTTAAAGACCTTTTTAAAGGATTCCACGATCTGGCTATAGCCACTTCCGTTGAAACACTTAATGAGTAAGGCTCCTTCTGGCTTGAGGTGCTGAACCGAAAAATCCAAGGCGATTTCAGCCAAAAAGGCCATTCGAGCGGCATCAGCCACCCCCACCCCAGAAAGGTTGGGCGCCATATCAGACATCACCAGATCGACCTTTCCCTCTGCATTGGCCGGTAAAAGCGCTTCCAGCGCCTTTAAACCCTCATCCTCTCGGAAATCTCCCTGTATAAAAGAAACGTCCGCAATATCCTCCATCGGCAGAATATCTATCGCAATAATGATTCCATCGGGCTTACCAGACTCTATATTTGGATTATTTTTACCAAGCTCAGTTAGGCGATTACGGGCGTACTGAGACCAGCTCCCGGGAGCACTCCCAAGATCCACAATAGTCATACCTGCTTTGATAAGTCGGTCTTGCTCATCTATCTCACTCAGCTTATAGACGGCACGTGCACGATAACCCTCTTTTTGAGCCATCTTCACGTAGGGATCATTCAGATGATCCTGCAACCAACTTTTATTAAATTTATTCTTTGCCACAACTTACCCACTTTCGGCGTCTATTTTCCTTGTTTATGCCCTACAAGGCAAAAGGAATCGACTTAAAACATCTTGATATCAGCCTATATGAGGTCGAAAGCCCTGATTTACAAGCCCTAATGCTCTATCATCGAGTCCATGACTGCACTTACTATTACCCCCGCACAACGCAAATCCCTTAAAGCTGACGCCCATGGCCTGAGTCCAGTCGTCATGATTGGTGGCGATGGCCTGACCCCTGCGGTCGTTAAAGAGGCTAAGCTCGCTATTTCTCATCACGGCCTCATTAAAATTCGCGTTTTTGGCGATGATCGTGATGCACGTTTAGCCATTTATGAAGAGCTTTGCGACAAACTTGGCGCAGCTCCAGTTCAGCACATCGGAAAATTGCTGGTACTTTGGAAGCCGATTGATATCGTGGATGAGGCCTTCTCTAATTTAGGAAGATCGAGCAAGCAAACCAAGAAATCATTGCAAGCACCTCGCACCAAACGCCAGCCTAATCGCGTTGTATCAAAAGCAGGTGTTCGCACCAGCACTTCCGAGAGATCGGATCGTCGCTCAGCTGCTAGCAAGTCTCCATTTGAAAGAGCGGCTGCAGTGAAAAGCGCCACCCCTAAGAAGCGCGTTTTGCGTGCAGATGCCGCTGAATCCAAAATCGGTTGGTCATCACCAGGCTATCGCAAGGCAGCTGCAGCACCTGCGCCAATTAAGAAACGTAAGGTGCGCATGAGTAGCACTAAGAAGAAATCATTGGGCTCCTAATCTCAAGAGCATTAAAGAGCGCCTCTGCTAAATAAAAAACGCCGCTAGTCGGCGTTTTTTACTATTCCCGGTTCTTAGTAAGTCGCCAAACTAGGTAGACACCCAAAATGCTCTGCAACATAAACAGAATGCTAGAAGCACCATGTAGCCTGCCGAACAAAGTAGCTGAGGGAGAGAGCATTACTGGCATACCTTGAGCTAACGCGTTATCTCTGAGAGTATTCATCCAGGGAATAAAAATAAAAGCTGCTGCGATTGAGCAAAGCAACATGATTAATAAGAGCCAACGAATCAGTCGGAATTGATTAAGGCCTCGATTAACCAAGAGATTAGCCAGAACCATTAGTCCAATACAGACAATCAAGCTCAGATAAGCCTCGAGTCTAAAGATACTACCAGCCACCATGCCAGCGGCTTGACGATCAGTCATGGTGCTAAAAATGGCTGGGGCAACTAAGTAGCCAACGGCGAGTAAGCTACCAACCCATAATCCCGCGATCAAAATAAAGAGTCTTTGAGCCCCAATGTAATTAGGAGCCTCTAAAGTCTTCATGTTCATTGAGCTCAGTATTAGATGTAACGAACCGCGAGGATTTCTACTTCGCGATTACCACCAGGGGCTTGAACTGAAACCACATCACCCTCTTCTTTGCTGATTAAGGCACGGGCAATCGGTGAGCTAATCGAAATTTTGTTGAATTCAATATCGGCTTCGTCATCACCAACGATCTGGTAAGTTAGCTTAGTACCATCTTCTAAGTCCTCAAGATCTACAGTCGCACCAAACACGATACGGCCATTAACATCAAGAGTTGCTGGATCGATGATTTGAGCAGCGGATAGCTTTCCTTCAAGCTCCTGAATACGACCTTCAATAAAGCCCTGCTTCTCTTTGGCGGCATCGTACTCCGCGTTCTCAGAAAGATCACCCTGAGCACGCGCTTCAGAGATCGCATTGATCACTGATGGTCGCTCTACATGCTTAAGACGATGCAACTCTTCTTTGAGAAGTTCTGCGCCGCGCTTAGTTATTGGAATTGTGCTCATGCTTCTTACCTAACTTAAATTAATTGAGAGTCTTATGCAGATTCTGTAATGAATACACTTCAAGAGACTCTTTGTTGCCGTTTTGTGAGGTCATCAAGCCATCCATCACCGCGCGTGCCGCACTGATCGTAGTGTAGTAGGTCACGTTATTAGCTTGTGCACTAGTACGAATGGAACGTGAGTCCGCAATCGCAGTTCGGGTTTCATCCACAGTAGTAAATACTAGAGAGATCTCACCATTCTTGATCAAGTCAACAATATGGGGACGACCATCTTTTACTTTATTCACTACGCGCACTGGTAAGCCTGCCGCTTCAATTGCTGCAGCAGTACCTTTAGTAGCGACCATTGGGAAACCCAACTGATGCAAGAGCTTTGCCACTTCAACCGCTTTTGGCTTGTCGCTATCTTTCACAGTCAACACTACAGTTCCGCTCTTAGGTAGCTTAATACCAGCGCCTAGCTGAGATTTAAATAAGGCTTCGCCGAATGTTTTACCGACACCCATCACTTCACCAGTAGAACGCATTTCTGGTCCTAGAATCGGATCAATACCTGGGAATTTATTGAATGGGAATACCGCCTCTTTAACTGAGAAATAGCCAGGCTTCACTTCACTCTTAATGCCCTGTTGCTCAAGCGTTTGACCAACCATACAGCGGGCTGCAATCTTAGCAAGTTGCAAACCAGTTGCTTTAGAAACAAATGGTACGGTACGGGATGCGCGTGGATTTACTTCGAGAACATAGATGACATCTTTACCATCAACATTCTGAATCGCAAACTGCACATTCATCAAACCAACTACATTCAGACCTTTGGCCATCGCCGCAGTTTGACGTTTGATCTCCGCAATCGTTTCATCGGATAAAGAATATGGCGGCAATGAACAGGCAGAGTCACCAGAGTGCACGCCAGCTTGCTCAATATGTTCCATCACACCACCAATGAATACCTGTTGACCATCACTAATACAGTCGACGTCGCACTCAATTGCGTCATTTAAGAATCGATCCAACAAAACTGGTGAATCATGAGAAACCTTCACCGCTTCACGCATATAGCGCTCGAGATCGCGACCATCATGCACGATTTCCATTGCTCGGCCACCCAATACATAGGAAGGACGAACTACCAATGGATAGCCAATTTCTTCAGCAAGCTTCAGCGCCTCATCTTCCGCGCGAGCGGTACGGTTTGGCGGCTGACGCAAGTTCAACTCATGCAATAACTTTTGGAAGCGCTCACGATCCTCTGCAGCGTCAATCATGTCAGGCGAAGTACCGATAATCGGCACCCCATTAGCCTCGAGGTCTAAGGCCAGTTTCAAAGGAGTCTGACCACCGTACTGCACGATCACACCCTTAGGCTTTTCAATTGCAACGATCTCTAAAACATCTTCCAAAGTCAAAGGCTCAAAGTACAAGCGATCAGATGTATCGTAGTCGGTAGAAACAGTCTCTGGATTGCAGTTCACCATGATGGTTTCGTAACCATCTTCGCGCATTGCTAGAGCGGCATGCACGCAGCAATAGTCGAACTCAATACCTTGACCAATACGGTTAGGGCCGCCACCTAATACCATGATCTTATCTTTGGTCGTTGGCTGCGATTCACACTCACCATGCTCTGCTTCGTAAGTGGAATAGAGATATGCAGTATTGGTTGAGAACTCAGCGGCACAGGTATCTACGCGCTTGTAAACAGGAACCACCTTTAAGCGATGGCGTGCAGCGCGAACGGAGGAAGCATCTACTCCCAACAATTTCGCTAGGCGACGATCTGAAAAACCTTTTTGCTTAATAAAGCGTAACTCGGCAGCAGACAAGCTATCAATCTTGCGTTGCTTGAGTTCAGCTTCCATAGTGATCAGTTCTTCGATCTGCTCCAAGAACCAAGGGTCAATCTTAGTCTCGTTGTAAACCTCATCAAGGCCCATACCCATACGGAACGCATCCGCTAAATACCAAATGCGATCAGGGCCAGGCTCACCGATTTCTTGAATAATGTCATCTAAGTCGGTAGAAACTTCATCCAGACCATCTACGCCAACTTCTAAACCGCGTAGTGCTTTTTGGAATGACTCTTGGAAAGTACGGCCAATGGCCATCACTTCTCCAACGGACTTCATCTGAGTAGTTAAACGAGAGTCGGCTTGCGGGAATTTCTCGAAGGCAAAGCGAGGAATCTTCGTCACAACATAGTCAATGGATGGCTCAAAGGATGCCGGAGTAGCACCACCTGTGATGTCATTTTTCAATTCATCTAAGGTGTAACCTACCGCCAGCTTCGCAGCGATCTTCGCGATTGGGAAACCCGTTGCTTTTGAAGCCAAGGCGGATGAGCGTGAAACGCGTGGATTCATTTCAATGACGATCATGCGACCGTCAACTGGGTTGATAGAGAACTGAACGTTTGATCCACCCGTATCTACGCCAATCTCACGCAATACCGCAATTGAGGCGTTGCGCAGAATTTGATACTCTTTATCCGTCAATGTTTGCGCAGGGGCAACAGTAATTGAGTCACCGGTATGCACGCCCATTGGGTCTAAGTTTTCGATTGAGCAAACGATGATGCAGTTATCGGCGCGGTCACGCACCACTTCCATCTCGAACTCTTTCCAACCTAAGAGAGACTCTTCAATTAAGAGCTCACGGGTTGGTGATAAATCTAAACCGCGTTTGCAAATCTCTTCGAACTCTTCACGGTTGTAAGCAATACCACCACCTGATCCACCCATAGTGAATGAAGGACGGATTACTACCGGGAAACCCAAACTACCAGTTTCTTTTTGAATGCGCTGCTGCACTTCATGCGCTTCATCCATCGAATGCGCAATACCAGACTTAGCGGAGCCTAGACCAATTTTGGTCATAGCATCTTTAAACTTTTGACGATCTTCCGCCTTATCAATTGCTTCTGGTGATGCTCCAATAAGTTCGCAGCCGTACTTCTCGAGAACACCATGACGATGCAAATCGAGTGCGCAGTTCAAGGCAGTTTGACCGCCCATCGTTGGCAAAATTGCATCTGGCTTTTCAGTGGCAATAATGCGCTCCACTACTTCCCAAGTAATCGGCTCGATGTAAGTTACATCTGCCATCTCTGGATCAGTCATGATGGTTGCAGGATTGCTGTTTACCAAAATGACTTTATAACCTTCATCACGCAACGCTTTGCAGGCTTGCGCTCCAGAATAATCAAATTCACAGGCTTGTCCAATCACAATTGGACCAGCACCAATAATCAGAATGCTCTTAATGTCGCTACGCTTAGGCATTATTTGCCCCCCTTATTACCAACAGCGGCAGCATTCATCAGCTCCACAAAACGATCAAATAAATAAGCAATGTCATGAGGACCTGGTGAGGCCTCAGGGTGGCCCTGGAAACAGAAGGCAGGTTTATCTTTCCAAGCAAGACCTTGTAGCGATCCATCAAATAAAGAAACGTGCGTGACGCGAATGTTGTCAGGCAAAGTATTAGCATCAACGGCAAAGCCATGATTCTGAGAAGTAATCGCTACGCGCCCAGTATCCAAATCTTTAACTGGATGGTTCGCACCATGGTGACCAAATTTCATCTTCAAGGTTTTAGCACCGGCGGCCAATCCCATGATCTGGTGACCCAAGCAAATACCAAAGGTCGGAATACCCTTTTCAATAATTTCTTTTGCAGCAGCAATCGCATAATCACAAGGACCAGGATCGCCAGGGCCATTCGAGAAGAACACGCCATCTGGGTTCATCGCCAATACTTCAGCGGCACTAGTTTGTGCGGGAACGATGGTTAACTCGCAACCACGCTCAGTGAGCATGCGCAAGATGTTGCGTTTCATACCAAAATCATAAGCCACCACTTTTTTGATTGGCTTACTTGTATTCAGAGTTCTGTAGACAGGCTTGCCTTCAGGACCATGCAGATCCCACTCAGCTTCACGCCATTGATACGAGGATTTAGTGGTAACAACTTTAGCCAGATCTAGGCCAGCCATACCTGGAAAAGCTTTAGCCAATCCCAAAGCTTTCTTACTGAGGGTCTCTATGTCATCACCCATCTTGCCAGCAACAATTGCGCCAGACTGGGCGCCTTTGTCACGCAGGATTCGTGTGAGCTTACGTGTATCGATACCAGAGATGCCGACTACCCCTGATTTTGTCAGGTAGCTATCGAGAGTTTCTTCAGAGCGGAAGTTAGATACACGCTTAGAGAGGTCTTTTACGACCAATCCAGCCGCATGAATCTGATCCGATTCAGCGTCCTGACCATTTACCCCAACGTTTCCAATATGAGGATAAGTTAGGGTAACGATTTGGCGTGAGTAACTAGGATCAGTAATGATCTCTTGATAACCAGTCAGTGCGGTATTGAAAACGACTTCACCGGTAGTTTCGCCAGGGGCGCCAATACTGAGTCCGGGAAATATAGTGCCGTCAGCTAAAGCCAACACGGCGGGAGGAAAAGAAGGAAGCAAGGGTGACAAACCATCTCCAGTCCCTGCTCCATCCGACGCTCAACACCCCAAAAAGACCAACCCAGGACTGTTTGTGCGGGAGGTGAGTGTCTTTAAGCGCTAGGGTAATTTATTAAGTTTTGAACCTAGTAATGATACCAGTTTTGCGTATAAACCCTTGGATTCCCAGCCAATTAGGCTTGGAAGGGAATAAGCCCCTGAGTCATGAGACCAAGGGGCTTATTGTGACCAATTCTGGGTGGACTTTTAAGGCTTTGCGCTTTGCTCGATGATGGTCTTAATTTGAGCTAAAACGTTCTGATCTTCCATGGTGCTGATATCACCAGGATCGCGCCCTTCAGCTACAGCCTGAAGTGCACGGCGGACGATCTTGCCAGAACGGGTTTTTGGCAGCGCTGTAACCACGTAAACACGGCCTGGACGAGCAATTGCACCTAAGGTGCTGTCCACCGTCTTCATGCATTCAGCTTCCAAAGTAGCGGTATTAGTCGCATCCTTCGGAATCACAAAGGCAATCGCAGCCTGGCCCTTAAGCTTGTCCTCAATACCCACTACCGCTACCTCAGAGATATTGGGATGGCCAGAAATACTCTCCTCAATCTCACGAGTGCCTAAACGGTGACCAGCGACGTTAATCACGTCATCGGTGCGGCCCAAGATGAAGAAGTAACCATCTTCGTCCTTGATGCCCCAGTCAAAGGTGGAATAAATAGTCTTGCCGGGGATAGTTTCCCAATAGGTACTCACAAAACGCTTGTCATCACCCCAAACAGTTTGCATACAACCTGGAGGTAAAGGACCCTCAATGGCAATTACCCCTTTTTGATCTGGGCCCAACTCTTCTGAAGTGGCATCGTCCAACAACTTCATGTTGTAACCAAACGAAGGAACGCCAGGCGAACCAAACTTATGGGGCATTACTTCTACGCCACGCTGAATAGCTAACATTGGCCAACCAGTTTCTGTCTGCCAGTAGTTATCCACAATTGGTTTCTTAATCGCATCATGAATCCAAGTGGCGGTTGGCTCATCTAAGGGCTCGCCCGCCAAGAACAATGCACGTAGGCTTGAGAGATCATATTTAGTTAAGAAGGCAGGATCTTGTTTCTTCAGCACACGAACTGCAGTTGGCGCTGAGAACATGACTGATACCTTGTACTTCTCTACCAGTTCCCACCAAATACCCGCATCAGGACGCAGTGGTGTGCCTTCATACATGATCGTTGCCATGCCGTTAAGCAATGGCGCGTAAATGATGTAGCTATGGCCTACAACCCAACCAATGTCTGAGGTGCAGAACATGGTCTCACCAGGATTGCCACAAAAGATGTGCTTCATGGTTGAAGCTAAAGCAACCGCGTAACCTCCAGTATCACGTTGCACGCCTTTTGGCTTACCAGTGGTTCCAGAGGTATACAAGATATAAGAAGTATGGGTTGCATCTACCCATTCAACTGGAACTATATCGTTGAGGTGCTTTTGACGCTCTGTCGCGTAATCCAAATCACGGCCAGCTACTGTAGTGAACTCAGTCAGACCGCGGTTCACGATCAACACCTTCTCAGGCTTATAAGTGGCTAAGGTAATCGCTTCATCCAATAAAGGCTTATAAGGCACCGCTTTACCGCCACGCGCGCCCGCCTCTGCGGTCACAATCATTTTTGGTTTTGCATCATCAATACGTGATGCCAAGCTGTGGGAAGCGAAGCCTCCAAACACAACCGAGTGAATTGCTCCAATACGCACACAAGCCAACATCGCAAAGCAAGCTTCGGCGATCATTGGCATATAGATCAAAACACGATCACCCTTTTTGACGCCATTGGCTTTATAGATAGCAGCCATACGATTCACTTCTTCGTAGAGCTCTTTAAATGTATAGGCTTTTTCTAAATTGGTTTCTGTGGAAACGGCAACGAGAGCAATTTGATCAGGGCGATCTTTAAGATGACGGTCGACTGCGTTGTAGCAAATATTAGTTAAGCCACCCTCAAACCATTTGGCAAATGGCGGGTTTGCGTAATCCAGAACTTTGTTAAATGGTTTTTCCCAGTGAATGAGTTTTGCCTGCTCTCCCCAGAATCCATCTGGGTCTTTAATGGAGCGTTCGTGTTCTGATTTATAGGACATGGTCAACCTAAATAAGTAAATTAAAGTGTCTGGGCTTACTGAATCTTGCTAACCCCTTTGCTGTTCGAAACCTTGGCAGTAGAGCTAGAAGCATTCGCGGTTCCATTTTTCGCAGATTTTGCAAGCCCTGTCGATGCGGATTTATGCTGAGATGCAGCATTATTTGCAGAAGAATTACCCTTAGTTGATCCTTTTACCGGCTTCACAACTGGGCATTTGGCTCCTTTTGCACATTTTTTAGGCGCTGGTGGCGCTGGTTTATCTAGGCTGAGGCTGCCATTTTCTGCCATTGCCAAGGAGATATCCCCTGGGCGCCGGCTAGTCTTGGGTACCAAAACAGTTGATCCGGAACGAATCCGCATTCCCTTCGGAATGCCATTCACCTCTCGCAAGGTATCGGCATCTACCCCTAAGGTTTTAGCGGCTTGGTCTACAGACTCTGTCTTGGTCACCTGAACGGCCGCCCAAGAAGAGAGTGGCTTGTTGTACTTCTTGAGGTTTTCTTGGAAGATTTCCGCATGCCCGAAAGGCAGCAAAATCTGCTGATTGGCGTTACTCAAAATGACTGGCTTATTAAAGGATGGATTCAGGCTATGAAACTCATCTTCTGGAATTTCGCTCAACTTGATTGCTAGGGCCACATCAATATCAGACCCGACATCCACCGCTACAAAGTAAGGGTGGTTTTCAAGTTCAGGCAACACAATTCCGTAGGCTTTCGGATCCAGTACGATCTGTCGATAGGCCATGAGCTTAGGCACGTAATTACGTGTCTCATTGGGCATATTCAGGCTGAGGTAATCTGTTGGAAGCCCTGCAGCCAAATTGCGCTTCTGCGCTTTAGCAACATTACCCGCGCCCCAGTTGTAAGCTGCCAATGCAAGCTCCCAGCTGCCAAACTGCTTGTACAAACGTTGCAAGTAATCCAGGGCAGCATCAGTAGATTGCAATACATCCCTACGCTCATCCCTAAAGACATTTTGCGTCAAACGGAAGTCCTTGCCAGTCGCTGGCATAAATTGCCACAAACCCATCGCCTTAGCGCTGGATTTGGCATTGGTGACAAAAGCACTTTCAACGAATGGAAGTAAGGCTATCTCCGTCGGCATATTTCGCGCGTTCACTTCTTGCACGATATAAAACAGGTAACGTGATGAACGGGTCATCGATCGATTGACATAGTCAGGACGAGCACTGAGCCAACGTACCTGCTCGATTTCTAGCGGGGTGTTCATGGGCTCCATCTCAAAGCCATCCCGAATTCGAATCCAGAGATTGCTTGAAGGTGCATACAAGTCACTCACGGATTGATTCTGCAAGTTCACCCTCTTCGCTCTGGCAGCACGTGGATCTTTACGAGTCGGAGTATCCGAAGACCAATCTCCCGTAGTGGCACAACCAGAGAGTGCGGCAATCAGCAAGATCGCCGCGTAGCGCCACAACATCAGAACCGATCCTTCCAGGCCCGAATCACGGCTAAGACATGTGCCGGTGTCGGTAGGGATTTTTCTCCCGAGACCTCGAGGGCAGCATCAATCACGGCCTGTTGATCGCAGCGCATGAACGGGTTCACTTGCAACTCCTGCCCAATAGTCGTTGGCAAGGTAGGTAAATGTTGATCGCGCAGAGCCTTGGCAGTTTGCGCCCAGGTAATAAGGTTCGCATTATTGGGCTCAACCGCTAAAGCAAACCGAATATTGGATAAGGTGTACTCGTGGGTGCAATACACCAGGGTATTTTTTGGCAAGGCGATGAACTTGGCGAGGGACTGACTCATCTGCGTTGGGGTGCCCTCGAATAAACGACCACAACCCGAAGCAAATAAGGTATCTCCGCAGAACAACATCGGCTCGACTACATTGGCCTGCATATTGGCGAAGTAAGCAATATGGCTCAGGGTATGACCAGGTACCTCATACACCTCAAGGCTAATACGTGGCGCAGCTATCTCAATCTTGTCGCCCTCCATCATCGCATTGGTGCGACCAGGAATATCAATATGGGCAGGGCCATAAACCGGGACATCTAAGCCAAGAGCCTGCAATAGAGCTAGGATGCCACCAGTATGGTCAGCATGATGATGGGTAATTAAAATACCTGTCAGGGTGAGATTTTTACTCTCCAGGTATTGCAATACGGGGGCAGCATCACCCGGATCCACGATCAAGGCTGATTGGCCATCATGGATACACCAGATGTAATTGTCATCAAAGGCCGGTATCGGCCAAACCTGCAATAAAGTATTCTTCACCATAGACCGATGATACCAACCCCACCCTCCCCATCTCAGATGCCTGCACCACCATGGAGTTCATGGGAAAAGTGGCTGCAATCGCCTCCTGGACGCTATTTGCTTGCCTGGGAGCAGAAATGCTTCAATCAAATCGTGGCCGATGTCTTTGGTTTTTACGCCGTACAAATCGGTTTGCCACAAATCAATACCTTGGCAGAAAACCGCATGCCTTTACATGCCCTGTTAATTCATGCAAATGACCGCCAAAAACATGTCAATGAATTTAACTGGCATCAAATTGAAGGCAATGCCAACGAACTACCTTTTGCCTCTGAAACCATCGACCTATTAGTGCTACCGCATGTTTTGGAGTTTGCGGCAGATCCTCATCAAATTCTGAGGGAGGCTGAGCGTGTCCTGCGCCCAGAAGGCCGTTTGATTATTTCGGGCTTTAACCCAGCCAGTCTTTGGGGTATGCGCCAATATCTCAGCAGACTGATAGGTAGCCCCTACCTGCCAAGGGATGGGCAATTTATTGGCCTGCTCAGAATTAAAGATTGGCTACAGCTTTTGAATTTCTCATTAGACCGGGGTCATTTTGGTTGCTACAAACTTCCCCTCAGCAGTGAGTCAGGCATGGCCAGAATGGACTTCATGGAACCTGCAGGCAACCGCTGGTGGCCTATTTTTGGAGCTGTTTTTTTGGTTTCAGCTATTAAACGGCAGCAAGGTATTCGCCTGATTGGGCAAGTTCAGGGCTTACGCATTCCAGCAATAACCCAATTAAGTCCGGCTGCCGAAAGTCGGCAGAATTTAGCTAATAGCCAAGAACAAGTAAATTAACGTCATGCCGCATACCAAATCACTCCCACACATCATCATTTATACCGATGGTGCCTGCAAAGGTAATCCTGGCCCTGGTGGCTGGGGTGCCGTTTTACGCTCTGGAGCCCATGAAAAGCACCTGCATGGCGGAGCTGAGCACACCACCAATAACCGCATGGAGATTAGCGCAGTGATTCATGCATTAAGGGCTCTCAAACAAACCAGCTCAGTTGAGCTTTGGACTGACTCTCAATACGTCCAAAAAGGCGTCACGGAATGGCTGGAAGGCTGGAAAAAAAGAGGCTGGAAGACTGCCAGCAAGGATCCGGTCAAGAATGCTGATTTATGGCAAGAATTAGATGCCCTCATCCCCGATCACAAGATCTCTTGGCATTGGGTGCGTGGGCACAATGGTCACCCAGGAAATGAGCTTGCGGACCTCCTCGCAAACAAAGGTGTGGAAGAATTTCTGCCCTAAGCCAGACAGGACTCCCTAAGCCCAATTTTGGCGGTCTTATGAGAGAATGATTGGATTCAAAGCAGGTACAGAATTCACCGCTTAACCCATATAGAACAAAGAAAAATACCGAGACCGTGTCAAAAATTGAATCTGCACTCGACAAAGCTGTTGCCAAATTACCAGCCCTTAAAAATGGGATCAAGTCTCGCCTGTGTACGCTTTGGCAAAAACTCTCCCCTCATCTCGATAAAGTCAAAAAATTAGACTACGCAACCACTAAAGAATTCACCATCAAATACAAGTGGCGGATTTTGGCTGTGCTCATGGTGCTTTATGCGGGATCCAAGGCAATCGATTATTTCTTCCCTACTGCCGATAAGGCTGGTGGTCCAGTTACTGTCAGCACCATCGTGGTGGATAAAAAAGAGATTCCTTTGGTGATTGAGGCTACTGGCACCATTGTGAGCAATAGCATTGTGGATATTCGTCCCATGGTGACCAATACGGTCGCAAAGATTCACATTAAAGATGGCGAAGAAGTAAAAGCAGGTCAACTCCTCTTTACCCTCGATGATCGTAACGACAAGGCTAACTACGAGAAATTAAAGGCCTTAGCCGATGACTCGCAAAAGCAATACCTGCGTGCCAAAGAGTTGGTAGCGAAAAACTTTATTTCCAAAGCAGGCTTAGAAACTTCTCTGGCCAATGCCAAATCAGCACAAGCAGCCGCCCGCTCTGCGGAGGTGCAACTGTCGTTCGATTCGATTCGCTCGCCGATTGATGGTCGCGCTGGAATCATTAACGTGTTTCCTGGATCTTTAGTGCAGGCAAGCAACGTAGTGACTACAGCGACCAGCTCAACCGCGACATCTAGCGTCGGTTCCATGGTCACCATAACCCAATTAAATCCCATCAACGTTCAATTCGTCATTCCCGAAAAAGATATCCCTGTCTTGTTAGAGAATCAATTAGATGGTGAACCGCTTACAGTCAAAGTAACCGTGGGTGATGCCGGTAAAAGAACCTATGAAGGCAAAGTCCTTGTGATCGACAACCAAGTAGATCCTTCAATTGCCGCAGTCCGTGTGAAGGCGCAAATTCCAAATGATGCGATGACGCTTCTGCCTGGCCAGTTTGCGCGCGTATCGCTTGTTGCCAATAATTTGAAAGATGCGCTCGCAGTGCCATCTCAAGCAATTGTGATTAGCCCACGCGGTAAGTTGGTCTACACGGTAGATAAAGATGGCAAAGCGGTCTCTAAGCCTGTGAAAGTCGTTTACGAATATCAAGGCTCCTCTGTAATTACTGGTATTGAGTCCGGCGATCGAGTGGTAGTTGAGGGCAAGCAGAATTTACGTCCTGGTAGCAAAACCAAAGAGGCTAAAGAAGCTAAAGGTATAGCATCTACCGCCCCTGCTACTCCTGCTGCTTCAGCAACTCCAGAAATCCCAGCGCCAGCTTCACCGACTACCCCAGCCCCAGCAACCCCTCCAGTAGCAGACAAAAAATGACCCTATCCGAGTTATGTATTCGCCGGCCCGTAATGACGGTGCTGCTGTCTGTGGCCACCGTCATCGCTGGAACTGTGGCTTACCTGAACATTCCCGTTGCAGCGCTTCCCAGCTTCAATACACCAGTTATTTCTGTTAGCGCCTCCCTTCCTGGTGCCTCTCCAGAAAATATGGCATCCGCGGTAGCGCTCCCGCTCGAAAAAGAATTTTCCACCATCGATGGCGTCAAGGTCATTAGCTCTACCAACTCTTTAGGTAGCACCAGCATTACCTTAGAGTTCAACAACGATCGAGATATTGATAAAGCAGCTGTAGACGTTCAAGCAGCCCTACTGCGCGCACAAAAGCGTCTGCCGATTGAGATGACAGTGCCGCCGTCTTATCGCAAGATTAATCCTGCCGATACGCCGGTTTTAGTTGTCCGGATGCAGTCCCCCTCCGTCAGCCTGTCTGAGCTCAATGCTTATGCTGAAAATTTACTCTCGCCCAACCTATCTACCATTAGTGGTGTTGCACAGGTTTTGGTCTATGGGGCGAAACGCTACGCAGTACGTGTTCGCGTTCATCCCGATGCGCTAGGCAATCGCAACTTGACGATGGATGATGTTGCTACGGCAATTAATAAGGCGAACTCCAATAGCCCTGTGGGCGTGCTAGATGGCCCCCGTCAATCAATCACTATTTATGCCAACCCGCAACTGGTAAAGCCTGAAGAATTTGGCAACCTCATCATTAGCCAAAAGAATGGTTTGCCGATTTACCTGAAAGACGTAGCCGAAGTTGTAGAGAGCTATGAAGATGTAAAAACCTTGGCCAGTGCCAATGGCGAAAGATCCATTGCGATTGCTGTTCTGCGTCAACCAAATGCAAACACAGTTGAAGTAGTGAAGTCTGTAAAAGAACTACTGCCCCAACTTCAAAAGCAAATGCCTGACTCCATCAAGCTACAGCTTTTAAATGACCGATCACTTTCTATTATTGAGGCGATCCACGACGTCAATCTCACATTAGCCTTAACAGTACTACTCGTGGTTCTCGTGATCTTCTTATTCCTGAAGCACATATCAGCCACCATTATCCCGTCGATAAGCCTGCCAATCTCCTTGATTGGCGCTTTCTTCTTGCTGTATTTCTTGGGATACAGCCTAGATAACATTTCCCTATTGGGAATTACGCTGGCAGTGGGCCTGGTAGTTGATGATGCGATTGTGGTTCTAGAGAACATCATGCGTTATGTGGAACAAGGCATGGATCCACTGAAAGCCTCCCTCAAAGGAAGTAAGGAAGTTGGCTTTACGATTATTTCCATCTCAATTTCTTTGGTTGCAGTCTTCATCCCCCTCTTTTTTATGCCCGGTCCTATCGGCCTGCTGTTTAGAGAGTTTGCTGTCGTTGTATCCCTATCGATCCTAGTTTCCGCACTCGTATCTCTTACTGTAGTTCCGATGTTGTGCAGTCGCTATTTACCAAAACCTGGGGAGCACGCAAAAGAGTACGCCATCAATAAAAAGTTTGATCGCTTTTTTGATTGGATGCTCAAGACCTATATTCACTACTTAGACTTAGCACTCATTAATCGCAAGAAGGTCTTGTGGGGCGCCCTCTCCACCTTCGTGATTACGGTCGTTCTCTTTATTAATAGTCCAAAGGGATTTTTCCCTGAAGAGGATATTGGGCAGATCCTCGCAACAACGGAGGCATCGGAAGATATTTCTTTCAAGGCAATGCTAGTGCTTCAAGATCAAGCTGCAGCCCTAGTTAATGCAGATCCGAATGTGGCCAGCTCTATTTCAGTCGTTGGTGGTGGTAATAGCTCTGGTAGCAATACCGGCCGTATCTTCATCATCCTTAAACCCAAGAGTGATCGCGCCAAAATGGCCAAGATCATGGAAGGTCTGCGAGCGAAGTTCAAAGAAATCCCTGGCTTGCAGGTTTATATGCGTCCTGTTCAGAACTTACAACTCGGCGGTAGGAGTAGTAAGAGTCGCTATCAATTTACATTGCAAAGCGTTGGTTTTGAAGGTGTCAATGAGTGGGCAGATAAGCTGATGCAGAAGATGCGTGCTGACCCCATGTTCCGTGACGTTACCAGTGACTCTCAATTGAAGGGCCTGAATGTCAAGATCGATATTGACCGTGAAAAAGCAGCTAGTGCAGGTGTCACGATTACCGATATTCGCTCAGCACTCTATAACTCCTATGGTGAAAAACAAGTCTCTACCATTTACACGCCGGTAAATACTTACTATGTCATTCTTGAGGCCGCGGAGGAAGACCGCCAATATGAGACCGATCTCAACAAGATCTTTGTGCGTGGACGCGCTACCGACAAACTCATTCCGCTTTCGAGTGTGGCCAGCTTCACTAGAACTATTGGCCCTACCGCAGTGAACCATCAAGGACAAATTCCAGCGGTGACCTTGTCCTTCAATTTAGCGCCAGATATCTTCTTGGGTGATGCCACTAAAAAGATTGAGGCCTATACAAAAGAAATTAATTTACCCTCCTCCATCATCACCAGTTATGGTGGTGATGCCGCAGTGTTTAAGAGCAATCAATCGGGTCAGTTGATCTTGATTTTTGCTGCCCTAGGTGTGATTTATATTCTTCTAGGCGTTCTCTATGAGAGCTATATTCATCCGCTGACTATTCTGGCGGGTCTTCCATCGGCTGCAATTGGTGCCATCTTGGCGCTTCGCATCTTTGGCTTCGAGCTCACCATCATTGCATCGATTGGTATTTTGTTGCTGATTGGTATTGTGAAGAAAAATGCGATCTTGATGATCGACTTCGCCTTGGACGCTCAGCGCAATCAAGGCATGTCGCCAGAGAAGGCTATTCGTGAAGCTTGTATATTGCGATTCCGCCCGATCATGATGACTACCTTTGCCGCTCTAATGGGCGCCCTCCCTATCGCTTTTGGAATTGGTGCCGGTGCAGAACTGCGTCAACCGCTTGGTATTAGCGTTGCAGGCGGATTGATCTTTTCGCAGTTTGTCACATTGATTATTACGCCAGTAATCTACCTCTATCTGGATAAATATGCGGGCACTGGCCCAATGGATATTCCTCCATCCGTTCTGGAAGGCACCTAATGCGTCAAGTTATTCTCGATACTGAAACCACTGGACTGAACCCCGCCACAGGCGATCGCATTATTGAAATCGGCTGCGTTGAAATGGTAGGCCGTCGATTAACCGACCGCACTTTCCATTACTACATTAATCCTGAGCGCGATATCGATGCGGGCGCCTTTGCCGTTCACGGACTCTCCCGCGAATTCTTATCCGATAAGCCAGTATTTGGCAGTATTGTCGAAGAGCTAATTGAGTTTGTTGATGGCGCCGAAGTAGTGATTCATAACGCGGCGTTTGACTTGGGATTCCTTGATAACGAATTTGCTTTGCTTAAGCGCCCTCCTTTTCGAGGTCTTGCATCTAAAGTTACCGATACCCTATTAGATGCTCGTCAAATGTTTCCAGGCAAGCGTAATTCACTAGATGCGCTTTGCGAACGATTTGCTATTAGCAATCAACATCGCACCTTACACGGTGCTTTACTTGACGCCCAGTTATTGGCTGAAGTCTATGTAGCTATGACGCGTGGCCAAGAAGATCTCTCGATTGACTTGATTGACTACACAGTGGGCACAGATGCATCTGGCCAAATGAAAGCCCTTCCTACTAATCTCAAACTCATGACAGCGAACGCAGAGGATTGCGAACTACATGAGAAGATTTTGGGTGAAATTGCTAAGGCAAGTAAAAAGGACCCCGTTTGGAGTCCTTCTGCTATCGCTGGTTAATTACTAATCGCTGTTAGCTAATCGCGCGGCGGATTTCATCTGTCTTAGGCTTGGTTCCTGTGACGGATTCTGTATCGTACTCAGTCGTGTTTTCAATAGTCTCAATTACGGCTTCTTGCATTCGAATGTTATCTTTGGGGCAAATTGGGGCTCCATAGGTAGCCCACTTCTTTAATAGCGTAACCTCGTATCCACATTGACCACACTTGGCTTTATTACGACTTGCATTACTAGGCCTTGGGGGTGGAAAAACAATCGCCTGGTGGGGATAAGGGCCAAGCTCTTGGCTAATCATCATCAAGCGAACCATCAGCTCTTCAGTTGCATGCGCCATTCTGGCGGGCCCTTCTAGACCAACAGTCTGGGCGATGCCCTTAAAGTCTTCACCGTGACCGCTGAAGCAATCATCGACTGCATGACATAACTCATGCACCAAGGTATCTAAGAGCTGCACTGGATCATCCAACTTAGGTGAGATAAAGATCTCATTCACTCCACCGCCAGAACGCTCACGAGGCCAGCACTGCCCTAGTGTTGTCCTCGGGCTACTAGAGGCTGGAAAACCACAAGAGACTCTCACTGGCGGAATGGCATACCCCGCTTTTGAAAATACGGGCTCTAAATGTCTTACGGCGTCTTCCAGCCAGGATTCTCGTACGGTATGTTGCTTCATCTGCAGTTCATTCAATTCTGTAATTAAGGGGGTACTTACGCTAAAGTTAATCCAGCTTGATATTGGCCGATTTAATTGCTTTATCCCAATAAGGTAATTCTTTTTTCAGTAAGGCATCCATCTGTGTGGGTGTGAGGTAACGCAACTCAACACCAGCAGCATCAGAGCGCTCTTTCACTTCTGGTAAAGCAAGGCTTTTCTTCACTGACTCAGTCAGTTTAGTAATGACTGGTGCGGGTGCACCTGCTGGAGCATATAAGGCTACCCATGACTCTAACTGGAATGAAGGTAAACCGGCCTCGGTAGTTGTCGGCACATTAGGCATGCCCGGATGACGATTTTTTCCAGTCACCGCTAGGCCTTTTAGCTTGCCACTTTGTACATGCTGCATTACCGAAGGTGGTGTCGTAATAAACAATTGCACCTGACCAGCCAAGACATCTTGCACTGCAGGGCCAGAGCCTTTATATGGCACGTGAACAATATCAACACCCGTATTTTGCTTAAAGATTTCAGTTCCAATGTGAGACACAGAGCCATTACCTTGGGAGGCGTAATTTAACTTTCCAGGATTGGCTTTGGCATAAGCAATCAATTCTTTTAAGTTATTCACGGGCACGGAAGGATGCACTGCAATTACATTCGTAGAAACCGTGAGGAGTGCTACAGGAGCAAAATCTTTAACTGGATCCCATGGCAATTTATCCATCAACGAGGGATTGCCAACGTGATATCCCGAATAAGAAATGAGCAAGGTATAGCCATCAGGCTTAGCCTTAGCGACATATTGGTAGGCAGTGTTTCCACTAGCCCCTGGCTTGTTATCGACAATCACTGGCTGACCAATGACGCGAGTCAGTGGCTCGCTTAATAGACGCGCTGAGGTATCGACTAGACCGCCCGGTGGATTGGGAACAACCAAAGTAATCGGTCGATCAGGGAATGATTGAGCCTGGACTAGACTACATCCCAATGCAAAACTCATGCTGGCTAAATAACGGTAAATTGATTTACTTTTTTTCATACTAGTCTCCAATGACTCAATCTTTTGTGTTGAGTAAATTTAATTATCGTTGCCCTACTTTGACATCACCAAAGATGGCTTGTGCCTCACGCGGTAAACAACGCCAGTAACGCTCGTTAGATGGCACTATGCCGCCCAAGGCTGCCGCAGCCTCCCAGGCCCAGCGGGGCTTATACAAAAATGCTCTAGCCAAGGCAATCAGATCCGCATCCCCTGCTTGCAAAATATCTTCAGCTTGCTGAGGCTCGGTAATTAAGCCCACTGTCATGGTCGGAATGCCAGATTGATCTTTGACAATCTTTGCAAATGGCACTTGATAGTTTGGTCCGATCGCAATCTTTTGCAATGGTGAAATCCCCCCTGATGAGATGTGAACAAAGTCACAGCCCAGCGGTTTCAGACGCGAAGCGAAGTCAGCCGTTTCTTCCGGAGTCCAGCCACCCTCAATCCAATCACTTGCGGAAATCCGAATACCTAATACACCTTGATAAGCCTTGCGTACCGCCGCAAATAATTCCAATGGAAAGCGGATGCGGTTTTCATGTGAGCCACCGTATTCGTCAGTGCGCTGATTAGCAATCGGCGATAAGAATTGATGCAAGAGATAGCCGTGAGCCCCATGTAATTCAATACCATCTACGCCAACACGCTCAGCTCGCTGCGCCGCAACAACAAATGCGGCAATGAGTTCATCTAACTCAGTCTTTGAGAGTTCATGAGGTAAGCGCTCATCCTTGAGTTGCGGAATCGCTGAGGGGGCGACTGTCTCCCAGCCACCCTGCTCTGTAGATAGCAACTGCCCGCCATCCCAAGGAGTAGCACTGGAGGCTTTTCGGCCGGCATGCGCTAGCTGAATAAATACAGGTATTTTGGGCGCTAGCTTACGCGCTCTACCCAGTTTGTCTTTGAGGGCTGCTTCGGTCTTGTCATCCCACAAACCTAGACAAGCAGGGGTAATACGCCCCTCTGGCGTCACGCCAGTGGCCTCAATAATGAATAGGCCTGCCCCGCTATTAAAGAGATTGCCCCAGTGCATCAGATGCCAATCCTGCGCCTCCCCATTGACGGCTGAATACTGGCACATAGGCGCCACGACAATACGATTAGGGAGAGTTAGCGGCCCTTTAGGAGAGCTCAATGTGAAGCTTGAAAACAGAAGACTCATTTGAATGCCTTTGGATCCTGAAATGCGTAAAAGTGATGAAAGCGATAAAATAGAGTCAGTAGGATAAACGAGACCATAAACTTCTGTGCTTCTGTCGCACTATTAGTTTATTGAACCTAAAACTAGAAATCATTATTAAGCTAAATACTATGAATGCACCACAAGCCTTTGAATCAAAAGAAGATATTGGCCACTTTGTTGGCGGCAAGCTTGTCAACCCAGCAGATGGTCGCTTTGCCGATGTATTTAATCCCTCCACAGGAGCTGTGGCCCGACGCGTAGCGCTCGCCAGCCGTAAAGAGGTGGATGCCGCTGTGGCTAATGCCCAAAAGGCCTTTGAAAGCTGGAGCCAAACCTCCCCACTACGCCGTGCACGGATCATGTTCAAGTATCTTGAGCTACTGAATGCCAATCGCGACGAATTAGCTGCCATCATTACCGCGGAACACGGCAAAGTATTTACCGATGCTCAGGGCGAAGTTACCCGCGGCATTGATATTGTGGAATTTGCTACCGGCATTCCAGAGTTGCTTAAAGGCGACTACACCGAGCAAGTGTCTACTGGTATCGATAACTGGGTTATGCGCCAGCCTTTAGGCGTAGTGGCTGGTGTAACGCCATTTAACTTTCCGGTAATGGTGCCAATGTGGATGTTCCCAGTTGCCATTGCCTGTGGAAATACCTTCATTCTGAAGCCGAGCCCAACAGACCCATCAGCCTCTTTGTTTATGGCCAAGCTTTTAAAAGATGCTGGTTTGCCTGATGGTGTATTTAACGTGGTTCAGGGCGACAAAGAAGCAGTGGATGCCTTGATTGAGAATCCCGATGTCAAGGCGGTGAGCTTTGTAGGTTCAACTCCAATTGCGAACTACATCTATGAGCGTTGTGCTCATTTTGGTAAGCGCTCCCAAGCTTTGGGTGGCGCAAAGAACCATATGGTCATCATGCCCGATGCCGATATCGACAAGACAATTGATGCCTTGATTGGTGCAGCTTATGGTTCCGCTGGTGAGCGCTGTATGGCAATATCAGTGGCTGTTTTGGTAGGAGATGTGGCGGAAAAGATCATGCCAAAGCTAATTGAGCGCACCAAGACCTTGAAGGTCAAGAACGGCATGGAGCTCGACGCTGAAATGGGTCCAATCGTGACTAAAGCGGCCTTAGAGCGCATCACTGGCTACATTGAGAGTGGCGTAGCCTCAGGCGCGAAGTTATTAGTAGACGGTCGCGGCTTGAAAGTGCCAGGTCATGAGAATGGCTTCTTTATCGGCGGCACCCTCTTTGATGGTGTGACTCCCGACATGAAGATCTATCTAGAAGAAATCTTTGGGCCAGTATTGGCTTGCTTGCGCGTAGCAAACTTTACTGAGGCATTGAATTTAGTGAACTCCTGTGAGTTTGGTAATGGAGTGGCTTGCTTTACAAGCGACGGTAATATTGCCCGTGAATTTGCACGCCGTGTTCAGGTCGGCATGGTAGGTATCAACGTACCTATCCCCGTTCCAATGGCTTGGCATGGTTTTGGCGGTTGGAAGAAATCCCTCTTTGGCGATATGCATGCCTACGGCAAAGAAGGCGTTCGTTTCTATACCAAGCAAAAGAGTGTCATGCAGCGCTGGCCTGAGAGTATTGATAAGGGCGCAGAGTTTGTGATGCCAACCTCTAAGTAATTTGCTGCAGCAGTAAAGCAGTCAGCATCTGCAGATAAAAATAGCGGCCCTCGGGTCGCTATTTTTTTATCCCCTCGAAACTGATCGGTTAAGCCGGAATAAAGTAACGCCTCTCAATAGCGCGAGCAAAGAGCACGATCACTGACACCAAGGCCAGATAAACCAAGGCAGCCATCAAATATGCCTTAAAGAACTGGAAGTTGGTTGCAGCCAACTCTTGCACGCGAGCAAAGAATTCGGTGTACTGAATTAAGAAAGCAACGGAACTATCTTTTAGGTTCGCAATCACTTGATTGGTTAATGCTGGAATAGAAAGACGAATCACCTGCGGCAAAGTAATCAACTGAAAAATCTGCAGAGGATTAAACCCTTGCGCGCTAGCCGCCTCCAGCTGACTCTTATCCAATCCATTGAAGGCTGTTTTTAGATAAGCTGCGTTATAAGCCGCCACGTTAAATGTAAAACCGATGAAGGCAACCACAAAGGGTGAAAGTCGAACGCCCCACTGTGGCAAGCCGTAATACATTAAGAACAACAGAACAATTAAGGGCATCCCAATAAAAAAGGAGATATAGGAATTGATGACACTTCGCACGTATATATTTTTGCTCAGCGTGAGATAAAACACTACTATCCCCAAAAGCAATCCTGACACGCTAATCAAACCCGCCAACTGCAAGGTCTTCACAAGCCCCGCTAAAATCAAGGGCATCTGCTCCATGAGATCACGAATAAAGGATGGCCAACCTCCTATCAAAGCTTTTCCTCGGCACCAAAAAAGGCTTGAATGTCTGGATCGGAATGCTGACTCAACACCTCGATGCGGTCATCGGCCCGAATTACGCCACGATCCAAGAACATCACTGTGTCTGCAATATTGCGCGCTAAGTTGAGATCATGCGTAACGCAAATCATGGTGATGCCCTCGCTATGCAAGCGATTAATGAGGTCCGCAACATCTCTAGACATCACGGGATCAAGCGCAGAGGTAGGTTCATCCAGAACCAAGACCGCGGGATCCATTGCTAGCGCACGAGCAATGGCAACCCGCTGTTTCTGTCCGCCAGAAAGCTGTGAGGGATATTTATCTTGATGGGGTGTCATTTCAAAATGGGATAACTCAAGTAAGGCCCTTTCTTTGGCCTCCGCTTTACCCATCTTATGTAGCTTGCGCAGCCCCAAGGAGACGTTATCCAATACAGTGAGATGACTATATAAGGCGAACTGCTGAAATACAAAACCAATTTGCTTACGCAACTCTCTTACATCCACATCAGGACCCAATACTTCCTTGCCCCTGAAAATGATGGATCCCGAGGTGGGCTCAACCAGTCGATTAAGGCAGCGCAATAAAGTAGATTTACCAGAGCCAGAGGCACCCATCAATACCCGTACATCGCCCTCTTTTAAATCAAGGTTAATGTTTGACAAGACAGTTTGCCCATCAAACTCTTTGACCAAATCCCTCACTTGAATTAACGCCACAGGATTACCTCTTTGAATAATGTCATATGGGCACTCATGCAGGAGCCATTCCAGGAATTTGATAACGCTTGCTCAGCAATTGAACGCCGACCAAGCAAATTCGGTAAATCACGAAATATAAGATACCGACCGCTAGATATACTTCTATGCCGCGCAGCGTTGTTGAGGTCAAAGTCATAGCTTGTTTTGTAATCTCTGGAATCCCTACCGTATAGGCAAATGGTGAATACTTTAAAACTGAGGTGAACTCATTCACCATACCCGGAATCGAAAATCGTAACATCTGCGGCAACTCGATAAATCGTAGTACTTGAATGCGAGTCATTCCCATAGCTTGAGCAGCAATCACTTCAGCAGGATCTACTGAATTAAATGCCCCACGAAACACCTCCGCTAAATAGGCTGATGCCACAAGACCCAAGCTGAGCGCCATGGCCATCAGAGGTGGAACCTTAAAGCCAATGCCAGGCAAACCAAAGTACACCATGAATAACAGAACTAAAACTGGCACACCTCTGAAGACATAGGTATAGCAGTCAATCAGAGGGATGAGCCAAGAGATATCGAGCCGGCGCAGACTTGAAAGGAGTAAGCCCACTACCAAGCCCGTCAGCGAGCAAACCAGCGTCACCACAACCGTATAAGAAATGCCCTGGGCTAACTGGGCAAGAATATCCAGAAAAGTCACAGGGCAGGCTTTCGACTACTATTATCGGCTGTTAAGACTTGATGGACTTATTTCATCCACTTATCAAGAATGGCTTTTATCTTTTCTGGGCCTAGCTCATTGAGATATTTATCGAAGTCATCGCGTAACTTGGAGCCTTTAGCAAAGGCAAAGCCAAGCTTATCAAAACCTTTAAACACATAGCTACTCTGAATTGGTAGCTTCAGTTTGTTTTCATAATTGAGAAATACGGGCTCCTCAATAAAAGCTAAGTCTAAATTGCCATTTTGAAGATCGGTAATCACCTCAGCATAGGAAGGATAGAGCTTGACCTTGCTTAGCGAGTAATAACCTTTTGGCTCTAGCTCATTCTTGATGAGGTCGTCATAAGCCATACCACGTGGATAGCCAATCGAGTATTTCTTGAGCTGATTCAAATCGGTGATCTGAATATTTTTGTTTTTCATGCTCACCAAATGCCAAGCATTGTCATAGTAAGGCTGAGAAAAATCCATCGCCTCTTTACGCTTATCGGTAATAGAGATGCCTGAGAAAGCAACATCAGCCTGACCGCTGGATACGGCACCCAACATGCCAGCCCAATCATAGGGGGTCACTTTAAAGGTGCAAGCGCGAGACTGGCAATAGCCTTGGAAAATATCCATGTCTACACCAACGATCTGCCCCTTGTCATCAAACAACATGGGTGGGGATGCAGGTGATACAGCGACCTTAATTTCTTTTGTATCTGAGGACTTGGAGCAAGCCACAATCGTGAGAGCTAGAACCGCGGCAAACAATGCCAGAATAAAGCGCTTCATGGGTATTTCTCCTATCCTAATGAATGGTGATACCCAGACTCTGGGTGCACACCAAGTATAGGGGAATTAAGCGGGCGCTGGCTACTGCAGGGTGTTTTTGAAGGCGGGGAGCATGGGCATCGCCATGACTTCAATACCCTCTTCGCGCAAAGCCTCAGCTTCGTCTAAAGTGGTTTGACCACGAATACTCCGCTCAGGAGATTCCTTGTAGTGGATTTTTCGAGCCTCTTCAGCAAAAGAACTGCCGACATCTTCTGAGCGACCCATTAATTCGCGCATGCCCTTTAAAAAGGCTGCCTGTACCTGAGCTTCCAACTGGGAATGATCGCTCCCAGTGAGTGCAACAACATCCCCACTTAGGGCGCCGCTCACACCGCTATTATCAGCGGCCGAAGCATTGGGAATGGTCAGCTCAGTTGAGGTCGGAGTCTCTTTACTAGAGCCCGATTTAGCAATATGGGGGGCTGATGGCATCCGGGTAATTTCAGTGCTGTCGCAAATTGGGCACGCCAGCATCCCCTTGTCTTGCTGAGCAAGGCAATCCTCCTCCGAGGCAAACCATCCCTCAAAGCGATGATCCAATGGGCAAGCGAGGTTATAAACTTTCATAAGACCTATATAGGGGCAAAAATACCAAAATCAATAGGTCTATTTTAATAGGATTGCTAAATTAACCTGAGATTAGCGTAGGACTTACTAAGCCTCGACGATAGCGGTCCAGCCAATAGGTCGCAATCGTGGTCTTGACGTCTGTTATCTCACCCTGCTCTACCCAGTCCAATAATTGTTCCAGGGGCGCAGCAAATACATCCAAAAACTCTTCATCGTCTAAGTGGCTTTTGCCAGAGACCAAACCTTCAGCCAGATAGATATCAATAAATTCAGTCGAATAGGAGATCACTGGATGGATCCGGCGTATGAAACTCCACCTGCTTGCGGAATAGCCCGTCTCCTCCTCCAATTCTCGCTGGGCACAAAGTAATCGATCCTCGCCAATTTCCAACTTACCCGCAGGGATCTCAATGCATGCCTTGGCGATTGGGTAGCGATACTGGCGCTCCATCAACACCCTACCATCATCCAAGATAGCCAAAATAGCGACTGCACCGGGATGCGTAAGGTACTCACGCACCGCTTGCTTACCATCGGGCAAACTTACCTGATCGCGCTTCATATTCAAAAAGATGCCGCCGTAGATGTCCTCGCCAGACAGGCGCTCTTCCTTCAAATGGGCATCGCCAACTGGGAGGTCTTTAAAGGATTTTTCAGTCATCACCATCTTTCATCAATTGAATGCCCATCATACAAAATCCAGATGACAGAAAAGAGAAAGGCCCCTATTCGGAGCCTTTATCAGCAGCCAGTCGTGTATCTACTTATGAGCCCAATAAAGTGCGGCGCATCGCATCTAGACAAACAGCCATTAGGCCCGCAGGGAAGATTCCCAATGCAAGCACCAGAACCGCATTGAGACTCAAGAGGCCACGTGCAAATCCAGATCCAGATATCTCCGCAGCATGCTCTTCTTTTGGCTCATCGAAGTACATAACCTTCACTACTCTCAGGTAGTAGAAGGCGCCAATCAAAGATGCGATCACAGCAATGATGGCTAAGAAAGTATGCTCACCATCCACCAAGGCTTCGAGTACGCCTAACTTAGCAGCGAAGCCGACTGTTGGCGGGATACCAGCCAAAGAGAACATCATCACCAAGCCAATAAAAGCAAACCAAGGGTGACGCTTATTTAAACCCTTGAGATCATCAATCGTCTCGCAATCATGACCTTTGCGTGACAACATCATCAAGAGGCCGAAGCTTCCCAATGTAGTTAGTACGTAAGTGATGGCATAGAACATGGAGGCGCTAAAAGCATGATCATCAAAAACAGACAGCATACCGAGCAGTACAAAGCCCATCTGAGCAATTGCTGAGTAAGCCAACATTCGCTTGATATTAGTTTGCGCGATAGCAGTAACGTTACCTACCACTAGAGATAGGACTGCCAGCAAGACTAGCATTGGCTGCCAATCGCCTAAGAGTGGCAATAAGGTATTGACTAGCAAACGGAATAACAAAGCAAATGCTGCAAGCTTCGGTGCTGCGGCAATCATCAAGGTTACCGCTGTTGGAGCCCCTTGATACACATCAGGAACCCACATATGAAACGGCACAACACCCAACTTGAAAGCCAGGCCAGAAACAATAAATACCAAACCAAAGGCCATCACCAGATGATTGACACGGGGATCAGCAACCGTTCTAAAGATTTCAATTAAATCGAGTGATCCCGTTACGCCATACAACATCGACATACCGTAGAGCAAGAAACCAGATGCCAAAGCGCCCAGAATAAAATATTTAATACCCGCTTCAACACTCTTCTCATTGCTATGACGCATAGCTACCAGAGCATAGGTAGGTAAAGCCATCAACTCCAGACCTAAATACAGAGTGAGAAGGTTTGCACCAGAGATCAGGACGCACTGCCCTAACAAGGCCAGCAAAGCCAAAACAATAAAGTCTGGGCGGAACATCGCACGAACAGAGAGGTACTGCTTAGAGTAGACCAAGCTTACTAATACCGCGCCACATGAACAGGCCTTGAGTAAGTTGGAGAATGGATCAGACTGAAACAAGCCATTCATTGCTACAACAGAGACATCCCCAATACGCCCAACAAATGCAAAGATCAAATACACCAACAAAATGATCGAGAAGAAGTAAACGAAGCCAACACCACGCGGAGTATGGAAAATATCTTGCTCTACACCAGGGGTGGCGGGCTGACGCTCGGGGACATAAACGCTTGCCACCAACAAAAGGCAGGTGACTACGAGTAAAACGAGTTCCGGCAGGACGGCGTATAGGTCAAATGCTTGCATTAGCTTTTACTCAGAGTTTGCTGACAGCAACATGCTGCAACAGATTAATCACAGCAGGATGGATGATGTCGGTAAATGGCTTTGGATATACACCCATGCCGATTACGCAGATGGACAACACAGCCATCATGAAATACTCACGTGCATTGAGATCTTTTAATTCCTCAACATGCTTGTTGGTGATCGCACCAAAGAAAACACGTTTCACCATCCACAAGGAATAAGCGGCACCAAGAATAAGCGCAGTGGCGGCCAAGATACCAATTACAAAATCGTAATCCACAGCAGCCAAAATCACCATGAACTCACCCACGAATCCGGAGGTAGCGGGTAAACCGCAGTTTGCCATCGCCATCAAAACTGCAAATGCAGTAAATGCAGGCATGCGGTGGACAACGCCACCGTAATCAGCAATTTGACGGGTGTGCATGCGGTCATACAACACGCCAATAGAAAGGAACATTGCACCAGCTACAAAGCCGTGAGAAATCATCTGCACAATACCGCCCTCAATACCGAGAGGACTGAAGAGGAAGAAGCCAAGGGTTACAAAACCCATATGAGCGACTGATGAGTAAGCCACCAACTTCTTCATATCCTTTTGAACCAAAGCTACCGCGCCAACATAGATCACGGCAACTAAAGACAAGAAGATAACGAATGGTCCGAGATACTGACTTGCATCTGGAGCGATAGGCAATGAGAAACGCAAGAAGCCATATGCACCCAACTTCAGCATGATCGCAGCCAACACGACAGAGCCACCTGTCGGAGCCTCAACGTGAACGTCAGGCAACCAAGTATGCAAAGGCCACATTGGCACTTTTACAGCAAATGCCATGAAGAAGGCAAAGAAGAGAAGAATCTGTTCAACGATATCAAGGCGAGCGTTATGCCAAGCCAGGATGTCGAATGTATTCGTTACGTTGTACAAGTACAGCATGGCAATCAAAGTAAGTAATGAGCCAAGCAAGGTATACAAGAAGAACTTAAATGCAGCATAGATACGGTTATGACCGCCCCACACGCCGATGATGATGTACATCGGGATTAAGGTTGCTTCAAAGAAAACGTAGAACAACAAGGCATCTAAAGCTGCGAATACACCAATCATCAACCCAGAAAGGATTAAGAAGGAAGCCATGTATTGCGAAACCTTCTTATCAATCACTTCCCATGCGGCGATCACCACAAAAATATTGATGAATGCGGTCAAGACGATGAACCAAACAGAGATACCGTCGATACCTAGGTGATAGTTAATGTCATAACGAGGAATCCAGCTGAGCTTTTCTACAAACTGCATACCAGGGTTGGCAATATCAAATTGCATTACTAGGGGCAGAGTGGCAATGAACCCAAGAATAGAGCCTACTAGAGCCAACCAGCGCACTCCGGCAGTCGGCTTCTCCGAACCGTAGAACAAAATAATGATGCCGAAGAAAATCGGGATCCAGATGGCGTAAGAAAGAATCATGATGGCTACTTAAGTAACAAAGGCCTAGCGAACAAAAGGCAGGTAAGCGTACAAAACCCAAGCCAACAATACCGCCAAGCCCGCAATCATTGCGAAGGCATAGTGATATAGATAACCGGATTGCAAATGGCGAATAAGCCCAGAGAAGCGCCCTACTGCATGCGCACTACCGTTAACCAAGAAGCCGTCAATGACCTGCTGATCACCGCGGTGCCATAAGACGCCACCGATCCATAGCAAACCTTTAGCGAATACTGCTTGGTTTAAATCGTCGAGATAGTATTTGTTATCCAGGAGTTTCTTGATTGGTGCGAAGGCCTGTGCAACTACACCAGGCAACTTAGGAGCCCAGAGATAACCAATCGCAGCAGTCAACACACCCAAGACTACCAATAGCAATACTGGCGAAGTTAAGGAATGCATCGCCATGGCAATCGGGCCATGGAACTCTTCAGCGAGCTCTTTCATAGCAGGATGCTTGCCGATATCCACAAAAATAGAATCACCGAAATACGTGCCAAACAACAAAGGTGTAATTGTGTAGTAACCGATGATGACTGAAGGAATCGCCAACAAGATTAAAGGTAAGGTCACAACAAATGGTGACTCATGTGGTTTCTGACCAGGAGCTAAACCATGATGCGCATGATCATCACCCTGCTCCGCATGATCATGATGATCGTGTGCATGAGCATCTGCATGACCCCAACGGGCTTTGCCGTGGAATACATAGAAGTACAGGCGGAAGGAATACAAAGCCGTTACAAAGACGCTGGCCATGACTGCAAAGTAAGCAAAACCAGAGCCAGGAATATGGCTAGCCGCTACCGCTTCAATGATGGAGTCTTTTGAGTAAAAGCCAGAGAAGAATGGCGTTCCGATCAATGCCAAGTTACCCAGCAACATCATGAGACAAGTAATTGGCATGTATTTCCAGAGACCACCCATCTTGCGCATATCTTGTTCGTGGTGCATACCCAAGATAACGCTACCCGCCGCAAGGAACAAGAGCGCCTTGAAGAATGCATGCGTCATCAGATGGAAGATAGCCACTGGATAGGCAGAAACGCCTAAAGCAACAGTCATGTAACCCAATTGCGATAGTGTTGAATAAGCAACTACGCGCTTGATATCGGTTTGGACTATGCCCAAGAAACCCATGAAGAGCGCAGTAATTGAACCAATCACCAAAATGAAACTCAATGCCGCATCAGACAACTCAAATAGAGGTGACATGCGTGAAACCATAAAGATACCGGCCGTAACCATGGTCGCCGCGTGAATCAATGCAGAAATTGGGGTTGGGCCTTCCATGGAGTCTGGCAACCAAACGTGCAATGGGAACTGAGCTGATTTACCCATCGCGCCAATAAAGAGACAGATACAGGCAACAGTGACTAAATTCCAGCTAGTTCCTGGCAATGTTTGAGCAGCCAATGCCGTGTTCTGGGCAAAGATAACGTCGTAATTCATGGAACCAGTGCTAGCCAACAACAGGCCAATACCGAGAATGAAGCCAAAGTCGCCAACGCGGTTAACCAAGAAGGCTTTCATGTTTGCGAATACAGCAGATTGACGCTCAAAGTAGAAGCCAATCAACAAATAAGAAACCACACCCACCGCTTCCCAACCGAAGAAGAGCTGCAAGAGGTTATTACTCATTACCAACATCAACATCGCGAAGGTAAAGAGTGAAATGTAGGAGAAGAAACGGTTATAGCCCTCTTCACCTTGCATATAGCCAATGGTGTAAATGTGAACCATCAAAGAAACAAAGGTCACCACACACATCATGGTTGCTGTCAGCGGATCAATTAAGAAGCCAATATCTAAATTGAGCTCACCTAATTGCATCCAGCGATAGACAGTGCCGTTGAAATAGAAGCCATCCATCACCTGCACCAATACAAAGCAAGATAGGACAAAAGCGATCATCACACCCAAAATAGTCACAAACTGGCAGGCGCCATTACCGATGCGATTACCGCCTAATTTAGTACCGAAGAATCCTGCTATAGCGGAGCCAAATAATGGCGCCAGCGGAATTGCGCAGAGAACAGGAAGAGATAAGGTGAATTGCATGACTAGCCTTTTAGGTGGTCAAGGTCTTCAGCATTAATGGTGTCGACCTTACGGAAGAGAACAACCAAAATTGCCAAACCGATTGCTGCCTCAGCAGCAGCCACAGTCAAAATAAAGAATACGAATACTTGACCAGCCATATCACCCAAATAATGGGAGAAGGCTACAAAGTTCATGTTCACCGAAAGGAGCATCAATTCAATGGCCATTAAAAGCACGATGATGTTCTTACGATTTAAGAAGATGCCAATCACGCTAGTCGCAAACAAAATTGCGCCAAGCACTAAGTAGTGAGCCAGGGTAATAGTCATTTCTTCTCCCCACGAGCATCTTGCTTTGCAGCCATATCAGAGCCCATCTTCACGATCCGCATACGATCCGCAGAGTTCACATTGACTTGCTCATGAATATTTTGAGATTTGGAATCTTTGCGATTGCGCAAAGTCAATGCCACAGCAGCAATAATGGCCACCAACAGAATGACACCAGCAACCTCGAAGGCATAAACATAATCAACAAAGATCAACATACCCAAGGCCTGAGTATTGCTCGTTGCCATCTCTTCTAGCATTGGCTGCACTGGTGCGTTAGTACCGATAAAGCTACGAATCAAAACGATTGACAGCTCTAATACGATGACCGCACCCATTAGGAATGCTACAGGTAAGAATTTCTTGAAATCACGGCGTAAATGCTCGAGGTCAAGGTCAAGCATCATCACCACGAACAGGAAGAGCACCATGACGGCGCCAACGTATACGAGTATGAGAGCCAAGCTTAAGAACTCCGCTTTAAGTAGCATCCAAAGGCCAGAAGCGCAGAAGAAAGCCAAAACCAAAAACAGTGCGGCATGCACTGGGTTGCGTGCAGTAATCACGCGCAATGCTGAAAGCACTAAAAGGCCAGCAAAGGCGTAAAAGAATGCCGCGAAGAGTGTAGAGGTATCGAATGTCATATGTCGTTGTGCTCTATTCGATTAACGATAAGGCGCATCAGCTGCGCGGTTAGCGGCAATATCTTTTTCATACTTATCGCCTACTGCTAAAAGCATTTCTTTAGTGAAATACAAGTCACCACGCTTATCGCCGAAATACTCAAAAATATTAGTTTCAACAATAGCGTCAACTGGGCAAGCCTCTTCGCAGAAGCCACAGAAAATACACTTCGTTAAATCAATGTCATAACGGCTAGTGCGGCGAGTACCGTCATCGCGCTCTGCAGTTTCAATGGTGATTGCATATGCCGGGCAAACAGCCTCACACAATTTGCAACCAATACAACGCTCTTCTCCGTTTTCATAACGGCGTAAAGCATGCAATCCGCGGAAGCGGGCAGACTGTGGAGTCTTCTCTTCGGGATATTGAATGGTAATTTTTGGCTTAAAGAGATAGCGACCGGTAATCGACATACCGACCAAAATGTCTTTCAACATCAAGCTATCGAGGAATTGGGAAATTTTCTTAAACATGATTGATCAACTTATTTCCAAATATTCCATGGGGACACGACCCATGCACCAACCACAACCACCCAGAATACAGAGATGGGAATAAAGATCTTCCAACCCAAACGCATGATTTGGTCATAGCGATAGCGTGGCAATGTGGCACGCAACCAGATGACGCAAGACAATAGGAAGAAAGTTTTCGCAAACAGCCAGAAGAAACCGGGGATATCACGGAGGATTGGCAAATCAACGATAGGCAACCAGCCGCCCAAGAACATCGTAGATGCCAAAGCAGCGATCAGAATCATATTGGCATATTCAGCCAAGAAGAACATGGCAAAGGCCATTCCTGAGTACTCAACCATATGACCAGCAACAATCTCAGACTCACCCTCAACTACGTCAAATGGGTGGCGGTTAGTTTCAGCAACACCAGAGATGAAGTAAATCACGAACATCGGCAGCAATGGCAACCAGTTCCATGAAAGGAAGTTCAAGCCGATGCTAGCGAAGTAGCCCTGCTCTTGAGAAGCCACAATCGTACTGAGGTTCAAGGAGCCAGAAGTGAGCAGCACGGTAACTAATGCAAAGCCCATAGCGATCTCATACGAAATCATCTGAGCAGAAGCGCGCATAGCACCGAGGAATGGATACTTGGAATTAGATGACCAACCCGCCAAGATCACACCATAGACACCAATAGAAGAGATTGCCATGACATATAACAATCCTGCATTGACATCAGCCAAGACCATTTTGGCTTGGAATGGGATCACAGCCCAAGCAGCAAAAGCCGGCATGATTACCATCACCGGCGCAATGAAATAAAGTACTTTGCTAGCTTGTGTTGGAGAAATAATTTCCTTCATCAACAGCTTTAAGGCATCGGCAATAGGCTGCAATAAGCCCAAAGGGCCAACGCGGTTTGGTCCAAGGCGGATATGCATCCAGCCGATTAGCTTACGCTCCCACAAAGTCATATAAGCAACAGCGCCAAACATCGGCAATACGATGATCACGATACGTACTAGGGCCCAGACAAGCGGCCATAATGAACCAAAGATAGCCTCACCTTGGGTGGTAACGAGGTTCAAGAAATTATCCATCTCGCCCCCTATGCCTTGCTAACAGTTACAGGACCAAACATCGATCCTAATTTCGCGCTAGCCAGAGAACCCGCAGAAATTCTGACGGCACGCTTAGCTAAATTCACCTCTAATGTAGCTGGCAAATCTACCGATTGACCATCTTGAGTCACTCGGACAGCATCGCCCTCTTTTAAGCCTAACTCGTTAAAGAGCGCTTGCCCTAAACCCACTTGATTTCCACGCTTAGCGTCACGCGTTAATTGCAATGCAGGTGCACGACGCACAATCTGATCGCCAGCATAAATGCCAACATCGGATAAACGCTCCAAACCTGAAGATTGAGCCGCGTTGGCATTGTTCAAGCTAGTAGTTTTCGATTGATTGCTGAGCTTAGTGCAGTAGTTTTCTGGAAGCGCCTCACCCAACACCTCTTCAGGCATGTTGTAGAGGAAGCCATCTAGATTTAATAGACCACCTAGAACACGAAGCACTTTCCATGCTGGACGAGAATCGCCTAAGGGTTTTACAGCAGGCTGAATCGTTTGCGCACGACCTTCTGCATTCACAAAAGTAGACACTGTTTCTGTAAATGTAGAGATAGGCAGAATCACATCAGCCACCCCCAAGAGATCGGCGCTCTTATAAGCACTTAAGGCAATTACCGTATTCGCTTTAGCCAATGCAGCACGGGCTTGCATCGGGTTAGGCAAATCAGCATCTGGCTCGATATTCATTAAGATCACAGCGCGGCGATCGCCTGAAAGGACTGACTCAACACCAGCCCCATTAGCACCTACCAAACTAGCGCCAACAGCATTTCCACCAACCGGCAAGAAGCCTAAAGTAGCACCAGTTTGCTCTGCAATGAATTGCGCCAACACATGCAGATCAGAGGCATGCGGATGGGCGATTGCAGCAGAACCTAGCAAGACAGATGAAGAGGCGCCCGAAAGCAAGCTATCAGCAATCTTTTGTGCAGTAGCGGAAACTGGCAAGTTCGGAGTGCCTGCTGGAGCGGAAACAGACTTCGCCTTAGCAACTGCTAAAGCAACTTCACTCAATGCATTGAGCCATGCACTTGGAGCAGCAGCAATACCGACCGCAGGAATCAACCAGTCGTCACCACCAGCATCAATGCGTGCGACCTGTAAGCCACGTTTTGCACCAGCACGTAAACGTGTAGCAATCAATGGTTGCTCTTTGCGCAAGAAACTACCAATCACGAGAACGCGATCGAGCTCACTTAGCTTGGCGATAGGCATACCCAACCATGGGGCAGAGGAAGCACCCTTCACGTCAGTTTGACGCAGGCGAGTTTCTACTTGATTAGAGCCTAAACCACGAATCATTTTCTGGAGCAGGTACAACTCTTCAGCACTTGAAATCGGGTGCGCTAACGCAGCAACCGCTTCGGGACCATTCTCAGAGGAAATGGTTTTGAGTGAACGAGCGACGTAATCCATTGCGGATTCCCAGTCGGTCTCTAACCATTGGCCGCCCTGCTTCACCATTGGAGTGGTGATGCGATCAGCGCTATTCAAACCCTCGTAGGAGAAGCGATCACGGTCGCTAATCCAGCATTCATTAATTGCATCATTTTCTAAAGCAACAACGCGCATTACTTTGTTGGCTTTAGTTTGAATGGTGGTATTTGCACCAAGACTATCGTGTGGACTTACTGAACGCTTACGACCCAATTCCCAAGTACGCGCGGCGTAACGGAACGGCTTACTAGTCAATGCGCCCACTGGGCACAAATCAATCATATTTCCAGATAATTCGGAATCAATGGTTTGACCAGCAAAAGTAGTGATTTCAGAATGCTCACCGCGGTTGACCATACCCAATTCCATTACACCGGCAACTTCTTGGCCAAAGCGAACACAACGGGTACAGTGAATACAGCGAGTCATCTCCTGCATAGAGATGAGTGGACCGACATTCTTATGAAATACAACGCGCTTCTCTTCTTCGTAGCGGGAATTCGATTTACCGTAGCCCACCGCTAAATCTTGTAACTGGCACTCGCCACCTTGATCGCAAATTGGGCAATCTAAAGGGTGATTAATGAGAAGGAACTCCATTACGGAGCGCTGCGCTTCAACCGCTTTAGCGGAGTGCGTAAAGACCTTCATGCCCTGCGTTACTGGTGTTGCACAAGCTGGCAATGGTTTTGGGGCCTTCTCTACTTCTACCAAACACATACGGCAGTTAGCAGCGATAGATAATTTCTTGTGATAGCAAAAGTGAGGAATGTAAGTGCCGATCTTGTTCGCGGCGTGCATCACCATCGAACCTTGCGGAACTTCTACTGCCTTACCATCTAATTCGATTTCAACCATGCTCACTTTAAGATGTCCCGTGCTCAATGTCTTATAAAGGTTTCGCAGAATCTAAGCAGCGCTTATGTTCTACGTGATACGCAAATTCATCCATGTAATTCTTCAACATGCCACGAACTGGCATAGCAGCCGCATCTCCCAAGGCGCAAATCGTACGACCCTGAATGTTTGCTGCCACATCATTCAATAAATCCAAATCTTCTGGGCGACCTTCGCCATGCTCAATGCGATGAACGATGCGCCACAACCAGCCGGTACCTTCACGACATGGGGTGCATTGACCGCAAGACTCTTCGTGATAGAAGTAAGACAGACGCTCTAAAGCGCGAACCATGCAGCGTGTTTCATTCATGACGATCACTGCGCCAGATCCCAACATCGAGCCCGCTTTCGCGATGCTGTCGTAATCCATGGTCAAGTCCATCATCTGGGCACCCGGAATTACCGGAGAAGAAGATCCACCAGGAATGACTGCTTTCAATGGGATGCCATCACGCATACCACCAGCGAGCTTCAATAACTCAGCAAAAGGAGTGCCTAATGGGATCTCATAGTTGCCCGGATAGGTAACGTCACCAGAGATAGAGAAAATCTTCGTACCGCCGTTATTAGGCTTACCAAGATCCAAATAAGCTTGGCCGCCAATTGCCATAATGAAAGGCACTGCAGCAAACGTTTCCGTATTGTTAATCGTAGTTGGCTTGCCATACAAACCAAAGCTTGCAGGGAATGGTGGCTTAAAGCGAGGCTGACCCTTTTTACCTTCAAGCGATTCCAATAAAGCAGTTTCTTCGCCGCAAATGTATGCACCCCAACCTGGAGATGCATGTAATTGGAAGTTGAAATCACTTCCCATGATTTTGTCACCAAGGTATCCAGCAACACGAGCCTCTTCCAGAGCCTCTTCGAAGCGAGAATAGACTTCCCAAATTTCGCCGTGAATGTAGTTGTAACCTGTAGCGATACCCATGGTGTAGGCACCAATAATCATGCCTTCAATCAAGGCATGCGGGTTGTAACGCATGATGTCGCGGTCTTTAAAAGTACCCGGTTCACCTTCGTCACTATTGCAAACTAAATACTTTTGACCAGGGAACTGACGTGGCATAAAGCTCCACTTCAATCCCGTTGGGAAGCCTGCGCCTCCACGACCACGCAATGATGATGCTTTTAATTCAGCAATGATCGCATCTGGTGCGATTTTGTCATTGATGATGCGACGTAGCTGTTGATAACCGCCACGGCTTTCGTAATCCTTTAAACGCCAGTTCTCACCATTCAATCCAGCAAGGATTAATGGTTTGATGTGTCTATCGTGCAAGCTGGTCATGCTGCTTTCCCTTCTGCACGGAGTTCATTCAACAAGGCATCAATCTTTTCTTTACTCATAAAGCTACACATGCGCTTGTTATTCACCAGCATCACTGGAGAATCTCCGCAAGCACCCATGCATTCACCTTCTTTCAAGGTAAATGTGCCACAAGGAGTTGTCTCGTTGTAGCCAATGCCTAATATTTCTTTTAAATACGTTGCCGCAGTTTCGCCATGAGTTAACTGGCAAGGCAAGTTTGTGCAGATCACCAACTTGTACTTCCCAATCGGCTGGGTGTCGTACATATTGTAGAAAGTGGCTACTTCATCTACTGCAATTGTTGGCATTTCTAGAATTTGCGCAACAGTAGCAATCACCTCTGGTGAAACCCAACCTACTTCAGTTTGGGCGGCAATTAAGGCAGCCATCACAGCAGACTGCTTTTGCTCTGGAGGATATTTCGCGACATTGCGCGCAATGTCTGCGAGCGTTTTGTCTGAAAGTTGAAGGGTTGTTGTCATGAATTAATCCTTGGCGCGCTGTATCAGCGGTCAATCTCCCCGAACACGATATCTTGGGTACCAATAATGGTTACAGCATCAGCTAGCATGTGGCCGCGTGACATCTCATCCATTGCGGACAAATGCACAAATCCTGGCGCACGAATCTTCATGCGATATGGCTTGTTAGCACCATCAGAAATTAAGTAAATTCCAAACTCACCTTTTGGGTGCTCAACAGCGGAGTAAGCCTCACCATCAGGAACATGCATACCTTCAGTAAAGAGCTTGAAATGGTGAATCAACTCTTCCATATTGGTCTTCATATCTACACGCTTAGGTGGAGCTACTTTATGGTTGTCACTCATGACAGGGCCATCATTTGCCTTGAGCCAAGCTACGCACTGTTTAATGATGCGGTTGGATTGACGCATCTCTTCCATGCGCACTAAATAACGATCGTAAGAGTCGCCATTCACACCCACTGGAATATCAAAGTCGAGCTTGTCATAAGTCTCGTAAGGTTGCTTTTTACGCAAGTCCCACTCGATACCAGAGCCGCGTAACATAGGACCTGTAAAGCCAAGCTGCAATGCGCGCTCAGGAGTAACAACACCGATACCGACCAAGCGCTGTTTCCAAATACGGTTATCCGTTAAGAGATTGCAATACTCGTCTACGTTAGCGTCAAATCCGTTGGCAAATTGATCAATAAAATCCAGTAATGTGCCGCTACGGTTTTCATTCAAACGCTTGATAGCGGAAGCGCTACGAATCTTAGACTTCGAGTACTGAGCCATTTGAGTAGGCAAGTCACGGTACACGCCACCTGGACGGTAGTAAGCGGCATGCATACGAGCGCCTGAAACAGCTTCGTACATATCAAAAATATCTTCGCGATCGCGGAAGGCATACAAGAACACAGCCATGGCACCAACGTCCAAGCCGTGACAACCAATCCACAACAAGTGATTGAGCAAACGAGTTAACTCGTCAAACATCACACGAATATATTGAGCGCGCAGCGGAACATCTACCTGTAGCAATTTTTCAATTGCCATTACGTAAGCATGTTCGTTTGCCATCATCGACACATAGTCCAAACGATCCATATACGGAACGTTTTGAATCCAAGTACGTGTCTCTGCTAATTTTTCTGTAGCGCGGTGCAATAAACCAATGTGCGGATCAGCGCGCTGAATCACCTCACCATCAAGCTCTAAGACCAGACGTAATACGCCGTGTGCCGCAGGATGCTGAGGACCAAAATTGAGGGTGTAGTTCTTGATTTGTGCCATGACTTAAACCGGACCTCCATACTGCTCTTCGCGCACGATACGTGGCGTGATTTCACGCGCTTCAATCGTGACGGGCTGATACACAACACGCTTCAACTCTGGGTCATAACGCATTTCTACATTGCCAGAGATTGGGAAATCTTTTCTAAATGGATGGCCGATAAAACCATAGTCAGTCAAGATCCGACGTAAGTCTTCATGACCATCGAACAAGATACCGTAGAGGTCAAAGGCTTCACGCTCAAACCAATTGGCCGCAGCCCAAACTGGAGTCAAGGAAGCTACTACTGGATACGCATCCTCTGCTGCGAAAACGCGTACACGCAAACGCCAGTTATGCGCCAAGGACAAAAGATGTGTCACAACGCCAAAACGCTGACCACCCCATTGCCCTTCACGAAAATCTTGGTAATCCACGCCACACAAATCAATCAATTGCTCGAAAGCCAAAGAAGGCTCATCACGCAACAACATGGCGGATTCAAAATAGGCGTCTGCATTGACGACTACAGTCACCTCGCCCAAGGCAACTTCAATAGACTGAGCACGCTTACCTAAAACTTTTTCTAGATTGGCGACGAGTTGAACTAAACGATCTGACATGGTTTAAGCCTTCCGCGCAATCGTGCTGGTGCGAGCAATTTTGGATTGCAGCTGAATAATCCCGTAAATCAACGCTTCTGCGGTTGGGGGGCAGCCAGGAACGTAAATATCTACTGGCACGATGCGGTCGCAACCGCGAACTACTGAATAGGAGTTATGGTAATAACCACCGCCGTTGGCACAGGAACCCATTGAGATTACCCAACGTGGCTCAGGCATCTGGTCATAAACCTTGCGCAGTGCTGGTGCCATCTTGTTACATAAAGTGCCAGCAACAATCATGAGGTCTGATTGACGTGGAGACGGGCGGAAAACTACGCCAAAACGATCCAAGTCATAACGTGAAGCGCCTGCGTGCATCATTTCTACAGCGCAGCAAGCAAGGCCAAATGTCATTGGCCACAAAGAACCATTACGAGTCCAGTTGATTAACTGGTCTGCAGTAGTGGTCACAAATCCTTCTTTAAGAACGCCTTCTAATGCCATATCTATCACTCCCAGTCGAGAGCGCCCTTTTTCCAGATATATACGAAGCCCACGATGAATTCCAGAAGGAAAATCACCATAGAGGCGTAGCCAAACCAACCAATATCACGCAAAGCCACACCCCATGGGAATAGGAATGCAGTTTCTAAGTCAAACAAGATAAATAGGATGGCGATGAGGTAGTAACGAACGTCAAACTTCATACGCGCATCTTCGAAAGCTTCAAAACCGCACTCGTATGGCGACAGTTTTTCAGCATCAGGCTTCGAAGGAGCCAAGATTTTTCCGAGGAACATGGGTACTAAACCTACCCCAATACCTACAAGGATAAAAAGCAGAACGGGAAAGTAATTAGCGAGATTCAAAATGGCCCTGAGTCGTTCGTCTGGTAAGTCCTAAGAAGCTACAAATTATCAATTATTCCAGTACATAAAAGCTTGATTTACAGCATAAACCCCTACAAATTCTACAATTTGGTGCCGACGGCGAGACTCGAACTCGCACAGCCTAAGCCACTACCCCCTCAAGATAGCGTGTCTACCAATTTCACCACGTCGGCATCTTGTAAAACTCGTCAATTCTACTGCATTGCACCACTCTACTACCCCAAAAAAGGGGATAGAAACTACTAAAAACCCAATTTTTTACTTTGGAACAGCTGGCTTAGTGGGATCTTGCACTGGTGCTACTGGTGCGGCAGGCGCAACTGCAGGAGCGACAGTTCCAGATAGAACACCAGGACTAACTTCCTTCTTATTACCGATCCAAGTAATTCCCAAAGTGCACACAAAGAAGACGCCTGCAAAAATGGCAGTTGTGTGGGACAAGAAGTTGGCTGAGCCACTGGCACCAAACAGGCTGCCAGAAGATCCAGAGCCAAATGCAGCGCCCATATCAGCGCCCTTACCCTGTTGAAGCAACACAAGCAAGATTACAGCCAAAGCTGAAATTACCTGCAAAACGATCAATAAAGTCTTAAACCATTCCATGGCTTATCTCCAAATAAAAAATCTAGGCCTGACAAATAGCTAGAAAATCCTGCGGGTTCAAAGAAGCACCCCCAATCAATCCGCCATCAATATCCGGCATTGCAAACAGTTCAACGGCATTATCAGGTTTAACACTGCCGCCATACAAAATTCCCACATGGGAAGCTACGTCTTCATCAAACTCTGCCAGCTGCAAACGAATTGCTCTATGCATATCCTGAGCCGCCTGAGCACTTGCCACCTTACCGGTGCCAATAGCCCAAATAGGCTCATAAGCAATCAGGCAGTCAGCCAGTCGATCTTGCAAGATGGCAACCTGCTTTGAAATTTGACCTCTTACCACTTCAACTTCGCGACCAGAATTGCGCTCATCTGCAGACTCACCAACACAAATCACTGGGATCATGCCGTTATCAAGCACCTGCAGCGCTTTTTCAGCAACTTGTTCATCAGTCTCCTGATGGTATTGGCGACGCTCAGAGTGCCCCACAATCACGTAAGCACAGTCCAACTCTTTGAGCATAGATGCAGCAACCTCACCGGTATAAGCACCGGCAGCATAGGCGGAAGCATCTTGAGCACCTAAGCTTAAAAAAGCCAAAGAGCAATCACGAATTAAATCTCCGCACTGCGATAGATAAGGCGCCGGAACGCACACTGCGTACTTGCGACCTGCTGGCATCCCTTGCTCCATGCCGCGACAAACGGTTTTGACCCAGTCCGCATTACTTGCAAGACTGCCATTCATTTTCCAATTGCCGATAACAGTGAGTGGACGCATGAAATCTAATTCAATACTTAAACAGTTAAAACAATCTTGCCAACGTGCTCGGAAGACTCCATCAGGCGATGGGCATCAGCAGCCTGGTCCAAGGTGAAAGTTTTATAAATCACTGGTTTTAACTTACCCGCATCTAGTAAAGGCCAGATACGCGCATGCAGCTGTTGTGTGATCTGCTTCTTAAATGAGACTGGACGTGGACGCAAGGTTGAACCTGTGATGGTTAGGCGACGACGCAAAATTTGATTGGTGCTTACTTCGGCCTTAGATCCACCTTGGATCGCAATGATCACAATACGGCCATCATCAGCTAAGCAGTCGATCTCTTTTTGAACATAAGCGCCAGTAACCATGTCAAGTACAACATTGACACCCTTACCATCAGTAGCTTTCTTTACTTCTTCTACAAAGTCTTGTGTCTTGTAGTTAATGGCTAAGTCAGCACCTAGAGCAACGCAAGCAGCGCACTTCTCATCAGTGCCAGCCGTGACAAATACTCTGTGACCCAAGGCTTTAGCAATCAAAATGGCAGTAACACCAATACCACTCGAACCACCCTGCACTAACAAAGTCTCGCCTTCGGATAGCTCGCCACGCATGAAGACATTGCTCCATACCGTGTAAAAAGTTTCAGGCAATGCAGCTGCTTCTTGATCGGTAAATCCTTTTGGATACGGCAAGCATTGTGCAATCGGTGCGATACACAATTCTGCATAACCACCGCCCTGCACAAGCGCACAAACCTTATCGCCAACTTTCAGTCCAAACAGATTATCAGCGTGAGCTAAATCACCGCCAACAATCTCACCAGCTACTTCGAGACCAGGAATATCAGATGCGCCCGCTGGAACTGGGTAATGGCCTTTACGTTGCAATACATCCGGGCGATTAATCCCAGCAGCAATTACCTTAATCAAAATCTCGCCCGTGCCAGCAGCCGGAGATACTGGATCAGGACGAGTGGCAACCACCAACATTTCTGGGGCACCAAATTCTTTGATTTCTATTGCGCGCATATAAAAAGCTCCCGCTTGCTCAGTGATTTACTTAAGCAGATTCGCTAGATGCTGGAGCCGCTTCAGTTGCAGCTTCAGTTGCACCAGCTAAGGGAGCAATCGTGCCACCCTCATCAGCCATTGCAGCCTTGAGAGATAAACGTAAACGACCACGCTCATCAGCAGCTAGTAACTTCACGCGAACTACTTGGCCTTCTTGCAAATAATCCTTAACTTCTTTTACACGCTCATTGGAGATTTCAGAGATATGCAAGAGACCATCTTTACCTGGAAGAATATTTACCAAAGCACCAAACTCGAGCAACTTCACAACTGGGCCTTCATAGATCTTGCCTACTTCAGCTTCAGCAGTAATGCCTTCGATGCGGGCTTTCGCTTCAGCCATGCCTTCAGCAGAAGTAGAAGCGATTGTTACAGTACCGTCATCTTTGATGTCGATGCTGCAACCAGTTTCTTTGGTCAAGGCCTGAATTGTTGCGCCGCCTTTACCAATTACTTCACGAATTTTGTCTGGATGAATCTTGAAGGAAACCATACGCGGAGCATGTGCAGACAATTCAGTGCGAACTGAACCCATCGCCTCTTGCATCTTGCTCAAAATATGCAAGCGGCCTTCTTTGGCCTGAGCCAACGCAACTTGCATAATTTCTTTAGTGATTCCTTGAACTTTAATATCCATCTGAAGAGCAGTAATACCGTTAGCAGTACCGGCCACTTTAAAGTCCATATCGCCCAGGTGATCTTCGTCACCCAAGATGTCTGTCAACACGGCAAAACGATTGCCATCGAGGATCAAGCCCATTGCAACACCAGCAACGTGTGCTTTAACTGGAACACCAGCATCCATCATTGCCAAACAGCCGCCACAAACAGAAGCCATGGATGAAGAGCCATTGGACTCAGTAATTTCAGAAACTACACGAATGCTGTATGCAAAATCTTCTGCACTTGGCAATACTGGAATCAATGCACGTTTAGCCAAACGACCGTGACCAATTTCACGACGCTTAGGGCTACCTACACGACCTGTTTCGCCAGTGGCAAATGGAGGCATGTTGTAGTGGAACATGAAGCGATCACGGTACTCACCTTCGAGTGCGTCAATGATCTGTTCATCACGAGCCGTACCTAAGGTAGCAACTACGAGAGCCTGTGTTTCACCACGAGTAAACAATGCAGAACCGTGTGTGCGTGGCAATACGCCATTACGAATCTCAATCGGACGAACAGTACGTGTGTCACGACCATCAATACGTGGCTCGCCATTCAAGATCTGGCTACGAACAATCTTTGCTTCGATTTCAAATAGGATGTCATTAACCGCTACTGCATCAACATCACCTTCTGCGGATAGCTTAGCCATTACTTCTTTAGTAATTTCTTTGAGCTTGTCTGAGCGAGCGCCTTTTTGACGAATTTGATACGCTTCACGCAATGGACCTTCAGCTAATGCAGTTACCTTGGCAATGAATGGCTCATCTTTAGGAGCTGCAGTCCAATCCCACTCTGGCTTGCCAGCTTCAGTGACTAATTCATTAATTGCGTTGATCGCTGTTTGCATCTGGTCATGGCCATACACAACAGCACCCAACATGATTTCTTCGGATAGCTGATTAGCTTCTGACTCAACCATCAATACAGCAGCTTGTGTACCAGCAACAATCAAATCCATCTCGCTAGTAGCTTGCTCTGTACGTGTTGGGTTCAAGAGGTATTGACCATTAGCGTAACCAACGCGTGCTGCGCCGACTGGGCCAGCAAATGGGATGCCTGAAACGGCCAAAGCAGCAGAAGCGGCGATCAAAGCAGGAATATCAGAAGGAACATCCGGGTTGATAGACAACACATGAATAACCACTTGAACTTCGTTCAAGAAACCTTCTGGGAACAATGGACGCAATGGACGATCGATCAAACGGGAGATCAACGTCTCGCCTTCTGATGGACGACCTTCACGACGGAAGAAGCCACCAGGAATTTTTCCAGCGGCGTAAGTTTTTTCGAGGTAATCAACAGTCAGTGGGAAAAATGACTGGCCTGGCTTAGCTGATTTAGAGGCAACTACTGTACCCATGACAACGGTGTCATCAATGTTCACGATCACGGCACCACCGGCTTGACGAGCGATCTCGCCTGTTTCCATAACTACCTGATGATTACCCCATTGAAACGTTTTTACTGCTTTTTTAAATATAGTCATTCTGATCTTCTCCAAATTGTTCACGCAAAAGCCACATGGATTTCACGCTTGTCGTGGGATAAAGCAGTGTCACGACAACACTGGAGCGATTGAAGATCACAAGGGATGCCATTCCAGGGAGACACTGGATTTCTCAACCCAGAAACTCATTGGAATGACACGATCCCCTACACAAATAATCTTGAAGCGCTCAAAAAACATGCCATCTGCTTAAGACTGATTCTGTTACGAAACAACCCTAAGAAAGATGGCATTGCAATACCGATAAGAATTACTTACGGAGACCTAATTTCTCGATCAATGCGCGATAGCGACCCAAATCCTTGCCCTTGAGGTAATCCAAAAGGCGGCGACGGCGTGAAACCATCTTCAACAAACCACGACGGCTGTGATGATCTTTAGCGTTAGCTTTGAAATGGGGGGTTAATTCATTGATGCGGGCTGTTAGCAATGAAACTTGAACTTCAGGGCTACCCGTATCGTTTGCGCTGCGCGCGTTTTCTTTGACGATTTCCGCCGTTTTAATATCAGCAACTGCCATTTTCATACTCCTTACTTGCGAACACCTGAGCTTTCACCCAATTTGTGTCGTGCATTTATTAATCAAATAAAACAAAAAAGCTTTAAAAATCAAAGCCCTCGAATTGTAGCAGAGAGAATCCAGAAATTGAGCCAAGCCACATGAAACTTGGTATGCTTTGCCTATACCCCAAAGTCAGATTTTTATATAAAACGTAATAAAATCAATAAGTTAACAAAATGAAACTATCCATTCTTCGCATAATTGCCCTATTTTTAGGCACCCTCCTCTTTCAAACTGGTGCATTTGCCCAATTTTCCAACCCTTTTGGGGCTCAGAAAACGGTGGCTCAGCAACGTCAGGATATCCTCAAGGCAAGCAATGACACCCTAAAGGCGCTGTATCAAGCTCAACCTAAAGCAAAGGAATTGATTGAGAAATCGGTTGGATATGCCACCTTTAGTAACTTTGGCATGAAGATTTTGATTGCTGGTGGCGGAACTGGTAGCGGCGTAGTTATCCAAAAAGATGGCGCCAAACCCATTTATATGAACATGGCTGAGGTTCAGGCCGGCCTAGGCTTTGGAGTTAAGTCCTTCCAAAATATCTTTGTTTTTGAAACGCAAGCAGCACTCAATGACTTCGTTAATTCTGGCTGGACTTTTGGTGGCCAAGTTACCGCTGCAGCCAAATATGAAAAGAATGGGGATGCCTACCAAGATGCAGTGGTAGTGGCGCCTGGAGTATTAATGTATCAACTCACAGACTCAGGCCTCGCCGCTGAAATCACCGGCAAAGGCACGAAGTACTATAAGAACACAGACCTCAATAAGTAAAACAGATCCACAGATGTCGCCGAGAACTTCTTAAGGCGTCATCTGCGCGTTGAGCTTAGCTTGGCTAGGGTCATGCAATTTGTTCAGTGCGGATAAATACGCTTTCGCTGAGGCGGCAATGATGTCCGGATCAGTTCCAACACCATTGACGATGCGCCCACCCTTAGCCAGCCTCACAGTAACCTCGCCCTGAGATTGGGTGCCAGAGGTAATTGCATTGACAGAGTAAAGCAACTGCTCTGCCCCGCTCTTCACGATTTCTTCAATCGCGTTTAAGCTCGCATCCACTGGGCCATTTCCTTCAGCCTCTGAACTCGCCTCTTTATCGCCAACACGGAAGGTCACCTTAGACTTTGGTCGCTCACCCGTTTCGGAGTGCTGGCTCAAAGAAATGAATTTATAAAACTCACCTTCTTCAGCAGCAGCAGAATCAGACATGATGGCAATGATGTCCTCATCAAAAATTTCTGATTTTTGATCGGCCAATGATTTGAAGCGGACAAATGCATCATTCAAATCTGCCTCAGCTTCAATCGCGATACCCAACTCTTGCAAACGTTGCTTAAACGCATTGCGTCCTGATAACTTACCCAAAACAATCTTGTTGGTAGCCCAGCCCACATCTTCTGCGCGCATGATTTCATAGGTATCGCGGTTCTTTAAGATGCCATCCTGGTGAATGCCTGAAGTATGTGCAAAAGCATTCGCACCAACTACCGCTTTATTTGGCTGAACTACAAAACCAGTGATCTGAGAAACCAACTTCGATGCGGGAACGATCTGAGTGGCATCAATACCGCACACCATATCGAAGTAATCCTTACGCGTGCGCAAAGCCATGACAATCTCTTCCAAGGCGGTATTACCAGCGCGCTCACCTAAGCCATTAATGGTGCACTCAATTTGACGTGCGCCACCAATTTTGACGCCGGCCAATGAATTAGCGACAGCCATCCCTAAGTCGTTATGACAATGCACAGACCAAACTGCCTTGTCTGAATTGGGAACGCGAGTGCGCAAGGTCTTGATAAAGTCGCCATACAACTCAGGAGTTGCGTAACCCACGGTATCTGGAATGTTAATAGTAGTGGCGCCTTCATTAATAACGCCCTCCACCACTCTGCAGAGGAAATCCATCTCCGAGCGATAACCATCTTCCGCTGAGAATTCAACATCCTCAGCCAAGTTTCGGGCAAATCGAATGGAGCGTTTAGCTTGTTCCAATACTTCTTCAGGAGACATGCGCAACTTCACGGCCATATGCAATGGACTCGTTGCTAAGAAAGCATGAATCCGTTTGGCATTAGCAGCTTTCAAAGCATCAGCAGCACGGCTAATATCTTTATCGTTGGCACGGGCGAGTGAGCACACGATTGAATCTTTCACGGCTGCCGCCACTGCAGAGATAGCCTGGAAGTCGCCCTCAGAGCTAGCAGCAAAACCAGCTTCAATTACATCAACCTTGAGGCGCTCCAACTGGCGAGCAATACGCACCTTCTCGTCTTTTGTCATTGAGGCGCCAGGCGATTGTTCGCCATCACGTAAGGTGGTATCAAAAATGATTACTTTGTCGCTCATCACTACTCTCCGGTTCAATATTGCTTAATTATGTTTACTACTTCAATGCGAATCTAAAAACAAAAACCCCAGCAATTTGCTGGGGCTGGTATGTCGTGGCTAATGAATTACTTTAATCTCATTAACTCAGGCCTTACCTGCCCCAAGCTGTAGGCTTAGTGCTAGTAGAAGCAAGTTAGAAAGGGGTGAGAAATTCATCAACATGGATTAAATATAACCTAAATATTCCAAATTAGCTAAAACGTCGGCCACTAAAATGCTCCCAGGCCCAAATGACGTAACCTGATATGGAATAAACCACAAAGAGGCCGAACAGGGTTAAGGGTGGATTAGAGGAGATTAAGACAAAGGTCAGAATCATCAAGACCATGACGCCAAAAGGCACGCGGTAGCGAACATCCAAAGCTTTACCGCTATAAAAACGGGCATTGGAAACCATGGTCAGGCCAGCGTAAACAGCAATAAAGAATGTAATCCAGGGAATCGCTGTATCGCGTACCGGAATCTTATTGTCATCTGCGAGCCAAATAAAACCCGCCATTAAGGAGCCAGCAGCTGGGCTCGGCAAGCCTTGGAAAAACTTCTTATCAACTACGCCGGTATTGACATTAAAGCGAGCCAAACGCAAAGCGGCACCCGCGCAATAGGTAAAGGCAGCCAACCAGCCCCACTTACCTAAATCTTTTAAAGCCCATTCATACGCTACTAGTGCTGGAGCTACACCAAATGACACCATATCTGCCAGAGAGTCATACTGCTCTCCAAAAGCGCTTTGAGTATTGGTCATGCGTGCCACGCGACCATCCATGCCATCCAATACTAAGGATGCAAAGATGGCAATAGCAGCTATTTCAAACTGGTGGTTCATCGCGTTGACGATGGCAAAGAAACCGCAGAACAGAGCCGCGGTAGTGAAGGCGTTGGGAAGAAGGTAAATACCTTTGCTGCGTAGACGCGGCTTATCGGTATGCAACTCTTCTACCTCGAAATCGATCCCATCACCTAACTCATCAGCCCACTCAGCCTGTGAACGCTCTGCGCGTTTAGGAGCAAGGCGACTACGGTCTATACGGCCACGACGACGAAATGTACTCAATGAGGATTCCCAGTTAAAGCGACTTAATTAATCTAAGCCAGGTACGCGAGCTAATGCGGTGTTCGTAGCAAAAACTTTATCACCAACACTGACCAAAGGCTCAGCCGTTAATGGCAAATATACATCCACACGGGAGCCAAAGCGAATAAAACCATAACGCTCACCTGCTTTTAGCCTATCGCCAACGTGGATATAACAAAGGATACGGCGAGCGATTAAACCGGCAACCTGAACGAGTGTGATGATTTGGCCATTGGCATCAATCACCACAGCATTGCGCTCATTCTCTGTAGAGGCTTTATCTAAATCGGCATTTACAAATTTGCCAGGGAAATACTGAATCTCTTTTACTAAGCCGTTCACTGCACTCCGGTTGGAGTGAACATTAAACACGTTCATGAAAACGCTAATCTTCAAAGCTTCACGACCCGCATAGGGATCGTTGGCTACCTCTACCACGACAATGCGGCCATCGGCAGGAGATAAAACTAAATCACGACCCAAAGCAGCAATGCGCTGAGGATCGCGGAAGAACTGCAGAACAAAGATAAAGATGATCCACAAAGGCCATGACCATGCAATACCACCAAGATAGTGGACCAGCAAAGTAACAGCCCCCACCAATGCCAAATACGGCCAACCTTCTTTCGCAATAATGGGGTGCGGATACATCATCTTTGTTCTGAGCCTTTTAAGTTACTGCCATTAGTTTCTAACTGCTAACTACTTAGTTCTTAGTTTGATCAACCAACTTGTTCTTTGCAATCCAAGGCATCATGGCGCGCAACTTCGCACCAACTACCTCGATGTCATGCTCAGCGTTCAAGCGACGGCGTGAAATCAAAGTAGGCGCGCCTGCTTTGTTTTCCAAGATAAAGCTCTTCGCGTACTCACCAGTCTGAATATCTTTCAAGCACTGACGCATTGCGTTCTTAGTATCTTCAGTTACAACACGTGGGCCAGTCACATACTCACCGTACTCAGCATTGTTAGAGATGGAGTAGTTCATGTTGGCAATACCACCTTCGTAGATCAAGTCAACAATCAACTTGAGCTCATGCAAGCACTCGAAGTAAGCCATTTCAGGAGCGTAGCCAGCTTCAACCAAAGTTTCAAAACCAGCTTTAATCAACTCTACTGCGCCACCACAAAGAACAGCCTGCTCACCGAACAAGTCAGTTTCAGTTTCTTCACGGAAGTTCGTTTCGATGATGCCGGCACGACCGCCGCCGTTTGCTGTTGCGTATGACAAAGCAACGTCGCGAGCTGAACCCGATTTATCCTGGTAGACAGCGATCAAATGGGGAACACCGCCACCTTGAGCATAAGTGCCGCGAACAGTGTGACCTGGCGCTTTAGGAGCGATCATGATGACATCCAAGTCAGCGCGTGGCTGAACTTGACCGTAATGAACATTAAAGCCGTGAGCAAATGCCAATGCAGCACCCTGCTTAATATTGCCGTGAACTTCTTTGTTGTACACATCAGCGATTTGCTCATCAGGCAAGAGCATCATGACGACATCAGCATCTTTAACAGCTTCGCCAACTTCTTTCACTGTCAAGCCAGCATTTGCAGCTTTGCTCCAGGAAGCGCCATCTTTACGTAAACCAACAGTAACGTTGCAGCCTGAATCCTTCAGATTCAATGCGTGTGCGTGGCCCTGTGAACCGTAACCAATGATGGTGACTTTTTTGCCTTTAATGAGGGACAAATCAGCGTCTTTATCGTAAAAAACTTTCATGCTCTTTCCTTGTTTTGAAAATGTAATTAATTCAGTAATCAGTTAAAAAAATTAAACCTTGAGGATACGCTCACCGCGCCCAATACCAGAGCCGCCCGAACGGACGGTTTCCAGAATTGAAGAACGATCAATCGAATCAATAAAGGCATCTAATTTGGTGCCATCACCAGTTAATTCAATGGTGTAACTCTTGTCAGTCACATCGATAATGCGACCACGGAAAATATCCGTTGTACGCTTCAACTCTTCACGTTCTTTACCTACAGCGCGTACCTTAATCATCATGAGCTCACGCTCAATATGAGGACCTTCAGTCAAATCAAACACCTTAACCACTTCAACCAAACGATTCAAGTGTTTGGTAATTTGCTCAATCACATCCTCAGAGCCAATCGTGACAATCGTCATGCGAGAAAGTGATGGATCTTCAGTAGGCGCAACACTGAGTGTTTCAATGTTGTAGCCACGAGCCGAAAATAAGCCAACCACACGGGACAGCGCCCCTGGTTCGTTCTCTATTAATACGGAAATAATATGTCGCATTAGAGATCCTCGCTACCCAAAAGCATTTCAGTAATACCCTTACCTGCTTGGACCATCGGCCAAACGTTTTCTTCTGGGTCCGTCTGGAAATCCATAAACACAGTGCGATCCTTTAAACGAATCGCCTCTTTGAGGGCACCCTCAACATCAGACTTCTTCTCGATACGCATACCAACGTGCCCAAAAGCCTCAGCCAACTTCACAAAGTCTGGCAATGAGTCCATGTAAGAACTGGAATAACGCTTGTTATAAGTCAGCTCTTGCCATTGACGAACCATGCCGAGGTAACGATTATTTAGAGAAACAATCTTGACTGGCGTGTTGTATTGCTTACAAGTAGAAAGCTCTTGAATACACATTTGAATCGAGCCCTCACCAGTAATAGCAAATACATCTTTTTCAGGGAAGGCTTTCTTGATACCCATAGCGTAAGGTAAGCCAACACCCATGGTGCCAAGACCGCCGGAGTTGATCCAGCGACGAGGCTTATCAAATTTATAGAATTGGGCAGCCCACATCTGATGTTGACCAACGTCAGAGGTAATAAATGCATCGCCACCAGTGAGTTCCCATAACTTCTGAACAACATACTGTGGCTTCACAATTTGCGATGCTTCGTCGTACTTCAAGCAATCCTTTTTACGCCACTCATTAATCTGCTCCCACCACGCTGCCACTTTGGCATCGTTCTTGCGTGGGCCTGCAGCTTTGAGCTGAGCGGTCATCTCTTGCAATACTTCTTTGAGGTTGCCAACAATTGGAACATCTACCTTCACCCGCTTAGAAATCACGGATGGATCAATATCAATATGAATGATCTTGCGTGGATGACTTGCGAAGTGGGCGGTATTACCGATAACGCGATCGTCAAAACGAGCGCCAATCGCAATCAACACATCACTGTGCTGCATCGCCATATTGGCTTCGTAGGTACCATGCATGCCAAGCATGCCCACAAACTGAGGGCTAGTGCCGGGGAAGCCACCAAGACCCATTAAGGTGTTGGTGACGGGATAACCCAATAAGTCAGCAAACTCTTTTAATTCTGGAGCGGCATCAGCCAAGATCACACCACCACCGGTATAGATGAATGGGCGCTCAGCTTCTTGCAGTAACGAAACTGCTTTGCGAATCTGTCCGCTATGCCCTTTTACAACTGGGTTATATGAACGCATCTCCAAGGTTTCTGGGTAGACGAATGGTCCTTTGGCTGCAGATACATCTTTTGGAATATCAATCAATACAGGGCCTGGACGACCGGTCTGCGCAATATGGAAAGCTTTCTTGATAACCAAAGGAAGATCTTTCACATCCTTCACCAAGAAATTGTGCTTAACCACTGGGCGAGTAATACCAACGGTATCAGCCTCTTGGAAAGCATCTTCACCAATGGCATACGTTGGCACGTTACCGCTGATGACTACCAGCGGTATGGAGTCAGTGTAAGCAGTAGCAATTCCAGTAACCGCATTGGTTACGCCAGGGCCCGAGGTAACTAGAGCAACACCAACCTTACCGGTTGCGCGTGCATAACCATCGGCCGCATGAACCGCTGCTTGCTCATGGCGAACAAGGATGTGCTCAAACTTATCCTGCTTAAAAATTTCATCGTAGATAAAGAGGACAGATCCGCCCGGGTAACCCCAAACGTATTCGACGCCCTCTTTGTGCAAAGCTCGCACTAGCATCTCAGCACCAATGATTTCTGGTGGAGTGACTACGGGATTTGTATTTGTTGTGTCTTGGTTAGCTTTAGAAGCTAAAAATTCGGCGCTGCTTGTATTCATTTTCTTTCGTCCTTTGCAATTTTCGGCAAAAAATTGTTTGGTCTGTTCTGTCTCCTGCTTGTGGCCTGAGTTCGAACGGCGCTGCTACCGGAAAAAACCACTTCTTGAATGAGATTCTAGGTAGTAAGCCCTATATTCTATAGCAATCCCCTAAAATGGACGAATTCCATCTGATTCAGGTCTAATCTACTGAATGGCTTCACCCCAAGAACTTTCTGACTTTCTGAGTAATGTTGAGCAGCGCGCTTTCAAGCAGGCGGTCTACGCTGTGCGAGATGACGATGCTGCCTTGGACATTGTTCAGGATGCCATGATCAAACTGGCTGAAAAGTATGGGGATCGCCCGGCAGCTGAACTGCCGTTGGTTTTCACGAGAATTCTGCAAAACCGGATTCACGACTGGTTTAGGCGTCAAAAGGTCAGAAATACCTGGGTCACGCTTTTCTCCAATATGGGCAAGAAATCGGATGAAAGTGATGATTTTGACCCCCTAGAGTCACTTGCAGCCCCTGATGACAGTGAAATTCACCAAGATGGGGCACATCAACTCGAACGAACTCAGCTTTTGCAGTCCCTAGAGTCAGAAATATCAAAATTGCCTGCCCGTCAACGAGAAGCCTTCCTAATGCGTTATTGGGATGAGCTGAGTATTACTGAAACTGCCCTTGCGATGAGTTGTAGCGAGGGAAGCGTCAAAACCCACTGCTCAAGAGCCACCCAGACTCTAGCTAAAGCATTGAAATTAAAAGGAATTACGCTGTGAATCGCAATGAAGACATCCTAAGCACAACAGAAGCAGATCAATTTGGTCTGACAGCTGCCGCCCTACTCCGCCAAGGATCCCAATCCTTGCCAGCAGGTATTAAAGATCGTCTGTACGCAGCTCGCCTAAAGGCACTTTCTGTCAAAAAACCAGAAAAAGTTCGCATTCAGCAGCATGTTTTAGCCAGCTCTGCTGGAAACTGGTCTTCAGGCTCACGCTCTTTCTGGGATAACGTCGGCTGGGTTGCGCCGTTGATTGTGTTGGTGTTTGGTCTGATTGGCATTGCCCAATGGCAGCAAGACTCCCGCATTAACGATATTGCTGAATTGGATGCCGCCCTCTTAACAGATGACGTACCACCAGATGCCTACGCTGACAGTGGCTTTATGGGATTCCTCAAAAATGGGCCTTTAGCTGAATCTGATCAAGATAGTCTTGATTCGGCCAAGTCACCATCCTAAGGTTCAAAGCGAGTCCTATTAGCGCATGCTAAATAACCCAAGATCCTTGAGTGCTTCGCTTAGCATCAGCATGGTGCTGACAATCGGCGCTTTTGGATCCCTGCAAAGTTCCAGCGTATTTGCCCAAACGCCTGCAGGTGCTCACGGCAAAACGACTGGTATCCCAGAAAAAAAACCTGACGGTACTTGGGAAGGCCTTAAACCAGAGCAACAGAAAATCCTAGCTCCACTAGAAGGCGATTGGGATTACATGCTCCCCGAGAGTCGCAAGAAATGGATTCAGGTTGCTAATTTGTATCCGAAGATGAGTGAGACCGACCAACAGCGACTGCAGTCTCGTATGGCGAGCTGGTCCAATCTCTCCCAAAAAGATCGTCGCATTGCGCGAGAAAACTATTTAAGCAGCTTGAAGTTCCCTGCTGAGAAAAAAGCAGAGGCTTGGAGCGCGTATCAAAAACTGAGTGATGAGCAAAAAAAGAAATTGGCACAAGCAGAAGTGAATAAGAAGAAGCCTACCGCTGCAAGTGCGCCAACATTGCAGCAGCATCCCATCACACAAAAATCAAATCTAGCGCCAACCCTGCCAGTAAGCAGCCCCCTTACTCAAGAGGTTCCAGCTCCGAGCGCAGACAGCAGTTCAAGCAATCCCTAATCCGTGATTACCCCCGCTGAATTAAATACACTACCTGCTCCGCAATTTTGGCGACGTGTCTCTTGCAGTCTGTATGAGCAGTTAGTTTTATTAGGTGTCATCGCCTTTACTTTCCTAGTTCCCAATTTAGGCTTGGGCATGCTATTTGGAATCTCCCTACCAAGCTGGCTCACCTTCCTCTACCTCTATGTCGTCCTGGGAATTTACTTTGTTTGGTATTGGACCAAGTCAGGACAGACACTCGCAATGCAAACCTGGCGCGTGCGCATAATTGGTCCTCGTGGTTACAACCTAACTCGCAGACAGGCTATCTGGCGCTATGTATTTGGTTCTTTGTGGCTTGTGCCCTGCGTTCTGCTGCAATGGCTCTTTGAGCTTCAGAGATGGCAGATTATTGAAATGCTGTTCACGGTGGCTTTATTTCTATGGCCATTGAGTATTTACTTAGATCGCGTCAGTCCTCTACTCCGTCAAAGTCTGCCAGACCGTTTCGGCGGTACCCGTTTAGTTGAATTACCAAAGAACTTGGTAAAACTCTCATAAGCATTCATATGCAAAAGTGGGAAATCTAAATCTCTCGCAAACACTCCATGGCGGTTGCGGTTTGAATTTTTCGCTGAAAACGAAAGCCCGCTAGAAGGCAAGCAGTTACCCCAAATACAATGCCCATCGCAATAGATTGCGCGAATGCATTGAACTCAATCTCCAATATAAAACGGCCTAGGGCCCATGCAGCTATTCCAGACGCTGTACCAGCCAAAGCTCCCGCCAGTATTCCAATAATCAAGAGTTCGGCTAGAGCAATCCTACTGAGCAAAGCGCGCGAAGCACCTACCGCCTTGAGCAGGGCGGCACTTCTAAAGCGCTCGTCTTGGGTAGCCGCAATTGCGGCTACTAGCACCAGAATCGCTGCAGCAATCGTGAAAGCAAACAATAGACCCAGCACAGAAGATAATCGATCTAATACATCTTGTATTTGCTGCAAAGAGGTAGCCACATCCACTATCGTCAGATTGGGATAAGTCTGAGTTAACTGGTAATCAAGCCCCTCAATCTCAGCACCTTGGTAATAAGAGGTAATCCATGATTGAGGCATTTGCGCAAGCATGGCAGGCGGCATAATGACAAAGAAGTTCACTTTCATGGAACTCCAATCCAACTTACGCAAAGAAGTAATTGGCGCAGTGACTCGCTCTCCTGCGAGTTCAAATGTCATTTGATCGCCAAGCTTCAACTTCAATGTCTTAGCTATCCCCGCTTCTAAAGAAACCTGCGGCGCACTCCCTTCAATCCATTTGCCCGCAGTAATACGATTGCCATCGGGCAACTGTTCTGTATAGGAAAGATTGAACTCTCGATCAACTAAGCGACGTGCATTCTCATCAACATAATCATTCGGCCCAATAGTCTTCCCATTAATCTCAACTAGGCGTGCACGCACCATGGGACTAAAGCTAGGCTTAGATACTCCTGCATGCGTCAGAGACTGAGCAATACTAAGTTTCTGGTCTTCCTGAATATTAATCATGAAGCGATTTGGTGCATCGACTGGAATATTGCCCTGCCATGTCGCCAATAAATCTTGTCGAAGCAAGAGGATCAACAATAAAGCCATCAAGGCAATTCCTAAGGCAGTAATTTGCATTACTGCAAAGCCAGCCCGTCGAGCTTGCGCAGTCAGCGCAAAACGCAATGCAAAGCTCTGAGCGCCCCATTTAGAAAAAAGGAAATTCAATATACGTAGCGCACACCAAGAAACTAGAGCAAAAAGAGCTACAGCCAAGCCAAAGCTGGCAGCAACCCAAGAAGCCAACTTCCAATCCCGCGCCGCGATAGCAATTAAGGCAAGGCAAGTAATTAGGCCAAAAAGCGCTACCCACACTACTTTAATATTGACTGAACCCAACTCTTTTCGAATCAACCGTACTGGAGAAATCATCGCCAGACTACAGAGTGGCGGACCCGCAAAGCCGATCAATAAAAATAAGGAAAATAAAACACTCCAGGCTAGTGGCCAGAGTGATAGCGTAGGCAGATTGGCAAATACCAAATTACCCAACATTCGAATCAATACCTCTTGTACCCCGTAAGCAATAGTAGCGCCCATGATGGCGGCCAATATACATAGACTGCCCAATACTTTTATTTGATTTATCAAAATCGTCTTTTGGCTTGCGCCTAGGCATTTCATGACGGCGCAAACATCGGCTTGTTTTAAGACGTAACGACGTGCCGATAAAGCAATGGCTACTGCAGCTACCATTGCAGTCAGCAAGGCAACCAAGGATAAAAAGCGCTCTGCCCGCTCCAAAGTTTTACGCATCACAGGCTGGGCATTTTCTAGGGTCTCAATACGCAACCCTCTTAGGCCATTGGAGTCAATCCATTGTGTAGCCCACTTTTCATAATCAGAGATGGTCTGATCATTCCCCGCCAAAAGCAGGCGATAAGTAACGCGGCTTCCTAGGCCAATGAGGCCCGTTGCAGATAAATCATCAAGCGACATCATCACACGTGGTGCGAAGTTCATAAAGCCGGCACCTCGATCGAGCTCGCGCTCCAAGATACCGCTAATCACAAATGATTTATCGCCCAGAAGCATCCGATCGCCCACCTTAGCCTGCAGAGCGTTAAGCATCGCAGGATCTACCCAGACCGAACCAGGTGGCGGGGTTGAGAGTACTTGTGGGGGCGAGACTTGTAATGCCCCACGCAAAGGATAGGCATCGCTCACCGCCTTGAGGGAGGCAAGTTTACTTTGCGCACCAACTGTGGCCATGCTCGGAAAGACAATGGTTTGGGCAGAGCTGAGTTCTTGCTCTTTTGCCTTTTGAATAAACTGCTCAGGCAAAGGCTGATCAGAAACCAGCAATAAATCCGCTGCGAGAAGTTGGCGGGCATCAAACTGGAAAGCCCGCTGCATCCGATCCGCTAAAAAACTAACGCTGGATAAGGCTGCGACAGAAAGCGTCAATGCAACGAGCAGAGCAAGCAGCTCGCTAGATCGTAGATCTCGCCGAATGCTCTGCAGAAAGCTCATTAACACTACGTTTAAATCGCCTGAATCTGGCCACCATCAACACGGATCACTGACCCAGTGATAAAAGAGGCGCTTTGGCTAGCTAAAAAGGCAGCGGTATCACCATACTCCTGAGGATCGCCGTAACGCCCCATCGGAATCTGCTTCAAACTGGATTGAACGACAGAATCATAAGAGACATTCTCTCGTTGAGCACGCGCCTCGTCTAATTGACGCAAACGATCGGTTGCCACTCGGCCAGGCATGATCACATTCACGGTAACTCCTTCAGCAGCCACTTCTGCCGCTAAAGTTTTAGACCACGCTAGCAGTGCGGCACGTAAGGTGTTGGAGATGGCAAGATTTTTAATTGGGGCAATTGCACCAGAAGTGGTGCTAGTAATAATGCGGCCCCACTTACGCTTACGCATACCAGGAAGAACTCGGTCAGTGATACTAATCAGTGATAGCACCATGTCATTAAAACTTTTTTGCCATAAAGCAGGATCTTGACCGGCAGCCAATGTTGGAGGAGGTCCACCAGTGTTATTGATCAAAATATCAATTGGGCCAAGTTCTTTTTCAACCTTACTCACGAGGCCATCAATAACTGAGGCATCCGATAAATCCCAACTCAAAGCCAAAGCTATTCCACCAGCCGCTTCAATCAGCTCAACTGATTTTTTTAATCCCTCAGGATTGCGACCTGTCACTGCCACCTTAACCCCTTCACGAGCTAAAGAAACGGCCATCGCTTGACCTAAACCACGACTAGATGCCATCACCAAAGCAACCTTGCCCTGAAGTCCTAAATCCATATCTTCTCCATCTTATTTATAGTTACAACGCATTCTTCACGCAGCTGGATTACTAACCGCTTCTTACTGCCCCAAGGGCTTAGGCAAATTACCCGCGTACTTATATAACTCAGATTCATATTCTTTCAGAATTTTCGCCAAAGCTTCTTGTTGACCTAAAGCTAGGGCGCCTGGAGTGTTGTCTTTGAGCGGAACACGCTCGGTATAGCGATTGGTGCCAATCACTGGGTTTCTTTTGGTGGTATCAGTCACGGTCAGAAAGAACTCTATGGTTACAACTGCTTCAGGGCGTACCCGATAGTCACCATAAAATTCTTCTACGGAAGCCTGCAAGTTGTAATAAGGGAAAAAGCCGTTCCCCTGCCCTACCGTCATAGCAAAGATCTGGGAATTATTCATCCACTGACGAGTGGCATTTCCAACCATTTCATTCGGCAAAGCGGAATAAACGTTATAAAAATCTTTTTCGTAACGTTGATCGCTTAATCGATAGACCAAAGACTTGCCATCAAACGGTGGGGTTGTATTTACTGAGCCCATCTTGAGCCACAAGTCTGTGCGTGGTGTACGCGGACTGCCAGCACGCTCTGGGGCCACCATCCAGCTTGTTGTCTCCAGTGCTGGACGCTTAGGCAGAGAGCAAGCGCTCAATGCGGTAACAATAAATGCAAAAGCGGCAAACTTAGTGAGGCGTGATTTTTTCATCATCTGGATTCTCATTTTTGAGCTCCATTCATTGGAGGCGTAATTCGTGCGGGTGGCTCACCCCAAATCAAGGTTGATGGTGATTGACTTGCGACACGAGTAAATTCATTTAACTGCTCACTAGCTTGACGCAGATTCTCAAGGGTCGCAGTGGTATCACCCTGAACGCTACTGATGGTTTGACGTAAAGAAACCATAGTTGCAACCAATTCACGCATCAAAATATTCAGCTGATCTTTATCGGTGACTTTAGCAATGCGATCCAACAATACATTGAGATCTTTAACCGAATTGATCAGGCCGGAATTATCTTTGCCATCTCCAGCCATCAACTTATTGAGATTACCCAATAGCGCATCAAATTTCTTCTGGGTGCCATCTACGTCTAAGCCATTTAAAGCGCCAATCAACTTTTGAATGCCAGAAATAATTTCATCAGCTTGATTTGGCATTGATGGTACCACTGGATATTCAGGCTCCCATGGATATTTGAGGGTGACAATCTGATCAGCTTTGGGATAAAAATCTAACTCTACATAATTTACGCCAGTTATACCCATCGAACGAATACGGGCACGTAAGTTGTCTTTGATAAAAGTTTCGAGATGACTTTTCTCAATAGCATCTCCAAAAATCTGCATTCTCACAACAACATACTCTTGCTTCTGAACCATCGGTACATCTTTCTCATACAAATCGCCCGATAAACCAATGGTTGTGACCTGCCCAATCTTTACACCCCTGAAGCGCACCGCCGCACCAGCATCTAGACCAGTCACCGATTGCTTGACATAGGTCTCCACCATGAATGATTTTTTAAAGAGCTGGCCCGAGCCAAAGATCAAAATGATGGCGAGCAATGCACCGATTGCCGCTAGAACAAAAATGCCTAGGCGGAAATAATTAGGATTGGAGTTATTACTCATGCTGCGTCCTTGCTCATGATGCGGTTAAAGAATTGATGCACTCTAGGATCTTTACTGGTATCTCTTAATACCTTAGGATCGCCCTCGGCAATAATGCCTTTGGCATCCTTATCCAACATAATCACCTTATCGGCGATGGAATAAATACTTGCCAGCTCATGCGAAACAATCACAAAGGTAAATCCCAAGTTTTTTGAGAGATCCAAAATCGTACTATCAAGATCGGCTGATGTGATGGGGTCAAGACCTGCTGAAGGCTCATCCAAAAATAATATTTTAGGATCTAGGGCCATTGCGCGCGCAATGGCTGCCCGCTTTTGCATGCCCCCACTAATCTCGCTGGGCATATAAGTTTCGTATGGTAGTAAGCCTACTAAATCAAGCTTACAGCGTGCCAATAGATTCATTTGATCTCTGGTTAACTGCGTGTACTCCTCCATGAAGAGCGTCACGTTATCAAGCAAATTCATAGAACCAAATAAAGCGCCCTGCTGGTACATCACCCCAAAGCTTGTCATAATTTTTTGACGTTCAGCACCTTGGGCGGTAGTGATGTTTTGACCCTCGATCAACACGTCTCCAGAAAGCGGTTGGTATAAACCGAATAAATTCTTTAAGAGACTCGATTTACCACAGCCCGATCCACCCAAAATAACGAAGATCTCGCCATTCTTCACGGAGAAGTTGAGGTTCTGTAGAAGCACTTTTGAGCCGTAGCCCACAGTGAGATTTTGAACGTCGATCGCGTTATCCAACGAATCCATCAGAAGCCCGTCCTGTAAGAGATGTAAGCAAAGATGCCGTCCACTAAAACGATCATGACAATACTGCTCACTACTGCGCGAGTTGCTGAGATGCCGACCGCCGCTGCCCCGGTACCTGTTTGCATGCCGCGTAAACAGCCCATCGCAGAAACCACCACTCCAAATAAAGTGGCCTTCACTAAACCCGACAGCACATCCTCAACATCCACGGCGGATAACATGCCGTTGTAAAAGTTAATAAAGGGGATCCCATAAATTTGCATTGTCAGCATGGAAGAGAAAATGCTCACGACATCGGCAAACAAGGTCAATATCGGAGCTACTAATATTCCCGCCAATACCCTTGGTACGACTAAAAATCGAATGGGACTTAAACCACCAGTAACTAATGCATCCACTTCACTATTGACTGTCATGGTGCCGATCTCCGCAGCAAATGCGGCTGATGAACGGCCAGCCAGCAAGATCGCGGTAATGAGTGGCCCCATCTCACGCACAATCCCCAAGGCAGCTAGCGGTCCAACAAAAGAAACGGCGCCAAATTGCTGCATACCGATAGCGGCCTGAAAGGACAAAATCACTCCAATCAAAAAAGCGACTAAACCAACAATTGGTAACGCAGAGATACCCGCTTCTACGGCAGCATTCACAAAATCACCCCAACGCACTTGCCTGATATTCCGTATCGACCAAGCCAAATCGGCAGACAGATGACCGGTAAATGTAACTAGTCCGCGCGCATCTTCTATAAGATCTTCGGCGGCCATTCCGATGCTGACAACAAAGTTAGGCTTTGGCTTTGGACTTGGAACAGGAAAGAGATTTTGAATGGGATCAAATTCACGCAGGAGTGGCTGATACTTCGGATCTAGACCCTGAATATCAAATTGACCCCCTGATTTTTGCTGAGCCTCCTCAACATCAATCAAGAATGCAAAAGCAGCTCCATCTAAAGAGCTCACTTTAGATGCATCAAAAACCAATACATGAGCTTGAGCACTTGCCTGCCCTAACCAGAGGCTTTGCTTTTGTCGAATATCAGTCCACACGCCAGCCAAGGAATACACGTTGACCGCACCACTCAAAGTGACTTGCGCATGCGTTGCGTCAGTTTGCGACCAAATAGCTACTGGAGTTGGTAAATTCGTCGAATTAGCGTCAGAAATGCCCATAGACACACTATAAGGGATCCGCATGAATGCACTGTTAAAAGGGCAAAAAAAGAAAAAGGGCCCAGTTTTTCAACTAGGCCCTAAAAGGTTTGGTGCGGCTGGCAGGAATTGAACCCACGACCCCTTGGTTCGTAGCCAAGTACTCTATCCAGCTGAGCTACAGCCGCAACAGCCATAATTATGCCATGGAAGAGAAGAACTACATCACACCCGCAGGTCATGAGCGTATTAAAAGTGAGCTTTTACAGCTCCTGAACCTTGATCGGCCTGAGGTTGTCAAGGTTGTTCACTGGGCCGCCTCGAATGGCGACCGCTCTGAAAATGGGGACTATATCTACGGAAAAAAGCGGCTTCGCGAGATAGATCGCCGGATTCGCTTCCTAAATCAGCGCCTTGAATTTGCCGTAGTAGTCGATAACCAAGCCCGAAAATCGGGGGATGCGGATGCCGAGCAGGTCTTTTTTGGGGCTACAGTGACCTATGTAAACCTGGAGGGAGCCGAGGCCAATAAAGAGACGACTATCACGATTGTGGGGGTCGATGAGGTTGACTTAGAGTTGGGCCACGTCAGCTGGGTCTCCCCGATTGCTAAAGCCTTAATCAAGGCACGCTTAGGCGATTGCGTCAAAATTCAGACGCCAACGGGCCCTACCGAGATTGAAATCCTAGACGTGCAGTACCGATAATTTAGACTTAGCCGACACGAACCCGGGTCACACGCATGACATCGTGGTTAGTACGCAAGCTACGCATGACTTTGGAGAGATGGAATCGGTCTGATACTTGAATGGTGAAACGAATAGTGACAGCATCTTCTTTGTAGCGGTCATCCATGGACACATTCATGATGTTGGAGTCAGCAGCAGTCACACTACTGGCCACTCTTGCCAACACCCCTTTACCTTGACGCGTATCGATTGCGAGATCCACCTCAAATTCTCGGTTGACCTCTTTACCCCACTCGACTTCGACCCACTTATCACTGTCCTTGGAGAGCATTCTAAGGGCCACTGGACAGTCGTTAGTGTGAACCTGCAATCCCTCACCCTTACCAAGATAGCCGATGATGTTATCGCCTGGAATCGGATGGCAGCAGGTTTGAAAGCTAATGGAATTACCTTCGCGACCATCTACCAAAATAGCCTGACGCTGATGATGGTGAGAGGTAATTTCTTGCTGGGGAGAAACCCAGTCTGCCGCGCCCAAGCGCATTTGCTCTGAACCACCCTCATCATCAATCAAAATCTTCAAGCGAATTGCCAACTCTTGAGGGGATCGGCGACCCAAAGCAATATTGACGCAGGCTTCTTCCCGCGTTTTATCGCCAGTCCAATGTAATAACTTTTCCCAGATCTCTGGAGATAGCAGTCCCGCATCCACTCCCTGCTGACGCAAAGCATTAGCAAGCAGACGCTCGCCTAACTGCAAAGACTCGGCATAGTGCTTAGTCTTCAGTGAATGACGAATGGAGGCGCGAGCTTTACCAGTTCGGACAAATGCTAACCAGCCTGGATTTGGCTGCGAGTTGGACGATGTCACTACTTCAACGATATCGCTGTTCTTTAGCTCGCTTCGTAAAGGCAGCTGCATGCCATTAATCTTGACGGCTACACAAGTATTACCCACATCACTATGAATAGAGTAAGCAAAGTCTAGGGCAGTAGCACCACGCGGTAAGGCTCTGATCTGCCCTTTCGGCGTAAATACATAAACCGCGTCCGGGAACAAATCAATTTTGACGTGCTCTAAGAATTCTTGTGAATCACCACTACTATCTTGAATATCAATTAATGATTGCAACCATTGGTGTGCACGATTTTGCACCTCACTCATATCAGGAGTGCCGTCTTTATAAGCCCAATGCGCCGCAACACCAGCCTCAGCCACTGCATGCATATCACCCGTACGGATCTGAAACTCTACAGGCACACCTGATGGGCCTAATAGCGTCGTATGCAAAGACTGATAGCCATTGAGCTTGGGGATCGCAATGTAATCCTTAAATTTTCCAGGCATCGGCTTATAAAGCGCGTGCAAAATACCCAAGGCTCGATAGCACTCATCAATCGAGTGAACGGTAACTCTAAATGCATAAACATCGAGCACCTGAGAAAAACTCAAATGCTTGCTGCGCATTTTGCTGTAAATACTGAAGAGGGTTTTTTCGCGACCTTGCAGATCAACCTCAAGATTGGCTTTTGCGAAAGCCATCCGGGCATTCTGCAAAATCTTCTCTACCATTTCCTTACGATTACCACGTGCCCGCTTCACGGCACCTTCGATGACTCTGAAGCGCATTGGCATGGAGTAGCGGAAACTAAGATCTTGTAAGTCGCGATAAATAATATTCAGACCGAGACGATGGGCAATCGGCGCATAAATCTCAATAGTCTCAGCCGCAACCCTACGACGCTTTTCCATTGGGACAGCATCTAGGGTGCGCATATTGTGAGTTCGGTCAGCCAGCTTAACTAGAATTACCCGGACATCCCGCGCCATCGCCATAAACATCTTGCGAAAGCTCTCGGCTTGCGCTTCGGCATGACTCTGAAACTCCAACTTATCGAGCTTAGTCAATCCCTCTACTAGCTCCGCCACTTTGCTACCAAACTTGCCAACCAGGTCTGCTTGCGTACAGCCCGTATCTTCAATCACATCATGCAATAAGGCCGCCATGATGGAAGACGCATCCAAACGCCAGGTAGCGCAGAGTTCGGCTACCGCGACAGGATGAGTTATGTAAGGTTCGCCACTATGACGGTACTGACCTAGATGGGCAGCATCGGCAAAATTAAAAGCTGACCTAATGAGAGTAATCTCTGTTGGCTTAAGATAAGCCAACTTAGAAATCAATCCTTCAATCGAAACAACTTGATGCTTTAGTGGCAGTGTTGGCGCAGAGGTAGGGCCAAATAAATGTCGGCTCGATTGAGCCAACAAAGTCGCGATGATGGAAGACTTAGCGCTACTAGCGGTCTCTTTAGGCGAGACCTTACCTTTTGATTCCGATGTGTTTGGGTCGCCTAAGGGGAGCTCCACAACGGAACCCCTGAATTACAAAGGTACTTTGGTCAACATGTCACGGTCAGTTACACCAGCAGCAACTTCACGCAACGCAACAACAGTTGCTTTATCTCTGGACTCAACACGTGGGGAGTGACCTTGAACCAATTGACGTGCGCGATATGTCGCAGCCAATACGAGCTCAAAACGATTAGGGATAGTTTTTAGACAGTCTTCTACAGTAATACGGGCCATGCTGAACTCACTTAAATTTAGCTTCAATACCTATAGGATAACTGATTAGACCCCAAGGCGCCTTAAAAGCGCAGGGTTACGAGCCATAATCGGCCCTGAGCGCAGACGGCTGGCTGCGACCACATGGCGCAAATCAATTAAAGCCTGCTCAAAATCGTCATTGATCACAATGAAATCCGCCTCATGGGCATGCTGGAGCTCTAAATGCGCTGCAGCCAATCTTCTCTGAATAGTTGCCTCATCATCCTGCCCTCGCTTACGCAAGCGCTCCTCAAGAGCCTCAAATGAAGGTGGGAAGATGAAAATCCACTGCACCTCTGGAATGATTTGGCGAATCTGCTGAGCTCCCTGCCAGTCGATCTCAAGCATCACATCGCGCCCGGTTTTCATCTGGGTTTCAATCCAAGCTTTTGAAGTGCCGTAAAAATTACCGTGCACTTCTGCATGCTCCAGGAAATTATCTTGGTCGCGTTCAGCTACAAATGCTTCTCTTGTAATAAAGCGGTAGTCTTTGCCGTCCACTTCACCCGGTCTAGGTGAACGTGTTGTGGTTGAGAGAGAGAGCTTGAGCGCTGGATCTTCCTGCAATAAAGCATTGACTAAGGATGACTTACCAGCGCCTGAAGGAGCAACGATCATCAACATGCTACCTTGGTAGGCAGGAGAGAGATTGGGTTTAATTTTAGGGCTGGCCATAATGATTTATTTGAATATCAATTACTCTAAATTTTGCACCTGTTCACGCATCTGCTCAATTAAGAGCTTGAGCTCTAGAGCGGCTTGTGTACATTCTTCTGAAACTGATTTGGAGCTTAAGGTATTGGCTTCTCGGTTTAGCTCTTGCATTAAGAAATCTAAACGCTTACCCGCTGGCCCTTTACCTGCAAGCGCAGTATCTACGGCTTGAAGATGGGTCTTAAGGCGGGCAAATTCTTCTGCCACATCGATACGAACGGCGTAGAGCACGACCTCTTGACGAATACGCTCCATCAACTCAGTGCCAGACCCGCTACTACCTTTTCCCTGCTCTTGAGCGGCTAATGCCTCAGCCAGACGCTCAGTGAGTTTCCCTTGATACTGGGCAACGTAGACGGGTACTTTAGGTTCAATTACCTTAACAATCTCACGCATCTTGGTAGTGATGTTCGTTAAAACTGCTACCAAGGCCTTACCTTCCGCATGACGACTATCCATTAATTCGGCTAAGGCAGCGCGACCGGCCTCCACCGTGGCGGCAATCCAACCCTCTTCTTCACCCCTAGGTTCGGAAACAATCCCTGGCCAGCGCAAAATATCAGCGATTCGCAATGCTTCGGCATTAGGAAAGGCGACCTGAGCATGCTCCTGAAGGGTATAGAGGGCATCTAGGCGATCTTTATTAAGGGCACCTAAGGCATGTGGGTTGGCCTTAGCGGCCCCAGCAGCACCCGCATTGACCCTCCAAGCGGCCCGGAACTCCACCTTGCCCCGAGAAAGGCTTTGAGTAGCCATTTCTCGTAAGGCAGGCTCTGCCCCACGACACTCGTCCGGAAGACGAAAGCCCAAATCCAGAAAGCGGCTATTAACAGCCCGACATTCCACTTGCAGATCAGCCACAACGCCAGCTCCTAGGGAGACTTGGCGAGAAGCGCTGCCATAACCAGTCATGCTCGATATCATATGGACATTGTAGATCTTTAGGACCAAACCCCCATGACTAAGCACAACATCACCCGCCCTAGTGGCCGCACTCCGACGCAGTTACGCCCCGTGAGCATCAGTCGTGCTTTTACTAAGCACGCGGAAGGTTCTGTTCTGATTGCGTTCGGCGACACCAAAGTGCTCTGCACAGCCAGCATTCTTGAAAAAGTACCTCCACACAAAAAAGGCTCTGGCGAAGGTTGGGTTACTGCGGAGTACGGGATGCTCCCACGCTCTACTCATACCCGTAGCGATCGTGAAGCAGCCCGCGGTAAACAGTCTGGTCGTACGCAGGAGATCCAGCGCTTGATTGGCCGCGCGATGCGCAGTGTTTTCGATTTAAAAGTTTTGGGTGAAAGAACTATTCACTTGGATTGCGATGTTTTGCAGGCAGATGGCGGAACTAGAACAGCATCGATTACTGGCGCTTATGTAGCGGCCCGCGATGCAGTAAATACGCTTCTTCAAAGTGGCGCACTCAAAGCTGACCCCATCATCGATAGTGTTGCCGCGATTTCCGTTGGTATTTATCAGGGCGTGCCCGTACTCGATTTAGATTACCCAGAAGACTCTTCTTGCGATACCGATATGAATGTCGTCATGACAGGTAAAGGTGGCATGATTGAAGTGCAAGGCACTGCTGAAGGCGCCACTTTTTCCCGCGATGAATTAAATGCCCTATTAGATCTTGCGCAAGAAGGCATACGTGATTTAACTCAGCTGCAACAAGAAGCATTTAAATAAGGTTGTGATTGTGCAAAAGCTGGTTCTCGCCTCGAATAATGCGGGCAAAGTTCGCGAGTTTCAGGAACTCTTGGCGCCTTTCCATTTTCAAATCATCCCGCAAGGTGAGCTGGGTATTCCTGCGGCAGAAGAGCCGCACCATACTTTTGTTGAGAACGCCCTAGCCAAAGCACGTCATGCTAGCGCTGCAAGCGGATTACCCGCCCTTGCAGATGATTCAGGAATTTGCGCACACGCATTGGATGGCGCTCCAGGTGTTTACTCAGCTCGCTATGCTGGCGCTGATGGGGACAATGCAGCTAACAATCAAAAGTTGATTGCAGCACTCCAAGGGGAAGTTAATCGTGGGGCACATTACGTCTGCGCGCTCGTCATGGTCAATAGCGCCAATGATCCAGAGCCCTTGATTGTCCAGACCCGTTGGTATGGCCAAATCATTGATGATGCTAGAGGGGAATATGGCTTTGGTTATGACCCGCACTTTCTTCTACCAGGGCTTGGTAGCACTGCCGCTCAACTAGAGCCATCTGAGAAAAATCTCATCAGCCATCGTGGCCAAGCATTACGCGAACTCATCGCACAACTTCAGCACCGTGCAAAATCCGCTTAAGCCTGTTTTGGCAACTACGCCAAAACTCACCGCTCTGCCCCCACTGTCTTTGTACATTCATTTTCCATGGTGTGAAAAGAAGTGCCCTTATTGCGACTTTAATTCTCATCAAGTCAAAGATGCTGACAAGAATTCAACTGGGCAAGGCTTTGATGAGTCACGCTATATCAAAGCGCTCATTGCCGATCTAGAGACAGAGCTACCCCGTATTTGGGGTCGTCAGGTGCACAGTATTTTTATTGGCGGCGGCACACCCAGCTTGCTATCAGCCAATGGTATGACTGAATTGCTCTCAGCAATTCGGGCACGTGTGAACTTAGAGCCTGACTGCGAAATCACCATGGAGGCAAATCCTGGCTCGGTTGAGGCGGAAAAGTTTGCGGGCTTTGCTAAAGCAGGAATCAATCGCGTCTCCTTGGGCATTCAGAGCTTTCAGGATGAACAACTTAAAGCTTTGGGGCGCATCCACAACGGTGACGAAGCCAAGCGTGCTATTGCAATTGCGCTACAGCATTTCAAGTCAGTCAATCTCGATTTAATGTTTGGCTTACCGAACCAAACTCTAGAAGCTGCGAAGGCCGATATTGAAACCGCCCTTTCCTTCAAGACGCCACACCTATCCTTCTACAACCTCACCCTTGAGCCCAATACTTACTTTGCCACCTTTCCGCCTAAGCTCCCCAGCGAGGATGAAATTGATGCGATCTTTGAGCAAAACTTAGCACTGCTAGAAGCGGCAGGTTATCGTCGTTACGAAGTGTCTGCCTACGCCCAGAAAGATCAGGAGTGCAAACACAACTTGAATTACTGGCGTTTTGGAGATTACATTGGTATTGGTGCAGGAGCGCATGGCAAGGTCTCTTTCCCAGACAAAATTACGCGTCAAGTGCGAGAACGTCATCCAGAAACCTATATGCAGGCAATGGAGACTCAGGGCAATGCTTTGATTGAGGCACGAGAAATTCCCGCTAAAGATCTTCCTTTTGAGTTCATGCTCAATACATTGCGCCTGACCGATGGTGTCGACACCATTACCTTTAGCGAGCGCACTGGGTTGCCACTCAATGTGGTATCCAAAGGATTGGATGAGGCTAGTAAAAAAGGTTTACTCGATCTAAACCCGAGCAAGCTAAAAGCTACTGAACAAGGTTTGCGCTATCTCAATAATTTACAAGAGCTGTTTTTGTAAGGCTCAGAAAGTAAGACTCAGAAATTCTGATTACTTACCAGTCCAGATGGGTGGCCTCCCATCCAGAAATGCAGCAACCCCATTCTTAAAGTCCTCACTGCCATAGCACTCCCGAATGAGATCATTGCAATCAGGTAAGTTATTTTTAATCAATCTCGCAAGGGTTTGTTTGCTGGATTTCTGTGTAATGGGCGCTAACTGCATTAAACGGTCCGCCAACTGATTTGCCTCATACTCTAGCGCCTCAGCAGGATAAGTTGCCAAGAGGTAACCCTGATTGAGTAGCTCTTGTGCAGTAACAAGCTCGGCCAATAGCAGCATGCGCTTCACAATACTCACTCCGAGATGCGCCAAGAGCCAGGCGACATTAGCGGCAGACAAACAATTGCCCAATGTCTTGGCAATAGGCACTCCAAAGCGAGCTTCTGGCGTGGAGATTCTGAAATCACAGCAACTAGCGATCGCAAGGCCTCCGCCAACTGCCATGCCATCAATCACAGCAATCGTCGGAATGGGCAATGTCGCCAGAGGAGTCAGGTATTGATCGATACCTTGTTCGTACAAAATCCCATCCTCGCCCGAGCTAAAGCTGGAGAACTGAGCGATATCACTGCCAGAGACAAAAGATTTGCCACCAACGCCTCGCAAAATAGCGACTCGTGCTGTCGAGTTCTTGGCTAAATTTTCACAAATCGATTGCAGGCTCTGATACATCCCGACGGTCATTGCATTACGAGCGGCAACATGATCAAAGCTAATATAAGCAATGTTATTGCGAAGCTCTAGGCGAACTTCAGCAATACGGTCTGAATTAGTATCTTTTGTATCTTTGGCTGTGGTCATAAAATAAACCCCCCCTCATTCAAGAGAGAGGGTTGTTAAATACTATAGCGCAGTTGGATCAATTGCAGGCAATCGAATTATTCAGCTTTGATATTGAGACTCTTTACTAGGCGCTGATATTTCGCTAACTCACCTGCCAAGAACAAGCTGAAAGCAGCAGGCGTAGCTGGACCCTCTGGTTGTAGACCCTGAGCATCTAATGTTTTCTTAATCTGAGGATCATTCATTGCCGCTCTCACCGCCTGATCAATCTTGTTTACTACCGCAGGATCCATCGCTTTAGACCCCATCACGGAGTACCAATTAGTGACATCAAATCCATTGATGCCGACCTCACTAAAGGTAGGCACATTCGGCAAGATAGAAAGTCGTTTCGGGGTTGAGATAGCCAAGGCCTTCAAGCTGCCCTCTTTAATCTGCTGGAGATTTGGTGGCAAGGTATCGAAGTTCATAGTAATTTGGCCACCAAGCAAGTCGATAATGGCTTGGCCACTACCTTTATAAGGAACGTGGTTTAACTGGATACCTGCAATCTTGGCAAACAAAGCGCCTGCCAGATGTTGAGTGCTGCCGATTCCAGATGATCCGTAAGTCATTTGACCTGGGTTCGATTTAGCCAAGGCAATCAATTGCGCCACAGAATTGACTGGCAAAGAAGCCTTCACAACCAATACATTGGGAACATAGCCCAAATAAGTAATCGGTGTGAAATCGGTAGCCGGATTGTATGGAACACTCTGCAATACATATGGTGCAATGGCGTTGGAATTAGAGTGACCAACCAGTAAGGTATATCCATCTGGATTGGATTTCGCTACCTGATCTGCTGCAATTGTCCCCGCTGCACCAGACTTATTTTCAACGATGACGCTTTGCCCCAGAATTTCACCCATCTTGGGAGCAATGGCGCGAGCAACAATATCGGTTCCGCCACCAGGAGCAAATCCAACGATTAAACGAATGGGTTTAGTTGGGTAATTTGTTTGAGCGCTAACAGAGAATGGCAATGCGCCACAGATGCCTAGCACCAAGAAAGCAAGGCCACTCAAAATCCGCCGAGGGGATTTATTGATCATACAGTCTCCATTTATTTGTTTTATATTCAGGGCTATCAATTAGCATTGCAATATAAACATATAAAAACAATTGAGACAATGATGAAAACACCTATCAGCAAGCCTTTACCCTTGGCTGGCGTCCGAGTTCTTGACGTGAGTCAAGTAATGGCCGGACCCTACTGCTGCATGTTGCTCGCCGACCTCGGTGCAGACGTCATCAAAATAGAGCCGCCCGGCACCGGGGATCAAACTCGTGGCGCGATGGGTTTCAAGATGAAAGGTTCAGACAGCATGGGCTTTCTGAATATGAATCGCAACAAGCGGAGCGTGACGCTCAATCTCAAAACTGATGCTGGTAAAAAAGTATTCTTTAAGCTTATTAAAACTGCAGATATCTTGGTCGAGAACTATCGTCCTGGTGTGATGAAAAAACTGGGCATTGATTACCCGTCACTAAAGAATATCAATCCAGGCTTGGTGTACGCCAGCATCTCCGGCTTTGGGCAAACAGGGCCATGGGCAGATCGGCCCGGCTTTGATCTGATGGCGCAAGCAATGTCAGGGGTTATGAGTGTGACGGGCTACCCAGATGGTCCTCCCGTAAAAGCTGGTGTTCCAGTAGCAGATATTGGTTGCGCCCTCTTTGCAGTCTATGGAATTTTGTCCGCCTATATTGGTAAAACTAAATCCGGCGAGGGTCAATTTATCGACGCCTCTCTATTTGACTCTGCATTGGCATTCTCCATCTGGGATACAGCGCAATACTGGGGCACAGGCGTTGAACCCTATAAGCTGGGCACAGCCAATCACATGAGTGCGCCCTATCAGGCTATGAAAGCCTCTGATGACTACTTTGTGATGGGCGCTACCAATCAAAAGCTTTGGAAATTACTTTGCGACACGATTGGTCGCCCAGAATTATTTGAGGATCCTCTTTTTAGAACTAATCCGCTACGCTTAGCCAATCGTTTAATTCTGGCAAGCGAGCTTGAAAAGACCTTCATCACCAAAACTAGCGAGGAATGGGTTGAACTTCTTTTGGCAACTGGAATTCCAGCCGGACCGATCAATACCTATCCTGAAGCATTTGATAGCGAGCATGGCAAGCATCGCAAAATGCGTATGGAGATTGATCATCCAATTGAAGGTAAGGTTCCCAATATTGGATTTGCAGTCAAGATGATGGGCACACCACAACAAGTCTTGAGGCACCCCCCACTACTTGGGGAGCATACCCATGAGCTACTCAAGGAGCTCGGGATTAGCGGTGATGAACTCAAGACCCTTGAAGATGGTGGCGCCTTTAATCCCTGAGCAAGAATTGATAAAGAAAAAAAGGGACTCCGAGGAGTCCCTTTAATTTGATGCGGATTGCCTTTACTCACCAGCAGTAATAGCCATCTCCTGCGCCTCAAATGGGTCTTTATTGGGCTTAACAGGGGCTGCCTTTTTAGCCTTGGTACCAGGCATTAATTCAAAGTCTGGAGTAAAGGTAGTTAGAGTGCTACGTAATTGCTCGAATGCCTTGCGATCACCCTCAAACTTCACCTTACCTTCAGCTTGCAGCTTGTCAAAAGTAGTTTGACCACCCATCACTTTTTCCAAATCACTGCGATTAATCACAATGGTTAGTGTTGGATTCTTGGCCTGCTGTCCTTTGATGTTGGTCAAAGCAGAGTTACTCATTTCAACTACAAACTTCTCACCATTGTCTGGGGTATCAAGATTGATGACAAACTTCATACCAGCGGCTTTTTTACTATCCATACTGATAGCCAAAGAATTTAGCCAAAGCTCAGTCGTCATGGCTTTAATCATGTCTGGGCCATTAGACTTGGGTGATGCACCAGATGGCATGCCATGCCGTAACTCGTAAGCAGCTCCCAAGAAACTATTGCGCACACTAGGGCTTTCCTTTTGGTAGCCAATTTGCTCAAAAATATCAGCAAGCAAATCTTTAGCGGCAGTATTGTTAGGTTCTGCGTAAACCAATTTATTCATAATCTCCATGGCTTCGCGGTACTTGCCCTGGTTGTATAGCTGCTTACCTTTGGCCATAATTTTTGCGGAACCACCCATCATCTCGACATAGAGTGGCGCAGAGTCTTTTGGCGACAAAGGAATCAATGTTGCCGGATTTGCATCCCAGTAACCTAAATAGCGATTAATGACAGCGCGGCTATTGTGCTCTTCGGAGCCATGGTAACTATGCGCAGCCCATTGAGACTTCAAACTCTCTGGTTGCTTGTAGACGTTATGCACTTCATTAATGGTCACACCGTTGTTAGCCAAATGCAGTACTTCGTTATTCAAGTGCGCATAGCTATCACGCTGCGTACGCATCACTTCCTGAATACGCTCATTACCCCAACGTGGCCATGAGTGTGAGGCAAACATCACTTGCGCTTCATTGCCGTAACGGTATAAAGAGTTATTAATGTTCTTGGACCATGCCAAAGCATCACGCACTAGTGCGCCGCGCAAGGTGTAAATATTATGAATAGTTCCGGTAATATTCTCAGCAGCCCAGAATGCCTTGAACTGCGGGAAATACGTATTCATCTCAGCTGGCGCTTCAGTGCCTGGCGTATTTTGAAACTCCATCTCAACGCCATCTACTGTCATCTTTTCGAACGGCTGATTGATGTAGACATTAGGCTCGATCAGACCCAGATTGCCTGCTGCGGTATTTTTACCAATCGATTGGTCAACGTGACCGAACGGGCTACGGGGTAATAAAACGCCATACTGAAAATACATTCGGCGAGTCATGGCATTACCGGCATAGACATTCTCAGCTACCGCGTGATCCATAAAGCCAGCGGGTGCAATTACTTTTACCTTGCCACTTTTCACATCAGCCTCATCCACAACTCCGCGCACCCCACCAAAGTGATCGCCATGAGAGTGCGAATACACTACCGCAACAACGGGGCGTTTGCCTAATTTTTCATTTACCAATTCAAGTGCTGCACGTGCAGTTTCTTTAGCAGTTAATGGGTCAAAAACGATCCAGCCAGTGTCGGTTTTAATAAAGCTAATGTTGGCTAGGTCAAAGCCGCGAACCTGATAGATTTTTCCTGGAACCACTTCATATAAGCCATAACCCATATTGAGGATGGCTTGACGCTGTAAGGAAGGATGCACGCTATCAAAATCTTTGCCCTGAAGTAAAAACTCATAGCTACCCATATCCCAAGCCACGTTACCAGCGTCAGCCATGATGGTCTTGTAAGCAGGTGCCGCAATAAAACCTTTCTTAGACTCTTCAAAGTCACGCTTATCCTCGAATGGCAAGGTTTTACGCAAGCCATTTTGGAGGTCAACAGTAAAGGTTGATGGCGCCTTACCCTTGGGATCAAAATGCTTACCCTGCATGGCGCCTGGATCCACTACCACCCCACCCCCGCCAGCGGCAAATACAGAATTAGCAGAAATTAGGGTAATCGCAATTGCAATATAAGTAAGTTGAGTTTTCATGGGTTTCCTAGCTTAAAAGCAAAAAAATGGCAGATTTGCTTAATTTAAAGAGAGCCTTTGCTGGTGGCAATTAGCCTTAGGGCTAATAAATTAGTCCTGAGCAAGGGGCAGGAAAACAGTAAAACGAGCCCCACCATCCGGCACATCTTCGTAATGAATATGCCCACTATGGCGCGTCACAATATGCTGACAAAGCCATAAACCTAAACCCATGCCAGTTTTTTTAATTGAGCCATTAAACAACTCAAATAAATGGGGCTGAACTTCGGGATCGACGCCATTGCCATTATCTGAAAAAATCAGCTCTATGCCGTCATCTACATCTCGGGTTTCCATGATGAGCGTTTTATTGGGCCTATCGGATTCGGATAAAGCCTCAATTGCATTGTTCATTAAATTTAAAATTACTTGTTGCACTTCACTGCGACTGACTTTAATTAAAACGGTTGAAGTTAAACGCAACACAATTTGAATATTTTTAGCATGGACTTGAGAATGCGCAATCTGCAAAACGGATTGAATAAGATCTTTTACATCGACCTCCTCAACCCCAGTCTTTTCATCAGAAAAAATGGATCTCAACGATTTGATAATATTTGCGGCGCGTTGATTGTCGGCAAGTAATGCAGTGAGTACTTCCTGGTTTTGCTCGGCAGTTAAATTTCCATCTGATAATTTCTTTTGCAAAAACTGGATATTGAGCTGAGATGCGCCTAAAGGCTGATTTAGTTCATGAGCAATGGAAGCCGATAAGGCGCCTGTTGCTGCGGTTTTGTTAGCCTTAAGTAAGTTAGAGATTAAACGTTCGCGCTCTACCAACAAAGATTTAATTTCTTGGTTTTCACTCTCAGTTCTTACATTCGCAAAGGCGATCTTCTCAGACCAGTATCCGCCCAACGCGATGTATGAAAGCGTATTCATCACCAGCTGAGTTACGGTAAGAAGAATCAGCAATTGAGGAATTTGCTCCACCTGGCGAATGGTTAATCCCGATGCAAGCAAAACAAATATGCGACTTAGTGCGAAAAATAATTCAGCTGTAGTGGCGTACTGTAAATAAATTAGCTGCTGCGAGGGCGCCGATCTTCTTTTTTCTTTAAGCTCAATAATTTGCCAGATAAAAAATATGCTAGCAATAATGCACATGAAAGCAGTACGGCCTTCAAATGTGCCATATATACGCATCCATTCAAAAGCAGGTATGAAAATAAATACCGATGCTATGAAGGCGTACTTAATAGGATTGCTAATTGGCTTAACGAGTGACCTGCAAAATAAAAATTGCAGGGTAGCCGCTATATAAAACAATGTATTCGATACGGTGAAATTGAATTCTGGCCTTGCTACATCCTCAATCGTGACAATTCCTGTTCCGAACGTGGTTAAAGCCAAAATACTGATCACCAACGAGCCTAACCAATATGAGCTTGGCTTAACTGCGTTTTGGGAGCGATAGTAATGGTAGACGCCTAACAATAAGCCAAGTTGAATAGTGGCAAGTATGTAGAAATACAGGGCGATCAAAAGCTTCATACACTCTATCGTACAGGGAGTAGACCTTTAACCAATAGGTGCCTGATCTCTACTGAGTTAATCCAGGCAAGGATCCGCCAACAACTAAGTAGAAGAAATACAGTGCCCCCATTAATATCATGGAGCCAATCAGATATTGCGGATACCGAATGCCCTGCTCTGGGAAGCCTTTTTTCTTACCGGTCACCATCGATCTCACCAGATTTTGCTTTTCAATCACGCTCACCCCAATCGCCGCGATGATGTGAACTACAACTATTGCGAGCGCTATGCTAGCGACTGCCTCATGAATCTCGGATACAAAACCCCCCAGGAACTCTTTGACCGTTAGGTAGCCTGTGAAGCCAATAAGCAATATCAACAGCATGAGAGCAAACATCACCAAGCCACCAGCGGGGTTATGCCCAACATCATGATGCGGATGGCCACGAAGCATGGCCAGAAAGTGCCCCAATACGGCCCGCGGGCTTTTCAGAAACTGGGTAAATCGAGCATATCTTGTTCCAACTAGACCCCACACCAAGCGGATCAATACCAGCAGACAGGCGGTATAGCCAAACGCATAGTGAATCATGGCTAGTCGCTCACTCTCAGAAGTAAGCCAGGCACCTGCGAAACAAATCACTAGTAGCCAGTGAAACACTCGCACTGGCATATCCCATACCAAAATCATTTCCCGCGTTTTGCCAGTAGTGCCAATTAAGTCAGTTGCTTGATTGTTCATTTTGTAGGAATCTTTATATTGTTTTCACTGAAGATGCCATTAGCGGCATCGATATGACAAGCACCACAGTTTGCCGGGCTTTTTATGCCCGCCCTCTTCCAAACCTCAGGCCTAATCTCATCATGCTTACGAATAAACCACGCAGTTTTAGTAATTCGATTATCTGGGGCAGTCTCCTTGTATTTCTGACGAGTAGTCGCATTCTTTACTAACCAAGCAGTAAGCTCAGCCTGTGTTTTTTGATCCACGCTGGCATCTGTACCAAAGTGTTTTGACAAGCTAGACATGACGTTTTTCCAACTCTGCTCACTTAATAAGCCAGGTGGATAGGCCATGTGACAACTTGCACACTCTGCCTCATACGAAGCTGGTGCATCAGCAGGCATTGGCATCTTCGCTGCAAAGGCAGAAGAAGCTAAGAGTAAGAGGTAGATGGCAATGTAATGCGTATATTTGATTTTCATAGGGACTTATTTAACCGTCATTAACCAGGAAAGCACATCAGCCTTTTCTTGTGCAGTGCATTCTCGACCGAGTACATCGTTGCAATTTCGCTTAAACCACTTCTCAGTCTTAGCTTCATCGGTGAAGCGTGCAGGATTAGCACTTGGGGCCAAGGGTTTAATCACCTTACCAGTAACAATATGTTTGGTGTCGTGATTGGGGGGATTTTCATGGCAGGATGCGCAACTCCATTCCTTGCCATGCTTGGTGTTGAAAAATTGCTCTCCCCTGGCAGGAGAGGCTTTGCCAGACTGAGCTTCATAAGACTTTAGCAAATCGGATGGTGTCGCCGCACCAGCAGAAAGTGTTAAGCCTATTAAGGCGGACCCCAAAAATGACTTCAAAAACATATATATTCCTATTAGTCTGTATGCTTAGTATGCGCCATGGATGTGACAGATTATTTGGGTAAATAAGCAAAATAGTCGGGTATTTTGAGTTAAATCAATAAATCTAGATGAAAAAATGGTTCTGATAATTCACATGAGTAATACAATCTCAATAAATGCCGAAAACTGCATTTATCAATTACTGCATTACCGCTTAAAGGTGATGTGACTCAATATCTTAAGGATCAAATTATTATGAAAAAAATTATTATTGCCATCGTCATTGTTGCTATTGCAATTGGCGCTTACCTCGTACTTACCAAACCAAAGGCACCTATCGCTGGCGTAGCTGCTCAAGAAGCCGCTCTTATTTATGACGGTGAAGTGATCAAGATTGATGCTGCAACTCGCACTGTCACTCTTAAAAACAAAGATGGCGAAACCTCTATCGTTGCCGGTCCTGAAGTAAAGAACTTTGCTGAAATTAAAGTGGGTGACCGTTTTGATGTGGTCTACGAACTCGCTGTAGCGATTGAATTGGTTAAAGTGAAAAACCCAGGCGCGACTAGTGAGCAAGTTACAACTAGCACTGCTACTGCCCCACAAGGCGATAAGCCAGGCATGATCACTACCAACACCATCACGGCAACTGCCAATGTTGAAGCAATTGATGCAGCAAAAAATATCGTGTCTTTAAAGGGCCCACAAGGCAACATCTTCAAAGTTAAAGTTCAGAATCCTGACTTGATGAAAGACATTGCTGTAAATGACCAAGTTAAAGTGGTTTACACAGAAGCGATTGCTGCCGTAGTAAGCGCACCAGCTGCTAAGAAGTAACGTAGGAATGTAGTAGTTCTTTTCTAGCCACTAGAAAGACAAAACCCCAGCAGGTAATTGCTGGGGTTTTTTATTTAGTAGAAATGCGTCACATCTGGTTACAAATTGCATTAAATGAAATACCCAGCTATTCTTCAGGAACAATATAGTCAGGGTCATATTAATGCGTAATGCGCCATATCAAGTCTTACAGGTCGGCTGCGGCCGTGACCATGTCATTGCCCTTCTTTCCTCAGGAAAAATGATGGCATGGGGAGGCATTGGAAGTGGAAGAACTATTGATGGTCCAACAGATATCTGTGCAACCCCCCTCGCCTTAAATCGTCCCATTGAAATCAATGCCAGCTTTAAACTAAAACTAGTATCAGCTGGATTTGGCATCAATCTGGGTTTAACAGAAAATAATAAGGTTGTATCTTGGGGAAATTCTTCAATAGGCATTGGTGGCAATAACCAATCAGTCGCAATCTCAGATCCAGAGTTACTGCCAAACCTGCCCGATGCAAAGATGATTGCATCGGGTGAGCACAACTTTGCAATCGTCGACTTAGAAGGACGTGTACATACATGGGGCATGAATGTAGATGGTGTTTTAGGACGTCCCACTGCCCAGCTGAATACCGGACCAGATGTGATCAAGGACCTGCCTCCCATTAAGTCGATTGTTATGAGTCAAGGCTCTGTATTTACCCTATCAAAAGAGGGTGATATTTTTGTTTGGGGAAGTAATAGCGCGGGCCAATTGGGCCTAGGTAATTTGGAGTCTCAATCGAAGCCCGTGCAAATGATTACCTCTATGAAGCCGGCCGCCCTAGCAGCTGGCGCTACTCATGTATTAGCCCTATCACCCGCTGGAGAGGTATTTGCTTGGGGTAGCAATAATAAGGGTCAGCTAGGTACAAAAGCAGTCAACTACTCACCAGCACCTATAAAACTGGACCTTCCAGAAAAGATCTCAGGAATCACTGCAGGTTTACATTTCTCTCTAGCCTTATCCAATACAGGGAATATTTATGCCTGGGGTTGGAATGGGTTTGGTCAGCTTGGTCTTGGGGATTCCATTGATAGATTCCAGCCAACCATGATTAAGAACTTAGCGGCTGTGAAATCGATTTCTGCCGGACATACATATGTTGTAGCCCTCACATCAAAAGATCTTTTAGGTTGGGGCAACAATAGCTCTGGTCAAATTGGTAGCACTAGCTCAAAAGTAAGTCGCCCCAATTCATTTCTTTCTATTGCTTAAGGTCTGATATGAAACCGGCAAACTATAAACCTGTTACTCGTCGTGATTTTCTGCAACTTGGTATTTCACTTTCGGCTGGCCTTGCGCTACCTCCACTACTTTCCTCCTGCGGAGGTGGTAGCAATGGTGATGGGACAACAGCACCCATACAAACTTTTGTACAACCTCAGGCCCTTCAGTCTGTTAATGGTTTGCTCGATGTCTCGCTATCAGTTTCTTATCTTGACACCACTATCGGCACTGCAAATCCAGCTGTCACCCAAAACGTATCCCTAAGAGCATACGGAATATCTGGTGGTCAAGCCGTTATTACTGGACCGACTTTAATGGTTAATGCCGGTGACACCCTGCGTATCAAGCTAAACAACTCGCTACCCGCAAACCCACCCATCAAACCTTTAAATCCAAGCTATTTGGGCTACCCAAACAATACAAACATGCATACGCATGGTTTACATGTTTATCCGGGGATGTTTAACTCCTCCCTTTATGGAGATTACGTAGTTGATGGCCTCGGACAGGGCGTTGCACCAGGCGAGAGTCGTCAATACCAATATAACATTCCGTCAAATCATCCTAATGGCCCATTTTGGTATCACCCCCATCTTCACGGTGCAACAGCCATGCAGGTGGCGAGCTTCATGTCTGGGGCCTTAATGGTTCGCGGACCGGTAGACAGCGATCCAGAAATGGCAGCAGCTACTGAATTAATTTTTATGTTTCAGGCCCCTTATTACTCCGGCAATGGCAATAAAAATTACGGAGTATCCACGGGTAAGTTGGAAAGTTTTTCTCAAGTAGCAGACAACCCATCAGCCGGAAGTCCCGTATTAATAAATGGTGTACGGCGCCCTCGCATTGTGATGCAAAGTGGTGAGGTGCAGCGGTGGCGATTCATTAATACACAAATCTTCAATCCACTTAGCTTAAGTTTAGATAGTCATACCATGCGTAGGTATACGATAGACGGTTATCCACGCGCCTTATATCAAAACTTTGCTTCTGGCACCGGAATTAAATTAGATGCCGGCGCTAGGTCATCCGTTATTGTTCAGGCAGGCATTCCAGGCACATACTATCTCCGAACACTGAGCGTTAGCGCCTCTGCATTAGGCGTTGTTCCGGAAGATATTTTGGCTGAAATTGTAGTTGTAGCCCCGCCTAATCTAATGCGTATCCCCGCTGAACCGCTCCCAGTAACAGACTTTCTGGCGCCTATCACAGAGGCGGAGCTTGCAGCCCATGGTGGCATGAAACGAAATATCGTTTTTCGAGCAATCAGCAATGCACTACTAAATACCTCTCTAGCTCCCGCAGCCGCCAAGCTTTCTCCCATTACAGAAGCTCCAGCAAGTGGCCTTCTATCCCCTGGGGCTGAGTTAAGAGACTGGGTCTACAACACTGATTTAACCTCGGTAATGAACACTGTTTTTTCGGTTGGATCTGTCGCGACAACTACCCCAACTACCTCAACTGCCTCAACTGCCCCAGTGACACCCACAGCTACAACAAATCCAAGCCAATACTTTCCATTTCAATCTGCTAGCGCAATTACTCAAACTGTGCCCTTAAATAGCGTTGAAGAGTGGACCGTTTACAACATGAATTCAGTAGGACATCCATTTCATATTCACGTCAACCCAATGTACGTTATTAAGATTAATGGGCAACCAGTCACCCCTTTTTGGTGTGATACCTTAGCGCTTCCAGTGGGTGGCACTCCATCTAACCCAACTTCGATTACCTTCCGCTCACGCTTTAGAGATTTCACCGGGCCCTATGTAATGCATTGCCATATGTTGGTTCATGAGGATTTGGGGATGATGCAGGGTGTTACAGTAACCTGAGATTGATCCAACAAGAAATTGATTGCTGGAGTTTCTATATTTGGCGGAAGAGGTGAGATTCGAACTCACGGAGGACTTTCATCCTCGCCAGTTTTCAAGACTGGTGCATTCAACCGCTCTGCCACTCTTCCTTTGCGATTTGAGTTATAGATTATAGAGAACTTTTGATTTGCACCTCTAAATGCTGGGCAATTGCCAAACAAGAGGTTAAGCCTGGGGACTCAAAGCCATACAGATTAAATAAGCCCTGCAGTTGATGCTGCTGGGGCCCTTCAAAGTAAAAGTCTCCTGCCGGAGCATTTGGCGGCACGATTTTGGCCCTGACACCCGAGTAATCTGCCTGCAAAGCGCCATCCTGAAGACCTGGCCAATATTGCCTTACTGCGGCATAAAAGGCTTCGCCCCGCTGGGGGTCAACCGAATAGTTAATCTGACTTTCCTCGTCAATATCGAGCCATTCCACATCCGGACCAAACTTCGCCTGAGCACCCATATCCAAGGTGAGATGAACACCTAAACCGCCAGGTTCAGGAATGGGATAAATCAAATGGCCAAATGGAGATTTTCCGGATAGGGAGAAGTAATTCCCTTTGGCGAAGTAGGCCTTGGGTATTTGATCTTTTGCCAGACCTTCAATTTTTTGGGCCAGCGCTGGGGCACTGAGTCCTGCGCAGTTAATCAGTAACTTTGTTTGAATCGTCATGCCATCAGCACCACAAATTGTCAACTCAAAGCCACCTTCAGCATGATTGCCAATGGGTTTAGCGCTGAGCAATGGTGATTGATAAGCAACCATGCCACCAGCATCCTCAAAACCTCCCAATAAGGACAGCATTAGCCCGTGGCTATCCACTACGCCTGTAGAGCTTGAAAGTACCGCTGCCTCACAGTGCAATTGGGGCTCCAGTGCCTTGGCCTGCGCTCCAGAAATCATTTTGATATCAGGGACCTGATTGTTTTGGGCTTTATACAAAATCGCCTGAAGATCATCTAGCTGATTAGAATCTGTAGCCACAATTAATTTGCCATAGGCCTGAGTGCTGACTTGATGACTGCGGCAGTATTCGTATAAGAGGCGATTACCTTCTACGCAGAGCTTGGCTTTGAGAGAATCTTTTGGGTAATAAATTCCTGCATGAATGACTTCACTATTACGCGCACTGCTAATGGTTCCAAAGGCGGCTTCCCGCTCGAGCAAAATAGTCTCTCGGCCTTGCAACGCCATCTCGCGAGCAACGGCCAAACCAACCACTCCAGCGCCCACTACCACGCAATCAACCTGCTCCATCCCGCTTTTCCTGACCTGATTTCAGATATATATCAATTTTGTAATGACTTTTGCCACAGCGAAAGCCTTTATATTGCTCAAATCGTAACATTTTCAGTGTTTTAAGGGGATCTTGATGCCCTTATTGATAAAATCTAGAAATGTCTGCGCAAGCCCAATTAGCCACCCAAACTATTCATTCAGCCCTTGATGTGGTGCTAGACACCGCCTATCAAGGGATAAGTGCTGATGACTGGAAAAAACTCTTTACTACTGCTCGCCAAAGTGGCCTGGAGCAATTCATTGTTGATCTGTTCGCTGGCAAGCACATCAATAAGAGCGAAGATCGCCCCGCTCTACATTCCGCCCTTCGCAATCTGAGCAAAACTCCTGTATTCATTAACGAGGTTGATGTAATGCCAGCAGTTTCTGAGGTTTGGCATCGCATTAAAGCGCTTTGCAATAAATGGGTTGGTGTAACCGATGTCATTCATATCGGTATTGGTGGATCAGATTTTGGCCCTCGCCTTGCCATTGAGGCTTTAGCCCATGTTCCCAGTATTGAAAGCCGTGGCATGCGTATGCATTTCTTAGCCAATATTGATACCGCTGAGCTAGCTCGCATCTTGGCGCGCGCTCAACCACATAGCACCCGCGTCATCGTGGTCTCGAAGTCATTCACGACGCTAGAGACATCCATGAATGCTAAAGCAGTAGTTGCGTGGCTCAAAGACAGTGGCTGCACTAAGAGTCAAATTACTCATGCCTTATATGCTGTGACTGCCAACATCGCCGCTACCAAAGAATTCGGCGTCAGTGAAGAAAATATCTTCCCCTTTTGGGATTGGGTCGGCGGCCGTTACTCGGTGTGGTCGGCAGTTGGCCTGCCGATCGCTTTGCAATACGGCTTTGAAACTTTCAAACAGTTTCTGGCAGGTGCAGAAGCTATGGATCTGCATTTTAAGAATGCGCCTCTTGAAGAAAATCTGCCAGTCATCATGGCGCTCTCTTTACTGCACCAGCAAGAGAAACATGACATCAAAGCGTATGCCGCCATCCCCTATGCAGATGCGCTAGATTGGTTTCCGAAGTGGTTGCAACAGCTCGATATGGAAAGCAATGGCAAAAGTGTTGATCGCGATGGTAGACCCGTCAAGCACTCTTCCCCCGTTGTATTTGGCAGCGCTGGCAGCAATGCGCAGCACTCGTATTTCCAACTCTTTCACCAAGGTACAGAAATCATCCCTATTGATTTCATTGCAGTGCGCGAGCCGATGAGCGATCGTCCTGAAGCTGTAGCGCATCACCGCATTCTGCTATCGAATTGCTTGGCGCAAGCGCAGGCTTTAGCTAATGGTAAAGACGATAGCAACCCCAATAATGTGTATCCGGGCAAGCGCCCAAGCAATCTCTTGCTACTACCCAAACTGAATGCTTTTTATCTCGGTGCCCTACTTGCCTTATATGAGAACCGCACGGCAACATTAGGTGCGCTCTGGAATATCAATAGCTTTGATCAGCCCGGTGTGGAATATGGCAAAGTATTGGCTAAGCCGATTGAGAAAGCTCTAGCAAGCCATCAGAATGATATTCAGGCAAGCGCAGATATTGACGCTGTTACTGCCGCCCGCATTAATCTACTAAATTCTAATAACTAGTTATCACTCTGGTAATACCTGAGTGTGTTTACTAAAGGATCTGCAATGCAATTGTCTCCATCGATTTTTAAAGCTTATGACATCCGCGGCATTATTGATGAGACCTTAGATCCTTCGATCGCCAAACTCATTGGTCAGGCCTTTGGTACTGAAATGCGTGAGCTTGGCGAAACCGATATCGTTATTGGTCGCGATGGTCGCCTATCCGGCCCTAGCTTAATAGAGGCTCTTACTGAGGGTTTGCTTTCTACTGGGATTAACGTGATCGACCTAGGCATGGTCGCGACTCCGATGGTGTACTTTGCCGCTAATCACACCATTAATGGCAAGACACCAAAATCCGGAATCATGATTACTGGTAGCCACAATCCTCCTAATTACAACGGCTTCAAAATGGTCTTGGGTACATCAGCCATCTATGGTGAGCAGATTCAGGACTTACGCAAACGAATTGAGGCGAAGAAATTTGCGACCGGGCAAGGAAGTCGCAGCACTTTTGATATCTTCCCAATGTACTTAAAGCACATTGTGGGAGATGTAAAACTTACTCGCCCAATGAAGATTGCCGTAGATTGTGGCAATGGAGTTGGTGGTGCATTTGCTGGTCAGTTATTTAGAGCTCTCGGATGCGAAGTTCAAGAGCTGTTCTGTGAAGTGGATGGTCATTTTCCGAACCACCACCCTGACCCAGCTCACATTGAGAACTTGCAAGATCTCATTAAGAACCTGCAAACTACCGATAATGAATTAGGGCTCGCCTTTGATGGCGATGCCGATCGCTTAGGAGTAGTGACCAAAGATGGACAGGTTATCTTCCCAGACCGTCAAATGATGCTCTTTGCCAAAGATGTGCTCTCGCGCAATCCAGGTGGTCAAATTATTTACGATGTGAAGTGCACTCGCAATCTTGCTCTTTTTGTAAAAGAACATGGTGGTGAGCCACTAATGTGGAAAACAGGTCACTCATTAGTCAAAGCTAAGCTTAAAGAAACTGGCGCCCCACTTGCCGGTGAAATGAGTGGACATATTTTCTTTAAAGATCGCTGGTTTGGATTTGATGATGGTCTTTACACGGGCGCACGCTTGCTCGAGATCCTCAGTAAGGAAAAGAATCCGAGCGATACGCTCAACAACTTACCGAATGCGATCTGCACTCCAGAGTTGCAACTCGCTTGTGCTGAAGGTGAGCCATTTGCTTTGCTTGAAACTATTAAAGCCAATGCCAAGTTCCCAACATCAGAGTCAATCAATACGATTGATGGTGTACGCGTGGAATATGCCGATGGTTTTGGTCTAGCTAGACCTTCTAATACGACCCCTGTTGTAGTGATGCGTTTTGAGGCAGATAGCGAAGAGGCGATTAAACGCATTCAAGCGGAATTTAAGGCTGTGCTACTGGCGGCTAAACCAGAAGCTAAATTACCATTCTAATAATTTACAGTTTTTACGAACAGAGGGCCTAGTGCACCAAAGGCTTATTGCCCTCATTTTTATTTTCTTCGCTACTACCACTAGCCTCAACTACTTCAGGCACCTCACCCCACGCAGCATGCCCGCGCAATTGGTCTAATAAGGTGCACATGGCCTGTAATGTTGGGCCAGCCATCTTGAGATTAATATTGGCGCCTCCAGGCAAAACTAAATCAAGAGAGAGCGCATCTTCCAACCCCTGCTTCTCCAAAGTGCATTTAGCATCCATGACCAAAAGTGGATCAGCCCCCAAGGGAAAGCTTAATGCCGGTTGATAAGTATCTGCCTGTGAAATACCCTGCGCACTTGGATCCACCTGCATCGCCTCTTTACTAAATTCGGCAATAGCCTTGGCGGCCTCAGGAGAATGTGTCTGCTCTAAATTTTTAACGATCAAGTGCTGGGTAGCCGCAAGAATAAATAGGGTTACCCGGCGGGTAAACCAAAAACGAAACTCAGTATCCTCCAATGTATTGAAGCGAAACAGGAGACGATCGTCTGGAGCAAGATAGGTGGCGTTGAATTGTTTGATGCTCATGGGTCTAGCTTAACGCACAATCTTTGCAACAAAATAGATTCTGCTAAGCTAAAATTGATTATGACCTCAACACCCATAGCCTTTGACTACCCCCAGCAAGACGCTGCCGGGGCGACCTGCACAGCCCAAGCCTGGGCCAAAACACCACCCCCACTCCATGGCGCTGAAAAAGCTGCCGTCATTGCTCGTATCAAGCAATTACTGATTGAAAAAGATGCTGCTTTAGTGGCTCACTACTATGTAGATGGCGATATTCAAGATCTCGCAATGGAGACTGGTGGCTATGTGGCTGACTCTTTAGAGATGGCGCGCTTTGGTAAAAATCATCCCGCTAAGAATTTGATAGTAGCCGGTGTGCGCTTCATGGGTGAGTCTGCAAAGATCCTGAGTCCAGAAAAGCGGGTTTTCATGCCAGACCTTGAGGCAACCTGCTCCTTAGATTTAGGTTGTGATGCTAGCGACTTTGCGGCATTCAAAGCCTTGCATCCCGATCGCACTGTCGTGGTTTATGCCAACACCAGTGCTGCCGTTAAAGCACAGGCTGATTGGATGGTTACTAGCTCTTGTGCATTAGCTATCGTTCATCAACTTAAAGTTGAGGGCAAGAAAATTCTGTGGGCACCCGATCGTCATTTAGGTCGATATATTCAAGAGCAGACTGGTGCTGATATGTTGCTATGGAATGGTGCTTGCATTGTTCATGATGAATTTAAAGCCGTTGAATTAGAGATGCTCAAAGCAGCACATCCTAATGCCATGATTTTGGTTCATCCGGAGTCTCCACAAGCAGTAGTTGATCTAGCAGATGTAGTGGGTTCAACTTCTGCCATGATTAAAGCAGTAGTGGATGGTACCGCTACTGAATACATCGTCGCCACTGATAAAGGCATCTTGCATCGCATGCGCCAATTAGCGCCCAATAAAGTCTTGATCGAGGCGCCTACTGCCGGCAACAGCGCTACCTGCAAAAGCTGTGCTCACTGCCCTTGGATGGCCATGAATGGCTTACAAGGTATTTTGAATTGCCTTGAGAATGCCTCTGGTGAAATTTTTATCGAGGAAAGTGTTCGAATTCAAGCGCTAGGCTGTATTGAGCGGATGCTCGACTTCACCCAGAATCATCCTGACCTTCTTGCGAGAGCCCAACATGGCTTTGTAAAGAATATTGGCGCAGCTTAATAAAAAGAAAAATATGTTTGATTACAACGAAACCTTAGAGCAAGCGCGTCAACGCAATATTAGTGATGCGCTCATGGAAGATATTGGTAAGTGCGATTGGACCGCACAATTAGTACCTAGTAAGCCAGTTCATGCGCAACTGATTGTTAGACAAGAAGCCGTTCTTTGTGGAGTAGATTGGTTCGAGGGAACCCTCAAAAAACTAGATCCTTCAGCAAAAGTGACTTGGCATTATCTAGAGGGCGACTTGATGAAGCCCGATACCAAGGTCTGCGATATTGAAGCCAACTCTCGCGCTCTTCTCTCTGCTGAGCGCCCCTGTATTAATTTCTTGCAGACGCTGTCATGGACTGCAAGCATTGCAAGGCAACATGTTGATGCCATTGCAGGGGTAAGCCCAAATCCAAAAGGCTGTGCAGTACTGGATACTCGCAAAACTATTCCAGGATTACGTCAAGCCCAGAAATACGCAGTACGCGTGGGCGGCGGTCATAATCAACGTCTTGCACTATGGCATGGAATTTTGATTAAAGAGAATCACATTGCCGCTGCAGGCGGTGTTGCTGCTGCAGTGAAAGCTGCACAAGCTTTAAATTCTGGAGTGGATATTCAGGTGGAAGTCGAAAACTTTGCTGAATTGAAAGAGGCTTTAGAGGCTGGTGCAAAAAGTATCTTGATCGATAACTTCACCACCGATCAAATGAAAGAGGCTGTCGCCTTTACTAATGGTCGCGCTTTATTAGAAGCGTCAGGTGGTATCGACTTAGATCAAATGCGCGCCATTGCGGCCACCGGTGTTGATCGCATCTCTCTTGGAAAGCTCACTAAGGATATTAAGGCGGTGGATTTCTCAATGAGAATATCCGCATAGCTATCAGTCTCTAGGTTTCAGCACCTTCAGAATTACCCTCTGCTTGAGGAGTCAGAATAGTTGGATAAGAAACTGCCCAGGTACCTGGGTAATCGCGACTGTAATGCAATCCCCGACTCTCTCTTCGCATGAGGGCTGATCTCACAATCAGTTCCGCACATTCAAGCAGATTGCGTAACTCAATTAAGTCGCGCGTTACTTTAAAGTTAGCGTAATACTCTTGTACTTCATAGCGTAGGAGCTTAATACGATGCAGCGCTCTTTCTAGACGTCGATTGGTTCTCACGATGCCCACGTAATTCCACATCAATGAACGCAGCTCATCCCAGTTATGGGCAATCACAACTTGTTCATCCGCATCCTCAACCTGGCTCTCATCCCATAAAGGTAAATTAGGCATAACTGGGGTCTTCAGTGCCGAGATATCCTGAGCAGCCGCCTTACCAATGACTACACACTCCAGTAATGAGTTGCTAGCTAAGCGATTGGCGCCATGCAAGCCGGTATAGGTGGCTTCACCTACCGCATAGAGTCCAGGTAAATCAGTGCGACCTTTTAGATCAGTAACTACACCACCACAGGTGTAATGGGCCGCCGGCACGACAGGTATGGGCTCTTTTGTAATATCCAATCCCAAGCTCATACAACGGGCATAGATCATTGGGAAATGCTCTTTAATAAATGCTTCACCCAAATGAGTCGCATCTAAATGCACATAATCTAAGCCGTGCTTTTTCATTTCAAAGTCGATCGCTCGAGCAACGATGTCACGGGGGGCTAACTCATTTCGATCATCATGCTCTGGCATAAAACGAGTGCCATTCGGCAGCTTGAGTAAACCACCCTCACCCCGCATCGCCTCCGTAATCAAAAAAGTTCTATCACTTGGGTGATACAAGCACGTCGGATGAAATTGAATAAATTCCATATTGCCGACACGACAACCTGCGCGCCAAGCCATGGCAATACCATCACCTGTAGCGGTATCTGGGTTGCTGGTATATCGATAGACCTTACCCACACCACCAGTTGCCAATACCACTGACTTCGCCTCAATGGTTTCTACGCGATTATTTTTAATATCAAGGGCATACACACCATAACAACGATTTGGCTTAGTGCGCTGTGTCTTCGCATCTAAATGGCGATTGGTGATGAGATCTAAAGCAATCCAATGCTCTAGTAGTTGAATATTTTTATGGGCTCGTGCCTTGTCTAGCAAAACCTCATGAATTGCCTTACCAGTGGCGTCAGCCACGTGTGCAATCCGACGTTGACTGTGGCCACCTTCTCGCGTGAGATGCAAACCCATGGGTCCAGTCTCATCTGCTGTAAACGGTACGCCCTGCTCAACCAACCAACGAATGGCTTCAGCACTTTCTTCAGCAATGTATCGAGCGGTAGATTCCACTACGAGGCCCGCTCCAGCTTCTAAGGTGTCGTTCACATGGGCATCGATACTGTCGTGCTCTTTATCAACCACCCCAACAATGCCACCCTGCGCCCAAGCAGTTGCAGCCTCGCCCAAACCACGCTTAGCCATCACAATCACTGGCTGGGTCTCTGCCATGTGCAGAGCTACAGTTAGACCTGCGAGGCCCGCTCCAATAATCAGGACGGATAATTCTGCCTTGGTATCAGCTGGTGGGGTTTGGGGTTTTGAGCTAGCCATAGAGGGTCAATTCTAAAGGGCAATCGGTAATTGGGTATTTTTGGAGAGTTAGAACAACAAAGCCCCTACATAGGGGCTTTGTCGGGTTTTATTGCTCAACTTATGGGGTAGCAGCAAGCTTCTGCCGACCAGGATCATTAGTGCCGTATCCCATTACTGTGGCAGCCTGACCACCCTTCGCGAGTTTGACTGCGCAGTACTTAAACTCCGGAATCTTGCCAAAAGGATCTAAGGCTGAGTTGGTGATGAGGTTGGCTGCAGCCTCATAGTATGCAAAAGGAATAAAGATCACGCCACGTGGTGTGCCGTCGTCCCTACGCACATGAATACCTACCTCACCACGACGTGACTGAACGGTAATGACATCACCAGCAGAAACACCTAGCTGAGTCATATCCTCACCATGCATGGAAACGGTAGCCATCGGCTCAATCGCATCTAAGACAGTGGCACGGCGAGTCATACTACCGGTATGCCAATGCTCTAACTGACGGCCAGTAATCAACACAAATGGGTACTCCGCATCTGGGCGCTCATCTGCCGGAATGATATCGGCAGGCACCAACTTCACCTTACCGTCTGCGGTAGCAAAGCTGTCATCAAATACGATTGGACGACCCGGATCCTCTGCAGATAAACATGGATAAGTCACGCTAGATTCTTTTTCTAGACGCTCCCAAGTAATACCGTTAATAGCGGCATGCATTGCTTGACGCATCTCGTCAAACACCTCTGCAACACCATCATCCGGACCTTGGTAGTTCCAGCTCAATCCCATCCGCTTAGCGATCTGCTGAATAATCCACAGATCAGGCTTGGCATCTCCTGGAGGATTAATCGCCTTTTTACCCATTTGCACCATACGGTCAGTATTACTTGCAGTACCGACCTTCTCAGGCCATGCGCTTGCTGGCAACACGACGTCTGCTAGAAGTGCAGTCTCAGTCATGAAGATGTCTTGAACCACCAAAAGATCTAAAGAAGCCAAAGCATGGCGTGCATGATTCAAGTCAGGGTCACTCATCGCTGGATTCTCACCCTCGACATACATGCCACGAATCTTGTCGGGATCACTATCAGGTGCAGTGATCTTATGCATGATCTCTACTACGGTGTAGCCGGGCTTCTTATCCAATGGGGTATCCCAGAACTTTTCAAACCAAGCATGCGCTTCTGGATTATCAACGCGCTGGTAATTAGGGAACATCATCGGAATCAATCCGGCATCACTAGCACCCTGCACGTTATTTTGTCCGCGCAGTGGATGCAAGCCAGAACCAGGCTTACCGATTTGACCCGTAATACTGACCAAGGCAATGAGACAACGAGCGTTATCGGTACCGTGAACGTGCTGACTGACACCCATGCCCCACAAAATCATGGCGGATTTAGTTGTCGCAAATTCTCTAGCTACTTCACGCAAGGTCTCCGCTGGGATACCGCAGAGTGGTGCCATTGCTTCTGGGCTATATCCCTTGATATTTTCTTTGAGCGCTTCAAAATTATTAGAGCGATCCTTAATAAAATCTTTATCAACCAAACCTTCTTCGATAATAGTGAAGATCATGGCATTGAGCATTGCCACGTCAGTATCTGGCTTGAACTGCATCGTGCGCCATGCATGCTTACTAATCTCTGTCGCACGCGGATCGCACAACACAATTTTTGCACCACGTTTAGCAGCATTTTTAAACCAGGTTGCGGCAACAGGATGATTGGCGGTCGGATTAGATCCGATTAAGAAAATCATGCTTGAGTGCTCAACATCATTCACTTGGTTACTTACAGCGCCAGAGCCGACGCCCTCTAAAAGAGCGGCAACTGATGATGCATGGCAAAGACGAGTGCAATGGTCCACGTTATTGCTACCAAAGCCCGTACGTACGAGTTTTTGGAATAAATAAGCTTCTTCGTTACTGCCTTTAGCGGAACCAAATCCAGCCAGTACCTTATTACCGTATTGGTCTTTGAGCTTCTTAAGTCCACCACCTGCAACTTCCAATGCCTCTTCCCAACTAGCTTCACGGAAGATGTCAGACCAATCCTGCTTACCCTCTAGCAAGGCCTCATCTTTTGCAACACCCGCTTTACGAATGAGTGGCTTTGTTAAGCGCTGTGGGTTGTGGATGTAATCCATACCAAAGCGACCTTTAACGCACAGACGGTTGTGATTCGCTGGGCCGTCACGACCATCGACACTCACAATCTTCTCGTCTTTAACGTTGTATGTAATCTGACAACCCACACCACAGAAAGGACATACTGAATCCACCTTGCGATCCACGATTTGTGAACCAATTAAACCTTTAGGCATTAATGCGCCAGTTGGGCAAGCCTGAACACACTCGCCACAGGCAACACAGGTGCTATCACCCATCGGGTCATTAAGATCAAATACGATTTCGCTATGGGCGCCACGCATTGCGTAGCCGATCACATCGTTGACCTGCTCTTCACGGCAAGCACGTACGCATCGATTACATTGAATACAAGCATCTAGGTTGACCGCCATTGCTGGATGAGAAACATCATGACTCACTTTTGCACGGCGCAATGCCTTGAGCTCTGGGCGCACTGTGACATCCATACGAGTAGCCCAGGTACTGAGTTCTCCATGCTGATTTTTTTGCTCTTCTTCCTTGCTATCGCCAACCCACTTAAAGCCTTCATCCGGCATGTCTGAGAGCAACATCTCCAGCACCAGCTTTTGACTCTTGAGTGCACGCTCGCTATTGGCTTTGACATCCATGCCTGGTGTGGCACTACGGCAGCAACTCGGTGCCAAGGTACGCTCGCCATTAATCTCTACAACGCAGGCGCGGCAATTACCGTCAGGGCGATAGCCATCCTTAAAACAGAGATGGGGAATATCGATACCATGGCGTTTAGCAGCCTTGAGAATAGTCTCACCCTCGTAAGAAACGATGGTTTGCCCGTCTAGCTTGAACTCAACTGTTTGCAACTCAAGTTCTTTAGGATTTACTGGTGCGTTCATATTTGTCTCGTTTTTCCCTTAGTTTTTGGATTGCCAGTTAGGCAATTTCTTGGGGGAAATATTTTGATATACAGCGAATCGGATTGGGTGCAGCTTGACCTAGACCGCAAATAGAGGCATCGACCATCACAGTCGCTAAATCCTCTAAGGTATCCTGGTCCCAAGATGTGGACTGCATCAATTTGGCAGCTTTGCTAGTACCGACACGACATGGTGTGCATTGTCCGCAGCTCTCATGCTCAAAGAAGTGCATCACATTGAGCGCCATATCGCGGGCTTTGTCTTGATCACCGAATACCATCACTGCAGCTGAACCAATGAAGCAACCATAAGGTTGCAAAGTATCAAAGTCGAGCGGAATATCGTTCATCGTTGCCGGCAAGATACCGCCAGAAGCGCCACCAGGTAGGTAGCCATAGAACTTGTGGCCATCTTGCATGCCGCCACAATACTCATCAATCAATTCCTGAATAGTAATTCCAGCTGGGGCTAATTTCACACCTGGGTTTTTAACGCGACCGCTGACGCTAAAGCTACGAAGACCTTTGCGATCATGGCGACCAAAAGAGCTAAACCACTCTGGGCCACGTTGAACAATATCGCGCACCCAGTAGAGAGTTTCAAAATTGTGTTCCAGTGTTGGACGGCCAAACAAGCCAACCTGAGCGATATAGGGAGGACGCATACGCGGTTCACCGCGCTTACCTTCGATACTTTCGATCATGGCAGATTCTTCGCCGCAAATGTAAGCACCAGCGCCACGACGTAACTCAATCAAAGGCAACTTAAATGGCGGGTTGGCTTTAAGCTTTGCTAACTCGGCTTCAAGCAGTTCACGACAACCATGGTATTCATCACGGAGGTAAATGTAGCAAGCATCAATACCGACTACATTAGCGGCAATTAGCAAGCCTTCCAAGAAGCGATGTGGGTCACGCTCTAGGTAAGTGCGGTCTTTAAATGTACCCGGCTCACCTTCGTCAATATTCACCGCCATCAACTTCGGAGCAGTTTGATCTTTCACAATGCGCCACTTGCGCCCCGCCGGAAATCCAGCACCACCTAAGCCACGAAGACCGGAGCTTTCCATAGCCTTGATAATGCTTTCAGCATCTTTTTTACCTTCAGCAATTTCTTTGGCCAAAGCGTAACCACCTTGTGCGCGATAAGATTCATAGCCCACATAATCTGGTGATACCACTTGATTTTGACCCTGAGGAGATACGCCTTTTTCAGCTAAGGCCGCAGGATCAAAATTAGCACTGTCTTTAGCCATTGGCTGAGTTGTCAGATTATTTTTGACGGCAGCAGCAACTTTATCGGTAGTCGCAAACAAGACTGGGTACTGATGCACTACCGCCACTGGAGCTTGCTCACAACGGCCTACACAGGGCGCAGCCACTACTTTGACATTCGGGTTACCTAAAATCGCTGGCAACTTTGACAACAGATTTTGTGCGCCCGCTAACTCACAAGAAATACCATCGCATACTCGCACTGTAATATCCGCAACCGGATCATTACCGCGCACTACTTCAAAGTGATGGTAGAAGGTAGCGACTTCGTAAACTTCAGCCATCGGCAAATTCATTTCTTTTGCGAGGGCAACTAAATGGCGATCATGCAACGCACGATACTCATCATTTAGCTTATGTAGATTTTCAATCAGCAAATCGCGGCGATGAGGAGCTTCACCAATTAACTGGCGAACCTCTGCCAACGAAACGTCATCTGCTTGACGTCCTTTGAGTTTGCTCTTGCGACGAATGGTTTCCCTTAGATCATCTGCAGTTGCCACAGCAACAGCCTTAATCTCTCCTGAGGGTTTTGGGTGATTCATAGTATTAGTCTCTAATTTCTAGTCGCAATAATGATGCTGTTTTTGTGTACTGAATGCTTTGCTTAAGAACGCCCAAATCAGCGAGAAATGATTAGTCTCGCTATATATAGGAAATTCCCAAAATCACGATCGATTTTGGGTTATTTCTACACTCAAGTCCTTGACGGCGCTCAAGTGAATTTATTCAGGGTAAACCCTAATTTAGATAACTGATGGAGATGGCTTGTCGCCAGGTGGGAGCGAGTAATCCAACTTACGCTCATAAACACGCGCCTTGAAGCAATCGTTGTAGCCCTTGCTACCAATTTGCCAACCGATAGACGTACAGTCATCTTGGGCTGCAGACTCAATGGAGCCACATCCAGATAGGGCAATGGCGGCAATCGATGCCAGAATGGCTAGGGGGCGCAATGTAGTTAAATTCATACCGCAAGTCTACTTGATTCTGACTTCAACTTCGAGGGGAACACCCTCTTTGCCAGAGCTAACAGTTTTCACCTCACCCAAGCTAATTCGATCTTTTAGCTCTGGGTTAGCCTTCACCATGAAGGACAGCGCCAGTTTTGCTCGATTTTTAGCCAAGTTCTTTAAATCTTCGTCCGTCACCGGAATGCTTGCTATGAGCTCTGTATGCAACTGTTCATTGCGTGCCGCGCCCTCTGGCAGAGTAATTAAACGCTGGCCCAATTTAATTCTGCCGACGTACTGAGCGTAAGCCGACCGGAGGCCAGACTGGATCTTCGCATCAGAAAAATCTGGTACAGGAACAGGATCATTGGGAGCGACAGTCATTCCAGCTGCTTTACGAATTGCAAGATCGGCAGTTGCCCGTGCTAAAGCAGCTTTATCTGCCTCAGGATCATAAGTTCCCACCAGCTCTAAAGTGGCATTCGGTTTCTTGGCCAAGAAGTCACCAAACTTTTCCAGGCGATCCTGGTCTGGGGGTAAGTAAACCGCCTCGCCCAACACGGCATTGACCCCATCATTAGCCCCCATACCCAAGAGTGCGCCCAAAGCTCTGAATGGCGCAGTTGCGACATTGGTAAGTACATTGCTAATCGCCTGCCATACCAAGCCACTTGCACTGAACTCTGGTGAGTCCACATTACCAGCAATATTGATGGTGACGTCAATCGTATCGTCAGAATCCTCGAGTAAGGCAATCGCTAAACCCAGGGGTAATTTCTTGCCCTGAAAATCAGCTACCTCCTCACCAAGCTCGATCTTCTTGATGACAATTTGATTGCTCCCTTTCAGCTCGCCATCCTTTGAGTTGTAATGCAAATTGAGGTTTACTCGACCACTGGCGATTTGATAACCAGCAAACGTCATCACTGCAGGATTAAATGCATTGAGCGGAACATTCTTAAAGTTGAGTGTGATGTCGTGATTGCGACGTGGATCATCAAATCCAATCTGACCGTTACCACGCATTGATCCAGATCCAGCCAAGACCCCATCTAAAGCTATCGTAGCCAAATGACCAGGAAGGTTATTGATGTTCGTAACACTGGCATTGAAATTTCTCAAATTGACTTTGAAGTTCGGCTTCATAGCCAAGTCAGCAAAATACACTTCACCTTCACGTAATTTCAAGGTCTTAATGTCTAAAACAAAGGATGATTTTTCTTTTGCTGCTGGAGGCAACTTCTCAACGTCAACCGCTTCAGCGCCCGAATTTGAAAATAAACGTCTGAAGTTAGAAAAGCCTTTATCGTCAATTTCGAACTGCAGTGCCGGTTGATGAATAGATAATTCCTCAACAATAAAACTGGATCCAGCACGCTTTGAGCTCTCGTAAGTAAATTGATTGATATCCCCCGACTTCCACCTCATGAGAGATTGCTTTTGCCCTTGCTCAAGCAAGTCCAAATCCAGTAAATGGAAATCCCCAGCTACCTTAAGATCATCACCCTTCAAGCCAACATCCAAACTAGATTGAATAACTCCACCTTTAGCTTGCAACTCTTTATTGGCTGGAAGTAATCCAATAAAAGGTGAAATCGACAGATTTTCTATTTGGACCTTTCCGACGATAGATTTATCAGACCTCAAGTCCCAATGCGAATTAATACGCCCATCATCAACTTCTAGATCAACCTGAGCTCCTGCCACATCTGGCGCAGGATTATCTAATGCACCCTTAATAGCAATATGTCTAAAAGAGATCTTTTTATTGAGACCTGGCAAAGTGAAGTGAAGTGCGCCAAGGTTCAAGCCATATTGACCGCGAACACCATTGACATCACCCTGCTTGTCGTAGTTTGCAATATCAAATAGCTCGATAGAAAGCGGCTTCAGTTGTTCGTGCAATTTTTTACTGGGATCCGATACCTCCAAAGCGGCATTCGAAATCTTAAATTCATCTACTGAAATTTTGATATTCTTTTTCGGTGTAGTAGGATCTGCTGTAGGTAAATCGCGCGTAGCGGCAGAAATCAATTCTTGCCAATTCCACTCTGCCGCTTTGCCTTTACCGCCACGCTTCTCAAGCAACACGCTGGGCTCATCAAAAAGAATTTCATCAAACCCTACCTCCCCAAGCATGAGACGAGACCACTTCAACATCACAGTTGATTTCTTTAACTCAAGTAATTTCGCCTGATGAGCATCAGCTATATGAAGGCCAGTAATCTCGATACGTAATCGCAAAGGAGAAATGCTGAGATCTTGATAGGTGATTTCGTAACCAATTTTTTTACCGTAAGACTCCGCTGCATTCTTGATGGCGCCTGGGACCCAAAGATGACAGGCGCCCCAGAATAAAAAAGCCAATACAAGAATTCCTCCAGCAATTCGGAGCAACCAGGCTCTTGCAGTTAAGAGCTTGAAAGAAATCATTGATGTAGTCATTTAAATCTTGAATGGAAATATAAAACTCAATTTAGGCCGCCGGCGGAAATCCGACCTTTTGCGCCCAACTATTATTAAATACATGAATGACTGGCTTTTCATAGACGCCTGCTTTAGTGAATGGCTCATCCGCTAACCAAGCCTCAACATCTGCTTTGCTTGGAAAGTCCATGACCAATAAGCTACCCACTGTAGTTTGGCCATCTTCTGATGTCAGTGGCCCAGCAAACGCCATCTTATCGGCAAGCTGGCCTAAATAGGCGCGATGCTCTGGTCGTACCTGAATGCGCAATTCAGCGGTGCCGGGACGATCCATTAAAAGGATTGCAAAAATCATGTTGTCTCCTACTGAGCTCTAAAACCTAGATCTTACGGCAAGTAGAAAAAGAAAAACCGCCCGAAGGCGGTTTCTCGTGTAAAGCTTTTAAAACGAATTAAGCAGCTTTACGGCTTTTTGCAGCTGGCTTAGCTACAGCGTATTGGCCTTGAATGTTAGCCAATGCAGCGTCAACACTTTTCTCAAAGTTTGCGAAAGCATCAGTTGCTGAAGCGCGAACTTGGTCAAACTGTTGGAGTGAAGTCTCGAATGCAGTTTTGAATGCAGATACAAACGCCTCAGAACCAGCAGGAGCTGTCTTAGTAGCTTCTTTAACGAACTTAACGATATCAGCACGTGCGTCATCAATAGAAGCGTCAACAACTTGAGCAACTTCTTTGTTACCGTTACGTACAACTTTATTTACTTTAGCTTGGTAAGCAGCAGCGTACTTAGCAGCTTCTTGAGCAGTTTCTGGCTGAGCCAATTTTGCCAATTGCTGTGGGTCCTTGATTGCTAACAATTGCGCGCTAGCATCTTGAGCAACAACTAAAGCATCTTTAGCGGCAGCTTGGTTGATTTCAGCTAATTCTTTTGCACTTTCAACAGCTACTTGAGCCAAGTACTTAGCGTTTTCAACAGCTTTAGCTTGAGCTTGTGTGAGTTGGTCGTTTAATTGATTCTGGAACATGGTGTTTTCCTAACTTTTTTAAATTGATAAAATTTATTGCGATGCACCATTGTAAAAAGTTTTTTGTTGCACTGCAAGATTTATTTGCGGCAATGCAACAAAAAGATCAAAAACCCCTTTTTTTGATTAAAAACAGGGGGTTGAGAGTGAAAATAATTTAGCCAACTAGCCGATTTAGAGTGCAAATCCGTGAAAAACAATGAAAAAACCACCCGAAGGTGGTTTCAAACTACTGGCGGAAGAGGCGGGATTCGAACCCGCGGTAGGCTATTAACCTACGCACGCTTTCCAGGCGTGTGACTTAAACCGCTCATCCACCCTTCCGTACTGCCAAGATTATACGTTTGCCGGAAGGGTTTGCCCCAAAAGCGCAATTAGCTACTTAGACAGACTCTTTCAGTTGTTCCAAAATTGCTGGATTTTCAAGGGTTGAAGTATCTTGAGTGACCTCTTCGCCTTTAGCAATCACACGAAGCAAGCGACGCATGATCTTGCCAGAACGAGTTTTTGGCAAGTTGTCACCAAAACGGACATCCTTAGGTTTAGCGATCGGACCAATCTCTTTACCCACCCAGTTACGCAACTCAGTCGCAATCTTCTTGGCTTCATCGCCTGTTGGGCGACCGCCCTTCAGAACCACGAATACACAAATAGCTTCACCAGTCATGTCGTCTGGACGACCCACTACTGCAGCTTCAGCAACTAAAGGGTTGGCAACTAAGCAAGATTCGATTTCCATCGTACCCATACGGTGACCAGAAACGTTCAACACGTCATCGATACGACCCGTAATGGTGAAGTAGCCAGTCTCTTTATTGCGAATTGCGCCGTCACCTGCAAGATACAAAGTGCCGCCTAACTCTTCTGGGAAATACGACTTCACGAAGCGATCAGGATCATTCCAAATCGTACGAATCATGGAAGGCCATGGACGTTTTACAACCAAGATGCCGCCTTGACCATTTGGAACATCTACACCAGCTTCATCCACAATCGCCGCCTGAATACCTGGCAATGGCAATGTGCATGATCCTGGAATCATTGGTGTTGCGCCTGGCAATGGTGAAATCATATGGCCACCAGTTTCGGTTTGCCAGAACGTATCCGCGATTGGGCAACGTGAGCCACCTACATTCTCGTAGTACCACATCCACGCTTCTGGATTAATCGGTTCGCCGACTGAACCCAAGAGACGCAATGAGGATAAGTCGTAGCTCTTTGGATGAACTGCTTGATCATTGCTAGACGCTTTGATCAATGAACGAATCGCTGTTGGTGCAGTGTAGAAAATTGTTGCCTTGTGTTTTTGGATCATGTCCCAGAAACGGCCAGCATTTGGATAGGTTGGAACACCTTCAAATACGATCTCAGTGGCGCCAACTGCGAGTGGGCCGTAGGTAATATAAGAGTGACCTGTTACCCAGCCGATATCCGCAGTGCACCAGAACACATCGTTTGGCTTGATGTCAAAAGTCCACTTCATTGTGAGGATTGCCCACAAGAGGTAGCCGCCAGTAGAGTGCTGCACGCCTTTAGGCTTACCTGTTGAGCCAGATGTATACAGAATAAAGAGTGGGTGCTCAGCGCTTACCCACTCTGGCTCGCAAGTAGCAGCTTCATTCGCCACAATTTCTTGCATCCACACATCGCGACCCGCTGTCATGGTGACATCAGTGCCAGTGCGCTTGCTCACGATGACATGCTTTACATTGCCGCATTCACCAGTTGAAAGGGCCTCGTCACAAATCGCCTTTAAAGGTAATGATTTGCCACCACGGAACTGTCCATCCGCTGTAATCACCGCAATTGCGCCGACGTCAATAATGCGATCACGCAAGGCTTGCGCAGAAAAGCCGCCAAACACTACAGAGTGAATTGCGCCGATACGGGCGCAGGCTTGCATAGCAACAATACCTTCGATTGTCATCGCCATATAAATAATGACGCGGTCACCAGATTTGATGCCCATCTTGCGGAGTGCATTTGCCATTTTGCAAACGCGCTCAAGCATCTCTTGGTAACTTACTTTAGTAACGGTACCATCATCAGCTTCAAAAATGATGGCAGTCTTACCACCCAGACCATTCTCAACTTGGCGATCTAAGCAGTTGTATGAAGCATTGGTTGTGCCATCTTCAAACCACTTGTAGAAAGGCGCTTTAGATTCATCAAGAACTTTAGTAAAAGGCTTTTTCCAGAAAATATTTTCTTTTGCAAGACGACCCCAGAAACCGTCATAATCTTTATTGGCTTCAGCGCAAAGCTTGTTGTAAGCTTCCATTCCGGGAATGGCGGCAGCCTTAACAAAGTCTGCAGGTGGGTTAAATACGCGGTTTTCTTGCATTAATGGTTCCATGCTTCACAGCCCTTCTATTCAATAATCGGTCGTCTTTTTCCGCAAAAACAGCGCAGAGTTAGGGAAACGCATCCCCAAGAGCTAATAAGATAAGTGAAAACACGCTGGATTTGCTCTATGGCAAACCCTTAAAATAGAAGAAACCTTACACAATCAAGCCTAAAACTATGACAAATATCAAACAAAACGATCTCATTCAAAGCGTTGCAGACGCATTCCAGTTCATCTCCTATTACCACCCAAAGGACTTTATCTCCGCTATGGGCAAGGCTTACGAGCTTGAACAAGGCGCCGCAGCCAAGGATGCGATCGCTCAGATTCTGACCAATAGCCGGATGTGCGCAGAAGGCCATCGCCCTCTCTGCCAGGACACTGGCATTGCAGTGGTTTTCCTCAAAATTGGTATGAACGTCCAGTGGGGCGACGCCACTATGAGCGTGACCGAGATGGTGAATGAAGGTGTTCGTCGGGCTTACATGAACCCAGATAACCCATTACGCGCCTCCGTTTTGACTGATCCAGCGGGTAAACGCAAAAATACGGGCGATAACACCCCTGCCGTAATCCATTATGAAATCGTCCCAGGAGATGACGTAGAAGTGATTTGTGCAGCCAAGGGTGGCGGCTCTGAGAACAAGGCCAAGATGGTCATGCTGAACCCTTCAGACTCGATCGTGGACTGGGTACTCAAGACTGTCCCAACGATGGGTGCCGGTTGGTGCCCTCCTGGCATTCTGGGCATCGGTATTGGCGGAACCCCTGAAAAAGCCATGTTGATGGCCAAAGAGTCATTAATGGGTCCAGTAGATATTCAAGAGCTGATCGCTCGTGGCCCACAAAATCGTATTGAAGAACTCCGTTTAGAAATTTTCGACAAAGTTAATAAACTCGGCATTGGCGCGCAAGGCCTTGGCGGTCTGACTACTGTGCTTGATATCAAGATCATGGACTATCCAACCCATGCAGCCTCATTGCCCGTTGCCATGATTCCGAACTGTGCCGCTACACGTCACGTTCACTTCCATTTACATGGTGATGGCCCTGCCAAATTAGAGATACCTTCATTGGCCGATTGGCCAGATGTCACTTGGACTCCAGATACCAAAAAATCAAAGCGTGTGAACTTGGATACCTTAACCGCGGAAGAAGTTGCTGGCTGGAAGGAAGGCGAAACACTGCTTCTCAACGGCAAAATTTTGACTGGTCGCGATGCTGCTCACAAGCGTATTCAGGACATGCTTGCTAGGGGCGAAGAATTACCAGTGAGCTTTAAGAATCGCGTGATCTATTACGTTGGTCCAGTCGACCCCGTTGGTAATGAAGCGGTCGGTCCAGCTGGCCCAACCACCTCGACCCGTATGGATAAGTTCACAGAGATGATGCTCGCGAAGACTGGCTTAATCTCCATGATTGGTAAAGCAGAGCGTGGTCCAACTGCAATTGAAGCAATCAAGAAACACAAGTCTGCCTACCTCATGGCCGTTGGTGGTGCAGCTTACTTAGTATCGAAAGCGATTCAAACTGCGAAAGTGGTTGGCTTTGCTGACTTGGGTATGGAAGCTATTTATGAATTCGATGTCAAAGATATGCCAGTCACTGTCGCTGTGAGCTCAGCCGGTATCTCGATGCATGAAACTGGTCCAAAAGAGTGGCAAGCGAAGATTGGGAACATTCCAGTCAAGATTGCGTAAGTCAAGCATTAATAGCAAGACATAGTTAAGCGACCGTTTACTTGGCACTCATCGGGGTATTTGATTCTGGCGTTGGAGGCTTATCCATTTTGGATGAGGCTTTGCGCCAGCTTCCCGAGCATGACTATATTTACTTGGCTGACTCTATCAATGCGCCTTATGGAGAAAAGTCCAGCGAGTGGATTGCTTCACGCAGTATGGAGCTGTGCAAATACTTAGTAGCGCAAGGATGCGATGCCATTCTGCTTGCGTGTAATACGGCTACCGCTGAAGCGATCGCACATATTCGCCATGAACTGAACCACATTCCGATTATCGGTGTGGAGCCTGGCATCAAGCCTGCGGCAATGCAGTCGGCCAATGGCATAGTCGGCGTTCTGGCAACTGAAGCCACACTGAAGAGCGATAAATTTAGCGCTTTACTAGCCACCCTTCCCAACTGTCAGTTTATTAAACAAGCTGGCGCTGGCTTAGTTCCTTTAATTGAGTCAGGGCAGGCCAATGGTGAAGAAGCTCTAGAGCTTTTAGCTGAGCATCTCGAGCCTATTCAAGATGCGGGAGCCGATACTCTGGTCTTAGGATGTACACACTACCCTTTCTTACGAAAAGCGATTCGTAAATTGCTGGGAGATTCAATTAATCTCATTGATACCAGTGAGGCCGTGGTACGGCAACTTAAAAGAAAATTAGAGGCGCAAGGTAAGCATTTAGATCACGGTCAATATGGCTCTATTAAATTGATCAGTAGCAAAGATGCGGAGTTATTACATCAAATGGCGCAAGAGCTCATGCAGTCAGATCTCAATCAGCACCGCATTGAGTCACAACTTGTGAGCTCTTTCAGATGAGTGCTTTCTTCAGCCAATTGAACGCACGTCTGCCATTCGATAAAACCGAACGCATCATTATTGGCATCGTCCTTGCCTTACATCTACTATTTTTAATTGGCTTTCAGAGTGGCATGAAGCCTGACAACGAGAACAACTTAGATGATGCGCGAGTGATGGCCAACCTCGTGAGTCCTGAGGCCGCTAAGCAGCCCCAAGCTGCTCCAGCTGCGCCTCCGCCAAAACCAAAGCAGGAGCAAAAGAAGAAAACCGTGGATGCGAAATCCACGCAGGCGCCAACACCGCCGCAGACTCAACAACAAGCCCCTACCCCCCCAACACCCCAGCAATCTAAAAGCGAATCACAGACCCCCAATGCCACAGTTGCACCCGCAACTACCTCTGGATCCAGCGGTACGCCGATCCAGACTGACATTGGTAAACTGGTCGTCGTCTATCAACCCGATGCGGATGCGTACTACCCCTCCTTCTCTAAGAGATCGGGGGAGCAAGGTGAAGTAGTAGTTCGTCTCATCATTGATGAGACTGGCAGTGTTGAGGATGTCGCCTTATTGCGCTCTAGCTCGTTTCCACGACTAGATCGAGCGGCAACTGAGATTGGTCGTCGTTATCGCTTTAAACCATTTTTAGTGAATGGTTCGCCCCAAAGAATTTCTACCAACCTTTTAATTAAATTTAATTTAAAGAATTAAACATTATGAATACACCATTTGGCTTAGCAAATTTATGGCTCGAGGGCGATGCAATTACGCGCTTTGTGGCACTCGCACTGCTATCGTGCTCAATTGTGACCTGGGTAATTTTGTTATCCCGCTTCTGGGATTTGCGCAACCTACGTAAACTCAAACCTGAGCTTGATCAATTTTGGCGCGCTACATCTTATGACCAAGGCCTCAATGCATTCACGAGCCACGCAAGCAATCCTTATTATCAGATTGCCAAAGCAGCTAGTGGCGCCTCTACCCACCATCAAAGCCAATCGACCAATCATCGCGAGCTCTTACAGACACTAAATTACTCTGAGTGGATGGCGAGAAGCTTAAAGAACAGTATTGATAGTGTTGGTGCGCAACTCCAAAAGGGCCTTACCTTTCTTGGCTCCACTGGCGCGACAGCACCGTTTATTGGTCTATTCGGAACAGTGTGGGGCATCTATCACGCTTTGATCGCAATCAGCAGCTCTGGTAGCGCGCAGATTGATCAAGTTGCAGGTCCTATTGGCGAAGCACTCATCATGACTGCCCTGGGTTTAGCGGTAGCGATTCCTGCGGTGTTAGGCTTTAATGCAATTAACCGCGCCAACAAACTATTGCTGGCTGATCTCAATCGCTTTGGCAATGATCTCCTTGCTTACTTTGTGACTGGCGCCCGCGTGAAGTCCGGAGAATAAATATGTCTTTTAATCTTCAGAACGACCAAGAAGAAAGCGGCATCATGGCCGAGATCAACATGACTCCCATGGTGGATGTCATGTTGGTACTCTTAATCATTTTTATGATTACCTTGCCTGTGATTCAGCAGGCGGTAAAGGTTGAATTGCCAAAAGCGAATAGCGTACGTAATGAAGTCAAGCCAGAGTCAATCCAACTCTCCATTGATGCCAAAGGTCAAATTTTCTGGAACAGCACCCCAATTGATTTAGAAACGTTCAATGGGTACGCTGAGAAAGCTGCCCAGAAAGAGCCGCAGCCAGAAATCAACTTGCGTGCCGATAAATCAGTGAAATATGAATATGTTGCCCAAGTACTCGCAGCATCACGTCGCGCTGGCTTAACGAAGTTAGGATTTGTAACGGAGCCTAATTAAGGCTTTTAGCTCTACCGCACTGCTCTTGATAGGTCTTTGTACCCTCTCCGAGGGTGGCCGAAAGAATTCCACCTTTAATGGTCTCCGCTTTTCTAAGTTGACCATTCAGGCGATTAATTGTGATCGCCGTTAGTACTGAGCCAGATCCATATTGAACACCGTCAAAACTCTCTGGTAGAAAATATGCTTCCATCGAAATGAGGACAGTAGATTCGGTAATCAAAACATTTTTAATGATTTGTCGCCCCAACTCATTAGATTGATCTAAATCTCGATCATCGACAAAAACTTTTGCCTTCTGATTTTTTGAGGCTGGGATGACCTTGAGTTCGTAGGCTTCGATGTAGTTCTTTTCTGAACGCTCACAAGTAAAAACCAATCGTTCTGCGCCCAAACTAGGAGCAAGGTACAAAAGTAAGATCAGAATAGGGAGATATTTCAAGGATGCCTGAAATCAATCGATTGGTGCCCGAGGCCGGAATCGAACCGGCACGACTTTTTTGAGTCGGCAGATTTTAAATCTGCTGTGTCTACCGATTTCACCACTCGGGCTCGCACGAGCAATAAAGCCGTACTAAATAAACCAAGACAAGCAAAATTTTAGCATGCGAGGCCTCTCTGTGGCTGGAAGCCTGTTTTCATCAAGCTTGGCCAGAAGTTGTGGCAAACCCACTAAACTATTCCCATGAAATTACCTACGCCGAGCTCAGGTCTGAAAACCCTATTAAAAGCCGTCTTTTGGCTTAGTTCTGTAGCTCTGGTCTTGAGCATTACTGCCGGAATTGTCTATCTAATCTCCGCTCAAACCAATCCCTCTGGCAAGCGGATCATTAAAACTCTCGGGGATTCGGTTGCCATCACCTTTGATGAGAGCGATATCCCTCATATTCAGGCAAAGAGCTCTACTGATGCGCTCTTTGCATTAGGCTATTTACATGCTAGCGAGCGCTCCTGGCAATTGGAAATTAATCGCCGACTGTCCAGTGGGCGTCTTTCTGAAATCCTCGGAAAGGAAACTCTAGCAATAGATCGTTTTATTCGTACGCTAGGAATTAAACATGCCGCTGAAAAACAGTTTGATCGCTACCCTATTGAAACCAAGCGACTGCTTCAATCCTACGCAGATGGGGTCAACGCTGGTAATGCCCACTTAGGCTGGGCGCTACCGGTTGAATACTTTTTGACTGGATCAAAACCAGGACATTGGTCGCCTACTGATAGCGTGGCATGGATGCTGATGATGGCGCTTGATCTTGGCGGGAACTGGCATAAAGAATTGCAACGACTTGAGCTAGCCCAATTTTTAACAACTAAAGAGGTATGGGAAGTAATGCCAGCACATACACCGGGAGAACCGGTGAGCAATGTTGACTTTGCCAAGATGTATCACGACATCAAGATCTTTAATCCAAACTCACTCACAAGAGATCAAAAGTCCAAGAAGCTTCCCGCAACCGAATTAACCATCAATGAGGTGCCGGGCGGCAAAGATGGCATCGGTTCCAATAATTGGGCGCTTAACGGCAAACTCACAACCTCTGGCAAGCCACTGCTGGCCAACGATCCACACCTAGGCTTATCAGCGCCAGCAATTTGGTACATGGCTCACTTAGAGGCACCAGGCATGAATGTCATTGGCGCCACCCTTCCCGGCATTCCGGCGGTGGTTTTGGGCAGAACTGATAAGTTCGCCTGGAGCTTTACAAACACTGGTCCCGATGTGCAGGATTTATATATCGAACAGCTAGATCCTAAAAATCCTGGAGTCTATCGGGGTCCAGAAGGGCCACTTCCTTTTAAAGTGCGCCAAGAAATCATCGACATTAAGGGTGAATCTCCCCTTCGCTTTTTGGTGAAAGAGACTCGGCATGGTCCAGTGATTTCAGAATCATATGCACGTGCCAAGCGCGCTATTGATACTGATCGCTTTGTCTTAGCATTGCGCTGGACTGCTCTGGATATTGAGAATCAATCTGTTGCTGGTTTGCTTGATATGAATCACGCCAAAGATTTAGATACGTTTAAGCAGGCACTTCGCAAAAACTATGCGCCAATGCAAAACGTGGTGATGGCGGATGTCGAAGGAAACATCTCTTATCAGGCGGCTGGTGTCGCTCCCAAGCGTACCTTACACCAAGGACTATATGGAGTAGCGCCTGCCCTGGGTTGGGAGAAGCAATACGACTGGACCGGATATGTCCCCTTCGATCAACTCCCTAGTAGTAATAATCCAGATTCAAACTGGATTGCAACAGCCAACCAAAAAATATTGGCCAGCAATGATCCAAACCCACTTACGGGTGACTGGGATCTACCAACACGCTATGACAGAATTGTAGAATTGATTAAAGGCAAGTCGGCTCATGATCTCGCCTCTATGAAATCCATGCAAGCAGATACCCTCTCTTTGGGCGCTACACCACTTCTAGACTTATTTAAGTCCGCTAAATCAACACATCCTCTAGCGCCACAAGCATCTGAGTTGAGCAAGAGCTTTGATGGCGATATGAAAATCGACAGTGCTAGCGCTCTTCTATTCAATGCCTGGGCCAACCAACTCACAAACAAACTCTTCTTACGTTTGGGATATCTGTTTACAGAAAATTATGGTGACCGCAACTTTAGACATCCGCTGATATTGCAATTACAGAACCCGAATAGCCCATGGTGCGATGATCCTCAAACATCGCAAGCCGAGAGTTGTGCTGATGCTTCGAATGCAGCATTTGATCAAGCCCTAGAACAACTGAGTGCGCAATTTGGTAATAATCCTAAAAAATGGGCTTGGGGCAATGCGCACATTGCCGTCTCGGAACACCGCCCTTTAAGCAAGGTTCCACTCCTTGGCAGCCTCTTCAATTTGACGCAGCCTTTTCCTGGGGATAGCTTTAGCATCAATGTGGGCAGGCTAGAGCTACGCAGAGCTGATAACCCCTTTGAAACCAAACAGGCACCTAGTCTTCGAACGCTCTACGATCTCGCAGATTTAGAACAATCCCTCTTCATTTACCAAACTGGGCAATCTGGCTGGGTACAAAACAAGTTTTACCGAAATATGGGCGCACTCTGGGCCAGCAATGAATACCTTCCGCTCCAAATGAAGCCCCAAAAGATTACTCGGCAACTGGATCTGAATATTAAGGAAAAATAAGCCAGGGAGTTTAGAATGAACCCTGTAGGCCCAGCCTGGGCTTAATCTATTTAATGACAACGCTACCTATTATGAAAAAAATATCTGCACTGGCCTTTTTTATCTCGCTCTGCACTCTCCCCATAACTAATAGTGTTGCCGCATGGCAGGACTTGGGTGGCCCTGAATTATTTACAGTCTATGCCGATCCAGATACTCTGAGTATCAATGGCGATAAAGTTCAAATTATGTCTATGCTCGATTTTAAAAAGCCAGGCGTGAATCCAAAAACTAAAGCTACTGTGAATTCGATTGTTGGCCTGAATGAATATAATTGCGCCAACGAAACATACCGCCCAATTGAATTTAAAGAATTTGCGGGCAATAAAGGATCTGGTAAGGTTGTTTCAGACAACAAAACGCCAGACAGCCCTTTCGAAGAAATTGCCAACGGCTCGTGGGCAGCAGGTGTCTACAACCTTGCTTGTAAACGTAAATAGATCATTGCTATTGATGGCCAAACTGGGCAGACCAACTTTTACAGTTTGGCCTGCCTTTTTCTTTTACTGCAGCCTTACCTTTAGCGTTATCACTCTCTGCCTAAATTTAACTGGGTGCGCAGCGCCATTAATGGCCTTAGGGAGTTCGGCTACCGGCGTGGCCAGCTCTGCGGGAACTGCGGCCGTATCTGTAGCGGTGGCCAATCCATCGACTGCTGCTAGCGCCATCTCCACCGCAACAACTGGAAAATCCCCCTTAGAGCATGCCGCCTCGGCCGCGACTAAGCAGGACTGTAACTTTCTGAATGCTTTAGGGCCCAAGCCTATTTGCACCGATATTCCCACTCCCGCAATCAAAGATATGAGCGAACCCTATCTTGGCCCTGCAGATAGCCCGCCCGCTTCTAAGTAAGCAGTCTAAAATTAGCCCTTATCAGCAATCTTTACCCCCATTTAAGTCATGACTACAGAAAATTACTACCTCACACTCACCTGCCCCAATAGACCAGGCATTGTTGCCGCTGTTTCAACTTACATCTTTGAATTGGGTGGCGACATTGAAGAGGCCCAGCAATTCGATGACAAAGCCTCTAAGCGCTTCTTTATGCGTGTGAGCTTTAGCTGCAGCGCCGATGGCAATAGTCTCAAGGCGGGTTTTGTAGAAATTGCCAAACGCTTTGATCTCACTTGGGATCTGCGTGCTGTAAAAGATTTAAAGCGAGTGCTCATCATGGCATCCAAGTTAGATCATTGCTTAGTCGATCTGCTCTATCGCTGGCGTATTGGCGAGTTGCCAATGATTATTTGCGGAATCGTCTCCAATCACCCGCGTGAGGTCTACTCCAGCATTGATTTTGCCGACATCCCTTTTTATCACCTGCCAGTCACACCAGAAACTAAGCCAGCCCAAGAGGCCAAACTTTTAGAAATCGTTGCAGATTCAAAAGTGGATATGGTCATTTTGGCGCGCTATATGCAAATTTTGTCGGATGATTTGTCTACTAAGTTATCGGGTCGTTGCATCAACGTTCACCACTCGTTCTTACCAAGCTTTAAAGGTGCCAAGCCTTACCATCAAGCCCATGCTCGCGGCATTAAATTAATTGGTGCAACATCACACTTTGTTACCAGCGATTTAGATGAAGGCCCGATTATTGAGCAAGATGTGACCCGCGTTACCCATGGTGATACACCCGAAGACTTAGTTCGCAAAGGTCGAGATTTGGAGCGCACCGTGCTATCACGCGCCCTACGCTACTACCTGCATGACCGTGTTTTGATTAACGGTACAACCTCAGTAGTCTTCTCAGACTGAGCCGTGATTTAAGGTCGGACCCCTGGAGTTTCTAGAGTCATTCCTCTTGCTCGCCACATTAAAAATAGCTCTAACTGAGCCATCTCAGTCGAGCCATACTCAAACTGTTTAGCGCGTACCCCACTCATACAGTTACGTAGACGTCTTTGTAAAGATCCCATGGTCTGCCATTCAATTCGGTAAATTGGGTAGGCAGTTGGGTGCCCCTGAGGAATCAGACTGCCCCCCAGCTTCAATCCAGCGCGATCCTGATGACACTGTGCGCAAGACAAATTGAGCTGACCCATTCTTTCATTAAAGAACTGGCGGCCTTGCTGAAGATCTTTCCTGTTCTGCGGCGTTTCTTGAATCGCAATTGGCAAGCCCCTGGATTGCATTGCTACAAAGGTCGTTAAAGCTAAAAGCTCTTTGCTTTCATAAGCCAGTGGCCCAGCCTCTTGATTTGACGTGCGACATTGATTGATTTGCCCCTCTAAGGTCTGTAGTTTTCCCTTTTGCACTTTAGGAAACTGCGTAGCGACGCCAGCCATCTTTTGCCCACTATCGCCGTGACAGGATGCGCAAGACACATTCTTTTTTCCCGTCTTTTCTTTCCAGAGGCTATGCCCATCCATTACCCAAAATAGGGCGGGGTTGAGATTAGGGTCATCTTGCATAGCTTGATTCTCTGAGCTCATCAACTGGTAGCTTGATTGACGAGAATCTTTTGGAGCCTCAAGCGCTAAGCTGGAATTAACTCCAAGCAGAATTGCTATTACTGATAGAAAACGAAAGCAGAAAGCGGAGAGATTCACGAGACAATAATTTGCGCGTGATTGACTGCTTCATAACCATCATCCCCCACCCATTTGAACTCTAGCGTTCCAGAAGCCACTGCCACGGTAGTGAAAACAATCAAGGGGTTTGCGCCAATCCCCGGATAGAAATCCATCCTGAATACTTCTTCACCGTTGTATTGACAGGTAAAGAGTCGAATGATGTCGCGAGGTATCCGCTTACCATCTTCGGAATACCGATAGCCTGTCTCCATATCGTGCTGGGCAATTGCCCGAATTTCAATAATGGAATCTTTTTGAGCCTGAGCCGGCATGGTGATGCCTGTGCGGGAAGTCTTACTCATACCAACTCCGTACATGCAGAGAGGGTTACCAAAGTATCCGCATAGCCTTGCCAAAAACTACCGTCACTCATTTGCGCGATAGCCCATACCCTTTGTGAGTCAGCCAATCTAACGCGAGTAGTTAAATCAGCGCGGCCAGAGCGGGGTGTGAAATAGGCAGTAAAAATATTAGGCAGTGGATTGCCCTCTGCAATCACATGTACAGCCTTCACATAATCATTTGCCGTCATTGGACTTTCTACTGAAAGTTTTAGAACCACTAGGTTGCCACTCTCCACCAAGGGCGGAATGATCAACTTCACCCGGCCGTCCCGGATTGAATTTGAGCCCACAATTTTTGCGATCACTTCCATTGCCTCTGGCTTTTTAGCTATAACCCAACTCGGTATCATCCAGCTTGATAAGCCGAACAGACCAAGCGCGGATAAATACCTGCGCCGACTTGGCTTTGTAGTGTTTGAATTCAGCTTTAAATCAGTCATAGTGATTCGTAATTTCGTAAATAAATTTATCATTGAAGGCTTACTAAAAAGGCGACAACATCTTCTATCTCTTGACCACTGAGAATAGTTTGATCTACAAACTTAGGGGCTACTCGATTTAAGCCGGTGGTGCGGTAATACGCTGGCATGATGCTCGTTGGATTAAAGCGGCCTGGATCTACCAAGCGCGCCCGCAATTGAGGTGCGGTGGAGTGACCTACACTGGCGCTCAAGTCTGGCGCCAAATTGCCCTGAAAGCGCTCCTCTGGGAACGGCCCGCTATGGCATAGCAAACATAAGCCAACTTGACGACTACCCACAATGGCCCTTCCTCTAGCTACATCCCCAGGAGAAGAAGTTAGGGGATTCAGAATCGAATCCCCTACCCAGGTTTGGGATTGCGCTAAGCAAGGCAGGAAAAGAGTCGATACCCCTAGCAATAAGGCTGCTAGCGTTCTGCTCATTCCTGCTTACCCATCACTAACTACCCTATCCCATTCATTACGGCGATTAAACCAACTTAATGCCACTATTTTTCAATGGCACAGTGCGTAAGCGCTTGCCTGTTGCACGGTAGATCGCATTGAGAACGGCCGGTGCTGCAACTGCGATCGTTGGCTCACCAACACCACCCCAGTCTTTACCGCCGCCCTGGATGATGATAGTTTCGACCTTAGGCATCTGTGAAAGACGAATGGAGTTGAAAGTATCAAAGTTCTTCTGAACGACTGCGCCCTTCTCAAGCGTAATTTCTTCTTCGAAGAGAGCGGATAAGCCATAAACAAAGGAACCAGAAACCTGACGAGCAACCTGAGCTGGATTGACAACATAACCCGGATCAGTGGCAGCCACAATACGATGAATTTTCACCTCGTTACCATTGGTCACAGATAACTCGCAAGCGGCAGCAACATAACTACCGAATGAACGCATCTGCGCAAGGCCACGGAAAACACCTGGTTTGGCGGGTTTAGTCCAGCCAATGCCATCGGCTACCGCATTCAGTACAGCTACCGCGCGAGGATAATTTCCCATATGCTGACGACGGAACTCTACCGCATCAACCCCAGCGGCTTCAGCCATCTCATCCATGAAGGTCTCTAAAAAGACCGCATTTTGGTTGACGTTGACTCCGCGCCAGAAACCTGGCGGCACATGCGTATTGCGCATGGCGTTATCAATCATCAGATTAGGGAAGCTGTAGGTAATACCATGCTCCCCCGTTGGATCCAGGCCCTGAAATACCAGAGGATCCTTACCCTTGTTAGCAGCAACCACTGCTGGACGCACTGCAGCCAAAATAGATTGGCCAGACAAACGCATATTGAGGCCGGTGATATTTTTCTTGTCATCTAATGCCGCAGTCATCTTGCACATCATGACCGGGTGATAGCGACCTTGCGTCATATCCTCTTCGCGTGTCCAAATCAATTTAATTGGCGTACCTGGCATTTGCTTGGCAATATTGACAGCCTGTGTTGTGTAGTCCTGAAAAGCGCCACGGCGACCAAATCCACCACCGAGGTTTACTTTGTAGGCATTGCACTTTTCTGCTGGCAAACCAGATGCTGCAATCACAGCCGCAAGAGAGGCTTCACCATCTTGAGTTGGCACCCAAGCCTCACAAGAGTCTGGCGTCCACTTTGCAGTAGCTGTTTGCGGCTCGAGGGTGGCATGGTTTAAGAATGGATAGAAGTAAGTTGCCTCAATCGTTTTGGAGGCTTTGCTAATCGCTTCTTTAGCATCGCCATTGGAGTTACCCACAAATGCATCATTCGCTGTGAGACCCTCTTCCAGCATCTTCTTGATTGAAGCACTAGAAACATCGCCGTTAGCGCCGTTATCCCAAGTAATGTTGACGGCATCTAAACCTGTTTTAGCTTGCCAGAAGGTATCTGCCACTACTGCAATAGCAGAGTCACCTACTTGAACAACTTTCTTGACGCCTTTCATGCTGGAGGCTTTAGTGGCGTCATAGCTTTTTACCTTGCCGCCAAACACTGGAGATTCTTTGATCGTCGCCACAAGCATGCCGGGCATCTTCAAATCAATTGCATAGATCTGCTTACCAGTCACCTTATCAGCAACACCATCAATACGATCAACTGGTTTACCGATCAAGGTCCATTCTTTAGGATCTTTGAGGGTTATTTCTGTTGGTACTGCTAGCTGAGCTGCGGCAATAGATACTTTTCCAAAAGTCGTTTTACGTCCGGATGGAGTATGAGTAATCACGCTATCTTTAGCAACACACTCTGAGGCAGGAACGCTCCACTGATTTGCTGCGGCTTGAACCAACATGATGCGAGCCGCTGCGCCGCCTTTACGAACATACTGTTCAGAAGTACGAATACCACGGCTACCCCCAGTGGAATAACTGCCCCAAGCTTGCTTACGCTTAAGGCTCTCAGCTGGAGATGGATACTCATAAGAGACTTTTTTCCAGTCGCACTGTAATTCTTCGGCAACCATCTGCGCTAAGCCAGTAATGGTTCCCTGACCCATTTCAGAGCGCACGATACGAACCACGATGTCATCGTTTGGTTTGACCACGACCCAAACACCAATCTCCGGGGTCGCAAGTGGCGCCATCGAGGTAGTGCCAGTACCCATTGCGGCATTGGCTGAGGAGATAAAAGATAAATCAAAGCCGATTGCCAAGCCAGTTGCAATAGCGCTGGATCCAACAATGAAGTGGCGACGTGAATTATTAGTAGTTGCTGTATTAATAGTTTTGCTCATGATCGCCCCTTATGCCTTACTCACAGCATGAATCGCATCACGCACTTGTTGGAATGTTCCGCAACGACAGATGTTGGTTACAGCAGCATCAATCTGGGCATCAGTCGGTTTTGGGGTATTGCGCAATAAGGCAGTAGTTGCCATCACCATGCCAGATTGGCAGTAGCCGCATTGGGGAACCTGATTGTCAACCCATGCTTTTTGTACTTTGGATAGCTGGCCATTCTTCTCTAGGCTTTCGATTGTTTCAATCTTCTTACCTTCAGCCGCACTCACTGGAATAGAGCAGCTACGAATCGCCTGACCTTCAAAGAGGACTGTACATGCGCCGCATTGGCCCACGCCACAGCCATATTTAGTGCCAGTTAAGCCGACATGATCACGGATGACCCACAATAAAGGGGTTTCTGGATCAACATCCACCTTGTACTTTTTACCGTTGACGTTCAAGTCAGCCATGAGAGCTCTCCTAAGTATTTTTTGTATTGAAGTCTTATCTATTAGATAGAGACCCTGCTTATGTTGTGTTTATCTTAACCAAGAAATGACTTATTGCTTTGCAACATATATTGCGGAGCAGTAAGATCGAACGATGATCTCCGGCCTAGTCCAAATTCTTCTATTTCAAAGCCTGGGTGAGCTGATTTCCAAGTTCGCCCTACCTACCCTGCCAGGGCCCGTTATCGGCTTGGTTCTACTCATTATTTGGCTGGTACTGCGCAAGGGGATCAATCATGACCTCGCCATGGTGGCAGATGGTTTTAGCCAATACCTGGGGCTCTTATTTGTACCGGCAGCAGTTGGGGTAGTTTTATTCCTTCCCCAACTCAAAGCAAATGCCCTAGCCATTGTGACCGCCCTAGTGGGTAGCGTCATTCTCACGATTGCCACCAGCGCTATAGTGGCTCGCTTTTTGAGCGCAAAGCAAAAAGAGGTGGATCAATGAGCGAAAAGCACTCGATCGTAGAGATTTGGGTCTACTTATCAGGCAGCCCTTTATTTGCCCTCTTTATTACCTTGGCCGCTTATCAAATTGGCCTGTGGATTTATAAGACTACCAAGCAGAATCCCTTGGCCAACCCCGTAGCCATTGCCATCATTCTAGTAGCCAGCGTCATTCAATTTATTGAGATGCCCTATTCCACCTACTTTGAAGGTGCGCAATTTATTCATTTCTTATTGGGTTCAGCAACCGTCTCTTTAGCCATACCCATCTACAGAGGATTAAGCAGCTTAAAAGGAAGATCCCTGCCCCTGCTTGCATCTTTAGTTACTGGTGGCTTGGTCTCCATCATTAGCGCAGTCAACATTGCTAAATTATTCGGGGCTGACTCCAGCATCACTGGCGCCATGTATCCCAAATCAGTTACAGCCCCAATTGCTATGGGCATTGCTGAGCGCATTGGCGTATCACCAACCTTAACCGCAATCTTCGCCGTCACTACCGGAATTCTGGGGGCTATTTTGGCGCCGTTTATTCTTAATGCGCTAGGTATGAAGGCATGGTGGCAACGTGGCTTTGCCATTGGTATTGGCGCCCATGGTATCGGCACCTCGCGTGCATTTAGCATTCACCCAGAGGCGGGCACCTATGCCAGTCTCGCTATGGGCATGAACGGCGTAATTAGCGCCGTAGCCATTCCCGTTATTTATCATCTGTTTAATCGATAAATTATTTAATCTGCATTGCAGCGTCAATCGCATCACTCAATACGCTGACCAAAAATTCCACCTCGGCTGGCGTGGAAATAAACGGTGGCCCCACTGCGATTGTGTCATTGGTAATACGCACCAGAGCGCCTCTTTCAATGCAAGCCTCCAAGGTCTTCATGGCCCGCAATCCTGGCTTACCAGCAATGGGGGTTAAATCGACCGCACCAGAAAGACCAAAGTTCCGAATATCCAGCAACCCTGCTTTTCCCTTGAGAGCATGTAATGAGTTCTCTAGGACAGGCTCAAGCGCTTTAGCGCGATTGACTAAGTCGTCAGACTCAAAAATATCCAGGACTGCATGAGCAGCCGCTGTAGGAATGGGGTGTCCAGAATAGGTATAGCCATGAAAGAATTCGATAGCTTGTTCTTGACCGCCCTGCGCCATGATCGCATCATAAATATCACCACGTACCAGCACACCACCCATGGGAATGACGCCATTCGTGATTGCTTTAGCAAAGGTAATCATGTCAGGCGTTACACCAAATCGATCCGCACCGAAATTCGCTCCTAGGCGCCCAAATCCAGTAATGACCTCGTCAAAAATCAGCAAAATACCATGCTTGGTGCAGATATCTCGAATCTTTTGCAGATAGCCCTGTGGTGGTACCAGTACTCCTGTGGATCCTTGCACGGGCTCTAAAATAACTGCAGCAATGGTGTTCGCATCATGCAAGGTAACAATGTTTTCCAGCTCATCTGCTAAATGCGCACCCCAAGTTGGCTGACCTTTCGAGAAAGCCATTTGAGAGAGGTTGAGTGTATGAGGTAAGTGATCTACACCCGGCATCATCATTCCAGCAAACGCCTTGCGGTTAGCAACAATACCTCCAACCGAAATGCCACCAATGCCTACGCCGTGATAAGCGCGCTCGCGACCAATCATCCGAAAGCGCGATGCATTTCCCATAGAGCGATGATAGGCAATCGCCATTTTGAGCGCAGTATCTACCGCCTCTGATCCAGAGTTGGTAAAAAATACTTTATCTAAACCAACGGGTGCCATGTCAACAATGCGGCTAGCCAAGGTGAATGTGGCCTCACTCGCCATCTGAAATGCCGGGCAGTAATCCATGGTTTCATACTGCTTTTGAATGGCTGCACCAATTCTTGGATCAGCATGCCCCAAAGGTGAGCACCATAGGCCCGATAGTCCGTCAAATAATTTTCGACCATGGTCATCAAAGTAGTAAGCTCCTTTGGCTGATCGCATGACCTTGGGGTTCTGATGAAAGTAGCGATTAGGCGTATAGGGAAGCCAGTAGGCCGACATGTCAACTGAGCTGATATTGTTTTCCATCATTGTCTCTTGTATTTTTTTATGAATTATTCGTTACTATAGTACTTCATTCGATCATTCAAACGAATTCACCTAACAACCGCCTTTACCTAATTCAATATGCAAAGTACTTATCACGAAGTCACAGTTCATTTCTTAGCCGAATTTAGCGCAGCCTGGAACCGCCACGATCTGGATGCTTTAATGGGATTTATGAGTGATAACTGTGTTTTCCAAACAGCTGCAGGTCCAGATGCTTGTGGCACACGTCACGAAGGCACCCATGCAGTAAGAGCGGCCTTTGAAAGTGCTTGGATTAATTTTCCAGATGCGCAATGGCTTCACGATCGACATTTTGTGAATGGCAACTTTGGGGTATCAGAGTGGACCTTTACTGGCACCGCAGCTGATGGCTCTCGAGTTGAAGCTGATGGCGTAGATATTTTTACTTTCAAAGATGGCAAGATTCAATTGAAAAATGTTTTTCGTAAGAACCGCCCCAATTTGCCGGCGGCAAAATCAGAATGCTGAATTTGAAGATGCCACACTCAAGCTATGACCCTCTATACGACCCTCTTACCTCTTTGATCCCAGGTAGAGGCCGAGACTATGCGCCGAGCTATTGGGTTGCAAGCGCCGGCATCCCACCTGAGACAGATGGGCCCGTAACGCAGGACATTGATACCGACGCCGTCATTATTGGGTCAGGCTCCACAGGAGTTTCAACCGCTCTCTATTTAGCCCAAGAACATGGCATACAAGCGACCATCTTGGAAGCAAATAATATTGCTTGGGGCTGCTCAAGTCGAAGTGGTGGGCAGGGTCAAAATGCTAGTGGCAGATTATCGCGTTCACAATGGATTGAGCGTTGGGGTTTAGAGACTGCTAAAAAGTTAGATCGAGAAATTCATACGGGGTTCGATAACTTTAAAGAGCTGGTGAATACCATTGACTGCGATGCCTTTGATGGCGGTCATCTTTACGTTGCACATCGTCCAGAAAAAATGCTTTACCTTCAAAATGAAGCCAGAGTCCGTAAAACTATTTTTGGCTACGATCCGCTATTGCTGAGCGCCCAAGAACTCAGAGAACAATATTGCGACGATCATGATGCGGCTGGAGCACTTCTAGAGCGCGAAGGTGTGGGTATTCATCCGCTGAAATTTACATTTGGCCTGCTTAAAAAAGCCCAAAAACTGGGAGTAAAGATTCACACAAGCAGCCCAGTTGAAGGCTGGGAAACAATTAACGGAATTCATCACATTCAAACGCCAGGCGGGGTCGTACGCGCTAAGCGGATCGCTATCTGTACTGGTGGATACGGTATACAGGGGCTCAAGCCGATCAAAAACCGAATTCTGCCGATACTCTCAAACTCTGTAGTTACCAGACCACTCACTGATAGCGAAATTGAGGCGTGCAACTTTCGTTCACACACTTTTTTAACTGACACACGTACGCTCCGCTTTTATTACCGCCTCCTAAAGGATAAGCGCCTGCAATTAGGTAGCAGAAGCTCCATCAGCGGAGCGGATGCTCAAGCACCCGAACATCTCCAACTGTTAACTGACGCTATTGCCAGAAAATTTCCACCGTTAGCTGGCATCCCCATTGATTACTCTTGGTGGGGATGGGTAGATGTGAGTCACGACATGATGCCGCGGATTACACAACCAGATCCCAAGGTAAAGGTATGGCACGCTTTAGGCTACGGCGGTAATGGCGTTTCATTTTCCACTTGGGCAGGAAAGCGCTTGGCTGAACTCGTTGCAGGCAGCAACACCAATGCAGAGGTGTTTAAGCTACCCATTTACAACTCCGCATTAGAATTCCCAAATATTCTCGGCAAAGTTCGATCCGAAGCTTTTGCCCCCTTTAGAAGATTAGGGCAAAGTGTTCTCTATAAGTGGTATTGGTTAAAAGATGAAAAATAATTCAGTAACTCAATACTTCAATCTATTTTCTACAAAGGCCTCCATGAATCCGATTCATCGCACCCTCTTTGGCGCAGCACTTTCTTTTGGACTAATGCATGCCAGCATGGCCGCACCTGATACTGATTGGCCAAAAAAACCAATCCAGATGGTTCTGTCATTTCCTGCCGGAGGTTCAACTGATGTGTTCGCCCGCAGTATTGCAGCTCCTCTGGGTGAGGCGCTGGGACAGGCTGTCGTCATTGAAAATAAACCCGGTGCTGGCGGCATGATTGGTTTGGGTGCCGCAGCTAAGGCCAACCCCGATGGATACACCATTCACTTCAGTGCCTTAACCAATCAAGCGATTTCTCAAGCACTCTTTAAAAATCCCCCTGCTGATCTCCAAAAAGATTTTGCTTCTGTAGCTCTAGTGGGCTCTGTTCCCCATATTGTTGAAGTAAATCCCAGTGTTCCCGCTAAAAATTTGCCGGAGCTGATCGCCTTTATTAAGTCAAAGAACGGCAACTTTAATTACGCTTCTCAAGGAAACGGTACCTTATCCCATCTTGAATCGCAGTTGTTTATGCAACGGATCGGCGCTACTGGAGTTCATGTTCCTTACAAAGGAAGCAGTTTTGCTTTACCCGATCTAATCGCTGGTAATACCTTGATGATGTTTGATAGCGTGACTGCTTCCCTACCCCATATTCAAAGCGGCAAACTACGTCCTATTGCCATTGCCTCCACAGAACGCTCACCACTCATGCCCAACGTGCCTACCTTTGAGCAAGATGGTATGAAAAAATTTGATGTGGAGAATTTATTTGCCATTTATGCCCCAAAGGGAACTTCTCCAGCCATCATCGCTCGACTGGAAAAAGAAATTCGCAAGATTTTGACTAATCCCGATTTTAAAAATAAGTTAGCCAATCAAGGTATTCACCCAGAGTTTGCCAACTCAGAAAAACTCACAGACATCACCAGCGCTGAGCATGCTAAGTGGTTAAAGATTGTTAAAGCCTCTAATATCAAGATCGATTAATTCCTCACTGCATCTCCTTACCAGAAGAACCTCCCATGTTAATTTCCTCACCCTATGGTGGCGGTCGCGCCCCAGTCTTAGCCAAGAATGCAGTTGCTAGCTCGCAGCCATTAGCAACTCAAGCGGGTATCGAAGCTTTACAAAGCGGCGGCAATGCTGTCGATGCGGCCTTGGCCACTGCGATCACGCTCACCGTAGTAGAGCCCACCATGAATGGCTTAGGTGGTGATGGCTTCGCACTCATTTGGGATGGTAAAAAACTCCATGGTATGAATGCCTCTGGTCGCGCACCGGCAGCGTGGACGCCGGAATATTTTTCTGGCAAATCTGCAATGGATTTGATTGGCTGGAATACGGTGACGGTGCCGGGCATGGTTTCTGGATGGATTGAACTATCTCGTAAATTTGGCAAGCTACCTTTTGCGCAACTATTTAAACGTGCGATTGACTATGCTGAAAACGGCTTTCCAGTTTCACCCGTGATTGCGCGCCAATGGCGTGAGGCTATTCCGATTCTAAAAAATCAACCGGGCTTTAGCGAATCCTTCTTAATTGATGGCAAGGCGCCTAGCGCCGGACAAATTTGGCGTTACCCAGCTCAAGCTAACACCCTACGTGAAATTGCTGATACCGAAGGTGAGTCTTTCTATACTGGAAAACTAGCCCAAAGCATGGTCGACTTTGCTCAAAGCACTGGCGGCTGTTTCACTATGGCGGACTTTGCAGCCAATACAACAGAGTGGGTTGAACCCTTAGCTTTTGACTATGGCGATTACACACTGCATGAGATTCCACCCAATGGCTCTGGTATTGCAGCGCAAATTGCCCTGGGAATTTTGCAGGCTGCCAATGTCAAGCAGTATCCCGCTAACTCGGCACAGCGCATACATTTGCAGATCGAGGCTATGCGTATGGCATTTGCCGATGCTTATGCTCATGTATCCGATGCCAGCACCATGAGGGTACCAACGAGTGCTTTATTAGATAGAGACTATTTAGCCAGTCGTGCCGCACTAATCAATCATAATCAGGCAGGTAGCTATGGCCCAGGAGATCCCCACGCTGGTGGCACTGTCTATCTTTGCGCTGCAGATCAATCTGGCATGATGATTTCTTATATACAGTCCAACTTCAAAGGCTTTGGTTCTGGAGTTGTCGCCCCAGGTGGCATTGCCTTCCATAACCGCGGCATGAGCTTTAGCTTGGTAGATGGCCACCCTAATCAAGTTGCACCAGGTAAGCGCCCTTTCCACACCATCATTCCGGCATTCCTCACTAAAGGCGATCAACCCGCAATGGCATTTGGTGTGATGGGGGGTAATATGCAGCCCCAAGGTCATATCCAATTTGTGATGCGCTTTGTAGATGAATATCTCAATCCACAGGCTTGCTCTGATGCGCCGCGCTGGAGAATTGATGATGTGGGTAAACTCACTGTAGAGTCATCCATGCCGACAGTAGTAGTCGAAGGACTAAAGGCGATGGGACATGAGGTAAGTGTGATGCCAGCGAACAGTTTGGACTTTGGTAGCGCCCAAGCGATTGCGCTATTGGGCGAAGAAACTAAGGATGCTTATATTGCCGGCAGTGACCATCGTCGAGATGGGTTGGCAGCGGGTTTCTAAGGCTTAACTATAAGGTAAAAGTTGTCTGCAGAATATCAAGGCTAGCTCCCAATGTTTTATTGCTAACTGCACCCAATCTTTTAACTAATCGCGCCTTATCTATCGTGCGAATCTGATCAAGCAATATCAATCCTTTTTTACCATCATGAGTAATCGGCACTCGGTAGGATGCCGACCTCCCCTTTGTGGTCATTGGCGCAATAATCACGGTTCGTAGAAAGTCATGCATCTCTTGTGGTGAGACAACAACGCATGGTCGGGTCTTTTTGATCTCACTACCCAAAGTAGGATCAAGATTAATTAACCAAATATCTCCGCGTGAAACGATGCTTTTTACCAAACCCAATCCTCATCAGCTTCATTCATAAAGTCGCCTAACACTAAGATATCTTCGCCAGCTTCGGAAATTGCTTTTGAATCTTCGGCCCAGCCTTCTCGGGGATTTTTTTTAGGCTTACTCAAGACAAGCTTGTCACCCTCAATCACCAGATCTGCTTCATTATCAAAACCCACCTGCTCAAGAATAGCCTTAGGAATAACCACTCCACGAGAGTTACCGATTTGACGAATTTGTAGATGGAGCTGTTTTTTCATAGTTATAACAATGTTATAACTGTTTCATACCAAAGTCAAGGGGCTTTAAATACTAGCCTGGCAAGCAGTTCAGATAAAAACGCTTCACTTCTTGATCGCAGCTAACATCTTTTGACTGTATAGGTCGCTCTAGGGTGATGCCCTCAATGGAGGTGCAGCGACTTAGGGCGACATAGACCTGCCCTGATGCAAAGGCGCCTGATGAAAGGTCCACCTTAATTTTGTCGAGGGTCTTGCCCTGACTCTTATGAATAGTTACCGCCCAAGCCAGCATTAAGGGAATCTGTACAAAGGTGCCGATGATGTTTGGTGAGATCTTCCCAGACATCATGTCGTGGTCATAGCGATAAGACTCCCATTGATGCCCTTTGACTTCAACCGTATTTGAGTAAGGTCCATTCTGAACCATGACCTTCACGGTATTGGGAAGTAACTCGCGCACTACTCCAATCGTGCCATTTACCCAGCGCTTGGGGAAGTTGCTATCGGTTGCAGTAAACATCACCTTGGCACCAACCTTCAGAGTGAGGTGGTTGGGTGATGGCAAATTGCGATCATCGAGATTAAATTTGCCAGTACTGTTGCCGGTATAGACCTTGGCATCCGTTGTTAACGCCCGTAAGCCGGCATTATTAATTTGATCTGCCCGGGCATTCGTTGTAGTTAAGGTGATTGTTTGCTCATCCGCCTCTTTCTTAGTTTCATAGCAAACGGCATTTAAGGTATCAAGCGCTTCATCAATATCTTGATTGATGCGGATCTGATTGAGCAATCCTGCAAAGTGCGCATCTTTCTGACGGAAGATCTTCGATAGTTCCACCATCGTCACATCTTTACGATGTAATGCCATAGCGCAGAAAAAATATGGCCCTTCATAGCCACGCTCAGATAGGACTTGCATATCGGCATTAGAGACCACAGGGGGTAACTGAAATAAATCCCCCACAAACATCACCTGAATACCGCCAAAGGGCTCGCTCTTCTGCGGGCCATTGGCACGCAAGAATAAATCCATCGCATCCACAACATCTGCTCTCACCATCGAGATCTCGTCAATGATCAGTAGGCGAATATCTTTATAAAGGCGCTTATCTTTTAAGGGCTTGATATCCTCTTCAGGAAAGATCAATCGAGGTGGCAAGCGAAAGAAGGAATGAATCGTGACACCCTTCACTTGTAGTGCGGCTACGCCTGTTGGCGCGACTACTACTACGTTACCAGGGATGTTCTCACGCAGATAACCAATTAAGGTTGTCTTGCCAGTCCCCGCCTTACCGCTAACAAAGATATAAGGGTCATGACGCTCGATGGCGTCGATGACCTCTTGGTATTCAGGGGTGATTTCAATAGCGGATGGATCGACTGCGGGATTGGTCATCCCCTTATTGTTTCATGGGATCAGCTGACGCAGCGAAAGCCTATATAAACCACGGCAATCTCACCCGCCTTAGACTCGACGTCAGACTCTTTTTGCCTCTCCGGGCCATACCACCATGAGGCGCCCCGAGTGATGAAACCGCCATTACGCTCAGTGGCAGTCCATTCCCAGACGTTGCCACCCATATCTAGCAATCCATTCACACCTGGCTTAGTGGTTCCTGTTAATACGTGGCCTGTACCGCGATTTAAGGCGCCTGCTGGGGCTACGCCTTGGTAGTCGCCGCAGCCACTAAGACAATGCGAGGTCTCGGGCGTAAATCCACCGGGAAATGGGTAACGCTGGTCTTTGCTATAAGCAGGCGGAGGATTATCTCTTTGCTCCAAAAAAGCTGCCGCTGTCCACTCAGCATCTGTAGGCAAGCGCTTGCCATAAAAACGGCACACCGATGCTGCTTCAGATTGATTGAGATGCGTTGCAGGCTCAGCCGATTTTGCAGGAACACCATATGGCGTTTTCCAGGTCCAGCCCGGCTTCTTCACAAAACCCCCTTCATAAGAAAGACCACCACCATTTTTCTCGGCCTGACTCACAAATCCTGTGGCATCGGCAAAGGTCTTTACATCTGCAATCGTCATCTCGGTTTGATCCCAAGATAGATTACCAATTTTCACAATAGAAATAGTCGATGTAGGCGCGCTGGTTGCAGTTGATGGGCGCAGCATAAAGTACAGCGCAATGATAGAAAGCAAAACGCCAAACAGAATCGATGTAACGTCGAATTTTTTCATCTTGCTAGCCTTTGTTCCAAAAGTGATTTCTGCTTGATATTTGACACCCAAATATCTGAGGGCATCACGGGGGAGATTATCACCCGATCTGAAGGAAGACTCTTTAAGAGCTCAAAAAGGGCTAATCAGACCTGAACTAGCTTCAACTTTTCCAAGGCCACATCAAAGTCAAAATTATCGATGTCCTTTAAAACCTGCTTTAACTGAAGCGCCCATGGAGTACCTTGAACCTGCTCCAAAATATCATTTAAGCAATCTACTGCCTCCCCATCACTATCTTCAAGTAGCGATTTCAGGACATCTAATTTTGCCTTGATTGACTCGGCATCAAAGACAGTAACTTCAGAGGATTCCTTGGCGGCAGCGGCATCTAAAGCCGACAATCCCATCAGGACAGAATCTAACTCCAAAAGCACTTTTTGATATAAGTCATGAATCTCAGATGGAGCTAACTGACGCTTGCAGGCATCCTCAAGCTCGCCTGCAGCCTGCTGCACGCCTTTGGCGCCAATATTGCCTGCATTACCTTTGAGCGTATGTGCGCAGCGCATGGCAGCATCACCATCTGCACCCACTTGCGCAGTTAAGAAGGCGCTAGCAAAGTCTTTTTGGCCGTGATAAAACTTACTCAAGAGGCGCCGATAAAGACCTTCATTCTGCATAGTGGTTGCCATACCAGCCTGAATATCGATCACCTTCAAATTGGCGAGTGGGAGTTGATCCACCACAAGCGAAAGCGTATCGTTTGTTACACCAGGAGGAGCGGCTGGGTTTGATGGCTTAATCCATTTTGCAATCGTGCCAAACATCGCTTGAACATTTAACGGCTTGGCGATGTGATCCCACATTCCAGCCTCTAATACCTTTTCACGATCACCTGCCATTGCATTTGCTGTCATCGCAATAATGGGCAATTTAGCAAACTGCGGCAACTTCCTGATTTCGCGAGTGGCGGTATAACCATCCATTATCGGCATTTGGCAATCCATCAAAACGCCATCAAAGTGAGGATCTTTAACTAAGATATCCAATGCCTCTTGACCATGGTTGGCAATCGTAACTCTGATTCCCGCTTGGCTCAATAATTCCATCGCTAACTCTTGGTTCATCTCGTTATCTTCAGTCAGCAATATCCGTGCACCACTAAGTTGCTTCATCCACTCTGCCTGAGTAGCACTCTTTTCATGGGCTCGACCGGCCATTGGAATCGCCTTCTTCAGAGCACTTCCAAGAGCCTCCAATAAGCTAGACTGAGTAACCGGTTTTGTTAGAACGTGATCAAGATTGATTTTCTGCAATTCAGCAGAATTGATAGCGTCCTCCTTACCAAAAGAGGTGACCATAATGACTGCTGGTGCCCCAGCAATATCCATCAATTTTCGAGCAGCTTGCATGCCGTCCATTTTGGGCATCTGCCAATCCATTAAAACAAGATCAAATGGCTTATCTAAGCTGTGCTGCCCGATCATCTCCAAAGCCATTAGCCCATCTCGAGCCTCTGCAACTTCCATACCCAATCCACTGACCATGGATACCAGAATTTCTCGAGCAGAGGCATTGTCATCAGCTACTAAGACTTTTACCCCAAGCAACTCCTCCGCCTTGGTAATCTGCCTTTGTGAGCTTCCATCTTGAACGCCCAGTTTTACTTGGAAATGAAAAACAGACCCTTTTCCAGCCTCACTCTCCACCCAAATACGTCCATCCATCATCTCTACTAAATTCTTTGAAATAGCTAATCCTAGACCCGTTCCACCATACTTTCTGGTGGTAGAAGCATCTGCCTGGCTAAAGGACTGGAACATCTTCGAGCATTGCTCAGGATTCATGCCAATCCCAGAATCGGTCACACTAAAGTGCAACTCAACCTCCTTATTCATTTCAGATATCTTTTCAACTACAACGACTATTTCCCCAGTCTCAGTAAATTTGACTGCGTTATTACCCAAATTAATCAGAATCTGACCAAGCCTAAGGGAATCACCAATCAAGGAGCTTGGGACATCCGGATGAATGTTGAATAAGAGCTCAACACCCTTATCCTCGGCTTTCATGCCAACTAGATTAGCCAGATTGTCCATGACATCTTCAAGATTGAAATCGATAGCCTCCATCGACATCTTGCCAGCTTCAATTTTGGAGAAGTCGAGAATGTCATTAATGATTCCTAAAAGGTTTTCACCAGCTCTATTCACCTTTTCAATATAGTTTCTTTGCTTTTTATCCAGGTTGCCCTGCAAGGCTAAATGCGACATACCAATAATGGCATTCATAGGAGTACGGATTTCATGGCTCATATTAGCCAGGAAATCGCTCTTTGCTTTAGTGGCTTCTTCTGCCGCCTGCTTTGCGTTCAGAATGGCCACTTCCGCGGCCTTCTGTTCAGTGATATCCGTCACCCAGGCCATGTAGCCGCTTTCGCCGTTATAGATCATCGGCAAAATCGTGAAGATGCTGGGGCGATGCTCGCCATTTTTCTTCTTAAACGTAACATCTCTATTGCGAATAGCTCCATCACGCTTTAATTCCTCCTGCACCAACACGCGCTCCTCAGGAAAGGCATAGATATTCTCAAGGGTATCTCCAGCACTTAATCCAAACTGCTGTTGATACTGCGCATTCACATACCTAAAGGTTCCCCCAACTCGAAAACCTATACATACTGGGCTATTGTCCAGAATTTCTTGTAACGCCTTTTGCTGTTCATCAATCTCCGCAAATAAAGCTTCTCGGCTTTTGGCTTCTAGGATTTCACGAAGAGCGCTGTCGGAGGGAGCGTTAGCGAGTGGCTTTGGAAAACGATAGCTCCTAGCCGCAGAGAGGGGCTCATGAGCAGTTGTCGAGTGAGTGATTTGAAGTCCCAGTCGACGGAATAGTGGACCGGCATCATCCTTCGAGCCCGCATCTGAATAAATCAAGGTCATAACATGAATGCCATCAGCCCTATTTAACTGAACGCCGACATTAAATTGCTTAAGTTCCCTGCTAATTGCCCGCATATCTTCAGAGACACTACTTGTAATGGATGCCGCCAACTGCATCTCACCAGATGACTGAGATACGAGCTCATATATTTTCCGTCTAAACGCGAAAATATCTTCGTCGCTATTAATTTTGATTTCAGCAATTAAACTCATGCTAGCCACTTAAAAATAATGCAGCTGGCATCGTCATGGGCTTTACCCAATTCAGCAACGAGATCGTGCGCAATTTTTTCTGATGATTCATAGACATGAGTTTTAACAAAGTTACTGCCAGCATGATCCGATATACCATCGGACCACATACTAAATACGTCGCCATTTTTCAGAAATCCTGCTTGAGCATAAAAGCCTGGCAGGCGTTGACCCAGGACGCCATCTCGAGAGACGCCTTTCCATGGTTCACCTACGCAGCGATTGGCGCCAGTATTACCAACACCAAGATATTGAAAGGTTTGGGCTGGGATATCGATCAACAGAAACCCCACAGCTGCACCTAACGTACCCACTAAGATTTTGTGAAGGCCAGTCATTAATCCTGCCAAATCTCTACTAACATTCTCTTGAATGTATGTGGAAATAATGGCGCTCAATTCATGGGCCTTAAGGCCGTGACCCGAGACGTCTGCAATACTCAGTAGCAAATAAGGACCGAACTCAACAATACTGATGCAGTCCCCAGAAACATACTCGCCAGGCATAGGGCGATTATGTGAGCCGATATCCCACATCGCATGGATCGCTTCAACAGGCACATACTCTTTCATGCTAGGCGTCTTATCAGAAAATACAGCTCTCTTACTTCCCTTGATCCGCTTACGAGCGTAAACAATCGTGCCATCCTCCTGCTCAGACTGAATCGAAAAGTGATCGGCCATTCTTCTGACGCCTGGCAGTCCTAATCCCAAAGTATTACCAGTGGTGAAGTGATCCTTCATTGCCAGAGCAATATTGGCGATTCCAGGCCCCTTATCTTCTGCCCACATTTCTATATCTAATGTACCGTCACCTTTTGCCTGGGCCATCCGAATTAAACCTCTACCGGCATACTTAATAATATTGGTCCCCAATTCAGAAACCATGGTGCCAATGAGGGAGCGATCAATAGCAGACGCCTCTTTAATGAACAAGGGGTTATTGATCCGACTCACGGTAATTTGCACATCAGCCATATCACTGATCATAAATACCGTGGTCTCAGGTTTAGATTTAATCTCCTGAAGCGGCATTCGTGATTCCTAATTTTTCTAAGGCTTCATTCAAATCTAGGGCGGCACTGATGCCCCCAGTCTGCGCATCACTAGCCACCAGGTGGGAAACTATGCCCGGCTGCAAGCCAACAAACATAGATTGCGCCCCTAAGATCGATGCCATTTCTGAGATCGTCTTAAGGCCCTCGAATTCAATGGTGTCCATGAATTTCAATGCAGATAATTCAAAAATAATGCTCTGGCAACCCTTTTCATAAACATCTCTTAATGCCACCCTTCTCACTTCCTCTAGGGCGCCTCCAGACAAATCCTCTCCCACCGTCACAATGAGACAGTCTTTGACCTTAGTTGCAAGGACGTTTGAAGCGGCAGAACTATGCATCTATGAAGACTGGTTCAGGTTCTTACCTAACAGCTGACGATCCACACCCACCGCCTTGAGAGCCAACTCAAACGAGTCGCGCAAGGTAGCTGTTGTTTTTACTTCCCCTATGCTGACGCCGAGCTCCACTAGAGTCCGCGCAATCGCTGGCGACACTCCAGAAATAATTGTTTCACAGCCCATTAATTGGGTTGCTTTGGTAATTTTGATTAACTGGTTAGCGACAGCTGTATCCATAGCGCTAACACCACTAATATCCAGCACAAACACCTTAGCCCTCGTCTTTGCAATTTCAGCAAGGGTTTTATTCATAATGTCTTGAGTACGCGAGGAATCAACGATACCAAGCAAGGGTAACAACAATATACCCTCCCAAATTGGCGTCACAGGAGTAGACATCTCCATCAATGCCTTGCTACCTGCAGTAATTTTTTCCTTCTGGATCCGTGAGATTTCCTCAATCACGATAAAGCTATCAACAAAGATGAGCTTCATGACAGAATTCGCCATTTCACCAGCATCTTTTAACGCCGGCTTAATTTTTCTGATGCGATCTACCAAAGACTTTCCGGACATCGACATCCCCGCAAAGTAAATATCATTAGGCAAATCAATGTGGGCATGAACAGCACCGACATGCACTCGTGAGGCAAACCATTTTTCATCTAGACTGGCATCGAAAAAGGTTTCCCAGTGAATCTTTTGGAGTTCTCGTACACGCTCTAGCCTCTTAGGATTAGAGGCGAAGAAAATTTGATATTCCTTGTGCTCTCGTAGCCAATCATAAAAGCATTTGATGTGATCGTCCAACTCTGGCTTGAGTAATTTACCCGCCTCGCGAATGCGCGCGATGTCAGTCGCATTAATTTCAAACTTATTAAGAGTGTCTGCTATTTGAGATTGTGAATACATGCCAAGTTCCTTAAAAAAGACTGCTAAGTTTTTGCCTGGCCAATGTATTTGACCTTTTGCTCTAAATCGCTATCGCCGTCAGCATAACGCTGCGCGATTTCCTTAAACTCTTCATGAATTTTCATGAAGGCATCTACCATGTCGGGATCAAAATGAGATCCGCCACCCTCTAGAATAATTCCGCAGGCTTTTTCATGGGGCATCCCATCCTTGTAGATACGCCGACTAATTAATGCGTCATATACATCGGCAACCGCCATTAAGCGCGCGGAGATAGGAATATCGTCCCCACCAATGCCCTCTGGATAACCAGAGCCGTCCCACTTCTCTTGATGTGAATAGGCTATTTCTTTAGCCATCTTTAAGAACTCCACATCTATCCCTAAAGATTTTTCAGCATTAGCTAAGGCATCGCGACCCAGGGTGGTGTGGGTCTTCATAATCTCAAACTCGTCTGGATCTAATTTTCCTGGTTTTAGCAAAATCCGATCAGGAATGCCTACCTTGCCAATATCGTGCAATGGCGCAGATTTAAAAAGCATGCGCACATTGCGCTCAGTCAAGTATTCAGAAAAACGAGGGTGAGCTTGAAGGGAGTTTGCCAATGCCAAAACGTAGTATTGAGTACGACGAATATGGTTTCCGGTATCGGAGTCCCTAGTTTCGGCTAATGAGGCCATCGATAAAATCGTGACATCCTGAATAGCCATAACTTCTTTGGTTCGCTCAGATACTTCTTTTTCTAAATACGCATTCTGATCGCGCAAAAAGTCGGCAGCCGCTTTGTTTTGTAATTGAGTTTTTACCCGTGCCAACACAATTGGCGGGCTAATGGGCTTGGTGATGTAGTCCGAACCACCCAGTTCAAACCCTTTTTTCTCATCATCCGCACCAGTCATTGCAGTTAAAAAGATAATTGGGATATCTCGTGTAGAGGGATCGGCCTTCAATGCTTGGCAAACCTCATAACCAGATAAGCCCGGCATCATCACATCAAGCAGAATCAAGTCTGGCTTTTTATCGGCTTGCGCAATCTTAATGGCCTTCTCGCCATTATTTGCTACCTTTAGTCTGTAAAGGTCTTTTAATAAGCCAGATATCAGGGATAAGTTATCTGAAGAATCATCGACAACTAAGATGGTTGATTTTTCTAGAACCTCATTCATGTTGCACTCGAATCATCTCTAGACCATCAGATCTTTATCATTATTGACACTTCACTATACCCAATAGTGTGGGGCTTAACCACTCGGATCAGCCCTAAATTTCTAGTACATAACTACTGTATTAATGAAGGTGAACTTAAAGAATGAGGAGATAGATCCTCAATAATTCCCCAGACCAATTTTCGACTATCTACATCAGTCAAAATGAAGCCTCGGATAGAAATCGGAAAACGCGTACCGTCTTTACGTATGTATTCTTTACGGTTAGGACCAAAGGAGCCTTTCTTTCTTAAGTCCTCTAACTGCGCCTCTTCCTGATTCTGATATTCACCTGGGGTAATGTCCCAAAATGATAGCTTCAGAAATTCTTCTTTACTGTATTTCGTGTAGGCCAGCAATGCATCATTCACCTCAACAAACTTGCCCGTCAGATAATCCACCATAGCCATTCCAATAGGAGAGCATTTGAATAAAAATTCAAACTTTTCTTCGGAGCGATGAAGCTTCCTCTCAAATGTATCAACAGCCTCAGAAAAAACCCTACTCTCCCCAGCAAGGTCACGATGGCGTTGTGCAATGGCCTGAAAGCGATCTCGTTCGGTAGCAAAGGCTTCAACCACTACGGGGTCAAAATGAGTGCCACGCTTTCTCAGGATTTCAGCAACAGCCTCATCATGGCTCCACCCCGATTTATACACACGTTCACTAATTAAAGCGTCATACATATCGGCTAAAGCCATAATGCGAGCGCTCAGGGGAATCTCTGCACCTTTGAGGCCTCGGGGATAGCCTCCGCCATCCCATTGCTCATGGTGGGCAGCAGCGATTTCAATCGCCACATCAATAACATCTCTACCTACAATATCGGGGAGCTGGGCTTTAGCAGAAGTGAGGATATTTTCACCAATGTAGGCATGTGTTTTCATGACACCCCACTCTTCTGAGGTCAGCGCACCTTTTTTATACAGAATTCCATCCGGAATACCAACCTTACCAATGTCGTGCAGTGGTGCAGCCTTATGCATGAGGTTGATGTCTTCATCTGATAGAGCCTCTTCATAGTCGCCTTGACTTCTTAATCTTCTGGCCAGACATTTCACATATTCCTGAGTTCTGACAATGTGCGCGCCAGTTTCATTATCACGCGCTAGTGCCAAGGCATTTAAGCTCGAAAGCATCTTCAGTTCAGAGTCAATCGCCTTCTTACGCTCATGCCCAAGCAATCTTTCAAATAGGATGTTGTTGATCGATAAAAAAATCAACAGTACAGATCCCATGGCCATCATCCGTAGGGTAGCTGCAAAAACTTCCTCTTGGAATACAGTGGAGATAGTTAATCCGTAAGTGGTATTTAAGGCGCGGATTACCAAAAGTAAAAATTGCACAATAAATGCTATTTTTAGAATGTTAAATTGAAGCCGCTTACCTTCTTTGGGCGCTAAAAAAGTTTCCACTAGTCCCATTAGAGAGAGAGCCCCAACTAAACCCGTCATCAGGTAAACGCGGAAACTAAACGAAGCAAAAATCCTTAAAAACTCATAGCCAATCAGAAAAATAAAAAAAGCAAACCAGAAGTAGCGCGGATCTACATCCTTGTTGTCAGGATCCCAAGAGCGAATAAAAAGAATCACTGCAAGACCAGAAAAGACAAGGCCGGTATTCCCAAGAGATAGCAAGAAGACTGGCGTAATACCGGCAAGCGCAAACCCAAATCCAGCAAGAGCCGTCAAGCCCAACGAGATACTCAAATACACAGACTGCTTCAAAGTATCTGTACGCTTTATTACACCGATGAACATCACCAACATAACGGCAGCGAAAGAGAAATAAAATAGTTGGTTGGCTAGAGCCATTAAATACTTTCTCTCTTTTGACTAATGGCAGAAGAATAGAAATACACCTGATCTCGGCCAGCCTGCTTAGCTTCGTACATCGCTAGATCGGCGCACTTAAATAAACCCTCCTCAGTATCAGCATCTCCTGGAAATTCAGCAATACCAATACTCACTGTGCTGGCAATCAAGCCACCATTTGCTGAAACAGGGATTGATACTGCCGATTGAATCTTTTTAGCCACTTCCATGGCGCCACTAGCATTAGGCAAGTCCTCCAGTAAGATTACAAATTCATCTCCACCGATACGGCCTAAAGAGTCCGAATCACGAATGCAGGCAATCATCCGCTTGGCAAATGTTTTCAGCACCTCATCACCCTCTTGATGGCCATACTCATCGTTAATAGATTTAAAGTGATCCACATCTATAAACAATAAGGCTAGCAGGGTTTTATCTCGCTTAGCCTTCAAGATAGCCCTCTGCAAACGATCGGTAAATAACGCTCTATTAGGTAAGCCGGTGAGCACATCATGCTGTGAGAGATGGCTGAGCTTCTCGAGTGACTGTCGTAGGCGATGATTTAATCGTGCAATGTAGTAAAGGAATGCTGATACCAGAAATAATGCAATCACTACTATGAATAACCCAACATAGACCCACTTTAAATCCCTCTTAGGGTTTGGGTCGTAGATAAAACCAGATAGGCTGAAGTTATCATTCAGAACACCTGCTTCTCTATAAATATCCACAGTATGTTTCCAGCGAACTTCATTCATAAATCCGACAGGGACTAAATCTGTCTGTATCAAGGGATTAATCTTTGATATCTCAAAATCAAGCTTTTGTTGGGTGATAGTTGGGTCATATTTACGAACCAAGGCTGCCGCTTTATCGGGGTTACTGAGAATGTATTCCCATCCTTTTAGACTCGCTCGCCTAAACAACTCTACCCGTTCGGGATTTTTCTTAATCTCCGCTTCAGAGGTAAAAAGATTGTCGCCGTAAATATCAATATCAGCCGAACGTGGCGAGTAAATTTCGTAAGGAACGCCGGCAGATTTAAGGAGATAAGGTTCATTACTTACATACCCAGAAATAGCGCTCACCTTACCTGCCTTGAGTTGCTCAATGGTATCCATGCCCGGAGCAGACCCAATCAAATTTTTTTGATCGATATGCTCTCGCTTTAAATAGGCAATTAATTCATCGGATAGCCTGCGCAATAAAATGGGCTTACCGTCTAAATCATGGATGGATTGATTGTCTTTGAATTTACGTGCAATCAATACATATGGGGAGTGCTGAAAGATTGTTGCTAATACGACTACTGGGACTCCGTCCTGCCGAGAAAGCAAAAGGCTACTGCTACCAGTGCCAAAATTTGCTTTTCCAGAGATTACCTCATGCAATACGTCCGCCCCAGGCCTCAAAGGAGCAATCTGTACATCTAAGCCTGCATCCTGGTAGTAACCCAATTCTTTAGCTGCGTAGTAACCAGCAAATTGGTACGCATGGTTCCACTTGAGTTGCAAAGTAACTTTCTCAAGTGCGAATGCGGGTTGCGCCAACAAGATAAAACTAGTAATTACCCCAATATATAAAAAAACAAACAAACGGCGCAACAAATGGACTCCAGTATTTTTAGCTCGTTATTGGGTAATAAATCATTCTTACCCTTATAAACATTAATGTAATGGAATCAAGGCTAATAAGAAATGAATCTACAAATTTAAATAGTCTTTTTTATCTAAATTAGTATATATATACTAGTAGCACAATTTAGGTGCAAAAACCCATGGGTTGAATGTACTAGATATTCCCAATTCATTTACACTCCGAGAATGCTTATGAATACTGCAACGAAAAAAGCGCAAATTAAGGTGCAGCTCATCGATCCCCACCAGATTACGCTCTGGGGCATCACCCAACTTCTAGCCTCACATAGTCAAATGGAGATTTGCGGAACTTCATCAAATAGTAATGATGCCTTGAAACTTGCATCCAAGACTACGCCTGATGTGATTGTGATGGAACCAGATCTGCATGAAGAAAATGGGATCGATCTTATCTCCGCCCTACTAAAAGTAAGTTCCGCAAAAATTATTATCTACACCGGCAGTAGAAATTCACAGATTCATGATCAAGCTGTTGTAAACGGTGCTCGTGGCGTGATTAACAAAACAGAGCCCACTGAGAATCTTCTCAAGGCTATCGAGAAAATTCATGAAGGTGAGTTATGGCTTAACCGCAATGCCACCTCAAGAATTTTGTTGCAAATTGCTCAGGCGAACTCACCTAAAGAGTTGACTAGCGAACAAAAGAAATTAGCATCACTGACCTCTAAAGAGGAAAAAGTCACGCGTGCTATTCAACAACATTCAGAGAAGACTTTAAAGCAAGTTGCTGAAAGCCTGCATATCAGTGAACATACTTTGCGTAATCACTTGGCGTCAATTTACGACAAGCTGGCTGTGCGCAACCGCATGGAGCTTTATGTGTTCTGTGGGAAATTCCAAAAGACGGATAATCCCGCGATGCATCCGAAACGCCGTGCAACGGATACCTAATTCATCAAAAGTAGACGGCCACTTAACTCTTAAAGTAAATCGCCACCTTCTCAAAATCACCCACTTCTAGACTGCCGCCTAACTGGTTTAATTTTAAGTAAGCAACCAAATAGTTGTATTTAGTTTGAGCCAAATCGCGCCTCGTATTAAATAAGCCCTTCTCCGCCAACAGCACGTCGACATTAATACGCTCGCCTGCCATCACACTCTTTCGCATCGCCTTTACCAATTGAGTAGCAGATTCTTGAGCTGAAGTCAGTGCCTGGACCTTTTGCTTTCCAGACACCACTAAGTCATATTGTTTCCGCAATTCAGTAACAACCTTATCCTTTGTTACATCATAGTCAGCCTGCGCTTTTTCGAAGTTAGCTAAGGCCTGAGAGCTACGCGCATTTGTTTCGCCACCACTAAAAATGGGTAGATTAATCTGAACACCAAGGTAACTTTGGTTGGTCGTATTGTTAATACTGGTAACGGTATTAGACTGTTGAGTTGTTAAGGCACCAATCAGATTCACTACAGGATAGTGCCCAGCATGGTTCTTGCGATACTCTTGCTTGGCAATTTCCATATTGTTTTCAGCGGCTTTCAGCTCAGCATTGCTTGCTAAGGCTTTTTCTTTCCAATCCTCAAACTTCATACTAGTGAGGTTGAGGTAGCGAAAATTACCTGAGAGTTTATTAATCTTCGAAGCATCATCTACTGCCTCGCCAGTCACGCTATTAAATTTTCGTCTGGCATTTTCAACTGCGTCCTTGGCGTCTATCACTTTAGCGTCGGCTACTTGATAAGCGGCCTCAGCCTCTAACATATCCGTTATCGATGCCTCACCACCTTTATTGAGCTTTTTGGCAACATTCCATTGCTCCAAGAAAGCATCCCTCTCTGCAGTCTGAAACTGCAATTGATCTAATGAGAATAGTAGATCGGTATAGGCCTGCAATACCCTGATTAAGAGATCCTGAGTATTGAAGATAAATTTGGATTGACTGAAATCCGCCTGAGCCACCCCTTGTCGCCATCTGGCAAAGGCCTCCAAACTAAAGATCGGCTGCGTTAACTGAACGTAGGTGTAATTACTCGGATAACTCCAATTGGTAGAAGTATTGGGGCCGCCAGTATATTGAGCGCCCCATTGAGTAGCTCTATTAGCATTTTGGTTATATTGCGCCGCAATCTTCGGCATTACTGCCGAACGCCCAATGCCATTGTTTTCCATACCTGCTTCATAGTCTTTTGAAGCCGAACGGTATACCGGGTCATTCTTCAGGGCAAGCTCATAGGACTGCATTAAATCTAGCGCTAATACGGGCTGAATAACACCCATACAACCCAAGGCCAATAACATCCCTCTGACTTTGCTAGAGAGTAAGTTATGTTGTTTTAACACTCTCAATCCTCCCGCATCGCAGAATGGGTTCGATCGAATATCGGCTTCATTAAATACGTCATCATGGATTGTTCGCCCGTCTTCACAAATAGCTCCACTGGCATTCCTGGGCGCACCTTAAGATCTTTTAAAAGCTTCGCACCCTGAGGCGTCGTAATCGCCTGAATCTTGTAATACGGGTTACCCGTCTTCTCATCGACAATTCGATCAGCGCCTACTGAAATCAATACTCCAGGAATATGGGGAGTACGGTTGGTATTAAATGCGGTAAACATCATTTCTACCGGCAAGTCCACGTGCACTTTATCAACCAAATGCACCGGTAACTGGCCCTCCACAATCATGGCCTCATTCACCGGAATGACTTCCATCAATTTTTGACCTGGACTCACAACTCCGCCCTTAGTGAAAATTGTGATGTTGACTACCTGCCCATCAACAGGAGACTTCAACTCGGTATTAGCTAAGTCATACTCAAATGGATTGAGCTTTTCTTGTTGCTCGCTCACTTGTTTTTTGGTCCGAATGAGATTGCCCTCATCTTCTAAGATCGAGGCCTTGAGTTGTAGTTGTTGGCGCTCTAATTCCAATACTTTATTGCGAGCCATATAGCCCTCAGCAGCCAATTCACGCAAGCTGACTAATTGTCGCTCCAACAAAGCAGATTGCTGCTTCTTCTGGGCAATAGCTTGAGACAAGCCTTTGACCTGAGCATCTAATCCATCAATGGATTCCTTGGTGGCATTGGCCTGTGCTTTTGCGCTGATTGGGTTGAGCTTGACCAGCACCTCTCCCGTTCTAACGGTTTGACCTTCCTTAACAAAGATGTCATCCACCACACCAGCAAAAGCGGGCTGTATGGCTTTACGGTTGCTATCGGTCATGACGTATCCAGAGGCGGATACACCCTTCTCAATCGGCGCTAGAAACGCCCACAGTAAGGCGCCACCAAATCCCCAAATTAAGACCTGCCAGCCTAACCAGGAAAAATAGTTTTCGTCTTTTTTGCCAGTGCGTAAATCATGCCACTCTACATAGCCAGTAGAAAGCTTAGTCATTGCCGTACTAACAGCTTGCTTAGTAATATTGGCAGCATTAGTGACAACCAATGCTGTACTTGCCTTCAAATCATCAGCCTTAAGAGGATTTGATGCAGTAGCCGCGACATTGATATTAGGCGATTGAGCATCGTGCTCAATAGAGTCTTTTTCTGCTGACTCATTCATGAGGTGGCCTCAGTAGGATTTTCTGGAGCGGTCTCAACGATATCGCCCATATCCACAGTTTCTTTAACCACTCGTTTGCGAGCAATTCTCTTACGAGACTTTGCTTCAGGGGCTTCGGTAGCGGAAGCAACAGCAGCGGAACTAGCAGTAGCAGGAGCAGCAGTAGGATTGCTATTAGCAACCTGATCGTTGCCAGTTGCTGGAGTAGCGTTAGAAGTAGGTTTACCTTGAAGGGCTTGCATGACTTGAGCGGTTGGACCAAACATGCGCGCATTACCTTCTTGCAACAGTAACAACTTATTCGTCACCTGCAGAATGGGAATGCGATGGGTTATGACGATCACTGTGGCCTTGCGAGCCTGCAGCTCCTGAATCGCCCTTACCAAGGCAGCCTCACCCACTTCATCTAGATTCGAATTCGGTTCATCTAGGACTACGAGATTGGGTTTGCCATATAAAGCCCGGGCTAGAGCTAAGCGCTGCTTTTGGCCACCAGATAATCCGACTCCGCCATCACCAATGCGCGTGTCATACCCTTCCGGAAAATGCAAAATCATGTCGTGCACCCCGGCTGATTGAGCTGCAGCAATTACCTCTTCTGGCTCAAATTTACTAAAGCGCGCAATGTTTTCACTCACGGTTCCGGGGAAGACTTCAATATCCTGGGGTACATAACCTAAGGCCGGCCCAAGTTCATCCTTATTCCAGCGATAGACATCAGCACCATCGATGCGCGCAGCATTGGGTGTAGATGGCCAAATGCCCACTGCTACCCTAGCTAGAGTAGATTTTCCGGAGGCGCTCGGCCCAATGACACCGAGCACATCTCCTGGCTCAATGGCAAAGTTAATATTTTTCAGTACGGGTTTAGTTACACCAGGAGGCGCTGCATAGACGCCCTCCATACTTAAATACCCTTTTGGTCTTGGCAAGCTCATGCCTACAACGCGAGGTGGATTATCTGAGAGCAGTTTTTTGAGGCGATCATAAGAACTCACCACTCCACGCCATTGTTTCCAAGAACCAATCACCATTTCTACTGGAGCGGTCGCCTTGCCCAGCAGAATGGTTGCGGCAATCATCATGCCAGGTGAGAGTTTGTTTTCTAGAACTAAAAAAGCAGCAAAACCTAAAGCTAAGGATTGCATTAAGGTGCGGAAGAACTTAGTCATTGCTCCCATCGTGGCAGCGCGCTGACTGGCAAGCGCCTGCATATGCAAAAACTTGCTATGCAAAGTAAACCAGCGATCACGCAAGGCGGGAAGCATGCCCATCGATTCCAGGACCTCAGCTTGGCGCAGGTTATTACTGGCGATATTAGATGATTGGACTGACAAAGTACTAGCTTCCGCTAAGGGTTCGTGAGTAGCAGATTCATTGAGAAAAGCCATCACAATCAAAATCAGAACGCAGACTGTGGAGAATAATCCCAACCAGCCATTAAATATAAAAATCACTACCAAATAGAATGGAAACCAAGGGGCATCAAAAAATGCATACAGCGATGGACCTGTAACAAACTGACGGATATTGGTTAAGTCATTTAAGGCCTGCCCTGCATTACCCCCGCGAACCTTGAGATTCTGCTCAAAAGCAGCGGTATAGGTGCGGTGATTGAGCTCAGCATCAATCTTCTTGCCCACCTCAATTACAGTGTGACTGCGAATGGCATCGAGAGCCGCATAAATCAGATATAAAAATACAATAATTACCGAGAGCATCAACAACGTAAACTCATTACGACTGGTTAATACTCGGTCATATACCTCCAACATATAGATGGAAGGAACCAACAACAGCAAGTTCATGCAAGCAGTAAAAAACCCGACTGAGCGGAAGATCTTCTTGTAGCCATATAAGGCAACGAGAATCTCGTTATCCGCTGGAGGGGGTTTAAGGTATTTTTGCATCTATCTAAATATGGCTTTTGTTATTGGATGCGGTAAATCTATAGGCAGCTGGAAAGGTGGTGACCAAACAATCTGGTCACCATCAAATACCCAGGTTTTATGCCGGAATAATGTCAGCCTGCTCCGGAACAATGCCCACTAGAGGAATATCCACTGCAGGAGCAGAAGCGACATCGGAAACGGAGGCTGTAATAAATGCTACATCCTCTGCAACACCAAGATCGCCGTTAGCTTGAGCATAATCTGTCTGACCATAAATCAAGACATCTCCATTCGCGGCGGTAGAGCTTAACCCATTAGAAACAAGTGATAGGCTAACAATACCTCTATCGGTCAATGAACTAAATTCTCCAGCATCAACAACGGCATTACTATTCGCATCCTGCCACACACCAAAAGTGCTGAATTCTGAGTCTGTAGCACTCAAGATACCGTCCTGATTGCTGTCAAAAACCTTAGCAAGACCCTGGAGGTCTGTCTCGTCATTTTGTGTGGAGAACACAATATTCAGTGAGCCATTCGATTCTTGGCGAGCAAGTAAACCATCATTAGAGGCAACCCATGCAGTAGAAACTAGCTCAGATGTATCTGAGAATTGATAGGTCACGCCCGCAGACTGATCTAGGTAACTAATTTGATTGTCGCTGTCAAGGTCAAGAGCAATTGGTTTCTTTGGTGCCGTATAACTTAAAACACTAGATGAATTGCCAGCAAGATCTTCTACTTTCATGTAAATCTTAGTATTAGAGGCCTGAGTGACCTCAGCTACCGTACCCTTGACATTAACAACCTCTTTCCAGGTTAAATTATCAAAGCTATATGAAACCACTTCGTCGCTAGATAGTGCTTTAGTTAATTCGGCTTTAAATTTTGGGCCATCAACACCAATTTGCTTGACCCCTGTTGATGGTCCTGCTGTATCGATCTTGTAATCAGAGTTATTACCAACTGCTGAATAGGTTAGGTTAGCATTATTTCCAGCAGAATCTTTGATTGAAGCGCTCGAAATATTTAATTTATTAGCATCAATTGAAATACCATCTGAGTCATTTTGATTATCAAGTATTTTATATTTAAAGTAAATGTCTGATCCGGACGTATCAACATAGGTTGTGTTTACTTGTGAGCCATTAATATTAATCTGAAGTCCTGGAGTTCCGGTTACAAATATATTTTCAGACATGTGTACCTTAATGGTTACCTCGTCATCCTTATTAAGATATTTATTCTGAATGCCTGTAGCATCACTAATGCTGAGGCTTGATATTGTTGGAACTTCTGAGTCACAAGGCTGCTGTACAACTTCATCAGCACCGGTAATAGTCACTGAGATGAGTTTCTCAGTTCCATCAGCAGCTTTAACCGTCACACTATCAGTGTATTTCTGATCTTTTACAAACTCGTCATGAGCATTATCCATGGAGTAAGTCCAAGTACCACCTTCGGTCATAGTGAAATGGCCATAACCACCGTTACCAGCAGTACTAGCTAATGCGATGAATTTGTTCGCAGTACCGTCTATATCAGTTGATGTCAGTGTTTTGATAATAGATTGTGCAGCATCAGTTTCAGTGATCGTGCCTGAAGACTCTCCACTGATTACTGCTGCATCATTAGTGCCCACAATCTTGATAGTCACTACTTGAGCATCAACACCACCCTTACCATCGTCTACTTTCACAGTAAAGGTATCGTTCACTTCTGCGTCTTTTGCCAAGGATTGCACTGCGCTAGCAGTGC
>NZ_JACVOP010000001.1:1229352-1239246 GCF_018882365.1 Polynucleobacter sp. 71A-WALBACH | reverse complement strand
CTCGCCACCATCAATATCAGCAGAAGTCAGTGTGCCAGTAGTGGTCAGAGTGACAGCATCTTCGGTCACGCTACCACTAGCATCGCCACTAATGACTGGATCGTCATTAGTGCCCACAATCTTGATAGTCACTACTTGAGCATCAACACCACCCTTACCATCGTCTACTTTCACAGTAAAGGTATCGTTCACTTCTGCGTCTTTTGCCAAGGATTGCACTGCGCTAGCAGTGCCATTGGTGCCATTAGCCAAGGTGTAAGTCCACTTACCGGTATTGCCATCTAATGCTAAGGAGCCGTAAGTACCAGTAGCGTTACCAGTAATACTCCAGGTAGCCTCGCCACCATCAATATCAGCAGAAGTCAGTGTGCCAGTAGTGGTCAGAGTGACAGCATCTTCGGTCACGCTACCACTAGCATCGCCACTAATGACTGGATCGTCATTAGTGCCCACAATCTTGATAGTGATGTCATGTTTTGTACCATCTAAACTTGTAACGGTAAAGATCTCGTCTTTTGACTCGCCAGAGGTGAGGTATTGAACCTTTAAGTTATCTACTGAATAACTCCATTTGCCATCAGCATCAATCGTAAGGCTTCCTAAAGTTTGACCCTTAGCAACAGGTGCAATAGTTGAATCAATCTTCGCTTCATTTACATCCAAATCTGTAACCGTTAATACACCATTAGCGCTAAGCGTATTTTCACTTGCATCTTCTGTCACAGAATCTTGATCTTTACCTGAGCCATTATCAAATTTGGCTTCATGATTGAAATCAGTGATTGTTGCAGTGGCTGAAAGATTAGATGATGGCGCTAGAGTCGTAGAATGACTTTTATCATCATGATCATCATGATCATCGTCATGATCTTCACCATCATGGTCATCATCATAGGATGCGACCAATTGAACACCATTGGTTTTTGCAGAAGTAATGGTTGCGGTGACAGTTTCGCCACCTTCCTTTATAAAATCTTCGTTAGTGCGAACTAAAAAAGTTGCTTCTGACTTATCTTTTGGAATGATTAAAATGTAGTAGGTTTTGCCATCTTCAATAGTAGATTTCACTGAGGGATCTGCTATTGAAAAATCGAGGGCTTTTGTTGCAGTGCCGTTAATTGAAAACTTCACAACCGTGTCAGATGTAGAAGGAGTACTCAGGCTGATTTTGTAGTGAACATCACCTTTTTCAATTACTGTTGCACCGGCATCTGTAACATTAATACTGACAGTTGGGGGCACATCTTTCACCTTGATACTTGCCGAGCCGTCATCACCACTACTAGAAACTTTCAATGGTGTCGAATTCGCATTTGCTGCAATGATTTTTGCTGAAAGCGACTTGTCGCCGCTAAACACTTGATCATTGCCAAAATTAACATCTAGGTTAAGTGAAGAAGTAAGCTTAGGAATCGTGACTGTCACTTGTCCGTTGGCAGAAATCTCGAGCATTTGACCGCCAACACTTAAACCACCCGATTTTGCAAGCACTAAAGCATTGCCGCTGAGCTGCATTGTCACCGTAGTAGGCTCTGAGGAAAGATGATCCAAATTGATAGTAAAGTGCCCAACACTACCCTCACTAACTGACTCACCAGTGCTCTTAAGTGTTACCTTGGGAATATCCTCATCATCTAGGATGGTAGTTGTCTTAGAGATCTGATTACCCGCAACACCATAGGAATTTCCGACGTAATCACTGACAGCAATACCCAGAGTTTTGTTGCCTTCAAAAATATTATCGCTTTTATTTTTTATGGTGATCTGACCAGATGTTTCCCCTTTTTTCACCAAGACTTCATAAGTGTTTGTAGCAGAATCCACTAGTCGTAATTTACTATTTAGAGCGATTGAAATATCTGTTTCTGTGCCCGTTAATTGAAAACGAACCCAAGTATCAGCAGTAGCCCTGGATGTATTTATTGCGAATGAAAGAGACTCCCCTTCTTTTGCGCTAGCGCTAGATGTAATTGAACTAACAACTAGAGTATCTGGAACGGTTGCCATTTTTTAAATCTCCTGAATCTGTTATGCGATTTCTATGAATTAATTAAATGTTGTTATTTCTAAACTATTAAAGCTTCAATTTCTTGGCTAATGATTTTGGTGGCGACTCTTGTCTTGCCACCATCTTCTTCAACCCTGACAATTTCACCTTCACACACTAATTTCAACTTTCCGCCTGGGGTATCTAATTCCACCCAGAAAGAAATTACGTTTCCCTCTTCTTGTTTTGAGTTAACCTCAAAATAGATTCCTGTAGCACTGATATCTTTTGTTACCCCTGTTCCGCCATCCGCAACAGTCATTGGGAAGCTAGCTTTCACTCGTGGAGATCGCTCTCTTGATATGTTTTTTCGTGCTAAACCAGTTTTAGTCATACTGGAAAGAATATTGGCATTTGATCTAGATCAAATGCGCTACTACTACCGATTTATTTAGTAGAAGCCATGCAATCTTTTTGAAATGAAATTAGCTTTTAACTACTAGGCCAGATAGTAGAATTCAATAAATTTTTTAATTGGTATTTTTTGCAATAAAAAACCCAAGCAATACCTTTACTTGGGTTGATGTTGAAGACCTTCATTTCAGAAAATCAAGGTCGTTCATTTAAGGATTGCATTACGCCTGCAACTAACTTTTCCCAACCCTTTAATGCATCTTAATACTCAGGCTTAATGGCTAGCGCCTGATCGTAATTGACACTAAGGCATTTTTATTGCGCTTTAAACCAATCAGCGCTACCGCTCTATTATTAAAGGCCCCAGCATATTAGGGATTAATTTTGATTGCCCTATCTAACTTAGGCAAGGCAGTCTTAAATCGACCCATCGAACACAAGATAGCGCCTAAGTTATTGCACAAAGCTGCACCTATTGGGATTGGCAGCCAAGCCTAGGTCATAAGCATGTAAGGCCTTATCTAGCTTTCCCATAGAAATCAGCACGTTAGCTGTATAGATAAGGGCTCGCCAATATCCCGGTGAAAGCTCAAACACCCCATCGGTCGCTGAAAGCCTTCATATCAGTGAACACACTTTGCGTAATCACTTAGCGTCAATTTACGACAAACTAGCGGTACGCAACCGCATAGAGCTTTATGTGTTTTGTTGAAAATTCCAAAAAATGGAAAATGCTGAGATGCACCCTAAACCTTGCTCTACTGATGCCTGAGATGATTGAGCGTCTTAATTCTAAGGCTCAATAATTACTACTCAATACTGTGAGTGATTGGTTTGGCGGCGACTCTTACCTTGCCGTCCTCTTCCGATACCCTCACAACTTCACCTTCATACGCCAATTTCAATACTCCTCCAGGGGTATCCAACTCTACCCAGAAAGAAATCACAGATCCTGGCTCTTGCTTTTCAGGTAGTTCAATAAGGATCCCAGCAGAACTGATATCTGTCATTTGGCCACTTATGCCACCGGCTGTCGTCACCGGAAAGCTAGCCTTTAATCTTTCGGCGCGTTCTTTTAGGATTTTCTTTCTCATAGTCCCATGCTCTCCTGAAGTTTTGCCTTCCCCACCATGGCATCTTGATACTCAGGCTTTATAGCTAACGCCTGATCGTAATTGACTAAGGCATCTTGATTACGCTTTAAGCCGATTAGAGCCACTGCCCTGTTATTGAAGGCCTCGGCATACTGGGGATTGATTTTAATCGCCCTGTCTAGCTTAGGCAAAGCAGTCTTAAATCGGCCCAGCGAGCATAGTATTGCTCCTAAGTTATTGCATAAAGCGGCACTATTGGGATTTGCAGCTAGGCCCAGATCATATGCATGTAGCGCTTTATCTAACTTGCCCATAGAAATCAACACATTGGCTGCGTAAATATGGGCTCGCCAATATCCAGGTGATAGCTCAAGTACTCTGGCAAAGTCTGCCAAGGCTTTCTTATATTCCTTTAGCCCTGCCCGAACAATGCCTCTGTTTTTAATGGCATCTACATATCCAGGATCGATGGATATGGCTTTGTCATAGTTTTTAAGAGCCAACTCTCTATTACCCTCAGCCGCTAGTGAATTAGCTAGGTTGCAGTAGGCTCTTGGATTACTATCATCCACTGCAATAGCATTCTTAAATAACTTAATTGCCATGGGAAAGCTCTTTATCTGCGCAGCTATAAGACCCATCCCATGAATAGCAGCGTAGTGATTAGGTTCTTGGTGCAAGATCTCCTGATAGAAGGCCCACGCTTCTTTCAGTTGACCCTTGAGGTGAAGCTTCTCAGCGCTAATCAGCTTTGCCTGTAGTTCAGATGGAGTATGCGAGCTATTGATACTGATAGACATTGGTGTTTTGGATGCCCTTTTAGGTAACGCATTACTCTTAGCCTTCTTTGCGGCTGCCGTTTTCTTGAGGGGGCCAGCTTTTACGCTAGCTCCCCCAGCGTTCAACTTCTTACCCACGTTTTTTGCCATGATGTATCAATGCCACAGAATCTTATCTACGTTACTTATCTCATGTGAAGTGCCGTCAGCCGTCGTAATAATGGCTTCATTGCCCGCATGATCGCTTGTGAAGTTAATCTGCTTATTCTCTGCATCAATAGTAGCCGTACCTGACTTGATTTGTACAGTCCAATCTCCAGCTTCATTGCTATAGCTGTTCGTGAGAGAACCACCTGCCGCAGAAATCGATGCAGGGCCTCCATGATCACTTGAGATATCAACTACGTCAGTCCAGCTAGCTCCTTGCAAAGCATCGCTTAATGAGGATCCGCCTGCATGAACACCAAGTGCATCTGGCACGCCGATTTCTTTACCGTAAAGAGTGGCCACTTCGTAGTCCACACCGCCAATATTGACTGTAATAGTTGAATGAGAGCTAGTAGATCCATCGGTATCGATAGTAATAGTGGACTGAACGCTATCCGCTGGATTGAGAATCGCAGATAAATCAACACGATCACCATCACTGATATTGAAGTCATCAATCACGAGTACGCCCTCTGCAACAGAAGCGATTTGATAGACATCTTGGACACTATCACCCTGATCGCCAACGGTAGTTCCAACTGCGAATCCAACGTCCTCGGCAATACCAGTACTGCCATCGGTCATGGTGTAAGTTGTTTGGCCATAGATTAAGACATCGCCATCAGCCGCCGTATGAATCACTCCATCGGAGGTTAAAGACAGGCTAACGATACCGCGGTCGGCTAGGGATAAAAACTCTCCAGCATCAACAATGCCATCGCTATCAGCATCTTGCCAGATACCAAAGTCATTAAAGCCAGCATCTTTGGCGTCAAAGACATTGTCGCGATTAGTATCGTAGACTTTGGCAAGGCCTTCAAGGTCGGTTTCTCCTGCTTGGGTAGCAAAGCTAATTTTCAGCTCATTACCCGGTAACTCCAGAGCTAACAAGCCATCTGATGATGATACCCAGGCGGTTGATTGTAGTAAATTTTGACCGGTGTAGTCATAAACTACTTGGGCTTGTTTATTGAGATATTGAATTCCATCCTGATTTAAATCAATCGCAATAGGAGAAACAACTGTACCGTTATATGTTCCTTTTGTTATCGTTAAGTTGCCAGAAGTAAGATCAATGGCAGTAATGGCGGTTACGCCAACCAACTTAATCAATACGTCATTAACACCTACACCAGCGCTACCATCAGAAATAAATAGGTAGTAATCACCTGTGCCGTTGACTTTGAAAAAAGCAAACTCACCAGCAGTATCGGTAGTCGCTGTGAATCTTGTAGTAATGTCGGATAAGGCGTCCGCCAAAGTAGTTCCAGAACCAGTTGCAAAACTTGCAGCTCCAAAGGATTGATCGATTTTGGCCTCTGAGGAAGAGGCATTGGTTGAAGAACCACCTATAGTCAGTGATGAACTGAAATCAATAATATCCGCGGTACCAACAGCACCAACGGTATAGTCGTTGACTTGATCAGCCAAAAGATTTGTTTGACCACTATCGCCTGCGGAGAATATAAATCTATCTGCCCCGGCTCCCCCAACTAAAACATCAACACCAGCAGCTCCAGATAGCGTATCGGCATTCGCACCGCCTACAAGTAAATCGTTGCCAGAATTACCAGAAATGATATCGGCACCAGCATCACCAAATAAAATAGCTCCGCCAGTATTTGTCGTTGTTAAGGTGTCATTACCTGATGTACCAATAACGTTAGCCGTGACTCCAGTCAGACTGGATGGGATAACAGCATCAAATAGATAAATATTCAATTTGCTGCTAACTACGTCACCATCAGGCTGGGTCAATTTATAGTTAATCGATTCAAAATTATTAACCCCCGAAGCATTCTTCGGTGTGTATGCATACGCGCCAGTTTGATCAATTGCAAGCGACCCGTAATTCATAACTACAGTTGTAGCACCAGTAATATTAGCCCACGTTCCAGCTGCATTCTGAATCGATAGAGCTGCACCTTCACTGCCTGGAGCATCATTATCGAGGATATTGCCAACAGCATTAATGGCTGTATTCTGCAACACTCTAATATTGTCAATGTATGCAGATACTGTGCCAGAACCAGAATCATCCACCGATATTAGTAGGCGATAAAAACCGGATTCAGTCACTGAAATACTGAGGTCGGCACTAGTAGCAGCAACTACGATCGGCGATCCTAGTGCAACATAAGTACCTCCAGAGCTACTTGCTCTGTATAACTGATAGGAAAGGCTATCCCCAGACCTAAAGGATGTTGCTGATTCAAAATCAAAAGTTACTGACGCAGGCGATGAGGCAGAGGCTGAAGCAATCCTAAATTCAGGGGTGACAACTTGAGATGGGTCTCCGCTGCCTTCCGTAATCTTCAAGCTCTTATCCGAAGAAGACGCCCCTCCACCCGAAGAGACAACTGAGTAAGAGTCATCCTTACCAGTCGGGGTCCTTAACCATAAATCCTTATTTGCTAATGTCAAAATCTCGGGGGTTATTAAGCTACTGACTTGGGAAGGTGAAAATGCACCTTCAAAATCTTGCAAAATCGTTGTTGAATTATTTCCCCCTAATGCTGCAAAATTTATATCATTAATAGCAACAGGATCGCTACGATCAAGGATATTGATTGTGAATGTGCTAGTTGAGGTGTTGTACAAAGAGTTGATATTGTCCCCACCAACATCAAACTTAGAATCTTGAATTGTATAGGTGATAATCGAGCTCAAATTATCTTTAGTATCAGTGGTGGTAGCAGAGAAAGTATAAGAACCATCCTGACTAATTTGTAAGCTACCGCCCTGAATATTAAATGTATATGTAGGGCTAGCATCACTGAAAATATAGGTGTTGCTGCCGTAATGAACGGAGACTAACTTATGAGTGCCATCCAGCCATCCGTCAGGACCAGCCTCTGCTTGAGCTTGCGCTAATAAATTATATGAATATGAGGCAGCGGAAGGCGCTGGAGTTGCTGGGACTATAGTTGCCGTTAGCGTAGAAATATCACTAACTAATGTGGCATTAGAGTTGCTAACAGTTGCTCCATTCCAGGCAATTGGATCTAAATACGTAGTGCTTGCGACTGTCATACCCTTACCAATCGCAATTGCATTAGAAACTACCGAATTACTATTAAGGTAGTTTTTCCAAGACCACTCTTCCCCAGATTGGATGCCTATATCTTGATTCTCATACGCAGATGAACCGACAGTCATACCAAATGAGGTATTCCTTACGCCAGCGCTATCTTCTGTAGGCGCTCCATCGGAAAGGAAATATGAAACATTTTGAGCTCCGGCCTGGACTCCAGGCGCAGTGTACTTTACCGTACTCATCACTGAATCGACTGCCCGATCATAGTTTGTATAGCCGCCAGTAGATAATGCACCAATCTGAGATTTAGCAGTTGCCGAATTTACCCAAATACTGCCACTCTTATTGGTAGCTGTAGATGAAAATGAAACAACTTGGATGCTTACATTTCCAAGACTTGCGTACTTATCAATTAATGCGCTCGCAGCCTCCTTGGCATAAGTCAGCCTGGTTTTGGATGCTCCCGAATCTGTTGTGCCCATACTTCCAGATACGTCAATAACAATAACTAGATTTGTATTAATAGACTGACTCTGAGAGGCGCCGGGACTGGCCCCCTCAACAATATCCAGCACATAGGGCTTGGCTATTGGGACAGCAGGATTAGTATCATTATCAGTAATTGTTGTTGTAACTTGATTTGTGTCGTAAGCTATTTTTTCATAAGTTTCAGCATCGCTGAATGTTCCAGAAATCAAGCTAACCTTGAAAGTTTCTCCGGTATCTTTCTGGGTATCGTTGACTGAGGTAACAGAGAATCTTGTTCCAATATCTACCTCTCTTCGCATATCTGAGGTGTAATCAAAGCTAGGCGTTGCCGTATCTTGCTGGTCGCCAATAGCAACAATGACCTTACCCGAAGGCTGGGATCCAAGCGCAACTCCAGCTCCATCAACTGCTATTACTTTATAGTAAGCAGAATTTCCAGGGCTTCCCGATTCTTCTCCCATTGAATTAGCTGAGATATTGCTCAGGACTACACCACTTGAGTCCACCGCTACTAATTTGAATGTGTAGGCAACATCATTATCAGAAAGAGTGCCTGCGCCATCATTATCATTGGCGGTCTCGTCAATGATTGTTGCTGTTCCCGTAGATCTGTAAGTTGATCCATTTGTAAAGCTAGCGGTGAGCTTGAATGTTTCATTTCCGTCAGCCAAGACATCATCTTTTATTGCAACCCTTACTTCAGCATATCCAGCAGAGCTAGGAGTGAAGACTTCGGTATTACCATTACTTAAACTAATCCAGCTACCAACTCCATTTAGCCTATATTCAATGTTAGCAACATAGTCCGACCCCGCAAGCGCAGTAACACCAGAACTTATGGCATTAGACACATTAAGTGTAATTGCCTTGTTATTTGCAGTACTGGACCAATTCACCACAAAGGTTGCATAGTTTCCATTGCCCTCATTTACCACAACATCGGAAACAGTAATTGCGTCTCCAATCGTAGTGGTGACTACACCAGAATATGCAATATTTTCATACAAAGATGCATTATTAAAGCTTGCATCAACAAGCGATACGTTTAGTGATTCTGCTGCTATCTCCGTTACACCATCAGATCTAGCATTAATTTGAAAAACAGTGCCAATATCTGACGTTGTTGTGGGCGTTGTGTAATCTGCCGATGATGTAGTGATATCCGTATATGAAATTCCAATAGTGCCAGCAACACCCGAGACTACATTTCCAGCATCATTAAGGGCAATTACCTTGTAATATGCTGAGCCACCCTCAAATGCAGAGTTACCAGTTCCCCCATTGATAATATTGCCAGATGCATCAGTTGAGACCAGGGTTAAGGTTACCCGATCGTTGTCATCATATGAGGATAGGTCTTCGGGAACATCATTGGCAGTTTCATCGGTAATTGTAGAAGTTACTGTACTGTCTGAGAGTGTGACTGCCTCATATACAGACTGGATTGGCATTGCACCGGTCAAGCTGACGGTATAGGTCTCACCACTATCTTTAAAGTAATCATCGACTAAGGTGGCATCAAATACTGCACCTACTTTTACTGTCGCTACAGTGGCGCTGTAATCAGCACTGGAGGACGTTCCGTTGGTAAAGGTAACACTCACATCGGCAGTACCATCAAGGCCAGTAACTACCGTAGTGCCATCTGGTCCATAAGCGAGTACCTTGTAATGCAAGCTTGTGCCTTCTGCACCACTATTGATTGCACCTAGGACAGTTGTACCGTCCGCGTTGCAAGCAACAACTTTTAGAGTAATGCTATCGTCTACTGGGCTGACGGTAATCGTTAAGGTCGAGGTATCACCGGCGGTGAGGCCAGCATCATCGCTCAAGGTGTAAGTAATGACCGGGATCGCGCCGTTGTAGTTCGCTGCGGGTGTAAAGCTA
>NZ_JACVOP010000001.1:1225207-1229257 GCF_018882365.1 Polynucleobacter sp. 71A-WALBACH | reverse complement strand
CCCATCCACGCTGCTCGTACCTGTTAGTACGCTACCTGTGGTCGCACTACTATCTTCTGCAACCGTGATGCTTTCATTTGCATCTGTAAAGCTATCGTCTACTGGGCTGACGGTAATCGTTAAGGTCGAGGTATCACCGGCGGTGAGGCCAGCATCATCGCTCAAGGTGTAAGTAATGACCGGGATCGCGCCGTTGTAGTTCGCTGCGGGTGTAAAGCTATAGCTACCATCGGCATTCAGGGTAATGTCACCCTTGCCAGTGATGGTCACTGTGTCGCCGGCATTATGCACAGTCGCACTGCCAGCAATCACAAAGCTCTTGACTGTAACTGTCCCATCCACGCTGCTCGTACCTGTTAGTACGCTACCTGTGGTCGCACTACTATCTTCTGCAACCGTGATGCTTTCATTTGCATCTGTAAAGCTATCGTCTACTGGGCTGACGGTAATCGTTAAGGTCGACTGCTTTTCAGTATTAGTTGTATAGCCAATTGTTGGTACTGCACCACTCCAATTGGGCTCAGGCGTAAAAAGATAGGCGCCATCAGCCGCAATAGTGACGCTACCAACACCTGTTAGCACTGCTGCTTGACCTGGAGTGTAGGTAATGCCATTTATGCTAAAACTAGTTACCGTCAAAGCAGAGTCCACATCACTATCATTACCCAATACATTACCAACTGCCGTTGAATCTTCCGAGATGGTTTGAGAATCTGGGGCTAGGATGCTTGCTTGGTTTGCTCTGGGCTCCTCAGGAATAAATTGTGCTTGAGGTGTAACTGGATTTGGCGCCTGAGGCGTGGTGGTTGTAGGTGCAGCTTCAACACTGCGAGCCGGCTCTACTGTTTGCGTAGTTGTTGGGGAATTGGGTTGCGATACTGATGAGGTTGGAGACGCAGGCGATGCAGCTGCGGGTGTTCCTGCTGGAGCTTGGGCAGCACGAGGTATTCCACCACCGCCTGTAGAGCCTTGATTGCCACTATTACCACCCGCTTTGTTTACACCTGGATCTAATTCTGGCGGCGTATCACCTTGTTTTCCTAGTTCATTTGCTTGAACGGTGAGCGTCAGATTAACCGCATCACCCTTTAATCCACTTAGATTCTCAGTAAATTTGCTACCCTGATCGCTAGGGGTATTTGAAATCGTCCCCTCATCTAGAGCCTCACTCGGTTTTTGCGAATCCACCTCAACAACTTTATTATTGGGGTTCTTTGGTTCGTTAAAAAGACTTGGATTATCTGGGTTTGGGGTTGGCGTTGTAGGGATGGGGGCATCGCCCTTAACTTCACCATTTTGCGTAATCGGAGATTGTTCCGCTGCGCTGGGTTGCTGCAAGGACGTCATATTATCAAGATGCTGAGCATCATTGACTTGTTGAGTTGTTGGTGCGTTACTTGGTCTATCAGCCATGACTTCTTTTCAGTAAATTTTTAAGGCGCAATTACCCGATCTGTTGTGACTGTAATAGTAGATATGTACTTATGTAAGCCTGATATTAGTTATATAACTATAGTTATATAAAAATTAACAAATACCCATGCTTATTGATAATCTAAAAGCCCCAATTAAGAAAGAGCTCCCTCAGCATTTGCTTGTAACAGCCAATCAATTCTGGATGGTGCTTTTGAAGGCCTGAGCATCTAGAAGCGACCTTTTGAGTTGCGACTCTTCAGCTCATCTTCATCTATGAGGTAAGGACCGGCTTGCTTGCGGTAAAAGGCTGCTCCTTGCTGTAGGTAGGTGTTTTCAACCAGATAGCCTAGTTTTAATATAAACTCCCATTTTTTTCTTTGGAGTTGAGCTTTTGACCACAGTAAATCAATGCCACAAAATCTTGTCTACATTAGTAATCTCATGGGCAGTCCCATCAGCCGTTGTAATAATGGCTTCATTGCCCGCATGATCACTTGTAAAGTTAATCTGCTTATTAGCCGCATCAATAGTAGCTGTGCCTGACTTAATCTGTACAGTCCAATCCCCAGATTCATTACTATAGCTATTCGTGAGAGAACCACCTGCCGCAGAAATCGATGCAGGGCCTCCATGATCGCTTGAGACATCAACTACGTCAGTCCAGCTAGCTCCTTGCAGAGCATCGCTTAATGAGGAACCGCCTGCAATACCAAGTGCATCGGGCACGCCGATTTCTTTACCGTAGAGAGTGGCCACTTCATAGTCGACACCACCAATATTGACTGTAATAGTTGAGTGAGAATCTGTTGCCCCATCCTGATCAATTGAGATGACTGAACGAGTACTGTCAGCAGGATTGAGGATGGCAGACAAATCGACATAATCACCATCATTCACATTAAAGTCATTAATAGCCAATGGACTTTCGGCAAGAGAAGCAATTTGATACACATCTTGGACGCCATTGGCATCAGTTCCAACAGAGCTTACTGCAAACGCTACGTCTTCAGCAATTCCAGTACTGCCATCGGTCATAGTGTAAGTTGTTTGGCCATAGATTAAGACATCGCCATCAGCTGCCGTGTGAATCACTCCATCGGAGGTTAAAGACAAACTCAGAATACCGCGGTCAGCTAGAGATAGGAACTCACCAGCATCAACAATGCCGTCGCTATCAGCATCTTGCCAGATACCAAAGTCATTAAATCCAGCATCTTTAGCGTCAAAGACATTGTCATGATTCGCGTCATAGGCCCTGGCGAGGCCTTGCAAGTCAGTCTCACCAGCATGGGTGGAAAAGGTAATATTTAAGTTGCTGTTTTCAAGTTTCTGGGCCAATAAACCATCGTTAGCCGATATCCATGCGGTATTGAGTGCTTGGCCCGTGCTTCCATAATCATGCGCAATACCAGCAGCAAGACTTTGATATTGAATACCATCGCCATTTAAATCAATTGCAATTGGAGTTATACGTGTAGCCATCAGAGAACTGAGATCGGCAATTGTTACGCCCTCAAGATCAACCAACAAAGAATTTGCTGCTGTTGTACCGGGTGCCGTTGCAGATAGTTGCTCATAAATATAGGTATGGGTTACTGAGCTGATAGTGGCAGTAAATGCAACCACGGTATTTGCTGCGCCAAGAATATTTGCCTTTAAATACTGAACTGCTGCTGCAACGTTGGCAGCCGATGTTAAGCTTAATGCGGTTGAGTAAGAATCGGCATCATCAAAGGTAACTATGCCATTACTAATTGCATGAGATTTAACAGTTGCACCAGCAATAGTCAGAGTTGAATCTGTACCATTAGTAGCAAGAGTGTCCGATGCTACAGCTACAGTACCTTGTAAATCCAAGGTATCCAATACATTATTAAAATCCTTAACAACGTCATATCCACTAATTGTTCCGGAATTTCCAGTTCCACCAACGGTTGCTAAAGAATTGCTTGTATTAATGATGAAGGTATCTGCCCCTATGCCACCAGTCAGAATATCTGCGCCAGCGCCACCAACTAAGCTGTCGTTTCCTGATCCACCACTTAATGTATCAGCGCCAATATTACCAACCAGGTAATCATTACCAGCGCCTCCGGTTAGTGTGCTAGCCCCAGTTTGTGCATTCCAAATAATTGAATCGCCTGTTGTTTCAGCATTGAGAGTTAATACTGTATTAAGGTTATTATTCAGAGCAACAGTTGCTGCAGAGCTTGAATTAGTGCCATCGGTAGCAATTACACTAAAACTACCATCTAACGCTCCAGTGTTCTCCCTAACCGTGAGGTCGCCAACTGTTGCAATAAGGAGGGGGGTAGAACCCATGCTAGCTATAGTGAGGGTAGGTATGGAGCCAGCAATAATAGTTCGCGAATTAAGGCCAACCTGACTAGATTCTGGATCCGTAAAATAACTAGATAATATTCCCTCCCCACCTGTTAATGTAAGGCTAGATGTATTGGCATTAGTAACAATGGTTAATAAACCACTAGTTGCACTGAATGTTGCAGCGTCATTGGTACCGGTAATGGTCACGGTAATTACTTGGGTGGTGCCATCAGCAGTAGCGACCGTAATACTGTCGGTGTAATTTTGACCAGCAACAAACTCATTGTGCGCAGTACTAGCGGTATACTC